>NZ_JBTKXX010000011.1:0-879 GCF_054862725.1 Thiomicrolovo sp. ZZH C-3
AAAGGACGTTAACAGTGAAATCGAGTAGGACGGGACACGTGTTATCCTGTCTGAATATGGGGGGACCATCCTCCAAGGCTAAATACTCCTGACTGACCGATAGTGAACCAGTACCGTGAGGGAAAGGCGAAAAGAACCCCTGTGAGGGGAGTGAAATAGACCCTGAAACCGTGTACGTACAAGCAGTGGGAGCCGTTTTCGGACGGTGACTGCGTACCTTTTGTATAATGGGTCAACGACTTACTTTCAGTAGCAAGGTTAACCGTCTAGGGGAGCCGTAGGGAAACCGAGTCTTAATAGGGCGTTCAGTTGCTGGGAGTAGACCCGAAACCGGGCGATCTATCCATGGGCAGGTTGAAGGTTGAGTAACATCAACTGGAGGACCGAACCGACTNGTCTAGGGGAGCCGTAGGGAAACCGAGTCTTAATAGGGCGTTTAGTTGCTGGGAGTAGACCCGAAACCGGGCGATCTATCCATGGGCAGGTTGAAGGTTGAGTAACATCAACTGGAGGACCGAACCGACTATCGTTGAAAAGCTAGCGGATGACCTGTGGATCGGAGTGAAAGGCTAATCAAGCCCGGAGATAGCTGGTTCTCCTCGAAAGCTATTTAGGTAGCGCCTCATGTCTCACCTTGGGGGGTAGAGCACTGTTTCGGCTAGGGGGTCATCCCGACTTACCAACCCGATGCAAACTCCGAATACCCAAGAGTGCAATCATGGGAGACACACGGCGGGTGCTAACGTCCGTCGTGAAAAGGGAAACAACCCAGACCGCCAGCTAAGGTCCCAAAGTTCTAGTTAAGTGGGAAACGATGTGGGAAGGCTTAGACAGCTAGGAGGTTGGCTTAGAAGCAGCCACCCTTTAAAGAAAGCGTAA
>NZ_JBTKXX010000012.1:0-621 GCF_054862725.1 Thiomicrolovo sp. ZZH C-3
GTCAAGCGGCATGGAGACGACTTGTTCCTTCGACACCCCCGCATCGAGGAGCATTTGCGCCGTGACGGGTGTGCGGTTTGTGGCCGCCAGCCGCACTTCTGACGCTGCCGCCTGCTGCTCCGGCGTCGGTGCGGGGACCGAATCGACCGCGAGGATCAATGCGCCCTCGCCGACCCGCTGAGAAGGTACTGCTTGCAGTGAAGCGGCTTTCTTCTGGTACTCGCCCGAAATCGGCTCCAGTGTTGGCATCGGGGCCGCCGGTTGGGCAGATAGACTCTCCACGGTTCCTCCCGGCCGTTCGGTGCTGATCGGCGCTACCCCCTGCGGCTGAACCGGGGCGGGGGCATCCGACGCGATGTGCGGCAGCGGGCGTTCGTCGACCGTCGGCGCCTCGATCGGCGCAACCGTAGCATCCGGCCTGACGTCTGTGCCGGCGCCAGGTGCTTGATCACTGTTATCCGTGATGGTGCCCTGCTCGATTGTAATATCTTTGACAACATTTTCTTTAATGCCCGCGGCCGTCTGCGCCGCCTCGCCTTTGACCTCGGCACCGAGGGCTGTCGTGTTCACGCTGCCGTCCGTGTCAAGCGGCATGGAGACGACTTGTTCCTTCGACACCCC
>NZ_JBTKXX010000013.1:0-585 GCF_054862725.1 Thiomicrolovo sp. ZZH C-3
AGTTCGGGTGGAGCCAACCTTGAAATACCAGCCTGGTACTGTTGAGGTTCTAACTTAGATCCGTTATCCGGATCGAGGACATTGTGTGGTGGGTAGTTTGACTGGGGCGGTCTCCTCCCAAAGAGTAACGGAGGAGCACGAAGGTACCCTCAGCATGGTCGGAAATCATGCAATGAGCGTAAGAGTATAAGGGTGCTTGACTGCGAGACTGACACGTCGAGCAGGTACGAAAGTAGGTTCTAGTGATCCGGTGGTTCTGTATGGAAGGGCCATCGCTCAACGGATAAAAGGTACTCCGGGGATAACAGGCTGATACCGCCCAAGAGTTCACATCGACGGCGGTGTTTGGCACCTCGATGTCGGCTCATCACATCCTGGGGCTGAAGCCGGTCCCAAGGGTATGGCTGTTCGCCATTTAAAGTGGTACGCGAGCTGGGTTTAGAACGTCGTGAGACAGTTCGGTCCCTATCTGCCGTGGGCGTTTGAGATTTGAGAAGAGTTGCTCCTAGTACGAGAGGACCGGAGTGAACGAACCTCTGGTGTTCGGGTTGTGATGCCAATCGCATTGCCCGGTAGCTACGTTCG
>NZ_JBTKXX010000014.1:0-551 GCF_054862725.1 Thiomicrolovo sp. ZZH C-3
CTAAATATATTTCGGAGAGAACCAGCTATCACGAAGTTTGATTGGCCTTTCACCCCTATCCACAAGTCATCCGAAGACTTTTCAACGCCTACCGGTTCGGTCCTCCACTAGCTCTTACACCAGCTTCAACCTGCTCATGGATAGATCACTTCGTTTCGGGTCTGCAGCATCTGACTAATTCGCCCTATTAAGACTCGCTTTCGCTACGGCTTCGTACTTGACTTAACCTTGCCAGATACCACAACTCGCAGGCTCATTATGCAAAAGGCAGTCCGTCACCCTGATAAATCATAGGGCTCCGAATGATTGTAAGCTAATGGTTTCAGGTTCTATTTCACTCCCCTCACTGGGGTACTTTTCACCTTTCCCTCACGGTACTTGTTCACTATCGATCTGTAAGTAGTATTTAGGGTTGGAGGGTGGTCCCCCCGGATTCAGACAAAATATCACGTGTTCCGTCCTACTCAGGATACCAATAGAGCCATTGAAGATTTCGATTACAGGAGTATCACCTTTTATACTATAGCTTTCCAACTATTTCATCTATCTTC
>NZ_JBTKXX010000015.1:0-508 GCF_054862725.1 Thiomicrolovo sp. ZZH C-3
GAAGCGTCAAGAACAGTCGCCGCGCCGACTTTGGCGTCGATGTGCGTGATGAAGTTCGCGTTGTTGCGGTCGCCGGTTTTCTTCTCAGCGATGTCGTATGTCCACATGTCGTGCTTCGCCATCGCTTTTACAGAAACAACATTACCTTTGAGTTTTGCTTTGATTCTCATGATATTACCTTTCTATTTTCGTTTTTGATAGGCGAAGGCGATCAGCCCTCACAACCACCGAGTGCAACGTCGAGTGTTTTGGAGCCGCTGTAGAGCTTGCCGTCGTTACCCTGTACGACTGCTGTGATCGTACCGGAAGCTTTCATCTTGATCTTGATGGAGAAGTCGATGATGCTGTACTCGTTGAGGTCGTAAACGATCACCGCAGATTCCGGGTTGACGTTCTGGACGATGATCAGGGATTTTGCAGCGATGTCAGACTTGACATCGACCGGAACCGCACCACCGTTGCTTGCAACGTCCGGAGCGACGACAGTGACGCCTTCAGCGACAGTAGC
>NZ_JBTKXX010000002.1:0-292800 GCF_054862725.1 Thiomicrolovo sp. ZZH C-3
ATTGGTTAATCCTTTTTTCGCAGCCTTGACTGCGGAAGTTTCATGAAAATAGTATACAATTTTGTCGGCTTTTTGTTCGGTATGGGTGGTTATTTTTTAATCACCCTCCTCGTTCTACCGCCCACCCCATCTCCCCCCGATCCCGCAACCGTCGTGTTTAAGTATATATAGGTTAATATAAGCGCCAAAAATCTTAGAACACGGGGCCTGCGGGCTCCTGTACGAGGTGGGACAAGCCATGAGCGAACCGTTGGATAACAGCGAAATCGAAAATATCAATATTGAAGAGAGCCTGCAGAGCAGCTACCTCGACTACTCCATGAGTGTCATCATCGGCCGTGCGCTCCCGGATGTACGCGACGGTCTCAAACCGGTCCACCGCCGTATCCTCTACGCGATGGACAAACTCAACCTCTCCGCCGGGGCGAAGTACAAAAAATCCGCCCGTATCGTCGGGGACGTTATCGGTCAGTACCACCCCCACGGCGATACGGCGGTCTATGACGCGCTGGTCCGTATGGCCCAGCCCTTCTCCATGCGCATGACCCTGGTCGACGGCCAGGGGAACTTCGGTTCCATCGACGGCGACAACGCGGCGGCGATGCGTTATACCGAAGCACGTATGACCAAGTATGCCGGGGAGCTGCTCAAAGACCTCGACAAAGAGACGGTCAATATGATCGACAACTACGATGCGACGACCCAGGAGCCCGAGATCCTGCCGACCCGCGTCCCCAACCTGCTGATCAACGGCTCCTCCGGTATCGCCGTCGGTATGGCCACCAATATCCCGCCGCACAACCCCAAAGAGGTCCTCTCCGCGCTGGTGCACCTCGTCGACAATCCCAAAGCGGCCCTGCCGGACATCATGAACTACATCAAGGCACCGGACTTCCCGACCGGCGGTACGATCTACGGTAAAAAAGGGATCATCGACGCCTATGAGACCGGCCGCGGCCGTATCAAAGTCCGTGCGAAGACCCATATCGAGCAGACCCGCAAAAAAGAGATCATCGTTATCGATGAGCTCCCCTACATGGTCAACAAGGCGCGCCTGATCGAGAGCATCGCCAACCTCGTCAAGGACAAGCAGATCGAGGGGATCAGCGAGATCCGCGACGAATCCGACCGCGAAGGGATCCGCGTCGTCATTGAGCTTAAACGCGACGCCATGAGCGAGATCGTTCTCAACAACCTTTTCAAATCGACCAATATGCAGACGACCTTCGGG
Source organism: Thiomicrolovo sp. ZZH C-3 (assembly GCF_054862725.1). Classification (NCBI taxonomy): domain Bacteria; kingdom Pseudomonadati; phylum Campylobacterota; class Epsilonproteobacteria; order Campylobacterales; family Sulfurimonadaceae; genus Thiomicrolovo; species Thiomicrolovo sp. ZZH C-3. Next base: position 1,232 of record NZ_JBTKXX010000002.1, read on the forward strand.
ATCATCATGCTCTCCATCCTTAACCAGGAACCGAGAGTCTTCCCGATCCTGGAGATGCTGAACCACTTCATCAACCACCGCAAAACGGTCATCATCCGCCGCACGATCTTCGACCTCGAAAAGGCCAAGGCGCGCGCCCACATTCTTGAAGGTCTGAAGAAGGCGCTGGACCACATCGATGCGATCATCAAGCTGATCCGCGCCAGCAAAGATACCGAAAGCGCCAAAGAGGGGCTTATCTCCGAGTTCGACTTCAGCCCGATCCAGGCCCAGGCGATCCTCGACATGCGCCTGCAGAAGCTGACCGGCCTCGAGCGTGAAAAGATCGAGAACGAGCTCAAAGAGCTGCTTGAACTCATCGAATATCTCGAGAGCGTCCTGCGCAGCGAAGAGGTGCTCCGCGGCATCATCAAAGAGGAGTTCAACGAGGTGATGGAGGTCTACGACGATCCGCGCCGTACGGACATCGAAGATGATTACGACGATATCGATATCGAGGACCTGATCCCGAACGAGCCGATGGTCGTCACCATCACCCACCGCGGCTACATCAAGCGTGTGCCGCTGGTGAACTACGAGAAACAGCGCCGCGGCGGCAAAGGCAAGACCGCCGTTACGACCTACGAGGATGACTTCATCGAGAGCTTCTTCACCTGCAACACCCACGATACGCTGATGTTCGTCACCGACCGCGGGCAGCTGCACTGGCTGAAGGTCTACCGTATCCCGGAAGGCTCCCGTACCGCCAAAGGCAAAGCCGTCGTCAACCTGATCCAGCTCCAGCCGGACGAAAAGATCCAGTCGATCATCCCGACGGAGGACTTCAGCGAAGAGAAATCCCTGGTCTTCTTTACCGAGAACGGCATCGTCAAGCGTACCAACCTCAGCGAGTTCTCCAACATCCGCAGCAACGGGGTCCGCGCCATCGTCCTCGACGACGACGATACATTGATCACCGCGAAGATCGCCACGACGGAGACAAAGTACCTCTTCATCCTGACCAAGTACGCGCAGTGCATCAAGTTCGAGATCGACAAGACCCGCGAACAGGGACGCAGCACCCGCGGGGTCCGCGGTATCAAGTTCAAACATGACGGCGACCGCGTTGTCGACGCGAACATTATCGACAGCGACGAGCAGGAGATCCTCACGGTCAGCGAGAAGGGGATCGGCAAGCGGACGACGGCGGGCGAATACCGCCTGACCAACCGCGCCGGCAGCGGGGTCATTGCGATGAAACTCAATGTCAAAACCGGCCAGCATGTCGTCGGTTGTGTGATCGTTAACGAAAATATGGACATGATGGCGCTGACAAAAGCCGGTAAAATGATCCGCGTCGACATGGAGAGCATCTCCAAATCGAGCCGCAACACCAGCGGCGTCTACATCGTCAAGGGCGACGATGTCGCCAGCATCTCCCGCTGTCCGAAGAAAGAGCCCGTGACCGATGAAGAGGATGACGGCGAAGAGGGCGGGCCGGAGAGTGTCCAGATTGAGCCTGAACAGCAATCTTTTGATTTAGAATAATTTTACGAGGTAGCAAACAGTCATGAAAACATATAACGTAGCCGTCGTCGGTGCCAGCGGTGCCGTCGGCGAAGAGATCCTGCGCATTTTTGAAGAGATCGATTTCCCCCTGGCCAAGCTCGTACCGATGGCCAGCAGCCGCAGTGCCGGCAATACCGTCGAATTCCGCGGCGACGAACTGGTCATCAAAGAGCTGACGGAGACCGTTTTTGAAGAAGAGGAGATCGAGATCGCCCTCTTCAGCGCCGGCGGTTCGGTTTCGGCGAAATTCGCCCCCTTCGCCGCCGCAGCCGGTGCCGTCGTCATCGACAACACCAGCCACTACCGGATGGATGAAGAGGTCCCCCTCGTCGTCCCCGAGGTCAACCCCGAAGATATCCGCGACTGGAAGAAAAAAGGGATCATCGCCAACCCGAACTGTTCGACCATCCAGATGGTCCAGGCCCTCAAGCCCCTCGACGACGCCTTTGACCTGGTCCGCGTCGACGTCAGTACCTACCAGGCGACCTCGGGCGCGGGCAAATCCGCCATGGAAGAGCTCGTGCAGCAGATGCAGGACTTCTTCGCCTTCCGCCTCGGTGAAAGCGAACATAACAAGTTCCCGCACCAGATCGCATTGAACCTTATTCCGCAGATCGACGTCTTTACCGACAACGGCTTTACGAAAGAGGAGATCAAAATGGTCAACGAGACCAAGAAGATCATGCACAAAGCCGTCGAACTGAGCGCCACCTGCGTCCGGGTCCCCGTGCTGCGCGGCCACTCCGAAGCGATCACGATGACCTTCGACAGCGCCATTGATGCCGCCGAAGCACGCGAGATTCTCTCCAAGGCCCCGAACATCGTTATCCAGGACGACCCGCAAAACAGCGTCTACCCGATGCCGGCGGCCTGCGTCGACCGCAACGAAACCTTTGTCGGACGCATCAGAGGCGACCTCTACCGCGACAATATGCTCCACATGTGGGTCGTCGCGGACAACCTCCGCGTCGGTGCCGCGACCAATGCCGTACGTATCGCGCAGAAATGGGTAGAGATGGGAGGCGCCGATGTTTGAGAAGCTGTTTGAATCCGGCCTCTGGAACAGCCGTCTTTTCACCCTCTTTGCCGTTGTCTTTTCGCTGATCGGTGCGATCATCCTCTTCGTTGTCGCCAGCCTCGACATCTGGGGCGTCCTGGTCATGGTATGGGACGTCGTCGCACACCACGCCCACCCGGAACATCTGCACGAAGACGTCGTAGCAAACATCATCGGGGCCATCGACCTCTACCTCATTGCCATCGTGCTGCTGATCTTCAGCCTCGGGGTCTACGAGCTCTTCGTCTCCAAGATCGATGCGGCCGAAGACGAGGACGGCAAAAGCTCCTCGGTGCTGCAGATCCACTCCCTCGACCAGCTCAAAGACAAGATCGCCAAGGTCATCGTCATGGTCCTGGTCGTCAACTTCTTCCAGCGCGTCCTGCACACCCAGTTCAACGGGGCGCTGGAGATGCTCTACTTCTCAGGGTCGATCCTGCTGCTGGCGCTCGCCCTCTACTTTCTGCACAAAGGCGATCAGCACTGATCGCCCGCTAAATCCAACACCCATAGGAATATAAATGAGTAAAATTTTCGTCGATGCCTGCCTCGGAAAAGAGACACCGTATACCCCCGTATGGATGATGCGCCAGGCCGGCCGCTACCTGCCGGAATATATGGAAGTCCGTGCCCAAGCGGGCAGTTTTCTCAACCTTTGCCATGACCCGGAGAAAGCGGCGGAAGTCACACTCCAGCCCCTCGATATCGTCGGCGTCGACGCGGCGATCCTCTTCAGCGACATCCTCGTCATTCCCGACGAGATGGGGATGGACCTCTCCTTCGTCAAGGGTGAAGGTCCGAAGTTCAGCGACCCGATCGAAACGCAGGCGGACGTCGATCGTCTCCTCGGCGGCGAAGCGGCGGCGGACAAGCTCACCTACGTCTACGACACCATCAAACTGCTGCGCAAGCAGCTCGACGAACGCGGCGACGAGAAGGCGCTGATCGGCTTTACCGGCGCGCCGTGGACCCTGGCAACCTACATGATCGAAGGGCAGGGCACGAAAACCTACAACGTCTGTAAAAAGATGATGTACTCCAACCCGGAGCTGCTGCACAGCGTGCTGAAAAAAGTCACCGAAGTCGTCAAGTACTACATGGAGAAACAGATCCAGAGCGGTGTCGACGTCGTGCAGATCTTCGACTCCTGGGCCGCAGCGATCGAACCGGGCAAATACGACGAATTCTCCTGGCAGTACATGGTCGAGATCGCCGAATACCTCAAAGAGAAGTACCCGCACGTGCCGGTCATCATGTTCCCCAAAGGGATCGCGGCCTTTATCGAGCGCGGTCTCGTCTACGGAAACTTCGACGTCATGGGCATCGACTGGGGCACACCGATGGCCCTGGCCAAGGAGAAGCTCGGCGACAAGTACGTCCTGCAGGGCAATATGGAGCCGTGCCGCCTCTACTCCAAGGAGGCTACAACGGCCTGTATCGAAGTGATCCAGAAGACGATGGGCGGCAAACGCCACATCTTCAACCTCGGCCACGGCATCCTGCCCGACGTTCCCGTCGAAAACGCCATCCACTTCGTCAACGAGTGCCACCGCGTCAGCACCAAAGCCTGACACCTGAACAACAGGAGCAAGGGATGAGCGCGATCTTCGGCCCGGTCAACTCCCGCCGTTTTGGCACCTCGCTGGGCATCGACCTCTCGCCCGGTCTCAAGCAGTGCAACTTCGACTGCCTCTACTGTGAGCTCGCTCCCGCAGCGCCTGTCACCGAACAGAAGCAGCGCAGCAGTGTCGACGAGATCATCGCCGAACTGGAAAGTGCCTTACTCGCACATCCCGGCATCGACGACATCACCGTCACCGCCAACGGCGAACCGACCCTCTACCCCGACCTGGACGCCCTGGTAGACCGTATCGACGCCGTCAAGGGTGAAACGAAAACCCTGATCCTCACCAACAGCGCCACCCTGACCGATCCGAATACCTTTGCGACCCTGCTCAAGTTCGACCAGGTCAAGCTCTCCCTCGATGCGGTCACCCCGGAGGTCTTCCGCAAGATCGACCGCCCCGCCGAGGGGATCGAGATCGGTGCGCTCGTGGATGCCGTCAAAGCCTTTGCCAAAGAGTACCGCGGCGATCTCTACCTCGAGATCCTCTTCGTCCACGGCCTCAACGACACCGATGCAGAGATTGCTGCATTAAATGACGTCCTGCATGACATCCCCTGCAAACGGGTCGATATCGGGACGATCGACCGCCCGCCAGCCTACCCCGTGCAGGGGCTCAGCTACGGCGAGCTTCACGAGGTCGCCTCGAAGTTTGACCCTGATCTGCCTATCCACATCGCCTCGCGGACCCATGCCGAATCGTGCCAGGGATGCTACAGCGATGACGCGATCCTCAACACCCTCGACAAGCGGCCGCTGAGTCTGGAGGATATCGCCCTGCTCTTCGACAGCGAGAGCCAGGAGCGTTTCCGGGGCCTCGTTGAGACGGGCCGGATCGTTGCCGAAGACAGCTCCGGGATCACCTTCTACATCCCTGCCGGAAACCTCCGCCGCAAACGCACGAAAAATTCTTGACTTTTCAGGAAGTTTCTTTTATAATTTCGGCCTCTTAACGATTCCGGATTAGCTCAGCGGTAGAGTAGGTGACTGTTAATCACTTGGTCACTGGTTCGAATCCAGTATCCGGAGCCACTTTCATTAGACGCTTTTTCCTAAACTCATCGTTGTCGTAGCACTCACGTACAAAAGTACGCTTCGCACTACTCCGCCTTGATTTTAGAAAAAATCGCCTATGAAAGTTCTACTTGCATAGAATGCCCTTTTTCAGACCTTCTTTTCTACCCATGATTCATTTCGTAGCGTTTACCCGTATACCGTACACCCCGCTTAAAGCTCGCAGGTGTCGTTCGAGCAGAAACGGCTCTCGATGCCGTCGCTGTCTGAAAAGAGGTTCCAGTCGATCTGTGGCATGGCGGCGAGTTTCTCCTCGTAGGTTTCCCGGGAGATCCCTTCGTAAGGCATCTGCTTGTAGGCACCGGTCTCGGAGTGCGGCAGCATGGAGACCGACTTGATGACAGGGGCGAACTGCGCCAGCATATGCTCGACCTGGTGCCCCTCCGTTTCGGGGTCGAAATAGACAGTACAGCTGACCATATTGTCGCTCCACTCGCGCTGGAGCATCGCCAGGAACGCGAACTGCTCCCAGGCGGAAACCTCCGTCGCTTTGCGCGTCTTCCCCTGATCGATCGGAAATTCGAACACTGTCGTATTGTCGCTGTAGACATCCGCTTCGTGCGGTACTCCCGCAGCCTTTAAGACACTGCAGACGGCAGAGTCGTTTCCGACACGCATCCGCCGCAGGGCGTACTGGAAGGTGGGGAAGTGCATCCCCGAGCTTACCCCCGCCAGCTGCGAAATCGTGCCTGAGGGTTTGATCGTCGTCACGCGGATCGAAGCCGGCACCCCCGCATCCGCCGCCAGTTTCTGGTTGACGGCGCGCACGACCTTGTACCCCTTCCGAAGCCGCCGTGTCAGTTCGGTCGCCCCAAGCGCATCGAGCATATCCGCCACACCGGAGAGACTGATCCCGATACGGCGGTTGCGTACGACGATGGCATTGGTCTCGGAACGGTGCGTCGGCAGCAGGGCGACCGTCGACGCATAAAACGTCGCGTATTCAAGCACCTTGTAAAAATCGTCCTCATCCCCGCAGCGCGACGGGAAAACCTCCGCGAGGTTGCACAGCTCGAAACTCTCCAACGGGATTTCGGCACAGGGGTTCGCCAGCCAGGCGTTGTCGTGGGCGTCCCTGCCGTAGCGTGCATACTTCTGCACGTTGATCAGGTTCATGATCCCCGGTTCCCCGTTGGCGATGATCTGTTTGGCGATCATCGGCAGTTTTTTGAAATCGTCCGTCTTCTCCAGGACCACCGTGTTATTGGACATCCAGCCGATCTCGGCGCGTTCGGGGTGGCGTTCGTAATCTTTGAGCTCCAGGAAGGTGCTGTCGTCCGCCGAACCCAGCGCGATCTCGGCACTGCGCCGGACATTGCCGGCGACGACGCATGCGCCGATGGCATTGAAGATATCCGCCGTACAGCGCGTTGCATCCGTCTCCCCCGCACAGAAGGCATCCAGATAGCTCTCGATCCTTCGATGCAGCGTCTTAAGCGGTCCCGGTCCCGAAGCGGTACCGCCGAAGCCCTTGATCGTTGCGCCAGCCGGTCGGATCGTATCGTAATCAAATGCGAACCATGCCCCGCCCCTGGTGTAGCTTTCGATCAGCAATCTGACCGAGGCGACCCACCCTTCGCGGCTGTCGGGAATGACAAAGGGCACCGGCCGTGACTTGTCCGGCACGGCCGCACCGCGGCCTGTCCAGGCGGTGTTAAAACCGACGCCGACACCGCACATCAGCATATCCATGGTCCAGTCGGCCGCAGCGGCAAGATCCGCCGTATCCACTGCGCCGCAGTTGTTGAGCGCCGCACCGCCTCGGGTATAGACGTATTCCGTTCCCATGGCCCAGAGGCCCCGTCCCGGCGGCAGCCACTTCATCTCGAACATCGCTTCGGCCATTTCGGCGGCATAGGACTGCCAATATGCCTCATCCCAATGCAGCCTGCTCGTCGCGTAGTGGTGTTTTCGGACGGACATCGCCCCGTTGGTCACCCGGATAACCGTATCGGCCCAATGCTCCTGCGACCCATCCTCTTTCCTGCGGCTGTAGGTCCGGTAATAAGTCGCCTCTCCAAAGCCCCCGAAGCCGAAATCCGGGGTGCGCTGCCGCAGGGCGGCACAGACCCTTTCTTTCAGCTCGAACCGTTCCGTGATCATCATCTTGTCGTCACTGTCATGCATCGCATCCCTCCTTGCAAGCCTCTTTCACAAGTATAGTAGGATTTTTATGCCACGGCTGTTAGTTTTGCCAACATGCCTGATGACTGCGCATATCTATCGATGTATTAGGGTGGATTTAAGAGCTGACGGGGGATGGAAAAGGGCGGGCGAAGAGTGTCGGTACCGTGTGCCAGATGAGGGTTCCCTGTCCGGGCTACCCTTCGTAGCTGCGCGCGATGCGCTGAAAATCTTCCGAACGCTCCATCAGCTCCGTAAAGCTTCCTGTGTCGGTAATCTCTCCGGCTTTGAAGAAGTAGAGCCTGTCGGCGTGTTCGACCGTTGTGAGGCGGTGGGCGATCATGATGGTGATCTTGTCTTTCGAGTAGGATGCCAGGGCCTTCTGGATGCGGTATTCGCTCTCGTTGTCCAGTGCGCTGGTCGCTTCGTCGAGGATCAAGACCGATGCGTTCTTGTAGATGGCACGGGCGATGGCGATGCGCTGGCGCTGCCCGCCCGAGAGGTTGACACCCCCCTCTTCCATCAGGGTATGGATCCCCTCCGGCAGGCCCTCGGCAAAGTCGTAGGCGTCGGCCAGCTTCAGCGCCTCGACGACCCGCTCTTCGTCCAGCTCAAGGCCGTAGGCCACATTTTCGGCGAGGCTGTCCTGCATGACATAAACGCGCTGGGAGACGACGGCCATCTGTTTGAGCAGGGAGCGGTGGTCATACTCCCGCACATCCCGGCCGTTGATGCGCAGCACCCCCTCGGACGGGTCATAAAAACGCAGCAGCAGATTGACCAGCGAACTCTTCCCGCCCCCGCTGTCGCCGACAAGGGCGATCTGCTCTGAGGGGTGGATGGAAAGCGACACATCCCGCAATGCGCGCTTCTCCCCGTAATCAAGCGAGACGTGACTGAATGCAATCTCCCGGATCGGCTCCTCGAGCTCGACATGCCCCTCTTCGATCATGCATTTGCGGTCAAGCACACTAAAGATCCGTTCGCTTGCTGCAATGGCGTTTTGGATCTTCCCGTAGATGGAGCTGACACGCCGCATCGGCTGGAAGGTGAGCCCCACGGCCGTCAGGAACGCCGTGAACTCCCCTACGGTCATCTGGTTGTTGAACACCTGCTGCCCGGCGATAAAGATGACGGCGGCCAGCCCCGTGGCCCCCAGAACCTCCATCATCGGCGAAACGATCTCGTTCGTATAGACCGCCTTCATGTTCACCTTGAAGAACTTGTTGTTCTCCGCGTCGAAACGGCCCATCTCGTAGGCTTCGGTGCCGTTGGCCTTGATGATCTCGGCGTTGTTGAAGACCTCGGTCAGGCGGGTGACAACATCGGCGTTCTTCTCCTGCGAACGGTGCGAAAGGCGGCGCAGGCGTTTGGCGATGAGGATCAGCGGGTAGATCGCCAGCGGCAGGACGACCAGCGAATAAAAGGCCAGTTCGGCATTGAGGTAGATAACGTAGACGATCAGGCCGATGGCTGTCAACAGCTCCCGGACCAGTTCGGGCAGCATATTGGAGACGAAGTACTGCACGCGGTTGATATCGTTGGTGATACGGCTGATCAGCTCCCCGCTGCGGTTGGCGTGCAGGAAAGCCATGTCCAGATGCAGCATGTGATCGAGCAGCTGCGAACGCAGCCGGGTGATGATATGCTGGCCGATATAGTTCATGAACACGGCCTGCAGGTAACGCCCCACCGATTTGACGACGTAGATAACGATCATCATCAGGGGGATGTAGTAGAGCATCTGCGGGTCTTTCTCGATGAACATCTTGTCCATCAGCGGCTGCATGATCTGCGCCGTCGCCACGGTGGCCAGTACCGTCATGATGATCCCGATAAGAACGATGAAATAGTAGCCTTTATACCCCTTGATATACGGCCAGAACCGCCTGAAAGTCTGTTTCATTCACTCCCCTTTTCCCATACGGGTTTCACCTGTTCATACGCCTGCCGCACCAGGTATTCGGTCACCGCCAGAGCGGCGTTATACTTCTGCTCGCAAGCATGCTGCTGTTCGTTGGAAGCATGACCGGTTTTGAACGCCCCTCCGGCCGAAACGATGACGCCCGCGTCATTATAACCGCAGTGCAGCGCCTCCGGATCGTAAAGATCCTCCCCCACGGCCGTATAGGTTGCGTTGGAAAGGGTGCGGCCGTAGAGCGTCGGAAAGAGGTCGTTATGCGACGCGCTGACGTTGCGGTCGAACGGTTCGGCCTTCAGATAGGGCGGCAGGTAGAGGTAGAACGGCACCTGCTTGCCCTCCTGCAGCGGACGGTCGTAATGCATGATCCCCTCGATCGTATTGTTGTCCGCGGTGATGGCGACGACGGTCCGTTCCCCCAAATCGGAGGCTTTGACCCCGTCCATGAAACGCCCCGCCATATCGAGGGCATACTGGTAGTCCTGCAGCCGACGGTGCGCCAGCTCCATATCCCCGGTAATGTGCGCCTGCAGTGCTTCCGTGAACTGCAGCGGCTTGGAGTCGTAGCTTTTGGAGAGAATATAGGGGGGATGGTTGTTCGTCGTCAGAATAAAGACGAACTGCGGCTTTTCCGCCTGCTCCAGCTTGTGCAGCACGAAATCATACGTATACCGGTCGTAGACGCCGTAGTCATGCTCCTCCGCCCCGGGGTAGAGCATTTCGATGTCACTTTTTCCCTCAACATGGTCGAACCCCTGGCGTTTGAAAAAACTGCCGACGTTGCGCCACGAGAGGTCCCCGCCGTAGACGAAGTTCGTCTCGTAGCCCGCCGCTTTGTAGACCCTCGCTGCCGCCTGGGGGAAAGCGGTACGCTGGTAACGGCTCTGCCCGTAGGCGATGCTGGCGGGACGGGCGACGACGTTAAGCAGGAACGGTTCCATCGACGCGATCGTCCCGTTGGCGCCGGAAATGAAATCGGTAAAGAGGATATCCTCGTCAAAGTGCCGCTTGAGCCGGCGCAAAATATCAAAGGTCGGACTCTGGTACTGCAGGATCGGTGCCCCGAAACTCTCCACCATGACGACGACGACATGGGGCGGTTTCGCTGCGGCAGCGCTATTATACGGCGTTGTGCGCCGCAGGTTCGACGCGAGATCGGCCGTATCGATCTGCTCCCGTCCGAGATAGTCCCTGAACGCCTGCGGCACTTTGCCTTTGTAGCCGCTGCGCCTGATCAGGTCGTAGCCGCCGTTCTTATCCTTCATGTACTGCTTGAGTGCTTTCTCGAAGGCGAAGACGCCGCTGTGCGGAATGGCGTTGACGAAAGCGTCCGACGACACCTCCGGGATGTTTTTGAGCAGGGGGAAAAGCCCCAGGCTTCCCCGTGCACCCACCCCGACCAGCAGCAGCAGCACAAGGTAGACGGCTGCCGCCTTCATCGGACCGGCCTTGACGGCGGAGGGACGGACATCGCGGAAGAAGCGGCCGACGAACCAGACCAGCGAAAGGGCGTAAAAGAGGATCACTCCTATGATCAGGGTGACATTGTAATTTTTGAGCCCGATCTGCACGAGGGCCCAGGTATCGTCGTCGAAGAAGCCGAAGAGCATGATCGTGATGTGCTCGCCGAAGTAGGAGTAGAACCCGAAATCGATCCCGACCAGGGCGCTCACAATCAGGTAGACGGCGGTGAAGTATCCGCGAAAAAGCCGCGGCAGCCACGGCAGCGGCACGACGTTCCGCGTCAGGTGGTTCAGGATGATCGCCAGCAGCGGCAGGGCCATGAGGTAGCAGAGTAGCACCAGGTCGATCCGCAGTCCCAGGAAGAACGCCTCTGCCAGCTCCCGGCCGGGGAAGGAAGCCTTCGACGGCGAAAACTGCCAGAAGAACAGCAGGCGGGAAAGAGAGAGCAGCAGCAGGAAAATCAGCTGGAGTTTCACGGTCTGCCGCAGCAGACCGAAATAGTATTGCGCCGGCGAGTATTTCACGCGTCTATGCCCTTTTTAAGGCGTATTATACAGTGTTGGCCGCCTCTGGTATACTTTCACGAAAAAGTGACACCATGACATCGCAGCATCTTGCCCTCTTTTTCAAAGCCAACCTGCTCACGACCGGTCTGCTCTCACTGGCCTTTGCCCTCTTCAACAGCCACTACACCCCCTCGGCCCTGCTCTTCACCGCGGCGGCCCTGCTCTCGACGACGGCGACGCTTTACCTGATCTACTGGCTGCTTCTGCGCGCTTTTTTCCGCCTGACCCGTCTGGCGACGGTGCTGCTTCTGCTGCTGTTCTTTCTCACCGACCTTCTGCTGATGACCGACTTTGCCATCTACCGCATCTGGAATTTCCATATCAACGGCATGGTGCTCAATATCCTCTTCTCGCCGGCCGCCTACGACAGCCTGCAGATGACGGGCCAGGCCGTCGTGATCGTCTTCATCGTCATTGCCGTCCTGGCGGCGCTGCTGCTCCTTGGGCTGAAACGGATCGCCCGGATTCCCGCCCAGAAGGCATTGCGGGTCAACCGCCGGCTGAACCGTACCCTCGTCCCCCTGCTCCTCCTCGTCATCGTCGGCGAAAAACTGACCTACGCCGTGGCCAACCTCCACCTCGACGGCAACATCCTTGAACGCACGAAGGTCGTCCCCCTCTACCAGCCGCTGCTGATGGACGACCTGCTCATCGGCACCTTCGGCATGGAGAAGGCACAGAACGACGGGATCAACGTCAACATCAAGAAGATCACCAATATCCACTATCCACTGCACCCCATCAGCGTCACCCACCCCAAAACACCCAACATCTTCATCTTCGGGGTCGACGCCCTCCGCCCTGACATCGTCAATGACGACAACATGCCCAACATGGCTGCCTTCAAACGCGAGACCGTCGATTTCGAGCGCCACTACAGCGGCGGGAACAATACCCGTTTCGGCTTCTTCTCGATCTTTTACGGCATCAACTCCAGCTACTGGTTCGGCTTCCTCAATGCCAAGAAAGGCCCGGTACTGTTCGAGACCCTCAAGAAACTGGATTACCAGATCAGTATTGATTCCAGCGTCAACACCGCCTGGCCGGAGTTCCGGCAGACGATCTTTTACGACGTCCAGGATGCCATCAAGGATGATTACAACGGTACCAAGACCCAGAATGACCTGGCGACCGTCACCTATTTCGACGACTGGCTCGGGAAACAGGAGATGGACAAACCCATGTTTGCCTTCGTCTGGCTCGATGCGGTCCACAGCCGCGCCTACGACGACGCTTTCCGGAAGTATACCCCGGACCAGGTGAGCAGCCAGTACCTGACGGCGACCGCCGAGGAGCGGACGGAACTCTTCAACATGTACAAGAATGCCGCGTATCAGGTCGATGACCGCTTCGCCCGCTTTATCGCCGCACTCAAGGCCAGGGGCCTCTACGACGACGCCGTTATCATCGTCCTTTCCGACCACGGGCAGGAGTTCTTCGAGCACGACCACTACGGACACAACTCCGCCTACGACCGCGAGCAGGTCGGCACGCCGCTTTATATCCGCCTGCCGGGCACGGCACCGAAAAAAGTGACCCGCCTCACCTCGCACCTCGATATCGCCCCGACGCTGATGGCGATGCTGGGAACAGACAACCCCGCAAGCGACTATGCCCACGGCTACGACCTGTTCGCCCCGGACTACAACCGCGAATGCGCCTTTGTAGGGAACTGGAACGAAAACGCCATTATCTGTGAAGACGAAACCTTCGTCATCTCCGACGTCATCTCCAAAGCCTTCAATAACGAGATACGCGATACGAAGACATACAAAAAGATCAAACTGAACGATAAAAAAAGGATGAATAAAATCCTGATCAGAAGTCTGGAGGAGAACCGGCAGTTCAGCCGGTAATACGGGGGAGTGAAGGTCTAGTCACCGTAGAAGGATGTCACGACGTCGATGACGCGCTGACGCGTCGCCTCGCCCATCCCGTAATAGAGCGGGAGGCGGACAAGACGTTCGCTCTCGACAGTCGTGAAACGGTCTTCGCCGTGGAAACGGCTGAACCGTTTGCCCGCCGGCGATGCATGAAGCGGGATGTAGTGGAATACGGCCAGGATCTCTTCCGTTTTGCAGTGCTCCAAGAAAGCGGAACGCTCCTCGAACGAACGGCATTTGAGGTAGAACATATGGGCATTGTGCTCGCAGTGTGCCGGTATCGTCGCCAGATCGATACCCTTTTTTTCCAGTGCGGCGAACGCTTCGTAATAGTGCCGCCAGCTTGCCAGACGGTCCGCATTGACCGCATCGGCCGCCTCCAGCTGCGCATAGAGATAGGCCGCGTTGATGTCCGCCGGCAGGTAGGATGAACCGATATCGACCCAGGTGTATTTGTCCACCATCCCCCGAAAGAACTGGCTGCGGTTTGTCCCCTTCTCCCGGATGACCTCCGCCCGCTCGGCGAAACGCTCGTCGTTGATGATCAGCAGTCCGCCCTCGCCGCCGGCGGTGTAGTTCTTCGTCTCGTGGAAACTGTAGGTTCCGATGTGCCCGATGGTGCCCAGTGCGCGCCCCTTATAGGTCGCCTGCATCCCCTGCGCGGCATCCTCGATAACGTAGAGGTCGTGGCGTTCCGCGATCGCCATGATCGTATCCATCTCGCAGCCGACGCCGGCGTAATGAACCGGCACGATTGCCTTCGTTTTCTCGGTGATCGCCGCTTCGATCTTCGTCTCGTCGATATTGAGCGTATCGGGACGGATGTCGACGAAAACGATCTTCGCCCCTCTCAGGACGAACGCGTTGGCCGTCGAAACGAAGGTGTAACTCGGCATGATCACCTCATCGCCCGGCTCGATCTCTATCAGAATAGCCGCCATCTCCAGGGCATGGGTGCATGATGTCGTCAAGAGGGCCTTGGCACACCCGAGCTCACGCTCGAACCATTCGTGGCACTTCTTCGTGAATAGGCCGTCACCGGAGATCTTCCCGCTCCGAACCGCTTCGAGCATATACGCATCTTCTTTACCGGTGTACGCCGGTACATTAAAAAAAATCATAAGGGTCTGTCCACCTTTTCAAATCGGGATCGAAACTGTTTCAGGGGCAATACGCTTTCACCCGTTCTGCTCTTTCGGGCATCAAGGATCCTGAGCAATCCCCGCTTGCACACAACGACCGGGTACCCCTCCGCGTAAAAAATCACCTTGCCGATATGGCTGTCGCGGTCCTCGATCGCTACATCAGAGCACACTTCGACGCTCACCAGCGTGATCATCTCACCGTTCAGCGACAGTTTGGCGCCATCGTACGGCGAACCGAGGGCATCCACTTCGCGTTTGATGCGATCGGCGTCTTTATGCAGGTCAATGCAGTAATCTTCCGCATCCCGCCAAAGGCTGTACGTGGCCTCCGACTCCCTTTGCGGTGTCCCCGCAACTCCTTTGCCGCCGATGATGGCCGCACTGATGGAGTTGACCAGCTTGGAATAGAGCGGCGCAATTTTTTCAATCGCCTGCTGGATGGTCATGGGATAAGCGATATCGATCGCTTCCTGAGCGACGATATCCCCTTTATCATACTCGTCTGCGGCGAATATGGCCGTAACGCCAAGACGCTCTTCCCCGTTGATCAAGGCGTTGACAAGCGGCGCAAACCCCCTGTATGCCGGCAAAAGAGAGTCATGGAAGATGATCAGATTCGCCGAGGATGGCAGCAACCAGCGCCAGCCGATCGTAAACGCATAGGTCTCCGCCGCTCTTGCCGGCTCTTCGCCGCGCGCAAAAAAAGCGATGCCGTGCGTACTGCAGAGCTGCCCGATCCTGTCGAAATAATCCGTCTCCATCTGTGCATCCCTCGCCGAACAGACATAGGTGATCTTCTCCGTTCCGTATGCTTCGACAAAGTTTTGAAGGGTGACATACCCTTTTTCCGTCATGAGGTAAAAGACGATCATCGCTGTCCGCTTCCCTGAAAAACCTCTGCCCACTGCGTTTGCAAGACAGCATCCGAAAAGAGCGTTTGGATGCGTTGACAATTCGCTGCTTCCGTCTCTGCAGGCAACCGTTCAATCGAAAGCGGCCCGCAGCTGTCAAACAGCTGCACCCCTTTCTCCTCAAAAAGTCCCCACGTGGAGATGTCGCTTCGCAGATAGACTTTCTTACCAAGGCCGAGCAGCGTGATAATGTTCCCCATTGCCTGCTGCCGCTTATGGTTGAACACCGCAATGTCAATCTCGGCGAGGGAGTTCAGGTACTCTTCATAAGGCAGAAACGTCATCAACGGCTGGAACTTGTCGCCAAACCACGCTTTGCCCGTCGCCGCCACCTTCTTTGCATGCTGTTTGCTTCCGTACGAAAGCGGACAGATGATTTTGATCTTTTCATCGGCATAGGGGCGGAGCTTCTGCAGGATCTCCAGATGGTTGTTCGTGGGGTTTGCCGAATTTCCGACCTGGATACAGATCTCCTCTTTCTCCGTTTCGGGAAGCGGAATCGCCTTGTAGGTATTGCTTTGGTACATCAGACATTCATGATAGCTGCCCTCGGCGCCGTACCAGCGCCTCGCAAGCTCGTAATCGCCGCGAATGTAGGTGATGAGACCCGCAATGCGCTTGATCACCTGACGCTTCTTATACAGATAAAATTGCCGCTTGAGCTTCTTTTTCTTGGCGGGGTAGTCATAAAGGTCTCCCCCCCATACGACCCAATACGCTTTGGTGCAGAACCGCAGGTTGTAAAAGAAAAAGTCGATGATCCCGCGGATCAGCAGACTGTGGATGATCACCTTTTCCGCCTGTTCAAAATAGGGCTTCAGCTGCTTGACGGCCGAGAAATAGCGCAAAGGGCTGTTCATACTCTTGATAACGATCACATTGGGATGATCCGGTACCGGGTGCTTCTCCTGCGACACGCCCCCCAGGATGATGAACAGATGTTCATCGGGGTTGAACTGGGTGTGGATGAAGGTGATGAAAGAGGCGATGAACTTCTCGTTCTTCATGATGTGCAGGTACTTCATGCCGACGTCTCTTCCTCTGCTTCATTCTCCTGCATCTCGATCAGGATCATGTATTTCATATAGGTATTGAACCCGGAGATGATCGAGACGGTCCAGCCGGGCATGCCGTGGAACATCCCCCCTTTGACGACCAGCTTTTTGAAGAACGTCAGTCCGCCGTGCAGGAACGGGTCGTACCATCGGGCCCGCTTCCCCTTGGCGTGCAGCATGCGCGCACCGCGGGCGGCGAACTTTTCGATGTTGTTGATCATCTGCCCGTAGCTCTTGTAGGAGTAGTGCAGCAGGTCCGCGTCAAGCTCCTTGACCTTCTCCGCCTCGACTTTCGCATGGCCGATCGCCTGGGTGAATCCCGCACTGTTGCGGTTGTACAGGCGCACGAGCCGGTCCGGATACCACAGCTTGATGAAGTGTCGTCCGATATAACTCTTCCGGCGAAAAGCGTATGCGTCATACCCGCTGTTCGCCAGATCAAGGCCGGCGATCGCTTCGACCGCGTTTGCGTCAAGCCGCTCATCGGCATCGAGACTCAGGATCCAGTCGTTCGCGGCCAGCGGCGCGCCGAATGCCTTTTGCGGCCCGTCCCCAAGGTAGGGCTGGACGACAACCTTGGCCCCGAGGGATTCGGCGATCTCCCTCGTTTTGTCCGTGCTCTGCGAATCGACGACGAGGACCTCATCGCAGACGGCCTGAACGGAACGGATCGCGTCCGCTATATTCTCCTCTTCATTCAGTGTAATGATATTTGCTGTAATTTTCTGCTTCATTCGATCCGTTCTTCGTTAATTAGGTAGTGCTTTTTTATAGGCGACGGGAATGCCCGCGTAGATGCCCGCATGCTCCAGCGGACGGTTGACGACCCCTTTGGCCGCAACGACGCTGTTCGCAGGGAGCACGCTCCCCTTCAGCACATTGACGTCGTTCGCCAGCCAGCAACCCTCTCCGATCTCAACGCTGCCCAGCGTATAGTCGCTTTTCGAGACCTTCCCGCCGGCAAGCCTGTGGTCGTGGTCATAGACCTTGACGCTCTCCCCGAAAAGGCAGTCCGCCCCGATGTGGATCGCGTCACGGCAGACAATCGTGCAGTTGCGGTTGAAAAAACACCCCGCGCCGATACGGAGCGAAGCGTTTTTGCGGACGCCGATCAGCGTGCCCGACTTCAGGGTGATGTCGCCCTCGATCGTCAGGGTCGCCCCCCTGGCGACTTCGATCGTAAAAAAGCCGTTAGCGTGTATGCGCCCCATCAGCTTTACCCGCTTGGAATAGAAGAGCTTGAGATAATACGAATAAATAAAAGTATAGAGCCGTGCAATCGATTTCAATCGGTGTCCCAGTCTTGTATAGTGATAGCTAATTTTATCAGATTACCGGCCCAACAATCCTTGCGCAAGCTCTTGTGCGTTGTGAAAACACTCCGATTCAATATTCTTTTCCCCCCCGGTTGTTATAATGCTGCCCATCGTCCGTTATTTCCATCACGGCCCCGCTGTGACGCAAGTCAGAAGCACATCACCATTCCACTCACTTACAAAAGGGTTGCCGTTGTCTGTCCGCTATACGATCCATCCAGACTATGCCGAGTTTGAAACAGAGCTGCTCTCGGTCGAAGCGCAATTCTCCTCCTCGGATGAAAGCATCCACAAAGCGCGCAACGAACTGCGGATCGTCCCTATGCACGGTATCAAGACCGTCATCAAGGCGTTCAAGGTGCCCCACCTGCTCAACCGTTTCGTCTACGCCTATCTGCGCGATTCGAAGGCGAAAAAGTCCTATCACAACGGCGTTCGACTGCAGGATCTGGATGTCCCGACCCCTCAGCCTATCGGCTATATCGAGTTCTTCGAGCGCGGGCTCTTCGCGCAAAGTTTCTTCATCTCGAAGTACGAGCCCTATGATTTTACAATCCGGGAGGTGCTGCATCATGAGGTAGAGGATGTCGAGGCGATCCTCCGTGCCTTTACGACCTTCACCTGCAGTCTACACGAAAAAGGGGTCTGGCACGAGGATTACTCCCCCGGAAATATCCTGATACGGAAAGAGAACGGGGCTTACACCTTTATGCTCGTCGATATCAACCGCATGCAGTTCCGCCCCATCGGCCCTCTTGAAGGGCTGAAAAACTTCAGCAAGCTCTGGGCACAGCCCGATGACCTCGCCCTGATGGGAAGGGTCTATGCCGAGCTGCGCGGTATCGACGAAGCGCTGGCAGTGAAAGCCATCGCCGCGTTCGACCGCAAAACCAAAGCGGTCGTCAACTTCAAAAAGCGTCTCAAAGGGAAGAAGTAAACCCCTTTACACCCCGAATAGCGCCGGGACCGGGCGGACCGTACGCCGTCTCTTCTGTGCACGCGGACGCTGACGCTCCGCTTCCAGCTGCCCCGAACGTTCGAAATACTTCTCCAATACCGACACGGACAGTATCGCCTCGCGTTCACTGTCCCGGAACCGTGCCACGTGGCGGTGGGCATTGGCGATAATGGCCTTCGCCTCCTCGGGATGTTCACTGTAATAGGCGATCTTCTCCTCCAGGTCGGAATAATCATCTTTGAGCAGGACATAGTGGTAATCGGGTACAAGGGTGCCCTCCATGAACCAGGTCTCGTATTTGGGCCGGGCCATAAACGCGAGTGAATTGGAGGACATGATCCACTTGAGGTTCGAGGCGACATCGTTGCCTTCGATGGAGACGATAAATTTGTACTGCAGCTGCTCTTTGAGCGTCATTCGCCCCTTCTGCCAGGGCACGTCCCGCTCGAACTTCGTATTCGTCTGTCCGATATCGCAAAGCGGGTGGTCGTAAAAACGTTTCACGAACGCCTTGCGGTGCTCTCCGTACGCCTTGCCGCGCCAGACCGCCATACTCTTTTTCGCCTCGAACGGCACCCTGTCGTTCACGAAGACGAAGTGACGTACTTTATTAAGATTCATCAGCACCGAATTGCGGTTATCCCCGTCAATGGGGCGGCTTTTGACCAGGGTCGGCTGCGGCGGCACGTGGGTGATATCCCCGAAGAGGTAGGCGCTGCGGTACTCGGGGCGGAAATAGCGCCACCATCCGTAAAGATCGAAGAAGTAGGTCTTTTTTTTCGCCTTTCTGAAAGCATCGAGTGTGTCGGCTTCGCTTCCCAGGTGGAATGGCGCGTCGCAGCGGTTATAGTAGTGCAACCGCTCCTGCACTTCCGTATCCGCTTTCCCTCGCTCCAGCAGTGAATCGCGGTGCTGACGGAAAAGAATACCCGGCAGCGGGTAGGCGAGTACGTTGCGCATATAGTAGGTAAACTTGCTGTTTCTGTCCGCATCGATCCGGAGGTAACGGCGGTTAAGCATCACCAATCATCCTTCGTCCCCGGCAGCGGGGCATCGTGATTTTTGGCAATGTTACAGTACCATACGGCATCCTTCCGACACGATCCGGTTACCCTTCGGATACGTCCGGAATATGCAGTGAGAGAGGACAGTTACGATGGAGCATCCCGGAGCGCTTATCGCCCACGCCAACTTTGCCAAAGGGTTCCGTGGGGGCGAGCGGCAGACGCAGTTACTGATCGAAACACTCTCGCAGCGGGGCTACTGCCAGCGGCTGCTCGTGCGCAAAGGTTCGGAACTGGGACGGCGCTGCCGGGAGATCGAAAACCTCACCGTCCTCGAGATCGGTAAACCCTACGCCTTTCACCTCCGCCGGCTCAAAGGGGCGGCCCTGCTGCATGCGCACGAAACGAAAGCGGCGCAGTTCGCCCTCTTCGGCAGACGGCTCCTCGGTATCCCCTACATCGTCACCCGCCGTGTCGACCACGCCATCACGAACAACGCCTTCAACCGGGCCATTTATGCCAATGCCGCGCAGTGCGTCGCCCTTTCCGAAGCCATCAAAACGGAGATACATAAACTTGTTCCCGACACCGATGTCGCAATCATCCCGAGCGCTTGGAGCCGCCTCGCATTCGACGGGGAGAGTGTCAGCAGACTGAAACGCCGGTTTGAGGGAAAATTCGTCGTGGGGCATATCGGCGCGCTTGTCGATGCCCACAAAGGCCAGGCCGTGCTCATCGAGGCGGCCCGTCTCCTGGCGAAAACACACCCGGACGTCCAAGTGGTGCTGCTGGGCGGCGGTCAGGACGAAGCGCGGCTGAAAGCGGCGGCGGCGGATCTCGCGAACGTCACCTTCGAGGGATTCGTCAACAACGTCGGCGACTACCTCAAATGCTTTGACCTCTTCGCCTTCCCCTCACGCTATGAAGGGCTGGGTTCCATCCTCTTCGACGCCATGCAGTTCGATGTGCCCATCGTCGCCTCGAATGTCGGCGGCATCCCCGACATCATTCATGATGACGCCAACGGCCTCCTCGTGCCGCCCGGCGATGCCCGTGCGCTCGCCGAGGCCATCAAGCGCCTTTACGGCGATGCTGCCCTTCGCGCGCGGTTGAGCGCCCATGCCCGGGACCAACTCGACGCCTACTCACCCGCCGCCATGACCGAAAAGTACGAAAGGCTCTATCGGCACTAGGCGCTGAAAATCAGCGAACCCCAACACCCTTTACTGTATTATTATCATCACAAAAACAAGGAAATACTCTATGTTCGGAAACGTCAAAGCAAAGCTCGACCTGCTCAAAGACTACTTTTATACGAAACGGGCGCTGAAAGCCGAGCCGCACCTTTTTGACCATGTCGAAACCTACTGTATGTTCGTCGGCTATCCGCGCAGCAGCCACAGCCTGATCGGCTCGTTGATCGACGCCCATCCCCAAACCAATATCGCCCATGAGCAGGATGTACTCAAATATATCAAGTACGGGTTTTCGAAAGAGGCCATCTTTCACCTGCTGCTGCGCAACGCCAAGCAGTTCACCGAGGCCGGCCGCGAGTGGACGGGCTATTCTTATGCCGTCGAAGGCCAGTACCAGGGCAAATACACCGACCTGAAGGTGATCGGCGACAAACGCGGGGGGAACAGCTCCAGGCGTTTCAGCCGGAACCCGGAACTGCTGAAGAAACTGAAAAAGACCATCGACCTCCCGATCAAATTCATCCACGTCATCCGGAACCCCTACGACAATATCAGCACCATGGCCTACCGGGCCGTCGGTTCGGACAAGAGCAAAGTGACGCCGGAGGCGCTAACGGGGGAACTCGAGCACTACTTCTCCCTCGTGGAGACGGCGAATTCGGTCTTTAAACAGGTGGATGCAGACGATGTGATCCATATCAAAATCGAAAACTTCATGGAGTACCCGAAAGAGGAGCTGAAAAGAGTTTGCGATTTTCTCGGCCTTGAGACGACCGAGGAGTATCTCGATGCCTGCGCGGCGATCGTCTATACGAAACCGCATAAAACCCGTAACGACTATACGTGGGATGACGCGCTCAAAGCGCGGGTGGCAGGGGAGTTCGAAAAGTATCCCTTCTTCGAAGGCTACAGCTTTACGGCTTGAAAGCGTAGCCGAGCTCTTCCATCTTTTCCCCGGCGATCTCCCAGAACTGCTCTTTCCAATGGCGCGGCCATTCGTCATACTTGGGGAAGAACTCGATCCGGTTGCGGTTGACTTTCTTCTCCAGGGAAGCGCGGACCTTCGCTTCGTCATACACCAGGCCGTCAAACTTCGCCAGGATGTCGAAGATGAGCTCTTTGTTCGTCTTAAAGAGCTCCTCGAACTTGATAATCATATCCGGCTGGGTCTCGATGGCGCGGGTGTTGACCGTTTTCCAGTACCAGGCCAGTTTCTGCAGCGCGTTCCAGTTCTCCCACAACGCCTGCGCCGGGTCGCCGGGAATATGGAAGGGGGTCATGTGGTCGTTCGTGATATAGCGGCCGCGGTTGAGCCATGAGGTCACCACATCCCTGCCGTCGCGGACGATGTGGAACACGAGGGCATCGGGAAAGGCGTCCCGGATCAGCGGAATGGCAGCAAAGAGGTGGTAGTTCGTTTCCACATACCACTCTTCGGAATGCTTCATGTGCCACCAGCGCCGCGGCAGCGAAAAGTAGTACTTCTCCCACGCCGTGTGGGGACGGGACATCAGCTGATGCCCCCGCTTTCTGAATGCTGGTTTCGGCTCATGAAGACTCCAGGAGTTTTCAACGACATTGTTGAAAAAATCGGTAAAAAAGTCGGTCCCGGTCCGTCCCGTCGAAACAAAAAAAGCTGTCTTCAAGCTTTCTCCTTCTGTAGTTTTTTTCTTATCGGAAATAACGTTCTCAGACCCCGATCTGGAAGTATTCGAATCCGAGGCGCGCCATACGCTCCTTGTCGAACTGGTTGCGGCCGTCGAAGAAGATCGGGCTGTTGAGGCGTTTGTCGATCTCGTCGAAGTCCGGACTGCGGAACTCCTGCCACTCGGTGACGAGGATGAGCGCATCAGCGCCGGTGAGGGCATCGTATTTGCTGTCGACGTATTCGACGCTCTCGTTACCCTTGAGATAGTAGCTCTCCGCCTCGTGACGCGCTTTGGGGTCGTAGGCTTTGATCTTCGCGCCGCGTGCCGTGAGGGCGTTGATGATCGTAATAGAAGAGGCTTCGCGCATATCGTCCGTTTCCGGTTTGAATGCCAGCCCCCAGACGGCGAAGGTGAGGCCGGAAAGATCCTCTCCGAAACGTTTGATCACCTTGTCCGCTATGACCATCTTCTGATCGTAGTTCACCGCTTCAACGGCGTCGAGGATCCGCGGGATATAGCCGAAATCCTTGGCTGTTTTGGCGAGGGCCTGAACGTCCTTGGGGAAGCAGCTGCCGCCGTAGCCGCAGCCCGGGTAGATGAAGCTGTAGCCGATGCGGCCGTCGCTGCCGATGCCGTGGCGCACTTTGTTGACATCCGCGCCGACGCGTTCGCAGATATTGGCCATCTCGTTCATAAAGCTGATCTTCGTCGCGAGCATCGCGTTCGCAGCGTACTTGGTCATCTCGGCGCTTTTGATATCCATCCCGATAAAACGATCGCTCTTTTTCATAAAGGGGGCATAGAGGTCGTGCATCACCTGCATCGCCGTGTCTCTCTCGGCACCGATGACGACGCGGTCGGGGTGCATGAAATCCTCGATAGCCGCGCCCTCTTTGAGGAACTCCGGGTTGGAGACGACATCAAACGCCAGGTCAACGCCGCGCTTGTCCAGTTCTGCCTGGATCGCGGCTTTGACTTTGTCCGCCGTCCCGACGGGGACCGTCGATTTATCGACGACGACCATATAGTGTTGCATATGCTCACCGATGCTTTTGGCAACGGCCAGCACGTACTGAAGGTCCGCGCTGCCGTCTTCACCCATCGGGGTACCGACGGCGATAAAGGCGACATCCGTCGAAGCGATCGCCTCTTGGATATCGGTCGTGAACGCGAGGGTACCCTTCTCATGGTTCTCCAGAACCATCGTCTCCAGACCCGGTTCGTAGATCGGGATGAGTCCCTGGCGCAGTTTCGCGATCTTTCCCTCATCGATGTCCACACAGGTGACGCTGTTGCCCATCTGTGCAAAACAGGTCCCGCTGACCAGGCCTACATAGCCCGTGCCGATGACGGATATTTTCATCTCTTCGCTCCTCGCGGTTTTCTTGGAGGTGATTGTACCCAATGGGGTATTAGAATTAGGATACAATAGGGTTACATTCAGACAACAAAACAGCGCATTCCAGGGAGAGCGGCCCCCGTACTCCCCCTATGCCGGTTGCCGGGGAGAGGGCAGTCTATGATTTTTCTGCGCAATTACTTTACGCTGTTTGCAGTCGCCTACCTCCTGCTGGCGGCGACCAAACTGCTTTTTCTCATCTTTTACGCCGACCGTTTCGGCGGCTATCCCCTCGGATCCCTGCTGTACGCCCTTTTGTGGGGGTACCGTTTCGATATCGCCGCCGCCGCCATCGTCACGCTGCTGGCGACGCTGGGGCAGTTCAATGCCCGGCTTCTGCACATCGGCACCGCGCTGCTTCTCGGTCTGCTCGTCATGCTGCAACTCTCCGACATTCTCTACTTCGAAGATGCCTCCCGCCATATCGCCTACGAGATCACCGATGTTTTCAACGACGCCGGTGAGCTTTTTATGACGGCACTCGGCCAGAATACCCTCTTCACCCTCACCGCACTGACTGCTTTACCGCTAATGGTGTGGGGCTTCTACTGTTTCAGCCGCTCCCGGCTTCACCCGGTCTCCCTCGACCGCTACTATTTTCCGAAAACCCTGCTGCTCGTGGGCCTTTCCGTCTTTTTCATCCGCGGCATGTTCGCGCATATCCCCCTGACCCCCTGGCAGTCAAGCCAGATCGGGGACGCCCGCCTGGCGCAGCTGGCCCTCAACGGAAGCTACAGTGCCCTCTTTTCCCTTGTCGACACGGAAGGGCGTCTCCTACCCCGGCGCGTCGCCAAACTTTCGCCGCAGGAGGTCAAACGGGGGTTTGCCGAAATCTATGACGACGGCAGCACCGTGAACGGTACGAACGCCACGCCGAACGTTATCTTCTTCTTTCTCGAAGGGTGGAGCGGCATCAATATGCAGCCCTACGGGCATGCGCTCCAGACGACACCCTTTTTCGACAGCATCCTTCCCCGTTCGCTCCGTCCGAAAGCCGCAATCGCCGGCGGTCACCGGACGACGGAAGGGATGTTCGCCACCCTGGTCTCCTATCAGAATCCCCTTGCCAGAAGCGTCGCGAAAACCCAGCTGCAGAACTTCCGCTACCGTTCGGTCATCGACCTCTTCAATGCCCGCGGATACCGGAGTATCTTCTTCCAGGGGACGGCCAAAGAGACCAGCGGCACGGGCGCGCTGGCGCAGAAACTTGGTTTTCGCGAAAGCTACGGCAAGGAGGACGTGACCGAACGCCGTTTCGGAAGCAACTTCTGGGGCGTCTACGACCAGGACCTCTACGCCTTTACCTTGCAGAAACTCGGGGAGAGTTCTTCGCCTTTCGTGCTCGGTATCAACGGTGCCACGACCCATGACGACAAGCTCCCGGAGGGGATCGGGAAAAGGCGATTCACCGATGATGAAAAACAGAACAACCGCCTGAATGCGCTGCATTTTGCGGACGCGGCCCTGGGGGAGTTCGTAGCCGCGGTGCAGGAACGCTATCCGAACACGCTCTTTGTCTTTTTCGCCGACCACTGCGGCGGAGGCGTCGACGGCACCTTTGAGAACTTTATGATCCCCCTTGCCTTCTACGGTGCCGGCATTGCACCTCACTACCTCGACCACTATGTATCGCAGCGCGACATCGCCCCGACCGTCGTCGACATCGTCTTCGGGGACTACAAAAAACTGATGCCGGATTTCAGCGGAAAATCGCTTGTCAGCGATCACCATTTCGTCGCCGATTATTACCGCAACGGTATTCTGGGATGGGTCGAGGGAATGCAAGCCGTCGAATACCTTGCTGCCACAGGGGAGGTCAGCTGCTACGACATCTCCCGATACAGGGCAGAGCCCGCGGCGTGCGGACGCGTTTCCGATGACTATACCCTGCGCGCCTCGGCCTTTACCGACGTCTCCCAAAGACTGCTGTTTGCCGGAGAAACAGGCCGTTTCCATACCTACCGCGCAGCCCGGCCGACGTACGCCTCTCTGGCGGGCAGACGCTGACACCCGCTTCGCTATAATACGTCCTATGAAACCGCCGTACGCCTGGGACTTCCACTCCGACCAGCCCTATCAGCTCAAAGACCGCGCCCTCAAACGCCGCCTGCGCAAAGCACAGCGGGGCTCCCTTGCCAAAACGGCGCTCTCGGGCCTGCTCTGGCTGCCGCTGGCCCTGCTGGCCATGCCTTTCCTGCGCCGCCGCCCGGTCGAAGCCTCCCGTTTTACAGGCCTTATCGTCGATCCCCTCCGCGAGCCCGAAGCCACACTTGCCGCTCTTACCGATCTCGGCACCACCGAACTGCTGATCCGGGTCAAACTCTGGGAACCCGAGGCCCTGGAAGCAATCGCCGCCTTTGTCCGGAAACTCGAAGGAAAGCAGCTGCTCTTCGTGTTGATGCAGGACCGGGAACACATTGAAGATGCGGCACTGCGCCGGCAAGCGTTCGAGCGCACCTTTGCCGCCCTCGCCCCCTTCGGCAACCGCTTCCAGATCGGCACGACGATCAACCGTGCGAAATGGGGGTTTGCCAGTGTCAACGAATACCTGGACTTTTTCAGAACGGCGCAGCAGCTCCGCGACGAGCGTTTTCCGGAGCTGAAGCTCATCGGCCCCGGCGTCATCGATTTCGAGTACCACTTTGCGGCCCATGCCCTTTTCAACCTCCGTAGTGTCCGATTCGACGCCGTCAATGCCCTGCTCTACGTCGACCGCCGCGGGGCCCCGGAAAATACCCAGGCGGGGTGCGACCTCCCCTGCAAGATCAATTTCCTCTCCTCGCTAGTCATGCTCTCTCCCCGGGCAAAGTATCCCCTCTACCTCACCGAGGCGAACTGGCCGCTGAGCGGGACGGCCCCCTACGCGCCGACCAGCGAAAAGGAGTGCGTCGACGAGGAGAGCTACGCCTCGTACATGGTGCGCTACTACCTGCTCGCCCTGGCGACACAGCAGGTCGCCACCGTCTACTGGCACCAGCTCGCCGCACCCGGCTACGGCCTCGTCGATACCCGGGAGGGGTGGCATGAACGCCCCGCGTTTCGTGCGTTCAAGACCATGACTTCCCTGTTGAAAGAGGCGCGTCACATCGCGCTTCAGCAGCGACGTGAACGGTTTGAAATGCTCTTGCAGCGCCCCGAGGGCCTGCTGCGGGTCTTCTGGACGAACGGGACCGAGTATACCCGGCACTTTGCCGAACCCCGTCACTTTATCGGCCGTGACGGCACCCCCTTTACGACAGACGCCCTAACCGTCACCGGCGCCCCGGTCTATCTGATTGAAAAGGACGAAGCGTGAAGCTGCTGGTCATCCTGCCCAACTGGCTCGGCGACGCGGTCATGGCCACGGCCGCCATTGAGTCGCTCTGCGAATGCTACCCCCAGGCGCGGCTGACCCTGGTCGGCTCCTTCGTCTCCGTCGAAGCCCTCAAATACCACCCTATGTGTGTCAATGCCTACGTTGACGAGACGAAAAAGGGTGGGAACCGTCTCGCCAACACCTACCGCTTCGCCAAAACGATCGGCCACCATGACGCCGCGGTCAGTTTCCGCAACCAGCTGCACGCCTCGCTGCTGCTGCGCTGGACGGGAACCCCCAGGACCGTCGCCCGTAAAAGCTGGCATGCGCAGCTGCTGCTCAGCGACGCCGTTGCCCTCTCCCGCGAAGAGCATCTCACCCGGCAGTACCAGCGGCTCGCCGACCGCCTCTGCGGCGGCGAGACAACCCCGGGACCGCTGCGCCTTTTCATGACACCGCAGACCTTTGACAGGCCGACACTCGGCATCAACCCGGGGGCGACCTACGGTTCGGCCAAACGGTGGTACCCCGAAAAGTTCGCCGCCGTCGCCGCCCATTTTTCAGACCGCTACGACATCGTTATCTTCGGCGGTCCCGGGGAAACGGCCATGGCGGAGGCGATTGAAAAGGATCTGCAGGTACGGGGGGTTGAGAACTACCGCAACCTCGCGGGAAAAACGACCATCCCGGAGCTCTGTTCGGCGATCGGTGGGCTGTCACTCTTCGTCACCAACGACAGCGGCCCCATGCACGTCGCGGCCGCCTACCGCATCCCTACCGTCGCCATCTTCGGCCCGACGCGCCACAAAGAGACCTGCCAATGGGACAACCCCAAAAGCGCCATCGTCCGCCACGACATGGAATGCGCCCCCTGCATGAAACGCGAGTGTCCCCTGAAACATCATGAATGTATGAAATCGATTGAGGCATACGAAGTGATTGAAGCAGCCGAAACGCTGATTGTCTGATTCTGCCTTGTCAAAGGCTGGCTTCAGCGCCACAGCGGCCAGCGTAGCCTATGGGACTTTGTTCCATGGGCGTGTCAATCAATGGTGACACCATGAATGTATGAAATCGATTGAAGCCTATGAAGTCATTGAGGCGGCGGAACAGCTCATTGTCTGAGCCCGCCGAAAGCAGAAAGGTCTAGAAGCGGAACTTGACGCCGGCGAACCAGGCTTCGTTGAAGGTGAAGTCCCCGCCGGGAAGGTCGAAGTCCGTATCGATCTTGCGGTACCCCGCCGTCACCGCGGCGCGTTCGATAATCTGGATGTCGAGCGACACGTCATACTCCAGGTAGTTCTTCGCATCCTGCCAGGCGAGCACCTGCGGCGCGTAGTAAAGATCGGCGCCCACGACAAAGGGGATCGCCAGGTTCAGTGGCAGCGTGTAGCGTGCAAAAAGGCCAAGTGGCATGGCGTAATAGTCATACCCTTCAATCGAGGTGTAAACGAGTTTTGCCCCGAGCCCGAGCTTGAGCGCGCGGTTGGCATCCAGGTGCTCCCCGACGGCAAAGTGCAGATCGACAAGATCGTGGTCCTTGTCGCGGAGTTCGTCACTGTGGTGGTAGGAACCGTGCAGATAACGCGCACCGACAAAGACGGTGTCCGGATCGACGGCATCGTTGAACTGCCCCATATCAAGATCGAGTTTCAGATTGAGATCGTAGTTGTTCAGGTTCAGTTCCGCTTCGTGCATCGCGAAAAGCGAGCAGCCGAGCGCGAGCGTAGCTACCAAAGTTTTCAGCATGTTGTTCCCTCCTGGATTTTGGCTATGGTTCTCGTCGTACTTTTGCCTTCGACGAAATCAACGAGTTTGAGTTCCCCTGCAAATTCGGTTCCGACGACCGCTTTTCCCTCATAATCTCCCCCCTTGACGAGGACGTCGGGGCGGAGCATTTTGATCAGCTCGTAGGGTGTATCGTCACCGAACTTGACGACATAGTCCACCGATTCGAGCGCGGCGAGGATGTAGGCGCGGTCATCTTCGTTGTTCACCGGGCGGGACGGCCCTTTGAGCGCGCGCACGGAGGCATCGGAGTTGAGCCCGACAATGAGGATGTCGCCGAAGCTCTTGGCCACCTGCAGGTACTTGACATGGCCGACGTGCAGGATATCGAAACAGCCGTTGGTGAAGACGATGCGTTTGCCCCCCGCACGGCAGCGGTTCACGATCCGGTCGATCTCCTCAAAGCTCTTGATGTGCGCATCGGAGCTGCTCTGGTGCAGCATCGCCTCGTACTCTTCAATCTCGTCGAGGGTGACCGTCGCCGAACCGATCTTGCCGACGACGACGCCGGCAGCGAGGTTCGCGAAGCGGGCCGCGTCGTCGATGCTGAGCCCCGAACTGAGGCCAAACGCGATGGAGGCAATGACCGTATCGCCCGCCCCCGTCACGTCATAGACCTCCTGCGCCACGGTTGGGAAACGCTTAAGCTTCTCATCGAAGATCGCGATCCCGTCCTCGGAGAGGGTGATCATGGAGCGGTCAAGGTCGCACTCGTTCTTGAGCCACAGCAGCGCGGCCTGAAGGCTTTCACTGTCCGTGATCTCGATGCCGGTCGCTTCGATCGCCTCTTTTTTATTAGGCGTGAGCAGGTGTGCGCCGCGGTACTTCGAGTAGTCGCGCCCTTTCGGGTCGACGAGCACTTTCTTGCCCCCCGCGCGTGCACGGGAAATAATCCCCTGGGCCAGTGCCGGCGTCAGGACCCCTTTGCCGTAGTCGGAGAGAATAATAATGTCGTAGAGGAAAAGGTCCTTCTCCACCGCGGCGAGGATCTTCGCCTCGGAGGCCTCCGTAATGGCGTCCTTGGACTCCTTGTCGTAACGGAGGATCTGCTGGTTGGCGGCGATGACGCGGCTCTTCTTGCTTGTTTTGCGGCCCGCCTGCGTCACCAGTCCCTCCGTCTTGACTCCGATGCTTTTGAGCATCAGCGTCAGCTCCTTGCCGTTGGCGTCATCCCCGATGGCCGAGGCGACGCTGACGGAGGCACCCAGGGCGATCAGGTTGTTGATGACGTTGCCCGCGCCGCCCAGCACCGTCGTCTCGTTGGCGACGTCGACGACCTGCACCGGTGCCTCGGGGGAGATGCGTTCCGCCCGGCCCCAGAGGTAGTGGTCGATCATCAGGTCCCCGATGACGAGGATATTGGGACGGCTGTTACGCAGGATCGGGATCATTTGACCTCTTCTTCAAAGAGGCGCTTGATCTCGGGGATATAAGCTTTGATCCCGTCTTCGAGTTCATAGCGCGGCGCATACCCCAGCCCCTGCTTGGTGCTCTCGATATCCGCCTCGGTGTGGAACTGGTAGCGCCCGACGAAGGGGTTCGGGATGTATTCGCACGGCATAGAAGTCCCCAGCTCTTTTTGGAGCGTGTCGACGATGGACTGGAAAGAACGCGCCTTGCCCGTGCCGACGTTGTAGATCCCGTTCTCCTTGGGGTGCATCGCCAGGATGTTCGCCTGGATGATATCCTCGATGTAGATGAAGTCGCGCACGATCTTGTCCGAACCTTCAAAGAGGCGCGGGTTCTTGCCGGCGAGGATCTGATGTCCGAACTGCACGACCATCGACGCGGTCTTATTCTTGAAGAACTCCCGCGGCCCGTAAACGTTGAAGTAGCGCAGGCCGACGATGCCGATCTTCTCGCGTTTCATGTAATCACGGCTGAGGTGGTCCATCATCAGCTTGGAGAAGCCGTAGACGTTCTGCGGTGCCTCGACCCCGACACGCTGCGGTGAGGGGGCGTCGCCGTACGTCGCGCCCGAAGAGGCGTAGATCATGTTCGCCCCCTGGCGCACCGCCATGTCGAGGAGGTCTTTGTAGGCGTTGAGGTTCGTGCGGATCATCAGGTCCTGCTCGAGGGCCGTCGTGTCGGAGATGGCCGCTTCGTGGAAGATGTAGTCGAAGTCGTAATCATTTTCCAGCTTGGTCAGCAGCGCCTTGTCGTTGATGTCGCCGCTGATCACCTCGCCGGTGAATCCGATCAGGTTCTTGAAGTGGCCGAAGCTCTTGAGGTTCCCATTGCTAAGCGTCTCGCCGCTGCGGAAACTGTCGAGGACGACGACATGGGCATCGGGGTGATTCTCCTGAAAATAGAAGGCCAGGTTCGCACCGATAAAGCCCGCGCCCCCCGTGATCAGAATCGTCTTGTCTTTCAGGTCGTCATCAATATAGCGCATCGTTTTCCCCATGTTAAAAATAATGGGGATTTTACCATTTTGAACGTAACAACCCTCTAAGAGCCTGTATATTCAACAGAAGTGAACATCTCGTTAAGCGAAACTAATAGGAATGATTAACAATGTTTAAGACTCTTCCCAGTATAATGAACCCCGAAATTTTCACTTGGAGACCTAAAAATGAAAAAAATCGCTCTGACTCTGCTTGTTGCTAGCGTATCTCTGATGGCGGCTGACGGTGCTGCTCTGTACAAAAAATGTGCTGCATGCCACGGTGCAAACGGCGAGAAAAAAGCCCTCGGTAAATCTGAGATCATCAAAGGCTGGGATGCTGCTAAAACTGCAGCGGCTCTGACTGAATACAAAGCCGGTACTCGTAACATCCACGGTATGGGTGCACTGATGAAAGGTCAGGTTGCTCCGTACTCCGAAGCAGACATCAAAGCTGTTTCAGCTTACATCGCAGGCCTGAAGTAATTCCGGCCCCGTTCCGCATCCCTGCGGGACACCTCTTTTCTACACACATCCTCCACCCTTCTCTACTTTAACCGAACACGCAAACGAATCGATACAAACCTCATCAATCATCATGCCGAACCGGCAGCGATACCTACCGAAACGATTTCAGCCGTAAAAGCCTAGCGCAGCCACGCATCCAGGATGATCAGCACCAGGAAAACGATTCCGAGGTAGCCGTTAACGGTAAAGAAGGCACGGTCGATCTTCGTGAAGTCCTTGCGGACAAGGTAGTGTTCATACCCCAGCATCAGCGCGCTGACGGCCACCGCCATCCATGCAAAGAAGCCCAGCTCCGCCGCCCAGACGAACATCCACCAGAACAGCACCGTGTTGAGATGGAAGAGGGTCGAGATGAAAAGGGTCGCTTTCGGGCCGTAGACGGAGGGCACGGAGTGCAGCCCGTGCAGTTTGTCGAATTCAATGTCCTGCAGCGAATAGAGCAGGTCAAACCCCGCCACCCAGAACAGAACGCCCAGGGAGAGCAGTACCGACCACTGCGGCACGCTTTCACTCACCGCAACTACTCCGGCCAGGGGTGCAAGCCCCAGGGAAATGCCCAGTACGACATGGGCCAACTCGCTGAAACGCTTGAAATACGAATAGCTTCCCAGTACCGCCAGTACGGGAACTGCCAGCATAAAGGCCAGCTCGTTGATCAGGTAGGCGACAATGATAAAGACGAGGGCGTTGACGACGGAAAAGAGCAGGATCGTCGTGCTGTCGAGGCGGCCGTCGGCGTTGGGGCGCTCCTGGGTCCTCGGGTTCAGCGCGTCGATATCGCGGTCGGCATAGCGGTTGACCCCCATGGCGAAGTTACGGGCCGAGATTGCCGCAAGGATCCCCAGCAGCAGCAGTGAAAAGCCGAACCACCCCCCGGCGGCGACAATCATCGCGATAAAGATGAACGGAAGAGAGAAGATGGAGTGCTGGAACATCACCAGCTCGTTGAAATCATGCAGTTTGGCGACGATGCGTTTCACCCGGCTACTCACTTTTTTGTTTAATTGTATCAAAAATCAGCATAGCCGAGGCATCCTGGTCAAAGCGCGGCCTGCGCAGAAACGCCAAAAAGCGGTTTCGCACCCGGGGATGGGCAAAAGCATTGATATGCCCGGCATCCGTCACAAGCCAGAAAGCACGCGGCCGGGCCGAGGCGTCAAAGAGCTGCCAGCTGTGGTTGGGGGAGATAATGCTGTCTTTGGAACCGGCGAGATAGAGTTTTGGCACCGTCAGCGACGGGGCGATCCCGATGGGATCAAAGCGGTCCGTCAGCGCCAGCGACGCGCTCCACTGCACAGGCCACCCGACGACGGAGCGGTCAAGCGCTTCCCTGCCCGCCTGGGGCAGCGATGCAAAGGTACTGTCAAAGACGGCCAGTGCGATCCGCTCCGTCCCCTGCCGCGCCAGGGCATTGAACAGCAGGGCACCCCCCAGCGACTGCCCGATGACGGTCACCTTCCCGCCGCGCCGGGCCAGTACGTAGGCCAAAGCCGCTTCGGTGTCCTCCACCGCCCCCTCCAGCGCGGGGGTACCTTCCGAGGCGCCGTACCCCCGGTAATCGAAGATGAACGCCTCGTAACCCGCCCGTACCAGCCAGTCGAACCCCAAAAAATGCGCCGAGATGTTCTGCGCGTTTCCGTGCACAATGATCACCGTTCCCAGCCGTGCGGATGGCGGTTCGAGCCACCAGCCCGACAGCCGCGTACCGTCTTTCGAATTGAAATGCACCTCCCGGTAACTGAGGTTGAGATCCGTCGGCGTCGCGTAGAGCCTCGAATCGGGCTGGAATACCATCGCTTCGCACCCCCACAGCGCCAACAATACCGTGATCGCAACCGCGTACGCCGCCAGTTTCATCCTGCTTCTCCTTGTGCCTAAATACACAACTTTAACAGCGATTGTAGCGTATACTGTCGTCATGAAAACGATCGCCCTCATCGGACCCACGGCCTCGGGCAAGAGCGACCTCGCCCTGCAGGCTGCCGCCGTCTCGGGTGCACGTATCCTCTCCCTTGATTCTCTGAGCATTTACAAGGGGATCGACATCGCCTCGGCCAAGCCCACCGTAGAAGAGCGCGGAGAGATCATCCACTACGGCATCGACGTCCTCACACCGGACCGGCCCTTCGATGTCACGACCTTCGTCGATCTCTACCGCCGGGCCCGTCACGACTGCGAAACCGCCGGTACCCCACTGATCATCGTCGGCGGCACCTCCTTTTACCTCAAAATCCTCTTTGAGGGGATCTCCGAAACCCCCCTCACCGATGAGAGTACCCGGCAGAAGGTTGCGGCGATGCTGCAGGACCAAACCAAGGCCTACAACCTGCTGCAGCGTGCCGATCCGGCCTATATGGCCGGGATCGACGCCAACGACCGCTACCGCACCGAGAAAATGCTCACGATCTACCTGCAGACGGGCATGCCCCCCTCGGAGTGGTTCGCGGCCCACCCTCCCAAACCTATTCTGACCGACGCCCCCCTCTTCGCGATCGATGTCCCCCGCGACCTGCTGCGCGAACGTATCACCCTGCGAACCCACAAGATGATCGCCTCCGGGCTTATCGACGAAGTCGCCCGTCTCGAGCAGCAGTACGGGCGGACCCCCAACCCCATGAAAGCGATCGGCATCATCGAGGTACTGGAGTTCCTTGACGGAAAGATCTCCAAAGCGGAGATGACGCAGCAGATCATCACCCACACGGCGCAGCTGGCCAAGCGGCAGCAGACCTTTAACCGTAACCAGTTCGCATTGCAGACCCTGCTGCCCTGCGATGCGCTGCTCGCACCCATGATCACCGCCCTTTCCGACTGACCCTCCGCACCTCAACATTCCCGTGTTATAATGTATGTATATACACACATAATAATTTTTAAATACCAAGGGATACAATGAAAGGGAAGATCGCCCTGCTGGCGGGAGGATGGATACTCGTCGTTCTTTTTTCATGGCGCTGGGAGTTTTCCCATAACAAAAGCCTCGAGGAGCAGGCGATGCTCAACAGCGGGCGCGCGTTTTTCCAGCAGATCCTTCTGACCCGGGAGTGGAATGCGGGGCATGGCGGCGTCTACGTCTTTACCTCCGAATCAACCCCGCCGAACCCCTACCTCAAAGATGTCCGGCGCGATATCCACCTCGACGACGGCCAGTCACTGACCCTCGTCAACCCGGCCTACATGACACGCCAGCTCTCCGAACTGGCCGAGCACTACGACGGCCTGCAGATCCACATTACCAGCCTCAAGCCGATCCGCCCCGAAAA
The DNA here is from genome assembly GCF_054862725.1 of Thiomicrolovo sp. ZZH C-3. Taxonomy (NCBI): domain Bacteria; kingdom Pseudomonadati; phylum Campylobacterota; class Epsilonproteobacteria; order Campylobacterales; family Sulfurimonadaceae; genus Thiomicrolovo; species Thiomicrolovo sp. ZZH C-3. The sequence goes on from NZ_JBTKXX010000002.1 coordinate 36,386, forward strand.
TGCGCCGCAGCCCTGGGAGCGGACCATACTCGAATCCTTTTATGACGGTGACAAAGAGTATGGTGCTTTCTTCGCGGACGGCTACCGCTATATGGCACCGCTCTATACCAAGAAGAGCTGCCTGCAGTGTCATGCCAACCAGGGCTACAGGGTCGGGGATATCCGCGGTGCCATCAGCATCACCATTCCCCATGTACGGGCACCCCAGCTACCGCTGGGCGGGGGGCACCTTCTTATCGCCCTGAGCGGGCTGGGGATCATCCTGCTGGTCGGATCGCGCCTGCGGCGCGCCTACCAGACCGTCGAAACGCAAAGCATGATCGACCCGCTCATCGGGATCGCCAACCGCCGCCATTTTATGAAGCGCCTGCAGGAGGAGTGGCAGCGCTCCCGGCGCGAAGCGCAGCCGCTGGCCCTGATCATGGCCGATATCGACGCGTTCAAAGCCTATAATGACACCTACGGCCATATCGAGGGGGACCGCTGTCTGCAGAGGGTAGCCCGTGCGATGCAGAAAGACCTTAAACGACCAGGCGACTGTATTGCCCGCTACGGGGGCGAAGAGTTTATCATCATGCTTCCCAATACGCCCCTGGCCAATGCCGTGCAGTTCGCGGAAGCGCTGCGCCGCCGTGTCGAGGCGCTGGCCATCCGTCATGAATACTCCGTCGCCGCAGAGGTCGTGACCGTCAGCTTCGGTGTCACCGAAACCCAGGCCGGCGATCCTGACTATGAAACCGTTATCCGGCGGGCCGATGCCGCACTTTATGAGGCAAAAAAGGAAGGACGGAACCGCGTCAACGCGGCCGCCTGAAAAAGCGCCATCCCCCTACCGCCACCGCAATGAGGGCGGCCCCCAGGGCACCATAGAGGGCATAGCGGTGCGCCTCGGCGAAAAGCAGCGTCACCGTGTGCCCCAGCAGATAGCCTGCCACCGCAACAACGACGGCCCAGAGCGCCGCACCGGCGGCATTGAGGATCATGAACTTTCCCGGAGCGATCCCGCTCGCACCGAGCAGAAAGGGAGTGACCGTCCGCAGCCCGTAGAGAAAACGGAAGCCGACGATCACGCTGTTCTGGCGGCGCTGCAGCAGTGCACGCACCCGTTCGGATTTTGCCTGCCACCTGGGACGTTTTTCCAGCAGGGCCGTCCCCTGCTTCCGGCCGATGAAAAAGTAGAGCTGATCCCCGGCAAAACTGCCTGCAAAGGCGGAAACGATCACCCAGGGAAGCTCCAGGTAGCCTGCGTGAGCCAGGTAGCCGCCGATCACAAGGACCGTCTCCCCTTCAAAGAAAGTCCCCGCGGCGATCATCGCATAGCCGTACGTCATCACCAGCGCTTCAAGCATATCAGCGCCCTAGATGATCAAAGCGACGCCTATGGTCGACAGGCCGAGCAGCAGCAGCCAGAGCGCGGCGATCCGGCCGGCGGCAAAGCCCCCGAACCAGACGGCATAAATCGCCTTGAGCAGGTTGTTGCTGCCCGCCGCGATCATCACCGATGAGACGATCACCGGCGTGCTCAGCCCCTCGTGGCCCGTCAGCAGCGACAGGACAAAAGGGTCGATATCGGTGAAGCCGACGGCAAACGAGAGCAGCTGCAGCCCGCCCGTGCCGAAATGGGCCGTCACGAGCTGCGTCACCGCCATCATCACGACAAAGAGGGTGGCAAAAAGGAATGCCGTTCCCAGTTCCAGCGGGTTCGTATCAACACTCCCTTCCACCGGAACCGTCTCCGTGCTTTGCCGCAGGGCATACGGTGCCGCAATCGCAAAGGCCGCCAGGGCAAAGAGCATAAAAGGGAGCAGGAGTGCCTCGGCCACCTCCGGGGTGAAAATCACGGCGATCACGATCAGGCGCAGGTACATCATGGCCGAGGCGGCGACGATGGCCCCCGTCATCAATCGCCGGTTCCCGATCTCGGCGGCCTTGCGCGAGAGTACGACCGTGGTCGCAGTACTGGAGTAGAGTCCACCGATCAGTCCTGCAATCAGGTAGCCCCGCTGACGGAAGATATATTTTTGGGCCAGGTAGCCTCCGTAGGAGATCGATGATACGATCACTACCGCGCTCCAGAGTTCAAAGGGCGAGAGGGGCAGAAACGCCCCGATAGGCTTATGCGGCAGGAGCGGCAGGATAACGGCCGAGAGCAGTACCATCTTGCCGACCGTTTCCAGCTCCTCAGAATTGAGGCTTTTGGAGAGTGCCTGCAGACGCGGCTTGGCGTTGAGCAGGAAGATCATCAGGACGAACACCAGGGAGGGCAGCCAGATCGCGAAAAGCTCCGACAGCGGCCCGATAGTGTAGACCAGCAGCGCCGCCAGGTAAAAGAGAATGGAGGGGCGCCCCTTGTTAAGCTGCTGGACGTAAAAGAGCGCAAAGAGCAGGGTTACCCCTCCCATTGCGACCAGATAGGGGGCCGTACCGAGCAGCCAGCAGAGATAGCCGAGGATGCCGAGAAACGTATAGGTCCTCGCCGAACCGAACGTATGCTCCTGGTCGGTGGGGTGAAACCGCAGCCGGTAGGTCTTGACCTCCAGGCCGATCAGGAAACTGAACATCGCCGTCAGGGCAAAATGCGCCAGCCGGCTGTCGAAATACTCTTCCATCGCTTGACTCCTCACCATCGTCATCGGCCTGTGGTGCGTCTGTCCGCCGTTAGATCACCGCGATACCGAACCGTTTACGATAATAGCGCAAAACCGCCATTTTGACGACATCGTTGAATACAAACCAGAGCGCCGCGTATGCCCCGACGGCCGCAGCGGCACCCCAACCGATCGGCACCATCAGTCCGAACCCGTAGACGCCGACGACGATCCCGACGGCGGCGCTGAGCAGCGATGCCCAGAGCAGCGGTCCCGAGGGGAAAGGACGACGGAAAAACCATTCGTCGATACGCGTATTGAAAATCGTGCCGTGCCCGGCAACGATAAGCTTGACGAAAAAGAGCGACTGCACGAAATCGAGCGGCAGATGCATCAGAGACATCGTAATCCAGAACAGGGTAAATGAGGAGAGCACGCCGGCAATCCCCAGCCAGGTCGCCAGGACGAACACCTCCCGCATGTCCCACCGTACCGGCTTCTGCCTCACCTTCGTATTGTCGTAGGCGATGGTCATGATCGGGATGTCATTGAGCAGCGCCAAGATAATGATCATCAGCGCCGTGACGGGATAGAAGTCGTAGACGACGATGGCCAGCGTCATGAAAATAATGACGCGGATCGTTTCGGCGATACGGAAGATCGTATAGCTTTTCATCCGCTCGAAGATCTGCCGCGCCTCCTTGATGGCGTCGACGATTACGTGCAGGCCCGGTGCCGTCAGCACAATATCCGCCGCCGCCCGCGCCGCATCCGTTGCCCCCTCGACCGCGATACCGCAGTCCGCCTTCTTCAGTGCCGGGGCGTCGTTGACCCCGTCGCCCGTCATCCCCACGATATGATCGGCCTTCTGCAGTTCGTCGACGATGAAGTACTTGTCCTCCGGGTAGACCTGGGCGAACCCGTGCGCCGCCTCGATCAGGGCGATGATCTCCGATTCGTGCTTCTTCACCGCCCCCTTCGGTATCGGCATGTTGTAGAGTTCGCGCTGCACCTTCTGCAGGATCTCCCGCACTTTCGCTTCCACTTCGGCCGCAGCGTCATGCGGCATCACCGCCTCGGTGATGGCCGAGGTCAATACCTTCGAGAGGTAGAGGTACTCCTCGATGGATTCCCCCTTCAACGCCCGGACGTCCTCGATCTGTTCCCCGATGGTCAGCAGCCGGGCGATATAGGTCGCAACGGCGATATTGTCCCCCGTCACCATCTTGACGTCGATCCCGTTCGCCTCCGCCTCCGTCACGGCCAGCTTGGAGTCGCTCCTCGGCGGATCGAAAAAGGGAAGCAGGCCCACGAAGTGATAGACATCCTCTTCGCATTTGCGGAAAGCGACCCCCAGGGTGCGGAACCCCTTTTCCGCAAACAGCCTCACCCCCTCGTACGCCCGCTCGCGGTCAAATTCGTGCGCGTCACTCTGTTCAATGATGATCTGCGGCGCCCCCTTGGTGACGATCAGTTCGCACTCCCCGCCCTCGTAGATCCCCTCGGTACGTTTGTGGACGGGATCGAACGGGAGAAATTTCTTCAGTTCCCATGGCGTCAGCCGCTCCCGCAGCCCCCGGGTGTCGATCATGTCAAAAATCGGGCGTTCGATCGGGTCGCCGTTCTCCTCCCTGCTTGCCAAAGCGGCGTAGACATACAGTGCCTCTTCGTCGAAACCGTCGGCAATGTAGGGGTCGGCCAGGCTCATGCGGTTCTGCGTCAGCGTCCCCGTCTTGTCCGAGCAGAGCACATCCATGCCTGCAAGCTCCTCGATCGCGGCCAGACGGCTGACAATCGCCTCTTTCAGTGCCAGGACATGTGCCCCTATCGCCATCGTCACGGTAAGGACGGCAGGCATAGCGACGGGAATGGCAGAGATCGTCAGCACCAGCGAAAAGATCAGCAGTTCGACCGTCGGTTCGTTGTTCCGCACGCCGTGATAGACGATGACGGCGATCATCGTCAGTGTCAGCAGAATGAGGAAGTTCCCGACACGCACGACCATTTTCTGAAAATGGCTCCGCCCTTCGCGTTCCGCCTTGGCAACGAGCCCGACCGTTTTTCCGAAATAGGTGTGTGCCCCGGTGCCCGTGACATGGGCGATCAGCTCGCCTTGCCGGATGATCGCGTTGGCGTAGAGGTCATCCCCGACCTTTTTTTCAACGGGGAGGGACTCCCCCGTCAATGCGGACTGGTCGACCTGGATATAGTCGCTTCCGCTGAGCAGTTTCGCATCGGCCGGAACGATATCGCCGATTTTGATCTTGATGATGTCGTCGGGGACAAGATGTGAGGCATCGACGGTTTGCCAGGCCGCGTCCCGCAGGACCAGCGCTTTTTGGGCCAGCTTTTTCTTGAGTACCTCGATCGCGTTGAGCGCTTTCGACTCCTGATAAAAGTCGACGGCCGCATTGACAAGCAGCATCACCATGATGATGGTGAACTCTTCCCACCGCTGCACGCTCAGCGACAGCACGGCGGCGGTCTCGATCATCCAGGGAATCGGACCCCAGAAACGTTTTAAGAGCCGGGTAGCCCAGGAGACCTGCTTCTCTTCGATCGTATTGGGCCCGAACTGTGCAAGACGGGCTTCGGCCTCTTCGCTGCTCAGACCGTGCTGTAGTGAGTCTGGTGTGTCCGTTTCCATCGTGGCTCCTTTTCAGGAATTCCGGTTGCCCTGCGTATGCCCAACGGCACGATCAGAGCCTCATGGCATCATTGTAGCACTTTCATAAAATCGGTAGTAAACGGAAACAGAACGGCGAAGCGTTGAAAAGAAGAAAAGGCGACGGCTGCGCCGCCCCGGGATCAATACCCGGAATTGTAGACGAGGGTCGCGATGAATTCGATCAGCGGGTTGACCGTGATGACCGCGAAGATCGTTGCCAATGCAGCGATCCCGATGATCGTCTTGAGCGAAAGAGAGGCATTCATCATGTAGTACTCGTGTACCCCATGGAAAACCGGTTCTTTCATGAACATGTAGATGATCAGTTTCAGGTAGTAGTACCCGGCAATGGCGGAGTTGAGCGCCATGATAAGTGCCAGGACCGTATAGCCGCCGGTGACCGCGGAGCTGATCATGTAAAGTTTACCCCAGAAGAGGCCGAACGGCGGGATCCCCGCCAGTGAAAGCATGAACAGACCCATCAGGACGGCCGCAAAAGGCATGATCTTGATCATACCCGCGAACTTCTCGTAAGGATGGTCTGAACTCTGACCCGGCAGCAGGTGCTTCTGGCGGTTGACCCACAGCATCGTAAAGGCGCCGAGGTTCGTAAAGCTGAAGAGCACCCAGTAGAGGAAAAGCGCCGTATTGGCCTGCGTCGTCCCGATCAGGATCGCCGCAAGAACGAAACCGGCGTGGGAGATGGAGCTGTAGGCCAGCATCCGCTTGACGTCGGTCTGGACCAGTGCCCAGATGTTCGCCGCCGTCATCGTCACGACGACACCGCCGTAGAGGATCACCTGCAGCCAGACGACTTCGCTGTGGACCATGAACTCGAACAGACGCATGACGACGACAAAGCCCGCGATCTTCGGTACGATGGACATGTAGCCCGCCAGTGCCGCGCTGGAACCTTCATAAACGTCCGGTGTCCAGGTATGAAACGGCACCAGGGAGACCTTGAAGCCGAGGGCTGCAAGCATGAAAACGCTGCCGATACTGGCATAACCGATATTGCTGAAACCGTCCGCCGCCATCACTTCGGCGATCGTATGGATCTCAACGGAACCGCTGATCGCGTAGAAGATCATCGCACCGAAGGCGTAGAAGCCGGCGGCGAGCGCCCCCATCGTAAAGTACTTGACCGCCGCTTCAAAGGACTTGGAGCGGTTGTGCAGGGCGATGAGCGTATAGAGCGCCAGGGATGCCGTCTCGAGGCCGACGAAGACGAGGATCAGGTTGTCTGTTGCGACCATAAACTGGAAGCCCGCGATCATGAACAGGAACAGCGAGAAGTACTCCGGATAGTTGTACTCGTGGAAACGCTTCGACGTCAGGGCCAGCGGGATAAAGAGCATGGACGCCCCGACGATGATCAGCTGCGACAGGATGGAGATCCCGTCCATCAGCATGACATTGAAGAATCCGAGCATCGTGCCGTTTTCCGCGAAGATACCGGCGAAATCGACGAGGGAGCCGAAATCGAGCAGCAGGAACAGCAGAGAGACCATGACGTAGAAGGACTTGTGCAGCCCGCTCTTCGCCAGGTCGACAACCAGGATTGCAAGTGCACCGGTGATCGCAATGAGCATCGGGGCGAGGGTGGCGATGTTCAGCTCACCCAAAGATACATTGACAGCTTCCAACATTATTCTGCCTCCCTTTCAACGTCCACTTCGACTTCCGTGACGGAAGCCATGGCGATTTTTGTTTCGGCCGGGTTCGGGATCGCGGCTTTTGCCTCCGGCGTGATCGCCTTCTCATGCATCAGCTGAACGATGGATTCGACCGAGTTGTTGATCGGCGTCAGGACCGGTTTCGGGTAGACACCGAGCCAGACCGCGATGATGGTCAGCGGGATCAGCGCCACCAGCTCCTTCTTGTTGACGTCCTTGAGGTTCTTATTCTCCTCTTTGGTGACGTCGCCGAAGAACGCTTTCTTGTAGGCGGAGAGCATATAGATCGCGCCGACGATGATCGCCGTACCGGCGAGCAGCGTCATGATATGTGACTGGGAGTAGAAGCCCAGAAGGCTCAGGAACTCGCCGACGAAGTTGATCGTGAGCGGCAGACCGACGGAGGCCATGACCATGATCCCGAAGATCGTCGCATAGCGCGGCATCACCTGCGCCAGGCCGCCGAACTCGCTCATCAGCTTCGTATGGCGGCGATCATAGATGACACCGACCAACAAGAAGAGCGCACCGGAGACGACCCCGTGCCCGATCATCAGGAAGACCGAACCGCTGATCCCTTCGACGTTCATTGCGAAGGTACCGAGGATGATGACACCCATGTGGGAGATGGAGCTATACGCGACAACCTGCTTGATGTCTTCCTGCGCATAGGCGACCATCGCCGTGTAGATGATCATGATGATCGCGAGGACCGCGACCGGGACCATAAAGAAAACGGAAGCGTCCGGGAACATCGGAAGGGAAAAACGGACAAACGCGTAGGTCCCCATTTTCAGCAGGATCGCCGCCAGGATGACCGAACCGATCGTCGGCGCCTGCCCGTGGGCGTACGGCAGCCAGGTGTGGAACGGGAACATCGGGACCTTGATCGCGAACCCGATGAAGAAGGCCACGAAGAGCCACAGCTGCAGGTTCTCCGGCAGGACCAGGCGGTACCACTCAAGGATCGAGAAGCTCCACTGGCCTGTCGCCTGGAAGTAGAAGTAGGCCATGAAGAGCATACCGACGAGCATGATCAGTGAACCTGTAAATGTGTACAGGAAGAACTTGATCGACGCGTAGATACGCAGCGGCCCGCCCCAGGCGCCGATGATATAGAGCATCGGGACGAGGGAGAGTTCCCAGAAGACGTAGAAGACGATCGCGTCAAGCGCCGCGAAAACACCGACCATCGTCATCTGCAGGAACAGCAGGGTGATGATCATGTCCTTGACACGGCGGGTCTCCGTCAGTGACGCAATGCCGATCAGGGTAAAGAAAGCCGCCAGGATGATAATGAACAGCGAGATCCCGTCAACCCCCAGGAGGTAGTTGATGCCGAACGCCGGGACGAGAGCGAACTGTTCCATGAACTGCATACCCGAAACACTCGGGTCGTAGGCGTACCACAGTACCAGGGAGAGCACGAACTCGATGGCGCTGACCGTGATCCCGTAGGCGCGGATGCTCTCTTTGGACACGATAAAGCCCAGCATACCGGCCAGTGCCGGGAAGAAAATCAGAATCGATAGAATATGATCAAACATCGGTTAAGCTCCTAAACCTGGGAATACCATCTGCATCAACGCCAGGATGTCGTAGCGTTTGACGTAGAGGACTGCAAGCACGAGAAGGCCAACGGTACCGATGACCATCCAGCGCAGCATGGATGAGAGGTTCCCGTTTTGCATCGTGTGCGTCCCCTCACCTGTTTTGTAGATCGTCGTCGCAATGAAGTCGACGGTGGCGTCAACGACCTTGAGATCGATCTGTTTCCAGAAGATCTTCGAGAGCTCCGCATACGGCTTGGAGAAGAACTCATCGTAGAACTTCGGAATGTAGTACTGGTTGAACAGCAGTTTGTAAACCGCCGTCTTCTGCAGCTTCGGATTGAGCAGGCCGTTGCGATACATGAAGACCGCAAGGGCGATACCGCCGAGCGCCATCAGCGACGTCACGGCGATGAGCATCATCTCGACGTGGTGGGTATGGAACTCAAACGTCGGAAGCAGCTCGGTCACGAAGTGGACGAACTGGTGTTCGAACCAGCCGGCAATAACAGCCAGGACCGCCAGCGGCGCCATCGCCCAGAGCATGAACTTGTACGCTTCATGCGGATGGAAACCGTGTTCCTTGTAGCGTTCCTGACCGGAGAAGAAGGTCAGCATGATCAGACGGAAAGAGTAGAACGCCGTCAGACCCGCCGTGATCCAGAGCACCGCCCAGATGATGTAGTGTTCGCTGCTGAAGGCGACTTCGAGGATCTTGTCCTTGGAAAAGAAGCCCGCCAGCGGCCAGATACCGGCCAGGGCGACGGAAGCGAGGATCATCAGGATCGCCGTCCATTTCATGACCTTGTAGAGCCCGCCCATCTTGAACGGGTCGAGCTCGTCGCTCATCGCGTGCATGACGTTACCGGCACCCAGGAAGAGGAGCGCTTTGAAGAAGGCGTGCGCCATCAGGTGGAAGAGCGCGACCCAGTAGGCACCGAGGCCCGCCGCAACGAACATGTAGCCCAGCTGCGACAGCGTAGAGTAGGCGATGATGCGCTTGATGTCACGGTTGACCAGCGCCATCGTCGCCGCAAACAACGCGACAAAGGCACCGAGGCCGGCGATGAAGTAGCCGACTTCCGGGATCAGGCTGTAGAGCGGGTTGGCGCGGACGACGAGGTAGACCCCCGCCGTAACCATCGTTGCCGCGTGGATGAGGGCGGAAACCGGTGTCGGACCCTCCATCGCGTCTGCCAGCCAGGTGTGCAGCGGGAACTGCGCCGATTTACCCATCGCACCGATGAAGAGGAAGATCCCCATCAGTGTCAGTACGGATGCGTCGAGTGCCGGAAGCGCCGGGAAGACGACGTCATACTGCAGGCTGCCCGTATGCCAGTAGAGCAGGAAGATACCGATCAGCATGCCCAGGTCGGCGATACGGTTCATGATGAACGCTTCGTTCGCCGCCCAGGTCGCAGACTCTTTGTGGTACCAGAAGCCGATCAGGGCCCAGGAACAGAGACCGACGCCTTCCCAACCGATAAAGAGACCGGCGAAGTTGTCGCTCATGACAAGGATCATCATGGAGAAAACGAACGCCGAGAGCCACGCGAAGAAGCGGTTGAACGCCTTGTCGTGGTCCATGTAGCCGATGGCGTAGACGTGAACGACCGTCGAAACCGTCGTCACGACGATCATCATCGTCGCGCTCACCTGGTCGACGACGAAGCCGAACGGGATGTAGAGGCTTCCCGTCTCCATCCACGTCATCAGTTCCGTATGGATCGGTTCACCGCCCTGGAGCAGGTAAACAAACAGTGTCACGCTGGAGACGAACGATGCAAAGAGCAGCGCCGAGGTGACAACCCCGGTCCAAAGCGTTTTCGGTGACGCACCGAACAGCGCCGCGAAAAGCGAGCCGACAAACGGTGCGAACAGTGCAATATAGAGATACATTTCCATTCTTATTACCCTCGCATCGATGTCATAGTATCAAGATCGATCGTACCGGTACGTTTGTACCAGATGATCAGCAGGCCGAGGCCGACGGCGACTTCGGACGCCGCGATGGCGATGACGAAGAACGCGAACATCTGTCCCGTCAGGTCGCCGTAGTAGTGACCGATGGCGGCAAACGCGACGTTGACGGCGTTGAGCAGGATCTCCGACGCCATAAAGAGCATCAGCAGGTTCTTGCGGCGCATGACGCCGACGAGACCGATCGCGAACAGGATCGTCGAAAGTACAAGGTAGTGTGTCAGTCCGATTTCCATCATAATGTCACCTTCTGCTGAGTCTCTTCTTGATGCATCATCGCGATCTCCTCTTCTTTCATTTTCGTGAGGCTGCGGTCCATCTTCTTACCGGCCATGACGATACCGGCGATCATCGCAACGAGCAGCATGACGGCGGCGACCTCGAAGGGGACAAGGTACTTCGTAAAGAGGACGATACCGACCGCTTTCGGGTTCTCAACACCCGCCGGTTCCGGGAAGGCCGCACTGATGTTCTCCGCCGCGATCGGCATCGTGAAGATCGCGACGACCAGCAGCGTCGCCAGGACGCTCAGCGTCAGGACGATCACCTTGGAAGTGTTGTTTTCTTTGACCGCACGGGTCGTATCGAAGAACATCATACCGAAGGCGTAGAGGGCCATGACGGCACCCGTATAGACGATGATCTGGACGACGCCCAGGAAGTCCGCGTTCAGCAGGAAGAAGAACGCGGAGATCATGATCATCCCCGCCGCCATGGAGCTCAGCGCGTAGAGGGCCTGGCTGCTCATCACGGTGTAGGTGAACATCGCGATGGTCAGGACCGCGAAAAGGTAAAATGCAATAGTTTCCATTCAGGCTCCTTAATACGCCAGCGGCGTCTTCTTGACGCGCGTATCTTCGTTCGGAGTAACCGCACCGAATCCCGGGTACTCTTTCTGCTCGCCCTTGATCGCCATGTCAATCGGGGTCAGCATATCCTCGAACAGGATGAAGTGCTCACGCTGCTCGGAGGTGTTCTCGTAGCGCGGACCGTGGACGATCGCCAGTTCCGGGCAGACTTCGGCACAGTAGCCGCAGAAGATACAGCGGCCGAGGTTGATCGTGTACTCGGTCACCTCTTTGCGGCTGTTCTCGTCGATGCGCGTATCCATGCGGATACAGTCGGAGATACAGATCTTCTCACACAGGCCGCAGCCGATACAGCGCTCGGTCCCTGATTCGAAGAGGCGCTGCATCTCGTGGACGGCGCGGTAGCGCGGCCCGATCGGCAGCTTCTCTTTCGGGTACTGCACGGTATGGATGTCAAATTTGATCATCTCGCGCATGACGACCCAGAGGCCGACGAAGAGCTCGCCGCTCAGCGCCCGCTTGACCACCTGTTTGAACCGGTCCCATCCTGTCTCCGGATAGTCCTCGATATCGACCTTGAAATAGTGCTGCTGCACGTTTCTGTCAGTAAATTGTTCCAGACTCATCACGACCCCTTAAAACATCATCACAATGCCGGTAACGACGACATTGATAACCGCGAGCGGCATCAGCACTTTCCAGCAGAGCCACATCAGTTGGTCCGGACGGACATCCGGCCATGCCGCACGCGTCCAGAGGAAAAAGAAGAAGAAGAACGCCACTTTGAGCAGCAGTCCCAGCGCGCCCATCACCGTACCGTCACCGTAGCCGCCGAGGAAGACGATCGCCATGACGAAGGAGATGAAGAACATATTCGCATACTCCCCGATAAAGAAGAGACCCCAGCGCATCCCCGAATACTCCGTACCGAAACCGTCAATGATCTCGTGGTCGTTGGCGACGAGGTGGAACGGCGTACGTCCCGTCTCGGCGAAGGCCGCGATCCAGAAGAGGATAAAGGAGATAAAGCCCATCGGGTGTGCGAAGGCCATCCAGCCGTTCGCGGCCTGGTACTCGTTGAAATCCAGCAGCGAGAGCGAGCCGATGATCATCAGCGGCACCAGCAGCGCCAGCCCCGTGACCACCTCGTAGGAGATGAAGATCGCCGCGCCGCGCGCCGCGGAGATGAGCGACCATTTGTTGTTCGACGCCATACCCCCGAGCAGCGGGCCATAGAGGCCGATGGCCATCACGCCCAGGATATAGAGGATCCCGATGTTGACATCGGCGATGATCGGGTGAACCGTGTAGCCGAAGATGGTGAACTCCGGCAGGAACGGGATCGCCGCCGCTGCCATGAATGCCGTAGCCGCCGTAATGACCGGCGCGATCTTGAAGATCGGCCCGACGACGCCGGACGGGACGATATCCTCTTTGGTAAAGAGCTTGATCCCGTCGGCTGCGATCTGCAGCAGCCCGTACGGACCGACGTGCATCGGCCCCAGACGGCGCTGCATAAATGCGAGCACTTTACGTTCGAAATAGGTTCCGAAGCCGGCCAGTGCCGAGAAGACCAGCAGTACCACGACGATCTTGACGAGCGTCTCGATAATGAATGCTGTATCCATTTACCCCTCCTTATGAATGGATGCTGTCGCAAAGCGGTATGCGCCGAACAGCTCCTCTGTTTTAATGTTTGGATCGAAGGTCGTGACACACATGACGCTGCCGTCGATCTTGTTGTCCTCGACCACTTTCAGGCTCTGTTCGCCCAAGGCCGTTTTGACGCGGACGGTGTCGCCTGCGGCCACGCCCATCGCTTCAAGCTGTGCCGGCGAGAGGTAGATACCGCTCGCTTCGTTCAGCTGGTGCGGCTTCATCGTGAAGGCCGTGAACTGGCGAACCGGGTTGGCCGCGTAGATCACGTTTTCACCTTCGAGCGCCAGGGCTTCGTCGATCTTCTCCACCGCGTCGTCACCCGCGGCGACCGCGGCATTGTTCAGCGCGTAGCCGCGGACTTCCGTGCCGTCGTTCTCGTAACGGTTCGGCAGACTGTCGAACTCGCGTGCTTCAAAGCCGGCGTCTACCGGGAGCTGCGCCGTATAGTCGATAGCATACTTCGCGTTCAGTCCGAGGGCGTTGGCGATGTCGTTCAGTTCATAGCCGCCGTACGGCAGCGCCGCATTGGTCGGGTTGACACGCTTCTCGATTCCGGTCAGCGTCCCCTCCTGCTGGTTCATCGCCGGCATATCAAGGTCGCCTCCTCCCAACGCGCTGAGCACAAAGTCGCCCGCCGTGTTGTAGCCGATGCTGTAATCGCCGGCTTCGCTGTCAAGGTCACAGATGAGCGCCACGCCGAGCGTATTGCTGAGCGGCGGGATCATTGTCAGCTCGAAGTCCGTATACTTTTCGACAAGTGCACAGAGGCGCGCGAGGTTCTTCGCGTTCGGGTGCGTATAGAGGTCCGGACCTGCGATAAGGGCGAAGGCATCTTTTTTCTTGAGGTTCTTGTCGAGGAACGCGTCCCACGCGTCCGCATCGATGTCGAGCAGCTCGAGCAGGCGGTTTTCGTCGACTTCGACCTCTTTGGAGACCTTCTTCGGCACCATTTTGGTCTTCTCTTCCTCGACCTCTTCCTCAACGCCTGTCTCCTCGTTGACCTTCTTCACCATCACCTTCTCGACGACCTTCTCTTTGATCGTCTCTTCGACCGTCACGGTCTTGAGTGTGTGGAAGGAGGCGAGGTACTCCGTGATGTCAGAAGGCATCTTCTCTTTGTCCCCGAAGAGGTCGAGGATCAGGTAGAGTGCCGCTTCTTCGCGCAGCGGCTTGTGGTAGGCCGTGAAGACGCCCTTGCCGATCCCTTCGATGACCGGATCGGCGAGCGGGTGGAAATAGACCCCCGCGCCCTTGTTCATTTTGATGGCGTTGTTGAAAGCGTAGCGGGCGTTCGGGTTGTCCGACTTGAGGGCCGTACCGACGGAAACGACGAAGTTCGCATCGTGTGCTTTTTTCAGGTCGCCGCCGTAGAGCTGCCGGCCGCTGACCGCAGCGTAGTCGTCAAGGAACGTTTTGAAAGTACGCGCTTCCTCGTTGATGAGACGGTACCCTTTAAGTTCCTTCAGCTTCTGCAGCATCAGCGCCTCTTCGTTGCTGATCGTGCTTGTAAAGCGGATCGTGTCCGCCTTCTCAAAGGCTGCGAGTGCTGCGCTGAACGCGGCTTCGTCTTTGGCGACGTCGCGGTTCTCGAAGTCGTAGCCGTAGCGTCCGGCACCGCAGAGGGAGACGTAGTTCCACTCGTTGCTCGTACGGTAGATCTTCTCCTCGTTGCTGTCAACGGAAGTGTGCTTCACTTCGTAGTTGAGCTGGCAGCCCGCCGAACAGTGTGAACAGGTCGCCGGGATCTTCTGCTGTTCCCAGGCGTTGGTCGTGTAGACGAAGTCCGTATCGACGAGGGCGCCGACCGGACAGACCGCCGCACACTCACCGCAGGAGGTACAGTCAAGCATCTCTTCACCGGAGGTGAGACCGATAACGGATTTGTTGAGCTTGTTCCACATCGCGTAGGCGTCTTTGGGCATCGTCTCTTTGAACTCGGCATCGATCGGTCCGCCGCCGCGGGGAACGGTTTTGAGGGAGTTATCGCCGATCATGTCCTTACAGACGGTGACACAGCGCTCGCAGACGATACAGAGGCCCGGATCGTAGTGGAGGTGCCCCCAGTCTTTGATGGGGCGCTCGACGTCGGCGATGCTGTAGCTCTGCGAATCGACGCCCAGCTCGAGGGTGTAGTTCTGCAGTTCGCACTCGCCGGACTGGTCACAGACCCCGCACTGCAGCGGGTGGTTGACGTCGTAGACCTCCATGATGGAGCGGCGCTCCGTCGCGATGTTGTCCGTCGTCGTCGTGATCTCCATGCCCTCTTTGGTCTTGGCGTTACAGGCGTAGACCTGTTTGCCGTCCGCCTCTACCAGACAGATACGGCAGGCCAAGGTCGGGCTGCAGCGTGTCAGGTAACAGATGGCAGGGATGAAAATGCCGTTGGCCCGCGCGGCGTTGAGGATGTATTCGCCCTCTTCGCACTCGATCGGCCGGCCGTCGATGGTGATGTTGATTTTACTCATCGTTGCTCGCTTTCATAATATTGACTTTCTCAAACCTGTAGGCCCCCGGATTCACGGAAAGGCCGCGATCGAAGGTCGGTTCAAGGGCAATGGTTCCCTTCAGGCTGGAATCGATGACAAAACGGCGTTCGCGGGCCGCGTCGCCGCTGCCGATGACGACAAGGTCGCCGTCTTTGAGGCGTGCCGCCACCGCGAACTGTTCGCTTCCGCGCAGTTCTGCGTTTTTCTCCAGCTGCGCCGTGCGCGCCGTGAAACGGTTGAACTGCAAGACCGGGTTGCTGGCGTAAACGACCGTCCCGTTGAACTCCGGAAGCTCTTCGACGTCGTCGCACTTCTGCGCCGCCGGCTTTTTGACCTTCTCGAGGCGGTAACCGCGCGTATCCTCACCCAGGGGGGAGTAGAAGTTCTCCAGGTCGTCGAAGGCGACGGCCTTGAAGCCCTTCTCTGCCGGAAGTTCCGGCGTGAAGTCGATGGTGTAGCGCTTGCCGACACCCAGGGCGTTGGCCAGGTCGTTGAGCACGTAGCCGTCGAACCCCACGGCCACGTTCATCGGCAGGAGCTGGCGGTCGAGGTTGACCACCGTCCCCTCCTGCTGGTTCATCGCCGCGACCGTCAGGTCCGCATCGGCATCCGACGCGATCACGAAGTCGCCGGCCGCGTTGTAGCCGACGACTTTCGTGTTGCTGCCGCTGTCCGCATCAAGGTCACAGATCAGTGAGACCCCGACGCTGTTGACCTCCGCCGCCGCAACGACGACTTTGTAACCGCCGAAGCGCGCCAGCAGTCCCGCCAGTCTCGCAATGTTCTCCGCACGCGGATGGGCAAATAAATCGCTTCCAAGCACGAGGGTCTTGGCTTTTGCCCGCTTGAACTGCTTGCCGATGAGGGCCAGTTCCTCTTCACCGACATTGCTCTCGGCACTGAGGTAGCCGTCGTCGAGCGCCGCAAGGAAGGCTTCGGTCGTCTTGTTCGTCTCGGTACCGGCGAGGAGCGCCTGCGCCAGCAGCGCCATGACACCCTCTTCGGTCCCGACTTCGTGCTTGATGAACTGCGTGACGATGTTCTGCATCAGGGCATCCTCGAGCGGATGCATGTAGACGATCTTCGCCCCGCGGTGGCGGGCGGCCGTCGTCATCGCGTAGCGCAGCGCCGGGTTGTCGGTCCCGATACGGCTGCCCAGCACGATGATGCCGTCGCTGGCTTTGAGGTCGGCCATTGTAGCGAGTTCCGCCTTGCCGTCCGCCGTCGAGCCGAAGGCCTCGACAAAGGCGCCGTAGCGGCGTGCATCCTCGTTATAGAGCTTGAGGCCCGTCTGCTCCTTGAGACGCTGCAGGATCAGCGCCTCTTCATTGGTAATGATCGAGGAGAAGCGGATCGCCTCGGCGCCTTTGATGGCTTCCAGGGCCGCCACGAACGCTTTGCCGTCTTTTTCGCCTTTGACATCGAAGTCAAACCCGAAACGCCCCGCCCCGCAAAGCGAGGCGAATTCAAAGTTGTTCGTGACGCGGAAGATGCGCTCTTCGCCCGGCTTGGCCGCGCCGGAGCTCTTCACTTCGTACTCCAGGGCGCAGCCCGCGGAACAGTGGGCACAGGTGGAGGGAATACGCTCCAGTTCCCAGGCGTTGGCCTTGTACTGGAAATCCGCACTCACCAGCGCACCGACCGGACAGACCGCGATACACTCGCCGCAGAAGGTACAGTCAAGCTGCTCGCTGTTTTTCGGAATGATCGTCGACTTGTAGCCGCCGAATTTGAGTTCGATGGCATCGTCGCCGATCACTTCGTTACAGACGTGCGTACACTTCTCGCACATGATACAGAGGTTCGGATCGTAGTTGATCAGTCCCCAATGCTCGATCTTGCGCGACTGCTCCTTGGCCGTAAAGTGCTGTGCACCGACGTTGAACTCCAGCGTCTTGTTCTGCAGATCGCAGGCACCCGATTTGTCGCAGACCCCGCACTCAAGGGGGTGGTTGACGTCGTAGAGGCGCATGATGTTCGTGCGCTCTTCGTGCAGGACGTTGTTGTTGGTAATGACGGCCAGCCCCTCGGTCGGAGGTGTCTGGCAGCTCAGGACCATCCCGTCGACGCCCTCGGCTTCCACGACGCACAGACGGCACGATGCCGCCGGGTTCGTTTTTTCGAGGTAACACATCGTCGGGATATAGATCCCTTCGCGGCGGGCGACGTTAAGGATCGTCTCGCCCTTTTTCGCACTGACGTTGCGGCCGTCAATGGTAAAGTTGATCATTTCACTCATCCGGCCTCCTTACTGCGCGACCATCGCGATATAGTAGCAGCGCATACAGCGTTCAGCTTCGCTGATCGCCTGCTCCTGCGTGAAGCCGAAGTTGACTTCCATGTTGTTGACTTTTCGGATGTCGACGTCGACGACCTCGCTATGCTGGCGCGGCAGGCCCGGCAACCAGCCGGTGACCTTTTCGTTCTTGTCGTAGACCCGCATTTTACGCAGCTGGTCCTCCATCACCTCGTCATCGGTGAGGGTGATCTCCCCGCTCTGAACGTACCGGGAGATGACGGAAGCGGCGCGCTTCGCCTGCCCGACGGCGTTGACGATGGTCATCGGACCGTATTCGCAGTCGCCCGATGCAAAGATCCCTTTGCGCGAGGTCATGTAGTCCTTGCCGTTGGTCTTGATCGTCGCCCAGGAGGTCATCTCGATCTCCCACTCCTCCGGGAGCAGGTCCAAATCGGCGCTCTGGGAAACGGCCGGGATCAGGTAGTCGCACTCCATCTCGAAGGAAGCCCCTTCGATCTTGACGAGTTGCGGACGCCCGCCGTCGGGATCGGGGACCAGTTCGAACTTGTCGACGATGAGGGATTTGAGTACATCGTTCTCATCGACGATCGCATTGACCGCGGAGTGGAAGATAAACTCGACACCCTCTTCGACCGCTTCGTGGTACTCCTCGTAGGTCGTATTACGGATGATCGTCTTCTCGTCGCGGCGGTAAAGCATGACGACACGCTTCGCCCCGGCGCGGATGGAACAGCGCACGACGTCCATCGAGGTAAAGCCGCCCCCGACACAGACGACGGTCTTGCCCGTAAGGTCGACGTAGTCGCAGTCGATGGCGTACTCTTTTTTCTGCTCCTCGGTGAGGGTAATCCCGAACTTGACGTAGAGGTTCACGCGGTCGAGGAAATCGATCGCCCCCCAGTAGCCGGTGATCTCCGGGCGCTCGTTATCACAGCGCACCTTCTTGGAGATCCGCGTACCCGTCGCGACCATGACCGCGTCGTAGTCCTGTTCGAACTGGCGCATCATGTCCGCCGTGACGCGGCTGTTGGTAATGAAGTTGACGCCGAGGTCCTTGACGGCCTCGATATCCTTTTCATACTTGTCCCACGGCATACGGTATTCCGGAACACCGACGGTCACTTCACCGCCGAGGACCGGCAGCTCTTCATAGACGTCACAGTGGACCCCTTCGAGCGCCAGGTAGTACGCGGTGGTGAGACCCGCAGGGCCCGCACCAATGACGGCGACTTTCTTGCCAGTGGACGGTTTCTGCTCTGAGGGGTGGAAGAAGCCGAAACCGTGGTCGGTCTCGTAATCGGCGCCGAGACGCTTGAGCTCCATGATCGCGATCGGTTCGTCCAGGTTCGTACGGCGGCACTCATCCTCGCACGGATGCGGACAGACGCGGCCGCAGGTGTGCGCCAGCGGCATCGTCTGGCGGGTGGCCATCAGGGAGTCGTCGAAACGGAGATCCCGGACACCCTCGATGTACGCCGGAATGTCGACGTGCGCCGGACAGGCGTCCGTACACGGCGCCGTGATCTTGGCGATGTAGCCGACGTCCTCGTTGTAGTGTTTCGAAGGCTTCTGCCCGTCGATGCACGCCAGGAAATCCGCTTCGAAATGCGTCATCAGGTCCAGCAGCGGGTTCGGCACGGTTTTGCCGATCTCGCATTTGGAGGTCAGCTGCATGTTGCGCGCAACCTCTTTGAGGTGATCCATATCACTGAGCGCACCTTCGCCCCGGGCGATCTTGTCCAGAAGGTCGTACAGGATCCGTCCGCCCCAGCGGCCGGGGGCACAGCGCCCGCACGCCTCGGAGTAGACCTGGTACTGTGCGGCATATTCGGTTGCCAGGCGTACAACATCCACTTCGGGATCGTAGAGCGCCACGCCGTCCCAGCCAATAAAGGCCTTGGCATCACTGTGCTCGTTGTACTGCATCGGCAGCTTGTATGCACTCTCTTCCCACGCCGCTTCGGATTTGCCGATATTGTTAATCTGCTCCGATTTCCACGTGGAGAAATAGACTTTACTCAACTTTTCTTCCTCTTATTTGCGGACAACAAGGGTCCAGTCGACTTCGTTGAACTTCAACGAATTGAGCAGTTCGTATCCCTGCTCTTTCATCAGGTCGGCACTGCGCTGTACCGGCGAGAAGTCACCTACTTCGAACAGGAAGATGATCACTTCGCCCGCAGGAGCCGTTTGCATGATCTCCATCATGCGGCCATCAAACTCATTGTGCAGATGTCTAAGGTCGTAACGTAACATTCATGCGCTCCTTATTAACGGTCGACTTCGCCGAAGACGATATTGGTCGTTCCGATGATGGAGACGACGTCCGGGATGTAGTGGCCCGGGAGAAGATCCGTGAGGATCCCCGTGTGCCAGAACGACGGTGCACGCAGCTTGAGGCGGTACGGATAGGCGCCGCCCTGGCTGTTGATGAAGTAGCCCAGCTCCCCTTTGGGGGATTCGGTCGGGACATACACCTCGCCGACCGGCGGGCGCATCCCCTGCGTGACGAGGACGAAGTGCTGCATCAGCGCGTAGTTCTGCGTCATGATGTCGAGCTTCGGCGCGGAGATGTATTGCGGCGCATGGGCCATCAGTTCGGTCTGGTTGTTCTTGACCGTCTCCTCGTACATGTCGATCGTCTGGTAGAGGATCTTCGCGGATTCGCGCATCTCGGCCATGTAGATCTTGTAACGTGCGTAGTTGTCGCCCTTGTCGGACCACGGGATGTCGAACTCGACTTCGTCGTAGAGTTCGTACGGCTCCTCTTTACGGATATCCCACTGGACACCAGAAGCACGAAGCATCGGACCTGTACAACCCCAGGAGAGGGCCATCTCCGTCGAGATCGTCCCGACGTTCTCCATACGCATTTTCCAGATACGGTTCTGGTCGAGGAGGTCTTCGTAATCCTTGATGTTCTGCGGGAGCTTGTCCAGGAACTTCTTGAGGTCGCCCAGGAAGTTGTCCGGAATGTCGAGCGGCACACCGCCGATGCGGATCGCCGCGTGCGTCAGGCGCGCACCGCAGTAATCCTCGACGAGGTCCATCAGGTATTCGCGTTCGCGGAAGGCGTAGAGGAAGACCGTCATCGCCCCGATGTCGAGCGCCGTCGTCGCCAGCCAGAAGAGGTGCGACATGAGGCGGTTGACCTCGAGCAGCATCATACGGATGACCTTCGCGCGGCGCGGCACTTCGAGGCCGATCAGTTTCTCAACCGCCAGGGCGAAGCCGTAGTTGTTGGAAGAAGAGGCGATATAGTCCATACGGTCGGTGGTCGGCATGAACTCGTTGTAGATCATGTTCTCCGCCATCTTCTCCATCCCGCGGTGCAGATAACCGACATCCGGGTGCGCCTTGACGATCTGCTCCTGCTGGAGGTGCAGCATCAGGCGCAGCTGTCCGTGTGCGGAGGGGTGCTGCGGTCCGAAGTTGAGCACGAGTTCGTTGTCGTCACGCTCAAAGGTGATATTTTCAAAAAACGGTCGTAATCGGTTCGTCTGTTGCATTGCTCGCCTTATCTGTCTCTGTCTTCAATAACGACAGATTTTTCTTCGTGGAATTTCGAAATCATGAAGACGCCGCCCTCTTCCTGGTAGTCGAGATCCTTCTTCGTTTCACCTTCGGTGATATCCGTACCCTTCGGCACTTCGTGGCCGAGGCGGGCGAAACGTGTCGTATCGTAGCGGTTGACTTCCGCCGGGTCGCGCAGTTCAGGTCCGATGATATCGCGGTACTCTTTGCCGAAGATCTTGTCGACTTCGTACCATGCGGCAAACTCGTCGCCCTGCAGCGGGTAGGTCTTGCGCAGCGGCCAGCCTTCCCAGTCGTCCGGCATCAGGATGCGTTTGGGGAACGGGTGGTTGTTCAGTTTGATCCCGAACATGTCGAACATCTCGCGCTCGCTCCAGTCCGCGCTGCGGAAGAGTTTCTCGACGCTGTTGACCGCTTCGTTCTCATCGATGAACATCTTAATACGGAGGCGCTTGCGCTTGGTCATGCTGAGCATCTGGTAGAAGACCTCGAACTGTCCCTTTTCCGCCAGCCAGTCGATGGCGCTCATTTCTGAGAGCTGGGTATACCCCAGTTCATCACGGAGCAGTTCGAGCACACCGAAGTTGTCCTCGGGCTTGATGTAGACGACCATCTGCTCGACCTGGATATAGGCCTCGCTGACGTCGAATTTCGCTTTGATCGCTTCGAGGTCCGCCGCGAAAACCGCGTCTTCGCTCACGTCGCTTTTCGCGACCTGCGGTGCGACCCAGTAGCGGTCCGTATAGTAGGGTTTTGCCTGTACGTCGTCTTTCGGGGTATAGCGTCTCATTACAGCAGCCTTTTCGGTTTCTGGGCTTTGATCGCCTTTTCACTGCGGATCTTCTTCTGCAGCATCAGGACCGCATACTGCAGTGTCTCCGGACGCGGGGCGCAGCCCGGCAGGTAGAGGTCGACCGGAATGACGCGGTCACACCCCTGCACGGTGGCGTAGGTGTTGAACATCCCGCCCGTATTGGCGCAGGAGCCCATGGAGATGACCCATTTGGGTTCCGTCATCTGGTCGTAGAGACGGCGGATGAACTCCGCGTGCTTCTTCGTCAGCGTTCCCGCGACGATCATGACTTCCGACTGGCGCGGGGAAGCGCGGAAGATCGTACCGAAGCGGTCGAAGTCGTAGCGGGACGCCCCCGATGCCATCATCTCGATCCCGCAGCAGGCCAGACCGTATGTCAGGGCCCAAAGCGAGTTCGAGCGCCCCCAGTTGACCACCTTGTCGACAGTCGTCAGTGCGACGGGAAGCCCGCCGTCTTGCATGAAATTTACTTGATGTTGTGCCATTCAAGCGCTCCTTTCTTCCAAGCGTACACGAAACCGATGGCCAGCAGCAGGATGAAGAGCATCATCTCCGCAAAACCGAACCAACCGAGCAGTTTGAAGTCGATTGCCCATGGGAACATGAAAACGATCTCCACGTCAAACAGCAGAAACAGCAGCGCGAACAGGTAAAACTGCGGCGAGATTCTGTTGGGCTGTTTGGTCACTTCCGGTCCACATTCGTAGATGGAAAGTTTGATCTTTTCCGTATCTTTTGCCGCCATTGCGCGGCTGGCCCATCGTGCCAGGACCGTCGTTCCGTAGAACGCACCGAAGGTCAGCACGAAGAGGATAAAGACCCCAAAATAGGGGTGAGCAACACCTACATGTTCCATGTATCCTACCTTTTCTAATGGTATCAACCCGGAGAAATCCCCGAAAATCGGGGCTTTCTCCAAGCGAGATTCTATATAAAAACAGTTGTAAGCAATATAGCGAAAAGGTCATTAAAACCCCTAAATCCGGCCTTCCCAATTGGGGTGTATGTCACCGATGGAAACAGGTCAAAAATGAGGGTGCAGGAGGCGTTGTTTCAATTTGTAGCAAAGAAAAGCAGCGGGATGATGAAAAAATCACCCCTGGAGGAATCCCATCGCTTTTTCCGTATCGAAGGTACCCCGTTTCTCTTTTTCGATCTCCTCGGTGAAGGCTTCCAGGGTAAAAAGCGGCTCCTCCATCGTCGCGACGTTGAAGGCCGTATTCTTGATGACGAGGCTGATCTGCCCGCCGCTCAGATCATACCCGGCGAGTTTCTCGATGTCGAAATCCTCTGCATAGGGCGCTTTGGTCGGCAGCATCTTCTCCCAGAGCGTGCGGCGCTGTTCGCGGTCGGGGCGTTTGAACTCGATCTTGTAGTTGAAACGGCGCGAAAAGGCGCTGTCGATATTCTCCAGCAGGTTCGTCGTCGCGATGAGGATCCCCTTGAAACCCTCGATCTGCTCGAGAAAGATGTTCTGCATCTGGTTGTGCATCTGTTCGGCGCTGCTGCCCGTGCCGGAGGAGCGCGCACTCAGGAACTGGTCCGCCTCGTTGAGCAGCAGGACCGGTTCCGTCTTCGTCTTCTCCGTCAGATCCTTATAGGTATCGAAGATCTTGCGGACGTTCTTCTCACTCTCACCCACGTACATGGAGAGTATCTTGGAACAGTCGAAACTGAGCACCTGGCGCTTCAGCGACTTGGCCAGGGAGTAGGCCGTCATCGTTTTTCCCGTACCCGGGGGGCCGTAGAAGATGATACGCGCGTCGACGCCCTGCTTTTTGCTCTTGACCCCCCACTCCACGAGCCGCTGCACGACCCGCTTGTCCATCTGGTGCATCAGGTTGTCGAGGACCCGGCGCGTCGAGGGGTTGAGGACGACGTCGTCAAGGGAGGTGCTGGGATCGATCAGTTCGAAGATCTCCTGCTCCTTGATGAGCATGTCGAGTTTGAGCTTGTGCACCTTCTTCTTTTTCTGGGGGTGCATAATGTTCTGGAGCACCTCGTCGACGATGTAGAAGGCCCGGGCGATCCCGCCGAAGGGGTTGAGCATCTCTTCGTAGTCGATGATCTCCTCGGTGAGCAGCTTGGAACCCTCCTCGAGCAGGGCGCGGTTGCGGATGCGGTCGTATTCGTCGCTGCTGATCAGGTCGATCAGCGCCGTCATCTCCCGCAGGGAGTTGTCCCCGGCGCTGTACTCCTCTTTGAGCAGGGCCAGGAAGATCACCTCCTCCTTGCCTTCAAGCTCGCTGGTGCGGAGGTATTTCTCCAGGGCGATCTCCGACGTCGTCTGGGCGATCCGCTCGCCGATCCGCTTCTCCAGTATCTCCAGCTTGTTCTGCAGCCGGTGGATCGAAAGGGACTGCTCATTGCCCTGGTGGCGCACCGTGCTGATCTTCTGGTAGAGCTCGATACGGAAGAACTGGTCCTGGAGGTACTCCAGGTGATCTTCGTAGGGTTTGATCTCGGGCAGTGTCATCTCCAGCGAGCCCAGCTCGAGCAGCCGCAGGAACGGGGTGCTGAGCGCCACCGACGTATTGAGCAGCTCCAGATTGCACGCCTCGCTGACTTTGAGCGGTGTGAAGCTCTGCTGGGCGATCCAGCCGAGCTCGAGCAGGTTCTTGATCTGATCGAGGTGGGCGAGGAAACCGTACTCCTCCTCCCCGAAAAGCTCCTGCAGCAGCTCCAGCACTCCGCTGTCCTCCTGCCCGGTAATATAGCGGCGTGCCATCGCCTGAAGGATCTTGGCCTCTTCGACACCGCATTTGAGCTGGGCGAAGATGGTGCTTTGCTCCACCTCGCCGCGTTCAACAAACTCCACCAGATATTTCACTTCTGTCACTTCCTTTATGTCGTTCGGGACTAGAAACGGTACTCCGCGCCCAGTGTCACCAGGATCGCGGCCGTATTCTTGAAGATCCCGTCGATATCGTTGTCATTGACGGTACCGTTGATTTTACGGTCCTCTTTATGGTCATAGAGGAGCCCCCCGCCGAAGTTCCACGCTTCGTCAAAACGGTAGCGCGCCCCGGCGGAGAAGATGATCGCATCGGCGTCGGGCAGCTCGAAATTAAGCGTCTTCTCGGGGACCGGGGTCTCGTCGAGCGCGATGCCCGCCATCAGCGTCCATGCGTCAAGCCCCTGCGTGACGCCCAGACGGTAGACGTTCGTATCTTTCCAGTTCTTCGGGATCGGGTCGTCAAAATAGGGGGCCATCGCCCCGATGTCGGTGTCGTAATCAAAATCGAGGTCTTTGAAGGCGGACCAGTAATCTTTTTCATACATGAACTCGACCGTCGTTGCCTGCGCGCTCCCTTCGTTGAAGGTGTACGCCGCCGCCACCTGCAGCACCGCCGGCAGCGGCAGGCTGACCGAACCGCCGACATCATAGAGCAGCGTCCCGTTGTAGGCGCCGTCATCGGGGAAGTAGATTTTCGCATCCCCCTCGATATCGAATTCGACGCTGCTGCGGTAGGTTGCCGCGAGTTTCACTTCCGGCGTCGGTCGGTAGCTCAGCGCCAGGTTGTAGCCGAACGCGAATCCGTCGCCGGCCATGTCCCGCGAACCGATAGAGCCGCTTTTGACGACGCCCTGCACGTAGAGTGCCCGCACGCCGCCCCCGACGGAGAGCTCCGGCGTGATGCGGTAGGCCGCCGTGGGGTTGAACTCGATGGTCTGCACCGTCACCTCCCACGCATAGCTTCGCGCCGGCTGGTCGTTCCAGCGTTTGGAAAGACCGCCGGGAGAGAGCATAGAAGCACCGAAACGCCAGTCGCCGAAGGCCGGGGAGACGTAGTGCAGCGTCGGAACGAGGAAGTGCTCAGGCTCCGCATCGGAACCGCTCGTATCCGTCCCGACAAGCCCCGCCTGCGGCGCGGAACCGTTGAAGTGCACCCCCGTAAGCCCGATATAGGTCAGGGCTGCCTCCGCTTTCTGTGCAGCATCATCGAAGACCATGTTCGCCGGGTTGTAATAGGTGGCATCCGCCCCGTTGGCGTTGGCGGCATAGGCCGCGGCCAATGCCAGGCTGTTGATGGAATTTTCGGGGATGCGGTATCCCCCGGCCGTCAATGCCGTAGCCGCCGTCGCCAACAGAAGCGCTCTTTTCATCTCTTCCTCTCCTGATCCACAAGGTTCTATCTCTACGCTTATGGTATCCAATTGACCCATAGAATTGTCATAATACCGTGTGCTCTCACCATTGGGTGTGTATTGATGTTTTGATACGTTTAATCTCACTTTATAGCGAACTCATCTATAGTAACAGTTGCACTAACAAAAGAAGAGAGGGAATAACACATGAGGAGATTGCGTCTTCATCCGTTTTACAGCGCCGCGGCGCTGCTGCTCGCCGCGGCGGGCGCACAGGGTGCCGGCTTCGGCATTATCGAAAACTCGGCCTCGGGCATGGGAACGGCGTACGCCTCCGGAGGGGCGGCGGGCGAGGACGCTTCGACCGTCTGGTTCAACCCCGCCTCGATGACGCTGCTGGGGGGCCAGAACGTCGTCGGGGCGATCAATGCCATCCTTCCGACGGCCGATTTCAGCAATAACGGTTCCGCC
Organism: Thiomicrolovo sp. ZZH C-3; assembly: GCF_054862725.1. NCBI lineage: Bacteria > Pseudomonadati > Campylobacterota > Epsilonproteobacteria > Campylobacterales > Sulfurimonadaceae > Thiomicrolovo > Thiomicrolovo sp. ZZH C-3. Next base: position 62,970 of record NZ_JBTKXX010000002.1, read on the forward strand.
TTTGCCGACGGCAGCGCCCTCAGCGGCCCCGATTCGAACAGCAACACCCCGGCCCTGATCCCGACCTTTTACTACAGCGGCCAGATCAACGACCGGCTCTTCGCCGGGATCAGCATCAACGCCCCTTTCGGGCTGGTGACGCAGTATGACGATGACTGGGTCGGACGCTACCATGCCGTCGAGTCGGACCTCAAAACCGTCAACATCAACCCTGCCGTCGCCTACAGGATCGATGAGCATTGGAGCATTGGGGCCGGCGTCAGCCTCCAGCTGCTCGACATCACCCTCACCAGCGCCGTCGACTTCGGCGCCCTGATCGGTACCCCCGGCAGCGCCGACGGTTTTGCCGATCTCAGCGGCGACAACTACAACGACCTGGCCTTCGGCTGGAACATCGGCGTGCTCTACAATGTCGATGATCATACCCGGGTCGCCCTCGCCTACCGTTCCGCCGTCGACCAGCATGTAGAGGGCGACGCCGACTTCCGCGTGCCCGCGGCGGCCGCCCCCGTCGTCAGTACCGGCGCCTTTACCGATACGACCCTCAGCGCCGACGTCACCCTGCCCGCTTCCGCGTCGTTGAGCCTCTTTCACAGCTTCGGGGTACTCGACCTGATGGCCGATGTCACCTGGACGCAGTGGAGCACGTTCGAGGAACTGCGCATCAAGTATGACAACCCGGCCCAGCCCGACTCCGTCACAACAGAGGATTACCAGGACCAGCTGCGTGTCGCCCTAGGCGAACGCATCCATATCAACGATCAGTTCGTCCTGCGCGCCGGGATGGCCTATGACCAGAAGGCCGTCAAAAACCGCTACCGCCGTACCCCGCGTATCCCGGACAACGACCGTTTCTGGCTCTCGCTGGGTGCGGGGTATGCCGTGAACAGCATGCTCAGCATCGACGCGGCCTACAGTCACCTCTTTGTCCCGGCAACGAAGATCGAGAATACCTTTGAATCCGGTCTCCCGGAACTCAACCACACCCTCAAAGGAACCTACAATTCCAGCGTCGATATCCTCAGCGCCCAGCTGAGCATGAAATTTTAGGAGGCCATGATGCGCTATTATCACCTTACCCTCACCGCGGCGGCCGCGGTACTGGCACTGACGTTCGGCGGCTGTAACGGCGACAAGAGTACGGACCTGCAGGACAGCCTGGACGGCCATACCGTCGACGACCTCATCGCCGGGTATACCGTGTTCGACCCGACGACGGGCACGATCCCCTACCCCAACAACATTCTCTTTGCGCCCAACAGCAGTACGACGGACGATTATGACGACATGGTGACGCTCAATATTCCCTACGAGCCTACGGACGCCGACGCCAACATCAAGCGCCAGCTCAACAGCCTGACGGGCTTCTCGACGACGATGCCGATTACCGCGCCGATCAGTGCAGGGGTGACGCTCGACGCCACCTCCCTGCCCTTCGGCGTCCAGCTCTACAAGGTTGACGTCAATGCAACCGGATACGTCACCGGTGTCACTGAAACGCTTCAATATGGTGTCGACTTCGCGGCGGCCCAGAGCGGCGACACTGTTGTCATCGTCCCGATGAAACCGCTGGAGTCGCTGACGAACTACATGGCCGTCCTCACCAATGACCTCAACGACAGCGACGGACGCGTCCTCGCCCCGGACTACGCCACGGCCCTGACCCTTTCGCCCAACCCGGTCGAGGCCGGCGGCGCCCTGGACGAAGCGACAGCCGCCGCGCTCGAAGCGATCCGCCAGGGCAACCAGGCCATGCTCTACGCCCTGGCCCTGGCCGGCAAAGACCCGACCAAAACGGTACAGGTCTGGACCTTCCGCACCCAGATGATCGGTGCGGTGCAGGCGAATATCGCGGCGCAGGCCGAAGCGCACACCGGCTCCATGCTGATGCTGACGGGGACCGGTGCCACGACCAGCGCTGTCCTGGGCGCCGGGAGCGGGACTGCCGACATCTATGCCGGTGTCCTCACGGAGGTGCCGCAGTATATGCCCCAGCCGCAGGATGCCAACGACACGACGCCGGTCACCATGGGCGCGTTCAGCTACACCGCCCCCTTCGTGCCGGCGGTAGAGGCCAATGTGACGATCCCCGTGATCGCGACGGTCCCCGCGGCCTCCTCCGGCTGTACGGAACCGCCGGGCGGCTGGCCCGTCGTGATCTACCAGCACGGCATCACCCGTTCGCGCCTGGACCTCTTCGTCTACGGTGAGACCCTGGCATCCGGCTGCCATGTCGGTATTGCCATCGACCTTCCGCTGCACGGGGTCACCGAGAGCAATATCAGTATCAACCCCTTCTATGCAGGCAGTATTGAGCGCACCTTCAACGTCGACCTCGTGACGGAGAACCCCTACGGCACGGTCTCGGCCTTCGCGCCCGACGGCGTCATCGACTCCACCGGGATCAACTTCATGAACCTCGCCAACGTAACGACGACAAGGGACAACCTTCAGCAGACAACGTCCGACCTGATCGTCCTGACCAACGCCCTCGGCAGTGCCGTCGGCCTCCATCTCGACCCCGCGCGCATCAGTTTCCTCTCGCACTCCCTGGGCAATATCGCCTCTATCGGCTACCTCAACCAGACCGACGCGCTGCAAAGCGCCGTTTTGATGATGGCAGGGCAGCAGATGATCCCCTTCCTGGTCAGCTCCCCGGTCTTCGCACCGGAGATCAATGCCGGCCTGGCGGTCTACGGCATCATGCCGGGCACGTCGGAGTATGACGCCTTCCTCCATGCGACCCAGACCCTTATCGACGACGCGGACCCGGCGAACTACTCCATCGCGATCGGAGCGAAAACGGCACTGCCTATTCTGGAGATGCAGGCCATCGGCGACGGCAGCGAGGGAAGCGGCGACCAGCATATCCCCGCTGCTGTAGCGGGCTACCCGCTGGCGGGCGGCAACCCGTTCATCTTCTTTACCCAGGCCAAAGACCTGAACAAAACGGCGCTTCCGCCCAGCGCACCGTACTACTACTCCCCCGATACGAACAAGACCGTCACCCGCATTACCGTAGGCGAGCACCGTTCACCGCTTGACCCGCAGTACAGCCTCAGCGCCTTCTACGAGTACCACACCGAAATGATCTCCTTTATCGGTTCAAACGGTACGGCGATCCTCGTCAACGATCCATTGATCATTCAGTAGCAGCGGCCTCGTGCCGGGTGTTATCCCCCCTGAGGGGACTTCCTCCGGGGCAAGTGCTAAGTGCTAAGTGCTAAGTGCTAAGTGCTAAGTGCTAAGTGCTAAGTGCTAAGTGCTAAGTGAAGATGTCAGAATGCGTTTCTTTAGTCAAGTCAGAAACGGTCATTAGCGTGTCCGTGGGACAACTGGAGAGTGGAGTGTCCCGAAAGCGCACTCCGAGGGTATTTCTTCCAGGGCGCAGCCTTTTATCCTTTTTTTTCCCGATTCGGCTCTAGGGCATTTCTATGATTGATTGAATGCGCTTTGACACGTCAAAGCGTCCCTCTATCAGCTTCGGTCTACCGAAGCGCATTAATTCAATAGGCAGAAGGTCGTTATGCGTGCCTTGAAAGCCGCTCCGGAGGCATAAAGCCGGGAGGAGCGAGCGATTCGCAGAACGACGATTTTCTTTGGGTTCGTTTCTTTGTAAAAAGAAAGGAATTAACTACATGCTTCTTTGCCACTTTTTTAAAAAAAGTAGCGCAAAAAACGGCCTTTCGCAAATCGCTCATCCCTCCCGGCTTTATGCCTCCGGGATGGCTTATAAGGAATGCTCAAGGCCAATCCCCAATTGATTGGACGCACTTCGACGAGTCGAAGCTAGTATGAAAGTGCAAAGCTTCGGGAACCGAAGCTAATTAAAACTTGTTGCCTTGACTACGCACTCTCTTCCAGGGAATAAAGCAGCTTGATCTCCTCCGCCCAGATTGTCTCGTCGATCGTCTCGAGGATAAGGGGGATGTCGTCCATGCGCGGGTCGTTCATGATATAGCGGAACGCCTCCAGCCCGATCTTGCCTTTGCCGATGCTGTCGTGGCGGTCGACGTGGCTGCCGAGGTCCGGCTTGGAGTCGTTGAGGTGCATCCCGCGCAGGTATTTGAAGCCGACGATATTTTCGAACTCCGCCATGGAAACGTCGTAGGCCTCCTTGGTGCGGATGTCGTAGCCGGCGGTAAACATGTGGCAGGTATCGATGCAGACGCCGACACGTGACTTGTCCTCGACCTTGTCGATAATGTGGGCAAGATGTTCGAACTTCCAGCCGAGATTGCTCCCCTGTCCCGCTGTGTTCTCCAGCACAAGTGTCACACCGCTGGTCGCGTCGAGGGTCCGGTTCATACTCTCGGCGATCCGGTCCAGGCACGCCTCTTCGCTGATCTGCTTGAGGTGCGAACCCGGGTGGAAATTAAGCCGGTCGAGCCCCAGCTGCATGCAGCGCTCGACCTCGTCGACGAAGGCGTCGAAGGATTTCTGGCGCTTCTCCTCTTCGGGGTGGCCCAGATTGATCAGGTAAGAATCATGCGGCAGCACGTGTTTGGGCGCGATCCCGCTCTCGTCAAGCAGACGCTTGAAGGTATCGATGGTTTCCGTATCGAGGTCCTTTGCCTTCCACTGGCGCTGGTTCTTCGTAAAGAGCGCAAAGGCCTGCGCCCCGATCGCCTCGGCATTGGTGATGGCGTTGTAGACCCCGCCCGAGGCCGACGTATGTGCACCGACAAATTTATTGCTCATGATAAAAATTCCTGTTTTTTTGCGCAAGCATAGCCAATCGCGCGTTAAACCAGACGAAAGGGGCACAGGTAGTACTTGCCGCTAAGTGTATGGTGAATCTATGATTCGTGGATGTAAGCTTCGGTTCGCCGAAGCTCTTTTCTAACAGCTTCAATGCTTGAAGCGCATTAATCGATAGGCAACCTGTCGTTAAGCGTGCTTTGAAAGCCGCCCTGAAGGCATAAAGCCGAGAAGGGCGTGCGATTCGCGCAACGACGATTTTCTTTTGGTTCTTTTCTTGGTAAAAAGAAAAGAATGAACTACTTGTCTCTTTGCCACTTTTTTAAAAAAAGTAGCACAAAAAGCGGCCTTTCGCGAATCGCTCATCCCTCCCGGCTTTGGGCCTCCGGGATGGCTTTCAAGGAACGTTCAAGGCCAATTTTCAATTCAATTGAATGCGCTTCGACGTGTCGAAGCTGATAGCACTGTCGGTTTACGGCAAGCGTTTGAACTTGATCAGGATCCCATGTTCGAAATCCTTGAAGTAGGTCTGCTCCGCGCTCACCCGGTAGAGGATTCCCCCGATCCGCTGTTCAAACCCGTCGTCGGTGTGCACGAGGTTCTGCCGTTCCATGATCGCCTCACCCCGCAGCAGGTGATAAAAGAGGTCATCCGGGTAGGCGGCGCTGAGATACTTGGCATTGAAGGCTGATTTGGCGAGACACCCCTCATCTTCCACGCAGACGAGGCTTTCGACCTGCAAGCGCAAAATACGCTGCCCCGCCTCGAAAACTTCCAGCTCCGCAACCCCGTCACCCTTGCGGATGTACCCCGTATCGGCGAACCGCCATTGCGGTGTCTTGAACACGACGACGTAGGCCGCCGTTTCCAAAGGTTTTTTCATGGCGCAGCCGCCGAACAGGGCGGCCAACAGCGCGGCAAACAGTCCGAGCCGGAATATCGTCATGCTCATCGTATCCTTCTTGTCGTCCAGTAGTGCCGTTTCCAGTAGGGCTTATCCATGCTCGAGATCATCACCCCGTATTTGGTGGAAACATGCATGAACTTCCCCCCTTCGAGATAGATGCCGACATGGCGGTCCCGGCCGCTCGTACGGAAAAAGACGAGGTCCCCGGCCTGCAGCTGCTGTTTGGATACGGCGCTGCCGCAGCTTGCCTGCTGCCGGGTCGTCCGGGGCAGACGGATGCCGAAAAGATCCCGGTAGGCCCGCTGTACGAATGCAGAACAGTCAATCCCCCGCGATCCCACGCCCCCGTAGCGGTAGGGGGTATGGTGCCACTGCTCCTGGAAAGGGTACAGCTTGGAAAGCACCGGATCCTGCAGTACGGGCTGCCGTGCCGCGGCCGTCTCCTCCTGCGGCAGCCACACCTCTTCCATCGGCGGCAACGCGGAAAAACTCCTCTCAGCGGCATGGACAACCGGCGGCGGCAACGGCCTGTGCTCGGCATAACGGGTGGAACAGCCGCCGAGAAGCAGCAGTGCCGCAACACCCAGGACCCCCAGTTGCCGCACACCTCCCCTTCTCATTGTTTCAGCGCCCCTTTCAGCCCATCGGGTAGAGAATGTCCGCGTGTACCGCGTCGCAGGCCGCCATCACTTCATCCGTGAGGGTCAGCTCCATGGCCGCGAGCGACGCATCGAGCTGCTCGGGACGGGTCGCCCCGATGATCGTGGAGGCGACAAAATCGTGCTGCTTGCTCCAGGCCGCCGCCATCGTCACCGGGTCCAGCCCCGCGTCGGCGGCGATTTTGAGGTAGCGCTGCGTAGAAGAGAGGGTCTTGTCGTTGACAAAGCGTGCCGCCATCAGGCGCTGGCGGGCGTTGGGGGATTTGAAGTAGTCCGCAAAGCGCCCTTCGCCTATTTCAGCCTGATTGTACTTGCCGCTAAGTACCCCGCCGCCCAGCGGCGAATAGGGCAGCAGGGAGATCTGTTCCCGACGGCAGAGGGTGGCGAGCTCATCCATGAAACGGCGGTTGAGCAAAGAGAAGTTGTTCTGGATCGACTCAAAGCGCGCAAGCCCCTTGTAGTGGCTGGCGGCCAGGGCCTTCGCCGTCCCGTAGGCCGTGTCGTTGGAGGTCCCGACATAGCGTACTTTACCGCTCTGCACCAGCCGGTCAAAAGCCTCCATCGTCTCTTCGACGGGCACGACGGTATCGGGCCAGTGCATCTGGTAGAGGTCGATGTAGTCCGTTCCCAGCCGTTTCAACGAGCCCTCGACCGCCCGCTCGATATGAAAGCGGTCCATGGCCGTCAGCCCGTGACGGACCGGGGGGACAAACCAGCCCGAGGCCGCCCCGGCGACCTTGGTGGCGAGGATGATGCTCTCCCGGGGCTTCGTTTTGAGCCAGCGTCCGACGATCTCCTCGGTCTGCCCCGCCAGGTCGCTGCGCGGCGGCACCGGGTAGAGCTCGGCGGTGTCGAAGAAATTCACCCCCGCCGCATACGCCTTGTCCATGATGGCGAAGGCGCTCTTCTCGTCGCACTGTCCGGGGAAGGTCATCGTCCCCAGGCAGATCGGGCTGACCCGCAGGCCGCTTCGGCCGATATAGCGGTATTGCATCTTTTCTCCTCCTAAAAGTGTTGCGTTCTCTGTACGCTACTCAATCAGTTCTTTCATCTCTTCCGCGCAGACAAGCACCAGCGTATCGCTGCGCATCGCCTCGAGCTCGTTGGAAAAGCCCCGTTTCGCAAAGAGCCAGATCTGCTCCGGCTCGAGCCCCACGAGGGCGCACTTCTCCTGCAGCTTCTGCAGTTCGCCTTTGTTGACGTTGGTATTGGTCCATTTGCACTCGCCGACGATGAAGCCGCCGCCAGGGGCGCGGGCCAGGATATCGAGCTCGATCACCCGGTCCCAGTAACTGCCGCATCGCAGGTAGGGGTCGTTTCCCAGCTGATGCCGTAGGTAGAGCTGGGAGATCTCCTCGAAAACGAGCCCTGTAAACGCCGTGTCCTGCTCCTCAAAACGCTGAAGTACGCTTTCATAATCCCCCTTCTCAATACGCCGGTGCTGTGGTGAGACGAACCGGAACCAAAAGCGCAGAAAAGGGGAGCGGAAGCGCAGCTTGTGCGAGATGCGGTGGCGGGCGACCTCGCGCTTGAGCTTCTGTTTCGGGTACTCCTTTTTCGGGGGCGCTTCGCGCGACGCCTCCAGGTCGAGGATACCGATGGTACGAAGGTGATCGACGATCTCACCCCCCTTCGCCTCGCTGATGTGCGCCCGTCGGCAGGCAGAGTGGATGCGGCGGTCCCCCTTGGCAACCGCCTGAAGCAGTGCAATCACCTGCTTGTCCTCTAGAAAGCCTGTATGAATACGGTTGTAGTGCTCACCGTAGTGGTCCAGTATCTTCGTTTCGATCAGTTCGGAAAGCGGTACGGTGGTATCGATCTCGATGCCGCTCTCACCGAAAACGGCGAAATACGCAATGAGAATTTCCATCGATTCGGGAAACGTCTCATCATGGAAACGTTGCAGTTGGTTCAGCAGCAATGGGGGGCCTTGGACAACATAGAGGGATTATAGCACATACACATACGGTATGCCATGATTGGTAATTCGTAAAAAAAGAGCTTCGGCACGCCGAAGGGCCGCTTTTTGCAGCGGTTCATTCTTTTCTTTTTCATAAGAAAAGAACCAAAAGAAAATCGTCGTTGCGCGAATCGCACGCCCTTCTCGGCTTTGTGCCTTCAGGGCGGCTTTCACGGCACGCTTAACGACCTTTCGTCTATCGATTTTATGCGCTTCAGGAACTGAAGCTAACTGAAAAGCAAAGAGCCTCGATACGTCGAAGCGCATCAATAAAATGGGGCCTTGGGCCTTGAGCGCGATCCTTGAAAGCCATCCCGGAGGCATAAAGCCGGGAGGGATGAGCGATTCGCGAAAGGCCGCTTTTTGTGCTACTTTTTCTTTGTGCTTGCACTCTCTGTGAGAAACAAGTAGCAAAGATATTTGTAGTTCATTCCTTTCTTTATTACAAAGAAACGAAACCAAAGAAAATAGAGGTTGCGCTCAATACTACTCCCCGCAGATCCGCCCATACATCTCCGGGCGTCGGTCGGCGAAGAGCGCCCAGTAGTCGCGCTGTCTGGCAATCTCGTCAAGGTCGTATTCGGCATAAATGACGCCTTCGCTCTCCCGGTCGGCTTCGGCGATCTTCCTGCCGGTATAGTCCGTCACAAACGACGAGCCGTAAAAGGTGAGCGTACAGCTCTCACCTGCTTCCTCGCCGATACGGTTGGCCGCAATGACCGGGACGGTATTGGCGGCGCTGTGTCCCTGCTGAACGCGCTGCCAATGCTCTTTGGAATCGACGTTTATTTCCGGTTCGCTGCCGATCGCGGTGGGGTAGAAGATCAGTTCGGCACCCATGAGTGCGAGCGAGCGCGCCGTCTCCGGGAACCATTGATCCCAGCAGATGCCGACGCCGATCTTACCAAAACGCGTCTGCCACACTTTGAATCCGGTGTCCCCCGGTTCAAAGTAGAACTTCTCCTCGTAGCCCGGGCCGGAAGGGATGTGGGTCTTACGATAGTTATCCAGCACCGTCCCGTCGCTGTCGATCATCACCAGGGAGTTGAAGTAGCGCTCACCGTCACGCTCGAAATAACTCAGCGGCAATACGACGCCGAGTTCCTTTGCCAACGCCGAGAAGCGGGCGATCATCGGGTGGCCCTGGCGCGGCTGGGCCCACGCGAAATACTTTTCGTCCATATCTTTGCAGAAATAGAGCCCCTCGAAAAGTTCCGGCAGTAAAACGATCTGTGCGCCCGCAGCCGCCGCCTCACGCACCAGCGCTTCCGCCCGGTCCTTATTGGCCTCTTTATCCTCACCCATTCGCATCTGCACTGCGGCGACTCTGACCATGTTTTTCTCCCTATCAAACTTCACCGAAATTATACCGATTTCAGGCATGGCCATATCATGGAAATGATTCCTGATTCGTGATTCGTAAATAGAGCTTCGACATGTCGAAGCGCATTCAATCAGATAAAAATGGGCCTTGAGCGCTCTTTGAAAGCCACCCTGAAGGCATAAAGCCGAGAAAGGGTGAGCGATTCGCGAAAGGCCGCTTTTTGCGCTACTTTTTCTAAAAAAGTGGCATGAACATTCTTCTCTATCTTTTCTTTTTACAAAGAAAAGAAACAAAAGAAAATCGTCGTGATACGAATCGCTCGTTTCTCCCGGCTTTATGCCTCCGAAACGGCTTTCAATGCACGTATCACGACAGGTTGCCTATCGATTTGATGCGCNGATACGAATCGCTCGTTTCTCCCGGCTTTATGCCTCCGAAACGGCTTTCAATGCACGTATCACGACAGGTTGCCTATCGATTTGATGCGCTTCGGGAACCGAAGCTAATGGGAAAACAGAGCTTCGACACGTCGAAGCGCATAAATTAAATGGACTCTTGGTCTTGAGCGCAATCTTTGTAAGCCGCCCTGGTGCAGTAGTGTAAGGAAGGGCGTGCGTTTCGCGAAAGGCCGCTTTTTGCGCTACTTTTTCTTTGTGCTTGCACTCTCTGTGAGAAACAAGTGGCATGAACATTCTTCTCTATCTTTTCTTTTTACAAAGAAAAGAAACCAAAGAAAATCGTCGTTGCGCGAATCGCACGCTTAACGCTGACACGCCATGGCGCCGGGGCTGCTCTGGAAACCCTGCACGGTGCCGAGATTGCAGGCATCAACCGACGGGGAGAACGGTTCCGCCGACCATGCCCTCGCACACCGCACAGGGTTTTCAAAAATGCCCAAAAGCCTTCTACCGGGACTAGCCCGGCAAAGGTAAGGGTCAGACCTCGAGGTCATCCTTAATCTTCAGGAAGGTTTTTTCACCCACTCCCTTGACGTTCATGATATCCTCGATACTGTTGAAGCGGTGCTCCTTGCGGTACTCGATGATCTTCGCCGCCGTAGACGGGCCAATGCCCTTGAGACTTTCCAGCTCCTCCGCCGTCGCCGTATTGAGATTAACGCCGGCCAACAGGGGGATACTGATTGCCAAGGCAGCCACTGCCGCCACCAGTTTCTTCACGAATCCCATTTCTACATCCTTTTTATCAAAATTCCTGGGTACCCTTCTGTAATCCTACTAAAATATTTTTAATTATTTTTTAACTATATATATTTCAATATGCAATATTAATATTTTTAAATGTTTTTTACAGGTATTGTATATTTGTAAAATCTGACAATACGGAGGGATGCCATGTACCAGACCATGACCCAGATCGGAAAGCACTACGGTGTTGACGCCAAAGTCGTCGGCAAGATTCTTTACACATTGAAGATCCGCGACCCCGACCACCCGGAGCAGAAAGGGTTCCCTTTCGATCAGGCCGTCGTCCATGGTATCGCCAAGGCCTATACAGGACGGACCGGGGAGCCCTACTACCGCTATGACATCGAGCGGATCAAAGAGGAGTTCGAAGCGGAGCTGCGGCGGCTCCAGTCAGAGACTGCGGACAATCACACCCAAGCAGATGTGACAGCTCGCACTCCTGCACATGGAACGATCGAAGCAAAACTGCAGGAGATGCTGACGGTGCTCAACAATGTCCTGCAAACGGGAGAGATCGGCGGCATTCACCGCCTGAAAGGAGATATCGCGGATATCTATGCAATGATCGACCGAGGCACATAAATGCGGCCGACAACCACTGAGTAGAAAACGCCAAACGCAGCATCATAAAAAGACATATCGCAATAATGGCTTTAAGGAACTGCTCTTGAAAATGATAGGGAGTGGTTTCGGAGAAAAAGATGCAGTGAAAACAGACCGCCGTCTGTATTCGATATTTATGGCTCTGTATGCATGCTGAAGGCATGCATACGTTTAATCGCTCTTATTGTTTAGTCAGATCGAACTCTGCAATAACACCTTCTGCACAACCGACATAAACTTTTGCACCGTTAGGCGAGACTGCCACACTGCTGGGGCCGATACAGCGTGTCGCACCTGTATTGACAACACTTGAAACACTGTTATTGTTCTCAAGATCGACAATGAACAGGGTATCGTCATGATTTTTCTCCGTTACAAAGAGCAGCTTGTCATCTTTACTCAATTTGACCTCTCTGACCCAGTCAAATGTATCTGTTGCGTTAATATCGTAAAGCGTTGCGCTCACCGTACCGGCAACCATATCCACAATATCGATCCCCAAGCTTTGCTGGCCCAGTGAAACATAGGCCGTCGTTTCATCGGTAGTCATATCAAAATCGGCTGCATAACCGCCGCCGCTTGTCGTAATGGTGCTGACAGCATCAGCAGCGATATCGTACGTCACCAGCCCGCCACCGCTTGACTCGCTTACAAACACTTTCGATTCATCGGCGGACAGGATGACGGTATTCCCATAACCGCCATTCAACGGTACCCGCTTCTCAACGGTTTCCGTAGCCAGATCAACAACCGCCAGCTCATTACTGACGCCGTCGAGTCCAATATACATCTTGCTGCCATCCGCCGTAATATCCATACCGCTGGCATAGCTGTCGATGTAAATGGAATTTGTCACCGTCTTCGTTCCCAAATCGATAAACGAAAGGTTATCATCTCCCCCCGCCGTGACGTATGCGGTTTTTTCGTCATTGGAAAGTTTGACATAACGCCCCATCAAACCGGTATCGATATGCTCGGTAGTTCCCGTCGAGAGGTTCAAAATCGTCAGTCCGTGTTCAACCGCATCCGGATGTGCATCCGTCCCGGAATCATTGACAGCGGCATAGAGTGTCTTTCCATCTGAAGAGAGTTCCATATGCATAATCACACTGCCGTTAAAATCACTATATGTCACACCGCTTGACGTCACCGGCAACCCATAACTTGCACTGCCACTGCTACTCCCGCAACCGCTTATGATGGCCACAGAAGCGATAAGGCTTAGGCCGACTGCATATTTAAAAACTTTCATTAATTACTCCTTATAGGTCAATAATTATAGATTATCACCCAAAAGCTGAAAATAACATTCAAACACGATGAAATTTATCACAAAGTTATCACATACATTATCATTCCAACCATGGGTTAAGACAATGCAGCTTTGGCTTTGCCAATGAGTTCGTTCAGGGCCTCTTCGTAACGTTTGGCGTTTTCCGGGTCCGGTGACTCGAAGCGGGTCACGAGCACAGGAGTCGTATTGGATGCGCGTACCAGTCCCCAACCGTTTTCAAAGATGACGCGGACACCGTCAACCGTGATGATGTCGTGGATCACCGGGAAATCTGCCGGCGGGTTTTGCAGCATCTCCTTCAGTTTTTCCATCAACGGGAACTTCTCCTGTTCGGTCGTCTTCACAGTGATCTCCTCGGTGGAATAGACCGACGGCAGCTTGTCCAGCTCCGCATCGAGGTCTATTCCCTCCTGGACGAGCTCCAGCATCCGCAGGGTGGCATAGATGGCGTCATCGTAACCGAAATAACGGTCATTGAAGAAAAAGTGACCGTTCATCTCACACGCCAGGTCGGCATTCAGCTCTTTGATCTTCACCTTGAGGTTGGAATGCCCCGTTTTGTACATCACCGACGTTGCACCACGGGCTTTGAGGGTGTCGAACATTACCTGAGAGCACTTGACGTCACCGATGACGGTGGGCTTCTCCATCCCCATGGAAAAGAGCAGCGCCATCTGATCACCGTTGATTTTGTGCTTCCTTGTCAGCACAACGACTCGGTCGGCGTCACCGTCGTAGGCGATGGCGACATCGCCTTCCGCCTCCAGGGCCGACTTGACGTCGGACAGGTTGACCTCGATAGAAGGGTCCGGGTGGTGGTTGGGGAAGGTGCCGTCGGGCGCGACGTAGAGGCCTCTCGCATCCAGCTCGAGGCGCGCAAAGATCTCCGGCACGACGACACCGGCCGCCCCGTTGCCGCAGTCATAGACGATCTTCTCTTTCATCCCCTTCAGGTGGGAAAACTGCTCGACCATATAGTCGATATAGCGCGTTTTTACATCGATCTCGATAATCTTTTCATCTGCCTTCGGCGGCATCTCTATCGCGGCAACCTCATCGCCCAGGGTGTAGATCTGCTCGCCGAAGAATGGGGCCTTGGCAACGGTGATCTTGAAGCCGTTGTATTCGCTGGGGTTGTGCGATCCGGTAATCATGACGGAGGCGGAAGGCGTTTTTCCGTCAAACTCCTGGTAGTTGGCAAAGTAGTTCACCGGCGTCGGCACGAGTCCCATGGCAAGTACCGTCTTCCCTCCGGCATTGAGCCCTGCAGCCAGGTACCCGAACAGCTCCGGAGAGTGCGTCCGCGCATCGTAGCCCACGGCAACGAACTCGCCGTCGATCTTCCCGGCCAGTGCGAATCCTATTTTCATCACCGTCTGCTCGTTCAGTTCCCCCGGCACAATACCCCGGATGTCATACTCCCTGAAAATGCTCATGCTCGACCTTGTCCATTTTTTCGATACTTTGACGAACGTACTGTTAAGCACTAAGCTTATCCGGTTCGAAGGTATGCCGATACCAATACTCGACATTGATGTAGCGCCAGAAAGTGACGGTTTCAGCGGGTGAAAGACGACCATCACGATACTTTCCGTACATCACGTCGATCTTCTCTTTGTCAATCCATCCCTTGCGAACGATCACCGGATCGTCCAGGAGCGGCGGGAGATCCATGGCGTCAATTTGCTGTAAGAGCACTTCGGAAAATTCTGCTTTGTCAGAACGCTCCCTGATCTTTTCGGGGAGAATGCCTTTCATCGCCAAACGAAGAAGGTACTTCTTCCGTCCGCAGCCGAACTTGAACCAGGGGGGAAGTGAAAGCATAAACTCCACCAGCCTTACGTCAAAGAAGGGGTGACGGTACTCGACGCCGAAATGCTTCTCTATGGCGTGGAAAGCTGCGGCATCCATCATCATGGCATGTATAGGTGAGGTAACCAACTGAAGTTCGGCGGAAAATGCCCTGGAGAGAACTGGATACGACTCTGTAATGCTTTTGACGGCATATCTTTTTTGTTCAGGCATTTCCGGTTGCATCCCCAAAATTTTCTTTAGAAAACGCGTTTTACCGTCACTCAAAAAAGGCCTAATGAGATAAGCGCTAATCACACTTCTCCGGTTCTTCACGTGCCATAGTTCACCTGCAAGCTTGACAAAAGACCAGCGCTTCAGCATCTCTGTCAATGCATAGGGACTTCCATTCATAATATGATCACCACCCTGCCCCGTAATCACCGCTGTCATACCGTCTCGCCGCATCTGTTCAACAAGAGGAAAAACCATCGTAAAGGTGACCACCATCGGCCAGTGTGGGTTGACGTTGTAATTGAAAGCCATGTCATACCGTGAGGTATAATCCGTCAAATCAATGCGTGGCTGTGTTGGTGATAATCCATATTTGTCGGCAACCGTGTCGATATACGGCCCTTCATCACATGAAAAGTTCCCGAAACGCATTGCATAGACATTAAGTTGTTTTTTTGGATCGGTTTGACGTAGGTAGGAGACTACCGAAGATGAGTCCAATCCCCCGCTTAGCTCAAAAGCAGTCGTTTTTTCTTCATCTATACGATCCTGAATTGCCTGTTCAAAAAGTACACGGAAGCGTTCTACTGCCTTATCCTGCGAAATCGAATAGTCTGTAACGATGGTCTCCGGCCGCCAATAGCGATATTGATCCAATGTTCCCTTATCAACTACCATCCAATGTCCCGGCGGAAGTCTGAAAATATTTTCATACATCGTGGCATTGTAATCAATCGCTATCGTGTCAAGTAGGGAACGTATCGCTTCAACGTTTGGGTATTTTTCAATCCCGGATTTCTCAAAAAGTACATCAAGATCGCCGGCAAAATAAAGCTGTCTCTTTGTTTGTACATAATAGAGCGGTTTGATACCGAGCGGATCACGGGCGCAATAATAAACATCATCTTGAGTATCATGCACGACAAAGGAGAAATCACCGATCAGCTTTTCCGCGCAGAGCTTGCCCCACCTTTGGAAGGCCGATAAGAGTAATGTTCTATCATCAAAGCGCCCGGAAAGTCCAAGTGCAGTACCAACCTCCTCCCGGTTATCAATACGTGTATCAAAGTAAATAATATGAAGCAGTTTCTTCACCCATGAATACTTCTACTGAACGGGTTGTCAAAGAAATCAAGAGCCACCCAGCACCAAAACATCGCTGCCCAGCAGCTGGTTCGGACCTTTCGTTTTTGTAGCCATTGAACCGATTTCCCGAAGCTCCGGAGTCCTATATGCTTTACGTGCACTAGTGTCAAACAACTGCGTCTGTGCGACATCTTTCATTTCAGCATTTTGTTCTTCCAGCTCTTTCATTCGTTTGACCTTTTAGGACTTTTTTATAAATAGATCTTATAGACAACCTGCTTTAAGACATCTTTGGCACAACCTTTACTTGAACGTCTCTAGAGCATCTCGGTTTCCCGTGGGATACGCAACGAAAGGAAAATATAAAATACAAAAAAGACAAGCCCGAAAAGTAGCAGGTTCAAAAATGGTTCATTATCGGCCAGTTCGACCCCCACGATGGAAAAAATGATCTGAATAGATGCGATAATAGCCACACTTAATGGGACATTGTTCCCTTTAAGACGCATGATGACATGATGTATGTGCGTCTTATCCGGGGCAAAAGGCGATCTTCCCCAGCGAATACGTCGTACCATGACAACAACGGTATCGAGAATCGGAACCAGAGCAATAAAGAAAACCGTTGTCGCATCGACATACTTCAGTGCATGCACCGAGAGCATCGAGATGATGAAACCAAGCGTCAGTGCCCCGCTGTCCCCCATAAAAATACGTGCAGGGTGAAAATTAAAAACCAAAAAGCCCGCGATAGCTGCAACCGTACCCAGGGACAGATGTATCATCAATGGGTCATCATGCATATAACCGATGTACGCCAAGGTAAGCAAAATTATGGATGCAACCGTGCCCGCAAGCATATCGATTCCATCTATGAGATTCAGTGCATTGGTAAAGCCCGCCACGGCGAACATCGTAAACGGCAGCGCCAGCCACCCCAATCCCAGTTTCCCGCCGAAATAGTGGCCGAGGTCCGTGATCTGGAACCCTTCCATAAAGGTCATAAGCGTTGCAAGGAAAATGACAAAGAATTTCATTTTAGGACTGGCTTCAAAACGGTCATCGGCGATGCCTACCAAAAAAACCAGCGCTATAGCGACAAACAGAAGCGGAAACTGGGAAAGCATTTCCGGCTCAAAGACTGTCAGTCCCCCCATCAAAGAGGCGAAGATCCCCACTCCCCCAGAGTGGGGTGTAGGATGTACATGAGAGCTGCGACCGTTCGGGTGATCCACTAACCCCAGCGTCTCTGAAAAACAAACCAAAGCATAGGTAAAAATCGTCGAAACAACAAAAATGGCAAGAATCTCAACAAACATGGAAATGGCCTTCTATCTACAAAACGGAAAAAAAATATGTATGAATCAATATGCATGTAATTATAGGGTTTTCATATGAATACAAACTAAAATATCATACAAATAATCATATAAAACACCTTTTTTGATTACACAACTGTTCCACCTCATTTACTTTCTTGTTTTTTGGCAGGCACGACGTAGCCGGGGATGAGTCGAACCACCGGCAAATTCCAACCCCACTGCTATAATTAGTGCATGCATACCGTTCCGCCACAGAAGCACTCGCGCTCCGATGTCCTCCGCTTCCTCATTGCCTGCTGTCAGTCAGAACCGTCACACGAAGAAATAGACCTCATCGCTTCTTTGATACCGACAGACCATTCAGAGCGCCATCAGCTGCTAACGATGGCAAACGCCCACGGTCTCCTCCCCCTTGTCTATCAGTCTCTAGTAAACCTTGATGGAAAAAAGCTTTTCACTCATATACCGCCGGCGGCCAACTCCCAACTTCATACGCTCATTGCAGACCTCAAATCAGCCTATTTGCAGATCGCGCAAAGGAATATGCTGATGGCTGCAGAGCTTCTGCGGATCGCAAAAGTTCTTAAAGCAAATGGGATCAAGGCAGTCACCTTCAAAGGGCCCGCCCTTGCACAACTGCTTTACGGCGACATCACTTTACGACAGTTCGGAGACCTTGACCTCCTCATCCATCGAAAAGACATTGATCTGCTTAAGCACCATCTGTGCATGGAAGGCTATGAGGATACGCTTCTTATCCCGGCCGAGCAGGAGCAGCAGTGGTACCGGTATGCCAAAGACATGGTGTTATACCATCCACAAAAACATCTACCCCTCGAACTCCATTGGCAGCTGCTCGATGCCGACTACCCGATCCGTATCAATCTTCATTCGATCTGGTCTGAAGCACAACCGATACAGATCAACGGACATACCATTCATACGTTTTCAAACGAAGCCCTGCTGATCTACCTGTGTATCCACGGATCAAAACATTTGTGGGAGAGAGTGGGCTGGATCAAAGATATCGATGTATTAATCCGCACCCAGCCCATTGATTGGCACGGCGTATCCGCACAAATGGCGGGCGGCAACTTCCGCCGTCTTCTGCTTCTCGGACTCCATCTGAGCAGCCGCCACTTTGACACTCCCCTGCCGTCTGCCTTCGAACCATACCCGGAAGATCGTCACTGGCTCGCTCCGCTAATACGTTTTGTCGAAAACAGCTGGGGACACCATGCCGGCATGTTCTCCAGCACCCGTGCCATGCTCCGACTGTTCCCAACGCTTCCCATGAAGCTGCGCTACCTGAACAAGGTCCTCTTCAAACCGTCAAAAAACGAGTATCGACTGCTCAATCTTCCCCGTGGACTACACTGGGCCTATTTTTTTCTCCGCCCATACCTGCTGGTCAAAAAATACCTGCGGCCAAACAGTCAATAGCTCTGTTCTTTAAAAAATTGCTCCAGAAAAGCATGCCGTTTTACTTCCAGCCGAGTGTTTTCATACAGCCGTGCCACGTCAAAGTTCCGCAATGCCTCTTGCCGCATTCGTGACCTGTCTTCATGCAATGCGATAATCAGCGCTACCAACTGCTGCGGCGCTGCATGCCGGAACAGCACTGCCTCATCCAACAGCTCGGGGATACCTCCGACGTCAGCACCAACGGCGGGGCATCCCCTGCTCATTGCCTCCATAAGCGAGCGGGGAAGTCCTTCGGTCAGACTGGGTTGCAGATACAGATCAATTGTGTCCAACCAGCGGTAGACAGCGTCGCCGCCCGGCACATTGCCGTCAAAATGCACGTCTCCATCAACCCCAAGGCTGGCAGCCAACGCACGGTAGCGGTCAGGATCGCCGCCACCCAGTACCCTGTATTCAACGTCGATCCCCCGACTTTTGATCTCGGCCAGTGCCCTGATGACCACATCAATACCTTTGTATGCCAGGTCCACATTGGCGATCGTGCCCAAAGCAAGCTTGGCTTCAGAGCGGTCGATCTTCTTGAACCTTCTTTGCAGTACAGCCTCGTCGGCATCGGGCAGCATGATGTCCGACATTGCCTCAGTAATGGCATTCGATCCGGGCGGATACCGATGCTGCAGGAACCCCTCTGTCACATAGCTGACATAGTGCGCCTGCCTGACAGCACGACGCATTCGCGCATACAGAAGCGGAGCATAGAGTCTGGCCTTGAGGCTCCCGTAGTACCACATGGCATCCCAGGCACATCCCACGACTTCGAGCATACACGGTTTGTTCAATCGCCTGGCAATCGCTGCCGCCATTAATCCGAATTCGCTCGGCACGCGCGCAATCACATGGTCGTGTGTTGCAACAAGAGTTGTCAGCCGCTGCCGCTGCCGCTGTCTCGCGCCGAAAAACGCCTTGAACGAAGCGATGTTCTCCAAAAAGACGAATGATATGCCGGTACCGGAAGCGACAGGAATATCCGGCGCCATTCCCGTTTCCCTGCATCGCGCCACGACTGTCACTTCGAGCCCCATATCGACGTAACGTCTCAATAACGCATAGGGGAAGGTATTGGAGTAGACTTTCCCGCCCCAGGTCATAAAAATATGATCATGTACGAAAAGCAGTTTCACACGCTACCGCCGAACATGTTCAACGCTGCACTGCCCCCGCGATCGCCTCGCGGTACCGATCAATCACGATCTGTTCATCAAACTCCCTGCAGACCTTCTCACGTCCCTTCTGCCCCATGACACTTCTCTCCTCCTCTGTCAATCGAAGCATTTTCATCATCGCCTCTGCCAGAGACCCGGTGTCCCTCACCTGACACAGGTAACCGTTTACATTGTCGTCCACGACTTCCCGGCAGCCGGGGACGTCCGTCGTTACGATAGGCTTTGCCATCGCGGCGGCTTCGAGCAGCACACGTGACAATCCTTCACGGTATGAAGGCAGCACGACACAATCGGCATCGGCAATGACCGATGCAACATCATCGCTCGTACCAAGATACTCAACCGTTCCTTCCGCCTCCCATGCTTTCATCTCGGTCTCGGTGATAGCCGTAGGATTTCCCGGGTAGTAGGCCCCCAGGATCATGAATTTGACTTTTTGCGCATCGGACTGCTGATTGATCAGTTTTGCCGCTTCGACGTACTCGATGATCCCCTTGTCTCTGACCAGACGGGCAATAAAAAGAAAACGGACGGTTCCGTTGGAAACGCCTACCGGCCTCGGTGCAAACCGCGTGGAATCGATCCCCGATCCCGGCAGCAGGCCGCTCCTTTCTGCTTTGACCAGTTTCGAATGGATGAATAGCTCCCGGTCCTGTATGTTTTGGAAAAATACCTTTTTGGGTGCCTTCAAAGCGATCTTGTAAAGTAGCTTGGCGATCCTGGATGAGAGGCTGTCGTTCAAAAAAACGGTCCCCAGTCCAGAGATATTGCTGACGACCGGAATGCCCAGAAGAGCGGCGGCCATTGCGCCGTAGATGTTGGGTTTAATAGTGTAGTGCAGCAACACATCCGGCCGGACCGCTTTATAAATCCGGTAGAAATCGCCTATGAGCCTGATATCCTCGATAGGGTTGGTTCCCTTGTTGTTGATCATAACGTCATAAAACTCAAATCCGAGTGCCTCGAGCTTTTCGGAGTACTCATCATGCGGCGCGATACAGACAATGCGATGCCCTTCTGCCTGGAACGCTTTGAGCATTCCTCTGCGGAAATTGTAGATATTCCAGGAGGTGTTGATAACGATGGCGATGGTGAGAGGTTTGTCAGTCTTCATCCGGCTCCCGCGGTTTTTGCTACGGCGATAGTAGCATTTCGCGGCTGACAGTTTTTGTAACTGCCTGTGCAACGACTTTCAAAGAACCGGTAACGACAACTTGCCATTTTTTAATGTGCCCCGGAGGGTCGAAGCTCCATCACCAGTTGCTAATCACTATTCACCTATAATCCTCTTATGTTTCTGCTCAAAAAGTTTATCGCTTCTTTCATCATGCCGCTCCCGATCTTTCTCTTCCTGTCTGCCATCGGACTCTATCTCCTCTACACCGACCGCCGCAGGAAGGGATTACAGTTTCTCTCCGTCGCATTTGTCTGGATCGTGCTGCTCTCCTACGCCCCCTTTTCGGCGCTGCTGCTTCAACCGTTGGAATCACACTTTCCGAAATGGCAGCCGGACGGTACACCGGCGGCTTACGTCCACGTCCTGGGGTATGGTCATGACTCGGACGAAACGCTTCCCCTCTCTTCCCAACCTTATCCTGATGGGCTGGTACGCATTGTCGAGGGGATTGCCGTCTTTCGTCAGAACAGCGGTGCGAAACTGATCTTCAGCGGCTACGGCGGTCATGACGAACTCTCCAATGCGAAGGTCAATGCACGTGTTGCCGCCGCTTTGGGCGTTGAAGAGGACAATATCATCGTACTGGACTCGTCGCGTGATACTGCCGAAGAGGCCACTGCACTCAAAAAGATCGCCGGGAACAAAGAAGTCATTCTCGTCACGTCTGCCGCACATATGCCTCGTGCCATAAAAAGCTTTGAAAATGTGGGCCTCAACGTCAGCGCCGCTCCAACGGACTTTAAGGCCAAGGATTCAGTCCTTCTGCAACTACCCGGTGCCTCGGGTCTGAGCAACAGCGAGACCGCCTTTCACGAATATCTCGGGCTGCTTTGGATGCAAATCATGCATTAGTCACCTGTGCGGCACCCTGCAACTGCACTGCATAGCAGCGCATATATAATGCCTCCAATCTCATGCAGGACAGCTTGCCTTGCCTGTGCGTTTTTATAGTAGTGTTCCCTGTCCCACCACTTTTCATGGGGAGCAACCAGGGAAAAGGTCATCTTATCATCTGCCCCGCCGGGCAGAATCGAGAGCAGTACGCGCACCCTCCGGGTATGGGGCGGATCCGTGACGATAATGGCACTATGGTACCCATGTATCTGCATATACTTTTTGAGCGCGACGACTTCTTCCATCGTGTTTTTCGGTCCCTCGTCTATCGTAACATGCGCATCCGGATAGTGTTTCCCGATATAGGGCCGGTTGTACCAGGATTCTCCCATAAGCAAGAATACACTCCGGGCCGAGTACCCCTCCTCCAACAGACGCATGGAGACCTTTACCCGGTCTACGGTCCCGCCGCCCAGACAAACGATGATATCCGATTTCACAGGTTGACCGGCAACATCGACAAACCTCCCCAGGTTGAGTCCGGTCAAAAGCAGCAGCAAAAGAGCACTGATAACAAAAATCCATTTTTTCATTAATGCGCACCGTCACCCAAACAGAGACATGGTTATAAGGTTTCTATACGGTATCCACCACATCGAGAAGTTGCCCAAAGTCAACCAGACGGTTAGAACAGCGAAATAGAACAGTAATACAAGGGATGTCATCGTCTGCTGCGGGAACCTGTGGCGCATTAAAAACGGCAGCCGGGAGAATACGACAATTTGAATCGGCAGGAAATAGAGTGCCATCCGGTCCACCGCGGTTGACGCCATCCCGACCAGCCCCATTGCCGCTATTGAGGCCAATGCCACCATGCCCCAGAAACCGTAGTCACTGAAGTGTTCTTTCCACTCCCTGCGGTAAATCAACAGCAGGAGCGCCGGTAGCGCATTGAGCGCCACCCTGATCTGAGCACCGCCAGATTCCATCCCTGCTTCGACATAATTCTTATAGAGTGTATCGGCGGCACTTCCGACAAAAGCCGTCCAGACTCCAATCCCGGCGAACACGACCGCCAGGATCTTAAAAAGCCTTCCCTGCCCCTGCTGAAAAGCCCCGAAAGCGATCATCAGAATCGCTGACTTGTGAAATGTAACCGCCAGAGCAACCATTCCGACAAACCGTAAGAATTTACCCCTGTCGAGAAACGTGATGCCCCACATCACCAGCCCCAGTGCCACCCCCTGCCGCATGTAGCCCATAAAAACGACGATGTACAGATATGGGATCGCCACGGCCAAGCCCAGCCAGGGGTTTACCTGACGCCGCAAAAAAATCATCAGACCCGTGACAGAGATCACCGCGCAGATCGTCGTTACCGCGAAAAAACCGAACTCCCACTGGTACATATAGTAGCTGATCAGCTGATAACCCGGGTCTTTGATACTCAATGCTTGATCCAGTGTCAAGTAGCGCATCTGCTCAAAACGCTCAAGATAGTTGAGCCAGTCGCCGCCACTCATACGAAACCCGGCAAAAATAGTTAGCAAAGCTCCGATGGTGACCCAGAGTGCGCTATTTGGTCGGGCTGTTCCTACGGCATTGACCATCGCCATCATAGCAGGGACAAGAAATAACAGGTAGTACGTCACCATTCTCTACGTTCCGTCCATTTCATTCCATGACCCTCAAAGTCTCCCAATTTGCTTCAATGCGGCAGCCACACCCCTGTCATCCAAACATCCAAGAAGTAAGATAGTTCCTATATGGTACCCACCACATCGAAAAATTACCAAAATTGAGCCAGACCGTCAGGACCGTGAAATAGAAACCCAAGATCATGAAAGCCGTCAGCTGGGGGGGAAACACATGGCGTAGCAGATACGGTAGTCGGGCAAAAACGACGATCTGGATGGGCAGGAAGTAGAGTGCCACCCTGTCGACAGCCGTCGAAGCCAGCCCGACCAGGGGAATTGCCGCCAGTGATACGTAAGCGATGATCGACCAAAAGCCATAGTCACCGAACTCGTCTCGCCATCTTTTGCGCAGCAGCAAAAGCAGCAGCGCCGGGACGGCATTGAGCAGGACACGGATCAATGCCCCCTCCGATATCATACCCGCCTGAACATAGTTCACATAGAGTCTTTCGGTCGCGTCGCCGACGTATGCGGCCCAAAAGCCCGCGGCAATGACAACAACTGCCGATATGTTGAAAAGACGACCTTTTTTCCGCTGGAATATGCCAAAAGCGATCATCAAAACGGCAGACATATGAAAAGTCACTGCCAGCCCCACAAACGCAACATAGTGCCAAAATTTTCCGCGGTCCAGATAGGTGATAGCCCACATCACCAGGCCCAGGGCGACCCCCTGCCGCATATAGCCCATGAACACAACGATGTAAAGATAGGGGACCGCCACGGCCAGCCCGAGCCACGGATTGACCTGCTGCCGCAGAAATACCATCAACCCCGTTACCGAGATCATGGCACAGATCAGTGTGACAGCGGCAAAACCGAGATCCCACTGGTACATCACGTAGCTGATGAGCTTGTAGCCGAAATCCCTGGCAGAAACTGCTTCTTCAAGCGTCACAAACTGCATGCCTTCATACAGTTTAAGATAGTTGTACCAGTCACCCCCGCTCATCCTGAAGCCCAGCAGAATGATCAGCAGGATCGCAAAGAGTGTCCATGCAAAGCGCGGACGCTGCATTTCGCCCGATTTCAGCATCGCTACGACTGCAGGAATGAAATAGATGAGATAATACGTCAGCATACTGCGTTGCTTACCTGTTTCATCTTCAGGCCTCCCATGCTTCCCGCCACATCTCGAACATCAACATGAACCATATCTCGTTGATGTTGACGTAGCGTCCCTCATAATAATCGTCCAGTGTTCTTTGCACTTGCAAAGCATCGAAGATCTGCCCTTCCTCCAAACGTTCTTTTGCAAGGTAACGGTCAAGCAAAGGCCGCAGATCATTTTTCAGCCACTCATACAACGGGACCTGAAAACCCGATTTCGGCCGATCATAATAACGTTTCGGTACATGATTGTACAGCACTTTTTTCAGCAGGTACTTCCCGCTATCGTCTTTGTATTTCAGCGCGATGGGCACCCTAGCAATGAACTCGGCAACCTTGTGATCGAGCAGCGGTTCGCGCCCTTCCAGGCTGACACTCATCGTCGCACGGTCGACTTTGGTCAGGACATCATCGACCATAAAAGTCTGAAAGTCGACAGCCATCATCCGTTCCAGCGGTGCGATATCCGCCAATGTTTCAAAGCTGCCGAAGCCGGTTTGCGCCGGAAGGCCCGCTTCACCTCCCAAACAGTTCTCAATGGTCTCCGCATCGACATAAGAGCTTGCCTCGATGAACATCTGCTCCAGCGTATCGGCGTTGACAGCCCGTTTAAACTTCTGGAATTTGTCACGGATATTGGTCTGCCGTTTCGAGCGAGGGAGCATGCCGTTCAACCGGTAGACCGCTTTTTCGTTTAGCAGGTTGACTGCCCCTTTGAGCAGACTCTTTTTCAACCCCGGTGCCAGGAGCCTCATGACCCTGTTAAGGGCAAAATACTTGCTATAGCCGCAAAAAAGCTCGTCTCCCCCGTCACCGGAAAGCACGACGGAAACCTTCTCTTTCGCCAGCTTTGAAACCAGTATGGTCGCTATGGCCGAACTGTCTCCGAAAGGTTCATCATAGATCTTCGGCAGCTCCGGGATGACCTGTAAGGCATCCTCTTTGGTACAGTAGTATTCGGTATGTTCCGTGCCCAGGTAGGACGCGATCTTCCTGGCGTGCTCCGCTTCATCGTAGCCCTCTTCGTCAAACCCGATGGTAAAGGTTCGCAGCGGCTCCTTCAAATCTTTTTGAAGCAGTGCCGTTACCAGCGAACTGTCGATACCTCCGCTCAGAAAGACACCGACAGGGACATCAGAGACCATGCGCAGTTGAAAAGCCTCCGTCAGCTCTTGCTCCAGCGTGTCAAGCACGGCTTCCTCCGAAAGATCCAGCTTCGCTTTTCCATAAAAAACATTAACGTCCCAGTACTGCCGTATCTCGAACTGCCCCGCCTGAAGATCGTACTCCAAGTAGTGGCCCGCTTTGAGCTTGTATGTATCTGCGAAGATAGTATAGGGCGCCGGGATGTACCCGAAACGCATGTACACTGGAATGACCGATCTGTCGATCGTCTTTTCAAACCCTTCGTGTTCCCTGAAGGCCTTGAGTTCGCTGGCGAATAGAAAAAGTCCGTCCTTTACGTAGTAATAGAACGGCTTTACACCGGCCCGGTCACGGAACATAAACAGTTTCTCCGCCCTGCTGTCATAGATGACGAATGCGAACATCCCCCTAAACTTTTCAACGCATGCCACGCCCCAGGCATGAAAGGCTTTAAGAATCACTTCGGTGTCAGAGTTGGAGGCGAAGGCATACCCCAGGAGTTCAAGCTCTTTTTTGATCTCTTCAAAGTTGTAGACTTCCCCGTTATAGACCATGCTCAAATGTTCAAAGGACATGGGCTGATGCCCCAGTGCAGAAAGGTCCAGAATGGAGAGCCGGCGATGCCCCAGACCGATCTGGGCGAAATCGGTATGCTCAAAAAATGTTCCGGAATCATCCGGGCCCCGCAATACCATAGCATCCGTCATCGATTTAAGTATCGTCTCTGACGACTGCCCCCGGTGATCAATAAAGCCTGTTACACCGCACATAAATCAATTGATCCTACGAATGTCAAAATTTATCCTAATCATATAAGTTGATCTTCTCTTTGCCTCTCCATATATACGCCTAAACTCCAATACCAATCAATGAAATCAATTTTACCTTCCATTTCTATTTCAAAGTATAAATCTCAATTTGCTGTTAATTCTTATTAAGAATAAAGAGGCAACAAGTGATGAAGCAATAACCATCAAGACCAATTCAATGCTATTTAAATGTAGATATTTTCTGTATAAAATTAAAAATAATGGATGAATAAAATATACTCCTGATGCGTACAAAGCAATTTGTTTACTTTCCCCTTGAAAGTTGACATTCATAAATAATAAAAATAATGTACTACATAAAAATAACAGTGAAATTAATTGTTGAAAATCTCTATCATCTCCAGCATATATAAAATTAAAATAAGATTCACTTAATAAAACAATTGTGGCCACTAAACTTAATATGAAAAAATTCATAGATGAAATTTTAGTATGTATCTTGAATTTATTTATTAGAAACCCTGTAGCAAAAAAAGGAAATGCAAAAAATAAAAAACTCCTATGAACCAATGTAATGTTAAAAACCTTATCAACAAAAGAACCAAAAATATGGTAGTTCCCTGCATATTGCATCATTGTTCCTAAAGAGAAAGAAATTAAAATCGCAAATATCATAAACTTATATGAAATTCTTTGTAGAACAATTACTAAAATTGCAGCCCCAAAGATTGCGGGCAAATACCATAAATGATAATAACCAAAAATAATAAACTTAGCTTGCAGTAATAATTCAACCAAAGATACTCCGGACAAACTGAACCAAAAATACGAATAGAACAACATCCAGAAAAGATATAAATATATTATTCTTTTTAACCAATTAGCAGAATTTCTTTTTCGCAAAACATCATAAAAATAAAATCCATTTATCAATAAAAACATTGGAACTGCCACTCTGAAAACACCATAACAAGTTAAAAAATTTCCAACCTCAGTAAAATCATGTAAAAAATGTGCATGCAACCCAATGACCATAAAAGCCATCACAAGTTTCAAAATATCTAAAGAAATATTTCTATTCATACTATTTACTCACCTGCTTGACTAGCATAATTCATAAATAATATCCTCTCATTATTCATCTTTGATATATCCCTCTATTCACCAATAACCAGGCTGTTATTCTGAATAAAAAAAAGTAGCCTGCTGCTGCGACAATACACATTTTCTCTCCACCGGACCCCGGAAAAGCAAATAAAGAGAGCGACATTGCAAAAAATACAAAATAGTACTTCACTCTAAAACTGTCATGGTTGCCGATCGCCGCCCTATAGGCCGGAAATCGGAATTTCTCGCTGGAAGCATATTCCAGCGTCCTGACCACCGGATAAATCAATAACAAGGCTATCACCGCCCATGCCGAGTCGTCTGCCGAAACGAATAGCAGGGGAAGCGCGAGGTACTTGGTCGCCTGTAAAAAGGCGAAAGTGACAATGTTGCGCCTGTCTCTCCAGCGGTTATGCAGCACAAAGGCAATCCTTGAAACCAATAAAGTCGAAGCATATTGGAAAATATACAGATCAAGCTCATACCAGGACAAAACAATCAGTATCAGAAGAACAGAAAAGACGTAAAAATATCTGGCCAAAATCAGTTTTCCGAACTGCCGCATGAAGAAGTCACCGTCACCTGCACGAATTCTATGCGTGGGGTCTTTTTCACTTTCAACAGTCGTCAGATCATTTTGAAGATATCCGATCTCATAGAGAGCAAGATACCCCACCATTGCAAGCAATGCAATCCCGAGCGTTTGCACCGTTCCCATGCCGGAGACGACAGCCGAAAAGAAAAGGACGGGTATGACATAGATGATGACCCATGAAATTTTTTCGGATTTTGCAGACAACCTGCTGTAGAACAGGTAACTGAAGGGCAGAAAAAGTCTATGCATCGTAAGTTTCCAAATAGCGGATTTTCGATGAATCGGGAAACCGCTTCTCCCAAAACTCCCGGTCTTTCTTTTTGTTGCATACGACATAGGCTTTGTCCGCCGCACTCAACAAGTCATAGTCCGTTTTATTGTCACTGACCACAATAAGCTCGTCTATCTGGGGATAAACACTTTCCAGACGCATTTTTTTCGTAAACAGCTGGTCAGAACGGAACCCGCCTGTCAATCGCCCCTCCACACTCTCAAGCTCCGAGGCAAAAAAACTGTCGGCGGAAAAATAGTCGGCGACATGTG
Source organism: Thiomicrolovo sp. ZZH C-3 (assembly GCF_054862725.1). Classification (NCBI taxonomy): domain Bacteria; kingdom Pseudomonadati; phylum Campylobacterota; class Epsilonproteobacteria; order Campylobacterales; family Sulfurimonadaceae; genus Thiomicrolovo; species Thiomicrolovo sp. ZZH C-3. Next base: position 91,683 of record NZ_JBTKXX010000002.1, read on the forward strand.
CCACGATAAAACCGTATGAACCGGACATCAGAACTATCCTGTATCCCGCTTCCCGCAGTTCATGCAGCAGTGCTTCCGTTTGTGGGTTGATCTTGTCTACCAGACGGTTGAATATGAACTCCCGGGAACTCGTCTCAATTTCCCGCATATCTTCACCGGCCAAGAAGCGTGTTGCCGCTACTCTTACCAAATCGTATTTCATCCACCTGTACAAAGGGTAATTGATCAGTTTCCCCGGGAACGATCTGCTGAATTTTCGGAAGAGCCGATATCGCCTGTTTCCGGAAAAATAGCTGTCGAGAAATTCAAATGACGTATTGACGCTGTATAAAGTGTCGCATACGTCAAATATTGCAATTTTCACACGACGCTCCGCTATTCTGCATTCAACGGTATCGAAGCAAGAAAACCGACGATTTTTTTGGAAGTCGTACCGTCACCATACGGGTTATCCGCTTTTGCCATCCCATTGTAGCGTTCTGTAGAATTTTTAATATCATTGAACGCCCTCAGTATCTTTTCGGCATCCGTTCCCCCCAGCACGCTGCAGCCGCTGGTGATCCCCTCGCTGCGTTCCGTCGTGTTCCTCATCACAATCAGCGGCACGTTCAACGTCGGTGCCTCTTCCTGGATACCGCCGGAATCCGTCAGGACCATCCACGACTTCATCATGAGATAGACCAGCTCGTCGTAAGGCAGGGGTTCGATCAGGCGGATGTTGTCGTATCCATCCAGCAAACGGTAGACCACTTCCTGTATATTCGGGTTAAGATGCACCGGGTAAATGATCTGCATATCGGGGTTCTGTTCAGCGATCGTAGCCAGCGCCAGGCAAATCTGTTCAAACCCTTTTCCGAAACTTTCCCGCCTGTGCCCCGTCACGAGGATGATCTTTTGTCCTTCCGTAATAGATGCGAACTGCTGTTCGTAGTGTCCGATATCCTGCCCGATTTTCTGCTTGGCAAGCAGCAAGCTGTCGATGACGCTGTTGCCGACTAGCACGACGTTATCCGTAATATTTTCGTTTTTCAGGTTTTCGACTGCGGGCAGAGTGGCGGCGAAATGGATGTCTGCTATGCTGCCTATCATCCTGCGGTTGCTCTCTTCCGGGAAGGGGGCCCATTTATCGTGCGTCCGCAGTCCGGCCTCCACATGGACGATCTTATATTTGTAGTACAGTGCGGAAACTGCCCCGACAAACGCGGTCGTCGTATCTCCCTGGACCATGACGTACGTATACTGATGCTTACTGAAATGCGCGCCGATTTCCCGGAACATTTTCGATGTCAATCCGGACAGCGTTTGATTGGGCTCCATCACATTGAGTTTAAAGTCCGGCTGCACGGCAAAAAAGTCGAAAATCTGCTGCAGCATGGATTCATGCTGGCCGGTGGAGATCAGTACCGGCTCGAAGTTCTCATTTCTTTTCAGCTCCAGATAGATCGGAATGAGCTTGATCGCTTCCGGCCTTGTTCCCAATATAATTGCAATCCTATTTTTCACCTGCAACCTCCCTGAAAATTTGGCCTAAACGCTCCGCATTGTAATCGGCTGCATACGTGCGGTCCGGCGCATTAAGCATAAAATACGATTCATCCTTCCTTTTCCATGCGTGCCAGGCGTCGATCAGGGCAGCACCGAGCCCTTCGGTATCGTCGTGGGCAAAACAGTTCCCCAGTTTTCCCTCGACGATCTCCCATGACATACTGCCCCGGTCGGTCAGCGCAAGGATCCGCCGCTGCATCAGCATATAATCGAGAAGCTTGGAAGGAAAGAACTGCGCATCTTCGGGATTGTGAAACGGCGAGTCTATGACAAGAAGCATGTCGGCCTGCTGCTGAAGCTTGAGAGCGTCAGGAAACGAGAGACTGCCGATGTGCCGCACCCCCATGATTTCCCGGTCGAACAACGCCCGGTTTTTACGGTCCAGTGCACCGGCAAATACAAAATCGAAGTCCCGGAGGACTTCCGGCCGTTCACGTTCCATGTTCCCAATCACTTCAAAAAGCTTTTCGGGGCTTCTTTCGCCGACCAGGCCGCCCGTGTAAACCACCGTCAGTTTATCCTTGAACTTATACGTTTGCAGGATTTTATCCTCAGGGTCGAAAACATTCGGGGAAAGCCTGAATTTCTCCGTGAAATCCGGATATTTTTTTCGATACAGCTCCATGGTCTTCGACGACGAAAAAGCGATGCATGCAGCATCCTCGAAACAGGTTTTTTCCATCGACGCGTTCCATCGTCCGGCTTTTCCGAAATCATGCAACGGGTTCAGCGTCCAAGGGTCGCTGAGATGCAATACCCAGGGTACTTTGTAATGCTTCTGCAGATAATACGCCATCAGCGTCGACGACAGAGGATAGGAGCGGGAGTAGATCACATCCGGCCTGTTTTGAAGCCGTTGGACCACCTTCTTCCATTGCCTGTAAAATCTGAATTTCGAATCGGGATACTTCAGAATGTCAGGATGAATTTTTCTAAGCAGGAAACTGACATACCTGTTTTCAAAAAACTTGGCCTGTATCATTTGCCGGTATCCCTTCGCATATCTGCCGAGACTCTGATCCACCGGCATGTTCACCGTGTCGTCCGCCGATGTCACCACGTCTATTTCGAAGCCCTGGTCCTTGACAAGATATTTGAAATATTTGGCCGTTTGCAGGCACTCCGGATCGCTTTTGGGCGGGAAGGCGATGCTCACGAACAGGAGATTGGCCTTTCCCGTCATCATTCCATCTCCGTCAGATAGTACAGCGCCTGGGAAAAACGCTGTTTCAATCGGCTGTAGCCGCGGTACTCCAGCCCCACCTCACGGCAATGCCTCCGCAATGCCGCACCGTCACGCGTCAGATAATCCCTGATCTTCGGCCAGGCCTTTTTAATCTCATCTTTGCTGAAATCTTCCACGACGACCCCAACATCTCTTTCTTCGGCATAAATATAATCTTCCGACACCCCCCGCACGACCAGAAAAGGGAGGCCGGAGCACAGGTACTCTCCGACTTTGATACTGGAAGTAAACTTTTTGGAAGGGCCCGGCGGAACGGAAATGATTGCGAAGTCGCCGGCACTGTTGTATTTGTGGATATCCGCATAATCGCTATGGGTAACGGTGTAGTCCTCCGGGGGCACCCCCGCTACATCAAACAGTGTTTTCACCTCGGCATCCGTATGCGGTGTTACAATCAGCAGATGCAGCCTCTTATCTTCCTCTTTTAACCATTTGTACATCCATGCAAACTCTTCGCGATAATAAAGGTCGCCGAATTTCCCAGGGTAGTACAGCACCCAGGCATCTTCTGGAATATTAAGTTCTTTTCTTACTGTTGTCCGATCCTTTGCATTAAAAACAAACTTTTCGTCATTTGCAGCTGTAGGCAATTTGACAAATTTTGCCTTTGACTTCCATACTTTCTCAAGTCTCTCCTGCATAAAAATCGTACCTGAACCTATTACTGCAGCGGATTTTGCCGCTTTTTCTTCCAGAAAATGGGTAATTTTGTATTGACGACTCTCTTTTGTCCACCACCCGCTATCCAACCCATACTCGCTGTGCGGTTCAAATGAATACATAAACAGACGCATGCGAAGCGGCACACTGTATACATATGCGTACGTACCGGCTATCGATGCCAGCGTCGAAATATATTTATACCCCTGCAGGCGGAGCTTTGTAACAACCATAAAACCAGCCAGCAGATCAAGCAACTTTTTACTGAGCTCTTTTCCCTGATGCCAGGCCAAAGGCGTCCAGTCTAAGCCGAGACTTTTCCAATGCTCCACTAGTGTTTTTTGTTCATCCGTCAACGGATAGGTAGGGTCTTCATAACTGACGACATGAAATTGGTAAGGACTGTTTTTGTCTTCCAGAAAATCTTTGATATAAAGCCAGAAGTTTGACTGATTCACCTGGTCGAACAGACGGTTATAAAGAAAAATAACGATCTTGCGCCTGTTCCTCATCACTCCGGACCTTGTTAGAATTTCATATTATGTTTATTTAAAATTGTGATTATACGGTCAAGCTGCTTAGGGTACGTGTTGTTCTGTGCGAAAGCTCTGCGTACACTCTGCTTTGTAATACTGTTGTAATCGTCAATATTTGAAACGACATCCCTGAATTTCTCAATAAAAGCATCCGGTCCGTCTACCATCTCGAGCAACCCGGGCTTATCCTTGTACTCATCCGTATAAGTTGCGACGACGACTTTCCCGCTAGATAGATACTCCATGAGCTTGTGCGGACTCGCCATCTGCTTTTTCTCCCAATCGCTTTTGACGCTGTACGTCAACAACTGAATATCGCAATGTAAAAGGATCGAGGGGATCATTTCGCTTTTAACCGCACCCCACCAACTTATATTTTCATAATCCTTACATTGCCTGTATAAACTGCCGTCATCACTGTATTTGCCTACAAAATGAAACCGGATTGCCGGGAACGTCTGTACAAGTTCACAAAGGAGCTCCAGATCGAGGTATGGGATATCAAGGTTACCGACGTATACGGCGTTGATACCATTCTCCGAAAAATGCTTCTCTTGTTCCTCCGTGAGTGGAATCGGTTCAGAAGGCATGGAAACACCATGATGAATTTTGTAGACCCTGCCGTTGTAAGGCAAAATCTTATGCAGAATCACATCTGTATTCGCAAAACAGATATCTGCTGACACGGAGGCAGCAACAACATGAAAGTCCTGATTAAGATCAACCTGGTGATAAATTTTTAATCGGTCACCGCCAAAACGCATGTCATAAAAGCGCGAGTTTTCAAACAGCCAGATGGCAGAAAATTCTCTGCCCACCTTTTTTTCCAACTCTTTGAGCCAACGCGCTTCCAACCAGCGGCGTACAGCGACCGGGTAAAACCGCAGTCCCTTCGCAACCATTGGTCCGGACACTTCCCACAGGTTCGCATAATTTGTCTTCTCGATTCTAACCCCGGACAGGGATCCATCGGGTGGATTCAGGAAATAAACCCCATAACCTCTCGCAGCGAGGTTAACCGCGTAATGATGTTTACTAACGAAATGCCCTTTCCACGGTTCAGGGGAAATAATCAAAATAGTAGACATTTTATTTAATTCTATCGTCACATAAATGAATCAAATACAAAATAAACTGCCTATAATTTTCAGAAGCAAGATATTTATCTTTAAAAACTTTATAGGCATTTTCCCGTATAGCTGTATCTTTAAAAAAAGAAAGATCCGTAAAGGCAATGAAATATTCATCTACCTCTGACTTTTCACTCAGTAATTTTCCGTTGTATCCATCCTCAATCATGTCGGAAATACCGCCGACATCTGGAGCCACAACAGGAATATGGCAACTCATCGCCTCCATCATCGAAACTGGAACACCTTCGGACTCGCTAGCGTTGATAAATACATCAACTGCATGACTTTCATAATAACTATAGACATCTTCATTAGAAAGCATTCCAAGCAAGTTGTATTGAACATTCTCTTTCCGAGAAAGTTTTGTATAAGCATATTCTTTAATTTGCTTTTCTAACGGACCATCACCAATATGTGACCAAACAAAAGACACTCCAGGATATTGCACAGAAAGCTTCCCCAAAAGATCTATGATTTTATCTACCCGTTTGACTGGCCTTAAGGCCGAACATGAGACGATATGAAATTTTCCTGCTCCCGTCGCATTTGCATTTATCTGCTTATCATCAACCCCTAGCCTAGATGTTGTTATGTTTTTTTTGTCAAACCCATAGGTAGTTGAAAGATAATCTATCCCCGAATCCGTGATAGTAAATATATGGTCCAGTCCTCTAACAAACTGCCGTCTCAAAGGCATGTAATTATGTAAAGTAGTATCTTCATAAAGATCAAACCTATGCGTTCTTGTGATTAACTTGTTCCTTGAGCCTTTTAGAATTGTTTGTAAAGCATATGTAACTTCTGTGTGCCAATAGGTATAAAAAATCGCTTTAGCATATTGTTTTTGTAGCGATCCAAAAAAATGCTTATACACAAAGTATTTTCTCATTGAAAGCATAAGTTCTTTTATTTTGGCGATATCAAAAATCTTTTGTGCAAATATTTCTGTCCAGAACATAATGCTAAATAAAACTCTTACAGCATAAAGTATTTTATAAAATTTACTGCCAATTATATGATTGCCGTGTTTATTGAGATATTGCGCAAATGACTGATCCACTTTTATGCTACGAGGAAGCTGTCGACTGTCATTTCCCACTTTCATTGGCATAATTGTCAGTTCAACATCTTTACGTTCAGCCCAATGCTTAACTTCTGACTCCAAAAATGTTTCCGTTGCAATACCATAGGGGAAAAATTCGGGGATGAGTATAACTTTTGTCATCATCAGTCTTTATTCATTTTATGTTTATACAACTCGTATATGGGTCTTAGCCGATTACGAAGACGATGGCTTAGTTTCCTGTTGTTGATATGGAGCTTGAATTTTTTTTCAATCTGCTCTTTATTATCATGTAAAAAAAAGGAAGTATTGGTCATGTATTCTTCTCTCACCCTGTCAAACGCCTGTTCAAGGCCCGGATCGCCTGCAATAAGTTGCAGGTAGAGTTCATTGGTTTCCTGTACAAATATAGGTACAGGAGCGACAAGAGAGTTGCCCCCGTTATAATGTTTAAGCCCCTCTTCCACGAAACGCGATGCATGATCTATCTTACTATCCATATCTTCAACGTCGACGGAAAGTCGTTGAAATATTTTTTTAACGGTTTCTTTTGGCTCTCCAAGCAGATCATAATAGGCAATGGCAACCCGTGGATATTTGCGGGAATAATATTCAGCAAGAAGAACATATTTTACCCACATTAAAAATGTTTTTTCCCTACTGAAACCGTCGCGCTTCTGCAGTGAGCGATATATTTCCTCCGGATTTCTATATGGCAGAATCACCTTTATTTCTATATTCAAGTCACGGAGAACTTTTTCCCAAAATGGAAATAAAATACAGAGTCGCGGGTCTTTGATGCCAAAAAGTTTCTCTTCTGAATAATCGGCCCGGATAATCTCTTTGGCTACCGCATAAAGACCTCTGACCTTCTCATCTTCCTCCCACCCTTCCGGAAGAAGCGAAAGATCATCCCAAGTCTGTTCTAACGCGGGGAAAAGCACATAGTCATTAAAATCTATAATCTTCTTGTTTTCGAAGTAGCCTTTCGGATTATGCTTCTTCGCTTCTACAAGCGTCTGCCCCATTGAAATACCAAGCGCGTGCAGCACCCCGCCGAGTGCCGATGTCCCGCTTCTGTGCATTCCCAAAACTGCTATACATACTTGCAAACCTGTTCTCCTCCTTTAAGCGTCATCGCTTTCATTTTTTAATCTGTTCCCTTCCCCGCCGTATCTGCCTTCAAACAGATACCACAGCAAGGAGAACGGATACTTTTCCGCTTCAAAATTTTTATACGTCAGCTTAAACATCGGGACATCGCTTTCATCTACAAGCTTTTTGTTCGCTTCGGTCAGCGGACTCAGTAACCCTTCAAACTGCAGCGAGTGTGGGCCATCAGCGCTAATTTTCTTTGTTTTTTCCCATATTATTCTTCCTTCTTCATCATTTGAGATCAACCTCTCAAACAAATAATGTATGGCGAAGTAAGGGTACACTTTAATTATTTTTGTGATGAACGGAGAAAACCAATACTTTGTTCTTTTACAACTGCCATTTAAATGATAGCCTAGACGTTCCACAATCTCTTTTCTAACCTTACCTGGCTGTGGAAACTTATTCATATTCCAGTAATCTGTTAACAGCTGACACCATTGAACAACGAGAATATTGTGCTTTTCTGAAATAAGGAACCAGCTTGCTAGCAAGCGGCCCGGACCTGGTCGGTCAAATGCGAAAAAGCCAGATACAGACGCTTCTTCAATCCATTCATCAAGTGGCTTAAAACAATATGTTGTTGCATCAGCCCAGACTCCACCATATTTCTCAAGTAGTTTCAAACGGATTAGATCAGACTTTTGCGCTAACGAAAGTGTTGAGATTTTTTCTTCCGGAAGATCCAAACATACATATTCAGAAAAATTCATTTTATCCAAGAGCCTGAGGTCCCAATTCGAATTGTACTTTTGCCACGATCTAACACAGTTTTTTACAACGACATGCGCATCTTCAAACCCTTGTTCCCAGTACATCCAGATGATTTTCGGAATTGAAATTTGTTTATCCATTAAAAACTCTTTTGTGAAACTGTATTTTTTTGACTCTCATAGCTCTATCTTGACGTCATCAGACATACTCTATTTAAATAACCATCTAAAATACTGCAGATATTTCCAATATTTGTTGACTTTTTGAAATGTTTTTACATCTGCATCTGAAATATGTTTTAGATATTCTTGTTCTCTGTTTTTAACTTCTTGAAATAAAATCATATCTAGCCAGTTCATTTCTTCAATATCTTTTTGAGTTTTAGGCGGAAGTTTGTTTTTTGATCCTTTCGAAGAAGCGTTAAGCCAAATATAGTAAGGCTTGTTTTTCCAAGAGAGTTTAGAATGCAAAAATAACAGGGCCCGATCAAAGTTGTCTGTGGTGAATACATACTCAATGCTGTTTAACCTATCAAACAGTTCTGCTATTAATTCATCTCTATCGACTTTATTTAAATCAAGTTCAAGATTCTCAGGATTATCTAGGGGTAATCGTTCTAATAAATGTCTACTCTGTATGTTGTCATAATGTTCTTCCTTTTGGAATAACATCCATTCATCTATAGTCATATTCAAAGCCACATCATGAAATCTGTTCAGCTGCTGCTTTCTAACATATGTATAGTTAGAAACAAACCATTTAACAGGATCACGAAAAAAACTAAAAAATGTAATATCTTGATCTGCCAAAGCTGGATGTTTACGCATTGAAAAAGCCAAATGCCCTTGAATACAGTCAAGTTCTTTTATTGATTTTGCATCCATTTCAACAAGTTTTTGTAAGGTTTTTTCCTTATCACGCCCATTGATTGTAAATATTTTTTCATACTGTTGTTCTAAAATTCCGTAAAGAGTTGTTCCCGCTGTTTTTGGAATGTGAAAAAAGATTACCATGATCTTGTCCTTCTATGTAAAAAAATTTCATCTATCAAATATTGCATTACCAAGTAAGAATAAATTTTGAAAACCTTAGTCAACAGGAATGTAAACAAAAAGTTTATGCTTTAATAACAAGCATTTAAATGAAGATCAGTTCGCTCACCTTCTTTTTGTCTAACAACCAAGCCTAAAAAAACTGTTTTTATCCCTTAGCCCAATGTCCCAAGTTGGGTTCCATTTTCGCCACGATTGAACACAATTTTGGACAATCAAAAGGAAGTCTCCAAGTCCTTGTATCCTATACATCCAAATAATCCTAGGGATACGTTTTCCTTGTATGCTCAAATCTATCCCTTTTCAAAGATCATTATATATTGTTTATAACTTTAATCAGGAATTTCATCTATCTTTAAACTGGTGACGCGCGTATGAAATCCTCTTGGTGTCAAAACTATCGCTTTAACGTATTTCAAGGTAGACAAGAACTGAAAAGCTTCTCGTCCATATTTTTTGCCTTTGAAAAGTGAAAATAATAATAAAAGCAAACTTTTAATCGTTCTGAAAAAAACGTATATTCCAAGAAAATAATTGCCCTGTTTTTTCAGATACAGCATATAAGAAACTATCGATTGCTTGGACATGAGACCGTATTTGTCCGTTTTGCCGGAAAAATGGACCAGGCCGACTTTCGGATAAACCATGCTTTTATATTTTTTGTAAAACCTGTTCCTGAACAATTCAATATCTTCCGCATACATGAAAAAGTCGGGATCAAATCCGCCCACGTCAAAAAAAGCAGAACGGCGCATCATCACAAAAGGCCCATGAAAACCGCCCACTTCGAACGGTTCGCTCTTTTTTATGAGTTCTTCCAACTCCCCCGACCTGTCTTTGGAAATCAGTTGTTTTACTCTGTACGGCAAAAGGCCCCTGACCATAAATTTCAGGAACCTCATTTTCGCAATACCCTTCTGCATAAAAAAAGTATGTTGCCGCGTCCCGTCATCATTGTTAATCAAGCAGCTTAGTGCGCCGACGTCATCCGGCAATGTTTGGAAATAACCATACAACTCATCCAAAATGTTTCCCTGCACCAATTCCATATCGGGATTTACCATGCAAAAATAATCATATTGGGAATTTTCAACGCCTTTGTTTATAGCGCGTCCGAATCCTTCGTTTCCATGATTGTTTATAATTTTAATATTGTATTCATGCTGATATTCATCCGTCCACTGAAATGCGGGAATACTGTTACTGACAATAACGATTTCAAGGTTCTTCAACTGCACGTTCGACAAAACGCTATCGACCAACTTTTCGATATACGTTTCACAAAAATAATTGACAATAATAAGAGACAGCCCGTCCATTATTTTGTTTTCCCCTCTCTCTTATTCTTTCTCTGCATCTGTTCTCCCCATCTCAAAGGTTTATTATTTCGTGGTACGGACCCGAAGCCACGATTTTGCCTTTTTCCAACTTATACACGTTATCACACCCATTTAATGTCGTAAGCCTATGCGCTATCATTAGGACAGTCAAATCTTTATTCAAAGCGTTGATTGACTGCATCACGTTTGCTTCCGTTTTGCCGTCAAGTGCGCTTGTCGCCTCATCCATAATAATGACATTCGCCTGTTTATACATGGCGCGTGCAATACCTATGCGCTGTCTTTGTCCACCTGACAATTGAACACCGCGTTCACCCACGGATGTGTCATATGCATTCGGCAAAGACTCAATGAACGTATGCAAATCCGCTTTTTTCGCGGCCTGTGTAACACGTACCATATCAATTTCACTCTTTTGTTGACCAAACGCAATGTTTTCTGCAATGGAAGCGTCAGCAAGAAAAATGTGCTGAGGCACGTGTGCAATATTCGCCTGCCATTGATGTACATTTTTTTTGTCAATCACCACTCCGTCTACCGTCATCTCTCCCTCTGTCGGGAAGAGCAGCCCCATTATTACATCTATCAAAGTACTTTTCCCGCTGCCTGTCGGCCCGATAAAACCGATCCGTTGCCCATGCTTGATTTTCAAATCGATATTGTGCAAAGCTGCTTCTTCATTACTGTCATACTTGAAACACAGTTTTTTAAGGCACACTTCATTTTTAAAAGGAATGGGAACTGTCGGAGTCTTCTCCTCCTGTTCCATCGACAATGGGCTTGTGAGGTATTCAGCCACTTCCCCCAGAATAGCTTTGGCCCCATTGACGGTTGACCAGGAAAAATATATTTGTTGCAATGAAGGTAATAGGCGTTGTGCCCCAAGGGCCAAAGCACCCAATACCGGCAGCGCCAGATGCGTGCCGGCTTCATTCGATTCAATGTAATAAGCCAACAATGCTATTAAAGATATGCTCAGCATTTCCAGCAAGGATTTGGGCACATTGCTAAAAAACGAATTAACCATCGACGCCATTTGTATTTTGCTAGCGACTTTGTAATAACTGCGGCTGAATTCATCTTGACTGCCGTCAATAAGAATATCGCGTATCCCCCCTATCCCTTCCTGGATTGATCTGACCGCTTTAGGCTGATTTTTGGCAATGACCTCACCGTTATGTGCTATTTTTTTCCGAACAAGGAAACCTATAAAGATATACCCACCGCCAAGAACAAGAAAAGCGATCAATGCGACAAGCGGGTTCACCAAAAGAATACTCAGGATAATTGCCGTACTCATTACGATATTTGTGGCCAACAACAAAATGTGCATGATGCCGGCATTTATAACAACCCCGACTTTTTCAGTGACAAGGCTGATGAGATCACTGCTGTTGTGCGCTATATGAAAAGTGTAGGGTTTATATAAAGCCAAACGGTAGATGTCGTTTCTCAACTGAATACCCATGCTTGCAGACATTGTTGTATTCATCCACAAGAGCAATATTCGCGTGGATGTAGCGAAAACAACGATACCGACAAAACCGACTGTCAATGGCATCAGCAGCTCGCCCGGAGAATGAACCCGCAAAAGTTCTGCAAAAGGTTTGAACCATTCCAGTTGCATCAACTTCATGGGTTCCGTCAGTGCCGCGAGAAAAGGTATGACAGCACCTATCGTTACCATCTCAGCAAAAACAGAGATGAGTGTCAATACAAAAATAAACACTATCTGCAGTTTACGCGTCCGGATCAGATGTCCCCACAGGACAAAAATATAATGTGCAACGTTACTTTTCATATCCAGTTCTTCACCTATGCTTACCGCTTATTGATCTGCTGTGAAAGCACGTCATTTATACCAACACCCCAAATCTCTTCCGATCAGGCTTTCAAGTTCTTTGATGTCATCCATAAAATATTTTTCCAAAAGCACCTTTCTTTCCCTAGCTTCCAGTTTGGCTTTTTCGACAGGACGTTCCACCTTACTTAAGGCCCTTAGCAGATCCCCCACCATCTTTTTTAACTTTTTGGAAAGCAAAATCTTCTTAACGGCTTCTTTAACAAAAGACGGTCGATTCAAAAAATCTCTGACCCATGGATATTTCACATCGCCGCTTTTGTTACTATGTACATCCATTGCATACTCTATATTCTGATCGAGATCCAAAAACCGCATAAGTTTATTAAGCGTCTCTTCTTTATTTTGGACAAGATCCTCTTCGAAGATTACAAAATACATATTTTCTTTCGGGAAAAATTGCAAATATCTTTTCAGTTGACATGTATAATACCCGCGATCGATATAACTGAAATGGCTTTTGTGAAACGTATCGATGCCTAACCGTTCTTTCTCTTTTTCAATAGCAGCTTCAAAAGAAAGCCGTTCAAAACCCCTTTTCCGGCTCATTAAATAATGGGAATAGGCACGGTCCGCCGGATTTCTAAAAATAAATATCAGTTTTATGTCCGTGCCCAGGCTTTCATGAATTCTTTGGGGCACATTTTCGAAATACAGATATTCCGGATCGATTTCACCCAGAGTTTGTCCCTCTTTCCCAGCGGAAAAATATGTTTGAAAATAATATTCCAGCCCTTTTCCGTATTTTTCGTCGTTTTGAAAAAATTTTGTCTCTTTGACAGTCGGCAAATATACATCCCGGCGTGACGCGAGTATCTCGTGCAGAGAAGTTGTACCCGATTTTTGCGCCCCGACACATATAAACTTCAGTTCGGATTTAACCGATTGCATCATTTCCCCTGTACTTGATTATTTTGGCTGGAACGCCGCCGACTATCGCATAGGGAGGCACATCTTTTGTCACGACCGCGTTTGCCCCGATAATGGCTCCGGTTCCTATCGTCACTCCTTTTGTAATGACGGCGCCATGCCCGATCCATACATCATCATGAATCTCGATGGGAGCGGTCCTGATCCCTTGTTTCATCATCGGAACATCCATCCGGTCAAACGCATGGTCCGTATCCCTGATGCTCACAAACTGCGCAATCATCACATTCTCTCCAATAACGATATGTTCATTGCAGCCAACAATGGTATATTCACCAATAAATGAATTTTTTCCAAAAACAAACTTTCCTGACCCTTGGATTGTTACATTGGAGTGAAGACAAGTATTTTCACATAGTCTAATGGAAATTTTTTTCTTACTAAAAAAAAAAGGGCGAATTTTCACTCCTCTGTGTATTACAACATTTTTTTCTACTTGTAAGTATTGTGAATGCAATAAGTAAAAATACTTTGTATAGAATTTTTTATACAAAGAAATAATTTTATTTGCAATCTTCATGATTTTTCATTAAACTTTTTGTATTTCATATAGCAGGAAACGATAGTTGTCACCCAGCCATTCGCATAGAATTTATCGACATAGGACATATATTTCTGTTTATCCGGCAGCCATGTTTTCGTGACATTAATCACTGTATTTCTCCAGGTACCATGAAACCGTTTTAATTATACCTGTCTCAAAAGTCTCGTTTGCACACCAGCCCAGTTCCGTCTCGATCTTCGTCGCGTCTATCGCGTAACGGCGGTCATGCCCCGCCCTGTCAGCTACGTAGGAGATTAGCTCCTTGTAGCTTTGGATATGGGATAATGGGGATTGGGGATTGCGATTGGAATTTTTGGAAATTGGGTAGAGTTCGTCCAGGATCTCGCATACCTTGTCCGCGATATAGTTATTGGTGCGCTCGTTACGGCCGCCGATGTTATAGACCTCGCCGCTGTTTCCCTTGTGGTATGCCAGGTCGATCCCGGTGCAGTGGTCTCGCACGTAGAGCCAGTCGCGGATGTTCTTGCCGTCGCCGTAGATCGGGATGGCTTCCCCATGCAGCGCCTTGCGGATGATCGTCGGGATGAGCTTCTCGTCGTGCTGCTTGGGGCCGTAGTTATTCGAACAGTTGGTGATGATCGTATCCATGCCGTAGGTGTGGTGATAGCTGCGCACGACCATGTCGCTGCCCGCCTTGGAAGCGCTGTAGGGCGAGTTCGGGGCATACGGCGTCTCTTCGGTAAAGAGTCCCTCCTCGCCAAGTGTGCCGTACACCTCATCGGTTGAAATATGGTGGAAACGGCACCCCTCGTAGCCTTCGTTGTAGACGAAAGGTTTGTGCATCCACTTTTTGTAGGCAACGTCGATCAGGGTAAAGGTCCCGTTGACGTTGGTTTCGATGAAAACGCCCGGGTTTTTGATGGAGTTGTCCACGTGGCTCTCCGCCGCGAAATGGATAACGCCGCGGATATCAAAATCGTCAAAGATCTTCCCGACCAAACCCCGATCGCAGATATTGCCTTCTATAAATGCGTAGCGGGGATGCCCCTCGACCTCTTTGAGATTTTCAAGATTCCCGGCGTAAGTCAGCAGATCGAGGTTGACCAGGTTGTAGCCGGGATGGTTGTCGAGAAAATAGGGAACGAAGTTGCTCCCGATGAAGCCGGCACACCCCGTGACCAGAATGGTTTTGTTGTTATTATCAAACATTAATGCGTCTCTCCTAATTTTTCCAGACAACTATTGAGACTGTCCCGCCAATATGGAATCGTCAAACCAAAATCCCTTTTAATTTTCATTTTGTTCAGCAGGCTGTAGTGCGGCCGCGTCGCTGGCGTCGGATACGCTTTGGTCTCGATCGGGTTGACGGTACAGCCAACCCCGGCCAATTCGAAAATCGCCTTTGCGAAATCGTACCAGCTGCAGACTCCCTCGTTTGAATAGTGGTAGACCTCGGTGCCTTCACTTTCTAAAAGCGGCAATATATCGAGAATAACCCGGGCCAGGTCACGGGCATAGGTCGGCGTACCGATCTGGTCAAAGATCACACCGAGTTCGTCCCGCTCACGGCCCAGCCGCAGCATCGTTTTGACAAAGTTGCTCCCGAATTCGGAGTAGACCCATGACGTGCGGATGATCGCGGAACGGGGAGGGTTGATGGCCCGCATCGCCTCCTCCCCGTCAAGTTTCGTCTGCCCGTAAACTCCCTGCGGATTCGTCGGTTCGTTTTCCGTGTAAGGCTTGTAGTTGCTGCCGTCAAAAACGTAATCGGTAGAGATATGAACGAGCGAGATCCCTTTTGCCTTGGCAATATGTGCCAGTGTCTCGACTGCCCGGTGATTGATTGCATTGGCCATTTCCGGTTCGCTTTCCGCTTTGTCGACAGCAGTATAGGCTGCACAGTTAATGATGACGTCAAAAGTTTTCCCGTCAAAAAAACGTCCGATCTGCGCCGTATCCGCGAGATCGGCATCGGCGCGATCGATAAATGTAAAATTGAATTGATCCGTCTGCTCGCTCAATACACGCAGTTCGCTGCCGAGCTGGCCGTCCGCACCGGTCACTAGTATGCGCTTAGGCATAATAGTCTACTCCATATTCGAAGTACTCAGCTTCTGTAAAAAAGGGCTGCTTCATGTCTTTTTCGGAGAGTTTCAACTTTGACGCATCAATCTGCCAGTCGATGCCTAGCGCCGGATCGTCAAATGCCATTCCCCGATCGTTTTCGGGGGAGTAGTAGTTATCGACTTTGTAGGCGAATGTCGCCTCATCCGAGAGGACGACAAAACCGTGTGCAAAACCGCGCGGGATAAACATCTGCCGCATATTCTCGCCCGAGAGTTCAACGGCGACATGTTTGCCGAAAGTCGGACTGCCTTTGCGGATATCGACAGCGACATCGAGAGCCCGCCCCTGAATGACCCGTACCAGCTTCGTCTGTGCGGCCGGCGCCAGCTGATAATGCAGCCCCCGCAGTACACCGTAGGAAGATTTCGACTCATTATCCTGGCAGAAGTTTACTGTGTACCCTAGAAACGCTTCCAACTTCTCTTGCCTGTATGTCTCGACAAAATAACCCCGTGCATCGCCATGCACCTTCGGTTCAATAATGACGACGTCCAGGATCTCTGTACGGATAAATGTCATCGCTGCACCATCCCGCTCTCGGCCCGGCGCAGCAAGTACTGGCCGTACTGGTTCTTCTTGAGCGGCTGTGCCAATGCAATGAGCTGCTCGCGGTCGATATAGCCCATCTCGTAGGCTATCTCCTCGATACAGGCAACCTTGAGCCCCTGCCGTTTCTCGATGGTCTGGATAAAATTGGAGGCATCGAGCAGGCTCTCATGGGTACCCGTATCGAGCCAGGCGTAACCTCGTCCCATCAGCTCAACTTTCAGTTTCCCATGCTCAAGGTAGGTCTGGTTGACCGTGGTGATCTCCAGTTCGCCGCGTGCGGATGGCTTGACACCTTTCGCGATCCCAACAACGGAGTTGGGGTAAAAATAGAGGCCCGTTACCGCGTAGTTCGATTTGGGGGCCTCCGGTTTCTCTTCGATACTGACAGCATTACCCGCGTCGTCGAACTCAACCACGCCGTAGCGCTGAGGATCGTTGACGTAGTAACCGAAGACCGT
Organism: Thiomicrolovo sp. ZZH C-3; assembly: GCF_054862725.1. Lineage (NCBI taxonomy): Bacteria > Pseudomonadati > Campylobacterota > Epsilonproteobacteria > Campylobacterales > Sulfurimonadaceae > Thiomicrolovo > Thiomicrolovo sp. ZZH C-3. The sequence continues at coordinate 108,557 of NZ_JBTKXX010000002.1, forward strand.
TGCCTTTCCTGCCTCTTCGACATTTTTAACGGACTGCGCCAGCAGCTTCGTAAATCCCTGACCGTAGTAAATGTTGTCCCCGAGGACGAGGCAGACATCATCTTCCCCGATAAAATCCTCCCCAAGGATGAACGCCTGTGCCAGGCCGTCGGGAGAGGGTTGAGCGACATACTCGAACCGCATCCCGATGTCATGCCCGTCCCCGAGAAGCTCTTCAAACCGCGGCAGGTCGTTCGGGGTCGAGATGATGAGGACCTCCCGGATGCCGGCAAGCATCAGGACGGAGAGAGGGTAATAGATCATCGGCTTGTCGTAAATAGGCGTGAGCTGCTTGCTCACACCGCGTGTAATGGGATAAAGCCGTGTGCCGCTGCCCCCTGCAAGTATGATCCCTTTCATCGCCCGTTCCTTTTTTCAAAGTCCTTGATATACCATTCGATCGCCTGCTGCATCCCCTGGTAGATATTATGTGTCGGCTCAAAGCCGACCAGCGTCTTCGCTTTGGTAATATCGGCGTTCGAATGGCGGATATCACCGGGGCGGAAATCGCGGTAAACTGCCTCTTTGCGTTGGAACCCTTCCACATGTTTCATCAGCTCTTCGCTAATCAGATCGTAGAGTTCATTGAGTGTATTTCTGCCGCCGACGGCAACATTGAAGGCTTCGCCGAAAGCTGCATCATTCTTCGTAAGGCCCGCAAGAACATTCATCTGGATCACATTGTCGATGTAGGTAAAATCACGGCTGGTTTCTCCGTCGCCATTAATGTAAACATCTTCGCCTGTCAGCAGCGAACCGATCCATTTCGGGATGACAGCCGCATAGGCCCCGTCGGGGGTTTGACGGCGTCCGAACACGTTGAAGTAACGAAGACCGATCGTCTCAAGTCCGTAAGTTCTCCAGAAAACATCACCGTACAGCTCGTTGGTTTTCTTCATGACCGAATAGGGTGACAACAGGTTCCCCGTTCGCGCTTCGACCTTGGGCAGCTCTTTTGAATCGCCGTAAACCGAACTTGAACTCGCATAGACGAAGCGTTTTATCCCTGCATCCTTGGCAGCCGTCATCATGTTCAGAAACCCTGTAATGTTGGAGCGATTCGACGTGATCGGGTCTGCAATCGAACGCGGTACGGACCCGAGTGCCGCCTGGTGCAGTACAATGTCAACCCCTTTGCATGCTTCCTGGCATGCGGTAAGGTCCGCAATGTCACCTTCGATAAAACGGAAACGCTTAGCGGCTTCCGTGCCGACGCAAGCCCGGACGTCGTCAAGATTGTGCTGAAAGCCGTTGGAAAAGTTGTCGATTCCGACAACGTTTTGATGATGCCTTAACAGAAATTCGGTCAGATTCGACCCGATAAAACCGGCACACCCGGTCACCAGCCAGGTCTTTTGCTCCTGCTGCAGCCGCAATTTCAACTGTTCAAATGCCGTCATATTTTAAAGCCTTCCATCGACTAATTTTTCATCGACAAACGACTTGATGTCAAACAGGACGCTCTTGTCGGTCTTGTGAAGATCGAGCGTTTTGAACTCATTGTGGGCGACCGCCAATACGATGGCTTCATAACTGTCATAATCAAATGCATCGATCAGCTCTATGCCGTATGCTTGCCGGACCTCCGCCTTGTCCGCCCAGGGATCGTACACCTCGATGCTCGTGCCGAATTCCCGCAACTCGTGGATAACGTCGATAACACGGCTGTTACGGATATCCGGGCAGTTTTCCTTAAAAGTAATGCCCAGTACGAGCACTTTTGACCCTTCAATCTTGTGCCCCTTTTTGATCATCAGCTTGATCACCTGATTGGCGACATAGATACCCATGTTGTCATTGAGACGGCGTCCTGCAAGGATAATCTCGGGGTTGTAGCCGACGGCCTGTGCTTTGTGCGTCAGGTAATAGGGATCGACGCCGATGCAGTGACCGCCGACAAGGCCCGGACGGAACGGCAGAAAATTCCATTTCGTCCCCGCGGCCTCGAGTACGGCCTCTGTATCAATGCCAAGCTTGTTGAAAATGATGGCGAGTTCGTTAACGAAGGCAATATTGATATCGCGCTGGGAATTCTCAATGACTTTTGCGGCCTCAGCGACTTTGATGGAAGGCGCGAGGTGCGTTCCCGCCGTAATAATACTCGCATAGAGTGCATCAACCCGCTTGCCGATCTCCGGTGTGGAACCGGACGTTACCTTCAGGATCTTCTTGACTGTATGTTCTTTGTCCCCCGGGTTGATCCGCTCCGGGCTGTAACCGCAGAAGAACTCCTCGTTAAACTTCAGGCCGCTGACACGTTCCAGTACCGGTACGCACTCCTCTTCCGTCGCCCCCGGATAAACGGTGGATTCGTAGATGACAATATCGCCTTTTTTGAGGACCTTCCCGATAGATTCGCTGGCTTTGATCAGAGGTGTAAGATCGGGCCGCTTATATTCGTCGATCGGTGTCGGTACCGTGACAATATAGATAGTACAGTCAGCAATTTCATCGAGTACATTCGTAAAATGCATCCCGTGTGCGATCGCTTCCTTCACCTGGCTTTCGCTCAATTCAAGCGTACGGTCCGTTCCGCTTCGCAATTCGTCAATGCGCCACTGAGCGATATCAAACCCGGTGACACTGTATTTTTCGCTGAATGCATGTGCCAGAGGCAGACCGACGTAACCCAAACCTATGACGGCTATCTTATCTTTGCTCATTGCTTACCCATTTTCATTTATGAAGTTCTTTGACTACAAACCAAGGATTCAAAAGATCAGGTTTATTGTAGATAACCGGTACGTCCTCAGACATATCAGGTCTGTATTGATACGTCATTTTTCCGCTTTCGCGCACAATAGCGTCTGCTGCTGCCGTATCCCACTCCATCGTCGGGGCGAGACGGGGGTAGATGTCAGCTTCCCCTTCTGCAACCATGCAGAGCTTAAGCGAACTTCCTTTGGAAACCTGCTGTATCTCCTCCGTCGTTTTCGCCAATGTGTCAATAAACGCCTGGGTCTCTTCGGAGAGGTGCGACTTGCTCGCAACGACATTGAGGTACATCTCCGGGGTCAGGTTGCGTTTCAGCGGCAGGCTCTGGCCGTTCTTGAAAGCGCCCTCCCCCTTTTTCGCCTTGTACATGTCGCCCAGGGCCGGGGCGTAGACGACGCCGAGGACAGGCGTGTCTTTGTGGATCAGTGCAATATTGACGGTAAACTCGCCGTTTTTCTTGATGAACTCCTTGGTGCCGTCGATAGGGTCGATGCACCAGTAGTACTCCCAGTTCTTGCGTTCGTCGTAGGGGACGGCCTTGTTCTCTTCCGAGAGCAGCGGGATCTCCGGATAAAGCTCGCCGAGCGCCTGGCAGATGATCTCGTTGGAAGTCGTATCGGCTTCAGTCAGCGGGGATTTGTCGTCTTTGTACTCGACGGCGAAATCCTGCGCGTAAATTTCCATAATGGCCTTGCCCGCTTTTTCCGCGATGGCAACGACATTCTCAAGATCAATCTTTTCAAGCATGAAGGTATCCTTTTGTCTTCAGGTAGTCAATGACCTGCTGTGCAGCGTCATCGACGGAGATGTTGTAATTTATGACATTGATTTCCGGGGCTTTAGGCGCCTCGTATGGGGAGTCAATGCCCGTAAAGTTCGGGATCTCCCCGGCCCGGGCTTTTTTATAGAGCCCTTTTGGGTCACGCGCTTCGCAGGTCTCCAGTGGTGTATTAATAAAGACTTCGACAAACTCGCCCTCATCGACAAGGGCGCGTACCCGTTCCCGATCCTCCCGGAACGGCGAGATAAACGCCGTCAGCACGATCGTGCCGGCATCAACAAAGAGTTTCGCGACTTCGCCGATGCGGCGGATGTTCTCGATGCGGTCTTCATCGGAAAACCCAAGCCCGCGGTTCAGCCCATGGCGGATGTTGTCGCCGTCGAGCAGGTAGGTGTGCTTCCCCATCGCCAGAAGTTTCGTCTCAACAGCATTGGCAACGGTACTTTTGCCCGACCCGCTGAGCCCTGTAAACCAGAGGATGCAGGGCTTTTGTTCCTTGAGAGTGCTACGCTCCCCTTTATTTACGTGGTGGTCGTGCCAAACAATGTCCGGGTGTTGGGTGCTGGGTGCTGGGTTATTGGTACTTTTAGACATGGGTTTTCCTATGCTCAATTAATCGCTTCAACATTTTTGATAGTGTATGGCACTCATCCAATCTTTTCGCATATAGATCTGCTTCGAGATAGCCAAGCTCATACGCAATGATAAGCTGTGTTTTCACTTCTGCCAACGAACCATTCGCTATATAGAAAAAACGAACAGCCTCCTTGTTGGTTTCGCGTTCATCACCTTCTGCAATATTTGAAGGCACGGAAACCGCAGCCCGTCTGATCTGGTCTTTTAGTCCATAGTCTTTTTCAAAAGCAGGACCCAAGGTCAAACGATAGATATCAACACTCAAATTCTTCGCCCTTTTCCATATATCCAGTTCCTGAAAATCACCCATTTTCTGTCATCCTCCCTGCAACCTAACACCTAACTACCTCCCTACCCTTCAAACGGGAAAAAGAGCGGCACCAGCGTCAGTACGACCGCGCTGTAGAGCACGGAGACCGGCAGACCGATTCTCACATAGTCTTTAAACTTGTAGCCACCCGGACCGTACACCATCAGGTTTGTCTGATAGCCGTAGGGACTGAGGAAACTCGCGCTGGCCCCGTAGGCAACGGCCATGACAAAAGGCATGGGATCTGCACCAAGCGACATCGATGTCGCATACGCGATGGGAAAGCTGAGGGCCGCTGCCGCATTGTTCGTAATGATCTCCGTCAACAGGAAGGTCATCAGGTAAATAGCCGCAAAACTGCCGTAAACACCCATCCAATCGGTCGTTTCCGTAATAAACGCCCCCAGCATGCCTGCCACCCCGCTTTGCATGAGCACCTGCGCTATTCCCAGCGCAGAGCCGATGATCAGCACCAGCTCGAAAGGGAAGGTCCGCTTGATCTCGGCGAGGTCGAGGAATTTCATCAAAAGGAAAAGCCCCAACAGAAACAGCAGCCCTTTGAGAAAAAGGATGACTTTCATGGCGCTCAGCACGATCACACCGAGAAAAAGCAGCATAATTGCCAGGCTGCTTTTGGCATCGAACTTTTTCGTCAGCGGGCGGTCCGAAACAAAGTAGAAATTCTTTTTCAGATTGTCGCGCTTGGAAAAATCCTCGCCGGCCGCCAAAAGCAGTGTATCACCGGCCTGCAGACGGATATTGCCCAGTTTCCCGGAGAGTTTTTCGTTCCCCCTCCGGACAGCGACAACCGCCGCATCGAATTTCATCCTGAACTCCGCCTCCTTGATCGTCTTGCCGACAAGGTTCGATTCATGGGATACGACGACTTCCGTCAGGTTCGTCTGCAGCGTACAGCGGCTGTCACCAAAGATGGAGAGTCCCTTGAAACGGTTAAGCTCATGGATATCGCGCATGTTCCCGGTAAAGATCAGCACGTCACCGGCCTGCAGCACCTCCCGCGGCGTTACGGGCGAAACAAGTTCCTTGCCCCGGAGCAGTTCGGCCACGAAGAGCTGTTCCATGTTGCGCAGCCCGTTCTCCTGGATACTTCGCCCGATCAGAGGGGAGCCCTCTTCAACCCGTGCTTCGAGAAAATAGTGTGCTTCTTCTTTCTCTTTTTTCACGTCGTACCCCGGCAGAAGCGCCGGACCGGCAAGACTGAGAAAGAGCGTTCCGATCGCGACGATGGGCAATCCGACATACAAAAAATCAAAGAGCCCGAGCGGCTCCAGGCCCGCTTCGATGACAAAGCCGTTGACGATCAGGTTTGTAGAGGTACCGATCAGCGTCATCGTCCCGCCGAAAATAGCGGCATAGGAGAGCGGAATCAGGATCTTGGAGGGGAGCATATGGCGATTGTTTTTGGCCATACCGAGCATCGACGCGACGACGGCCGTATTATTCAGAAAAGCGGAAAAGATCGATGTCATTCCTGTGAACCGCAACAGAGATGCAAAACGGTTCGTCGAAAAAGCAAAACGGGCCATCCACTCGACAACGGCCGTCCGCTCGATAACGCCGGAGAGGATGATCAGTAGCACCAGGACCATCAGCGAAGGATTGACAAAGTTCTGTAGCATCGTTTTCGTCTCGATCAGACCGGCAAAATAATACAGTGCCAGCAACCCGCCGAACAGGACGGCAGGCCTCATGGTGCCGCGCACCAGCAAGACGACCAGCAGTGCCAATGTAACCAATACCCCCGCTGCTGTCATCACACCTCTTCGGAAAAGAATTCCCGCATATCTCGGGCTCCCCAGTGCGGGAAGTGTTTGCGGATAAGCTGATTCAGTTCCAGTTCGAATGCGGAGATAGCCGGGGTCTGTTCGACTTCCCTTGATGCTACATCGACGATCATCCCCGCGCCCACCGTATTGTTCGTGACGCGGTCGATGACGATGAAGCTGCCGGTCTGGCGGTTGTCCGTATAGTGGTCAGCGGCAATAGGACGGTTCAATACAAGCTTGCATGATGCGATATCATTGAGGGTAAGCGTCTCGACCTGCTCGCGCTCATAGGTATTGACGTCGACCTTGTAATTGATGTGTTCGAATTGTCCCGAAGCGAGGGAGGTCGCACGCTTGATGTCGTAGGCGTTTCCGGGTTTCATCGGGGCCTCGTCCATCCAGACGAGCATCACCTTCAATGCATTGGAGACCCGCGGGACGGCTTCGGTATGCACGATCATATCGCCGCGGCTGATGTCAACCTCCTCCGTCGTCGTGATCGTCACGGCCATCGGGGCGCTTGCCTCCAGTGTCGTAGCATTCCTGTCCGCTTCGGTGATGTCACCGGAGTTGATAATGCCCTTGACCGTCGTCGTCTTGCCCGAAGGAAGCACGGTCACGGCATCGCCGACCCTTATAGTTCCCGAAGCGATCGTCCCGCAGAAACCGCGGAAGTCGAGGTTGGGACGGTTGACGTACTGGACGGGGAAGCGGAAACTCTCCATCCCGCCGTCGTGGGAGAGATCCATGGTATCGAGCTGTTCAAGCAGGGGTTTTCCCTGATACCACGGTGTTTTGTCACTCTTGTCGACGACGTTGTCGCCGTCCAGGGCACTCATCGGGATATAGATCGTCTCCGGGCGTTTGCCGCCGCCCATCGGCAGCTGTGCCAGGACCTCCTCTTCATAGGCCGCCTTGATCTCGTTGAAACGCGCTTCGGAGAACTCTACCAGGTCCATCTTGTTGACGGCAACGATGATATGCCGGATACCGAGCAGATTGACAATGTAGGTATGGCGGCGTGTCTGGGTGAGGATCCCTTTGCGGGCATCGATGAGAATGATCGCGACGTCCGCAGTCGAGGCGCCGGTGACCATGTTGCGCGTGTACTGTTCATGGCCCGGCGTGTCGGCGATAATGTATTTGCGCTTGTCGGTGGCAAAGAAACGGTAGGCGACGTCGATCGTGATCCCCTGCTCCCGTTCGCTCTGCAGCCCGTCGACGAGCAGCGCCATGTCGATCTTCTCGCCGGTCGTACCGTACTTCTTGCTTTCGCTCTCTGCCGCGGCAAGCTGGTCTTCGAAGATCATCTTCGAGTCATACAGCAGCCGCCCGATCAGCGTACTCTTTCCGTCGTCTACGCTGCCGCAGGTCAAAAAGCGGAGCATATCCTTGTTCTCGTGCTCTTTGAGATAAGCTTCGATATTTTCTGCCGGTGTATGCGCCATTAAAAGTACCCCTCAATCTTTTTCTTTTCCATCGCCCCTTCCTGATCCTTGTCGATCAGGCGGCCTTCGCGTTCGCTGCTCTTGGAGAGGAGCATTTCGCGGATGATCTCCGGCAGGGTGCTTGCCGTTGAATTGATGGCCCCCGTCAGCGGGTAGCACCCCAGGGTCCGGAAACGCACCATCTCATTCTTCGCCTTGGCTTTCAGCGCTTCGGGCACCCGTTCGTCATCGACCATGATCTTGGTCCCTTCATACTCGACCACCGGGCGCTCTTTCGCGAAATAGAGCGACGGGATGGGGATCTGCTCAAGATAGATGTACTGCCAGATATCCAGTTCCGTCCAGTTGGAAATCGGGAAGACCCGGACGCTTTCGCCCCTCTGAATCGCCGTGTTATAGACGTTCCACAGCTCCGGGCGCTGGTTTTTCGGGTCCCAGCGGTGCTGCTTGTCGCGGAAGGAGAAGATGCGCTCTTTCGCACGCGACTTCTCCTCGTCCCGGCGTGCCCCGCCGATGATGGCATCGTAGCCACCCATGTTGAGCGCCTGCTTCAGCCCCTCCGTCTTCATGACGTCGGTATGGACCTTGCTGCCGTGTTTGAAGGGGGAGATATCCATCTTCTCCCCTTCGGGGTTGGAGTGCACCACGAGGTCGAACCCCAGCTCCTTTGCCCGGCGGTCGCGGAATTCGATCATCTCGCCGAACTTCCATTTCGTATCGACATGCAGCAGCGGGAAAGGCACCTTGCCCGGGGCGAATGCCTTCATTGCCAGATGCAGCATCACTGACGAGTCCTTGCCGACAGAGTACATCATCACCGGATTCGTAAATGCGGCGGCGACTTCGCGCAGGATGTAGACCGACTCCGCCTCCAGCTGTTTCAGGTGGGTCAGACGCTTTTCATCAATCATACTAATTTTCCTCCAGAGAAGTTAGTCATATTTTTTTCACTTAATCTTGTTAAACATATATTATTCATCATTTTTCCTTTCCCACGCCAAAGCCGTCTTACAGATAAGTAACAGGTCATCATAACGCGCATGCCACTTCAGCACGTTCTTGATACGCTGATTGTCTGCGATAAGTAGTGCCGGGTCACCGGCTCTTCTTTGGCCCTTTGCAACGGTGAAGTCGACACCGCTTACCTTCTTCATGGTCTCAATCACCTGCTTCACGCTGAACCCGTGCCCGTAGCCGACATTGAAAATGTTGGGTACGCCATCCTCTCCGTCCGTCGCACCAAGGTACTCAAGAGCTCGAAGGTGTGCCGCTGCGAGATCCTCAACGTGGAGGTAATCACGGATACAGGTCCCGTCTTCGGTATCGTAATCCTCGCCGTACACCGTAATGCTGTCGCGTTTGCCGAGAGCCGTTTTGACGACCAGCGGAATGAGGTGGGTTTCCGGTTCGTGCCACTCTCCGATGCGAGGCGTCTCGTTGCTCGTAGTTACGTCCGCACCGGAGACGTTGAAGTAACGCAAAATGACATAGTCGAAATCGTCTTTTACCGCTGCCGTGTCGCGGATAACCCTTTCGCTCATCAGCTTGCTCATGCCGTAGGGGTTGATGGGATCGGTCGGTGTGGTCTCTTTCACCGGTACTTCCCGGGGCTCGCCGTAGACAGCCGCGGTGGAGGAGAAGATAAACTTCCCGATACCCGCTTCGACACACCGGCTGACAAGGTGCGTCGTATTGACGGTATTATTCATATAGTATTTGAGGGGGTTTGCAACCGATTCTGAAACGATACTGCTCGCTGCGAAATGCATGACGGCATCAAACGTCTCTGTCATAAAGAGTTTCGCCACGGCTTTGAAATCGGCCAGGTCCATCTTGTAAAAACGCAACGCACCTCGGTTCGCCTCATGGGCAATGCTTTCAAGCGTCTCCACCGTCTCAAGATGGCCGGTGGAGAGGTTATCGAGAATGCAGACATCGTGGTCCGTCTCTTCCAGCAGCTGCTTGACGACATGCGAACCGATGTAACCGGCGCCGCCGGTGACCAAAACCTGCATTACATCCCTTTATTTTTGTCTTGCAATCATACCCCGCGGGGGGTAAACCCTCTATTAAAATGTGTTACAAATTACTAAAAAAATGGAATATATTCAAGTGTATATCTGATGCTTTATTCTACATAGTTGATACATATTCTATGGGCGTGCATAAAAAGTAGTGTCCCCACGAGGACTCGAACCTCGAGCTAGGCCTTAGGAGGGCCCTGCTTTATCCTGTTAAGCGATGAGGACATAAACCCGTAACAGGCGGCGGAGTTCACCGAATCTGCCTCGATCATTGCCGCATCGAATGCTCTGCAAATTTTCTTGAATTGCACTTATGCAGTCCTTCGAAAATTTACAGAACCTCGCTACAGCAAGCACCGGCGCACCTTCGGCACCCCCCACCGCCTGTTACGGGTTAACCCGAAAAAAGAAGAATTGTATTGTATCGAACGGAGCTTTCAATACTGGTAGACGCACTCTTTGTAGATGATCTTGACAACGGGCTGGACGTTGTTGACGCGCCACTGCTCTTCGATGACGCTCTGGCGCAAGCCGCTGCGTTCGCGGTCCGCCGCGCGGAGTTTGCGCACGATCTCCGTGTACTTGTAATTGCGCGGGTCGTTACGGCACCACGCCATCAGTTCGCTCCCTTTGGCGATGTAACGGTAGTAGTAGTCATAGCGCGACGTCGGGGACTGGATGCGTTTCGCGGCGCGGTACTGCTTATCGAGGGCACTAAAGTCGTTTTCGAGTTTTTCACACAACACCGCACCCAGCAACACCGGAAAGAACATGAGGACAATGATAGATATTTTCATGATGTTCACCTCGGCAAAGGGTGGATGCCCTGCTGAATCGTGCCGCAGCGCACCTCTGTCACCACCGGCGGGTGGGTAATGGCGTAGCGTTTCAGCTCTGCAACATTTTCCAGGTGGAAAGCGGCGACGTCGGCCTTTTCGGGAGAGATCTTTTTGCCGAGCATATACCACTTCGTCGTGCTCATCCGGTCTTTGCATGCTCTATAGATCTTCCCCCCTTCGCTCCTGAACTGCCGTATCACCTTTTCGCTTGTCGGAGAGGGTATTTCGGCCTCCATCACCGCATCATATGCCTTTTCAACCGGTGCGAAGGCTGCAAGCATCCGGGTACACTCCTGCCGTGTCGCGGCAAAGAGCAGCATGGGGACGATCAGGATAAAAAGTTTCATGCGAAGCCTTCTTACGCACGTTGCCGGCAGCGGGGTGTTTCACCCTTAGCTACGCGCTATAATGCCGTTATGTGGTACACCTTCGATAACGACGACCTTATTCTGCAGTTGCGCATCCAGCCAAAAGCGAGTTCCAACGAACTGGCTGAAATTATGGGAGAAGAGCGCAAACTGCGCATTACCGCCCCGCCCGTGGACGGCAAGGCCAATAAACACATCATAGCACTGCTGGCAAAAATGTGCAAGGTTGCCAAAGGGGACGTGACAATAGAGTCAGGTGAACTGGGAAGAAACAAGAAGGTCCGGGTCAAAAGCCCCCGGCTACTGCCTGAGGGCGTCGAACCGCCGGCGCCAGTGTGACTCGCACTACATCTCACAAGAGCTTCGGCACGCCGAAGCGCATCCATCAATAGGCGACCTGTCGTTAAGCGTGCCTTGAAAACCGCTGCGGAGGCATAAAGCCGGGAGCAGCGTGCGATTCGCGCAACGACGATTTTCTTTTGTTTCTTTTCTTTGTAAAAAGAAAAGATAGAGCAGACTGTTCATGCCACTTTTTTAAAAAAAGTAGCGCAAAAAGCGGCCTTTCGCGAATCGCTCATCCCTCCCGGCTTTATGCCTCCGGGATGGCTTACAAAGAGCGCTCAAGGCCAATTTCCAATTTATTGAATGCGCTTCGACGTGTCAAAGCTTTTTTTGAAAAAGAAAGGAATTAGTGGGTACGAAAGTAAGCGCTTGGCTTACTTCTCGTCGGCGACCATCCGGTCTTTGGCCGTGATCCCCATCAGGGAGAGGCCCGTGCGGATGGAGAGGGCGACCATCAGGAAGAGTTTGAGCAGTTTCGCCTCCTCCTCGGTCCCCAGAACGCGGTAGTCGTAGTAGAACTTGTGCAGACGGGCCGCGAGGGACTTGAGGTACTCCGGCAGCTTCTGCACCTGGCGCGATGCGAAGGCGTCCTCGATCACCTCGGGCAGCAGCAGCGCCTCGAAGAGCAGCGCGTCGGCATCGGCATTGAGCCCTGTGAGTTCCGCCGCCATGATCTGCTCTTCGCTCAACTCGCTCTTGGAGAGGATCGTCTGGATCCGCGCATGGGCGTAGTTGATGTAGTAGACCGGATTCGAGTTATCCTGCTTCTTGAGCGTCTCGACGTCAAACTCCAGCGCCGTATCGCTCTTCTTGCTCGCGAAGATGAAGCGCAGGGCGTCTGCGCCGATCTCCTCGACGATGTCGCTCATCAAAATGACGTTGCCGGCCCGCTTGCTCATCTTGTACGGCTCGCCGTCTTTGAGCAGGCTGACCATCTGCGACAGAAGGATCTCCAGCTTGTCGGCATCGTACCCCAGGAAGCGTGCCGCCGCTTTGACCCGGGCAATATAACCGTGGTGGTCCGCGCCCCAGATGTTGATGTAGTGGTCAAACCCCTGCTCGAACTTGCGGTTATGGTAGACGATGTCGCCGGCCAGGTAGGTCGGACGGCCGTCTTCGCGCACGACGACGCGGTCTTTCTCGTCCCCGTGCTCCGTCGAACGGAGCCAGAGCTTCTCTTCGCCTTCGTAGACACCCTCGCCGAGCTTCTTCATGACCCGGTCCCAGTCGTCGTAAAGCGACGCTTCGCTGACGAAGGTATCGAAGTGGATGTTCGCGTCGCCCAGGTCGGAGACGATGAGATCCATCACCTTATCCTTCGCCCAGAGCGCGAGCTCTTTCTGGCGGTCGGCGTTAGTGAGAATGTCGCTGCCGAAGGCGCCGAGCGCCTCTTCGGCCAGGATCGTCATGTATTCGCCGCGGTAGTACTTCTCAGGCCACTCGACTTCCATGTTGAGAACACTGTGCTGCCCTTCAAGCTGCAGGCTGACGCCAAGAAGGTCGATCTGGTTCCCGGCGTCGTTGACGTAGTACTCCGCCGTGATGTCGTAGCCCAGGCGGCGTCCGAGACGCAGGAGTGTGTCGCCGTAGACCGCGCCGCGGGCGTGGCCGATGTGCAGCGGACCCGTCGGGTTGGCGCTGACGAACTCGAGCAGGATCTTGCCTTCGCGGTCGGCATGCCCGAACTGTTCGGGGTTCTGCAGGGCCCAGCCGGCGTACTCGTCCATGAATGCTTCGGAAAGGCGGAAATTGATGTACCCCTTCGTTGCTTCGACCGCGGAGAACATCGCATGTTCGCCGAAGGAGGATGCCAGTTCGTCGGCGATCACCATCGGCGATTTGCGCAGCTCTTTGGCCAGTGAAAAGGCAATGGGGGTGGCGTAGTGCCCGAAAGAGCGGTCTTTGGGCTTTTCGAGCACGACCTCGCGCTCAAATTGCGCTTTGAGAAGCGCCGATACACGCTGTTTCAAATCGATTACGCCTGTTTTTCGGTTTCTTTGGGTGCTTCGGAAGCTGCCGTTGCGTCACCGCCCTCGACTTTTTTGGGGGCCTCGCCGCTGGCGACCTCTTCGGTCCCTTCGTCTTTCATCTCATTCTTGAAGTTCTTGATTCCCTTGCCGATACCCTTGGCAAGATCCGGAATTTTTTTCGCACCGAAGAGCAGGACGATGATCCCGAAAATCAACAGCAGTTCAGTTCCGCTTGGCATACCCATAGTAAATCCTTAGGTGGTTTTTTTGGAAATGTAATAATAGCGAAAAAATGCAGGGATATTGGTTAGTAAAAGCGTTTGCAGCGGCGGGAGGGGCGCTAGTGCGCTTCCCACGCCTGTACGAATTCATTGATCGTGAGGGTCGGGACTTTCAGACGGGCGGCCCTGGCCACGGAAACGAGCACTTCTGCCGCCTCATCGAGATCGTCGTTGATGATAATGTAGTCGTACTCGCTCATGCGCTGAACTTCACGTTTCGCCATATCGATCCGGCGTTCGATCACCTCCGCCGCATCGGTGGCCCGCGCCCGCAGACGCTGCTCGAGTTCGCTCAGGCTCGGGGTCGTGATGAAGGCCGAAGTCGTAATGTCGCCCATGCGGTTCTGGACCGCATCATGCCCCTGGACGTCGATGTCGAAGATGACCAGTTTCCCCTCGGAGAGGGCCGCTTTGACGGGCTTGAGCGAGGTGCCGTAGTAGTTGCCGTGCACGACGGCATACTCAAGGAAGTTCTCCTCCTCGATGTCGCGCTTGAAGCTCTCCTCGTCGACGAAGTGGTAGTGCACGCCATCCACTTCCCCTTCACGTATCGGACGCGTCGTCGTCGAAATGGAGAAGTAGTAGGGCCCGATCGCCTCCGCCACCTTTTTGATCAGGGAACTCTTCCCCGCACCGCTTGGGCCCGACAGGACCAGGATCGCTCCGCCGTTTTTGTTCATGCCTTCTCCCCGAATGAAATATCGATTCTGACGCCCATCGCCTTAAGCGCCTGCGCGACCGATTCGTCGCTGAGGATCGCCATCAGGTCCTGCAGCGCTTCGACGCCCCGGGCATGCAGGTCGATGTCGCTGAAATCCGTCTCTTCCGATGTGCGTTCCGGGGCATCGGCATCATAAAGGACTTCTTCGACCGGCTGTTCCCACTCCCGCCGGTCGAGGTGTTCCATCGCCGCCTCGATCTGCTCGCCGAACGACGGCCCTTCGGCCTCCTCGCCCTCGACGGCATCGAGCAGCTCTTTGAGCTCATCGATCTCGGCACTGTTGAAGACCGGGGTTGCCGATTCCGCTTCCCATGCCTCTGCCGCTTCGTCGGCATCGAAAACGTCGCTGCGTTCGACCAGGGCGCTGACGGCCAGCTCCGCATCATCAAGGGCCTGCCCCAGCTCTTCGGGCAGGAACGGTTTGCCCAGTACCGCATCATACCCCTGGGGCATCGGGTCGAACCGTGAGCCGATGAAAATGGCATAGTGCCCGCGTGCTTTCGCGGCAGCCGCATCGTAGGCTGCTGCGACGCTGTCATCGACGATGGCGACATCGGCCCGCTGCCCGTCGGCACTGTCCGGCTGCAAAAAAGCATCCCCCCGTTTTTGTGCCAGACGTTCGACCAATTTAGCAACAATGGGCGTGGTGTTGAACAGCGCAATGGTCATAACGTCCCTTGAATGCGGTATGAAAATACCCGTAAAAGTGTGTTAACATTGTAACAAAAAAGCATCCCAAATCGAATGAAACCCCTCCTCATCGTCGGCCTGATCCTCAACACCCTCATAGCGGACAGCGCACTTTTGCTTCCGCACCGCTGGCAGGATGTCAGGCACACCCTGGGTGTCATGATCCGCAGCTCCGACGCTCCGCTTCTCATTGTGACTGCAAGTCTGGATGACCCCTATCTGCGCCGCGCCCTACGCCGCGTGCTCGAAGACGGAAAAGCGGTGACGCTCATTACCGGCTCGGAGGAGACCGCTTCGCAGTGGGCCATGTACCGTACGCTGCACGCCTGCCTCCTGCCGAAGGGAACTTCCCTGACTTTCAGCCTGCTCCGCACGCCTGAAAAGGGCTGCATGGTCAGCAACACCCTCGAGACCGACAGGCTCCGCACCGACGACGCTCTGATGCTCTGCGGTGAGCGTACAATGTTCGATGAAACGGTTCGGCTGCTGCGCCAGGAGTGCAAAGGGTATTTCGAACGCTGAGAGACTATTTTACCTGGACCAGTTTGTGATCCTCAAGCTTGTAGACCCGCTGGCAGCGGTCCGCCAGCTGCAGTTCGTGGGTGACAAGCAACAATCCCGCATCATGTTGCTCGATATAGCGGTCGAACAGGTCCATCACTTCGCAGGCCGTCTCCAGGTCCAGGTTCCCCGTCGGTTCATCCGCGAAGATCAGGCGCGGCTTCTTCGTCAGCACCCGGGCGACGGAAAGGCGCTGCTGCTGGCCGCCGGAGAGCTCCGTCACCTTCTGACCCGCAACATGTTCGATCTTGAGGGCCCGGAGCAGTTCGGGTTCGACCGGCTCGTTCGAGAGGATGGAAGCCACCTCGAGATTCTCCGCACCCGTAAAGCCTTTGAAGAGATAGTGCGATTGGAAAATGATCCCCAGCTGCTTCCGGCGCAGTTCCACCAGGCCGCGGTTGGAGAGCCCCTGCATCGGTTCGCCCATCAGCACCACGCTACCGCTGTCGGGAGTAAGCAGGGTGGAGAGAATATGAAGCAGGGTCGATTTCCCGCTGCCGCTGACCCCGATAATGGCCACAGACTCGTGGGGCGCGATCGAGAGGTCCACGCCGGAAAAGAGCGGGTAATCAAAATGGTGGGCAATGCCGCTGGCTTCTAGCAGTTTCATGAGTGCAATGATAGTGCGTTTTGCGTTAGTTCTGGGTTAGTTTGGGGTCATGGGAAAGAAAAGCGGGCGACGGTGTCACCCGGAGGGGGGCAGCAGAGGGCTTACGCCATCTGTGCAGCGACTTCGGCAGCGAAGTCGTCTTGTTTCTTCTCGATGCCTTCGCCGACTTCGAGGCGGACGAATGCGACGACTTCAGCGGTACCGCCGACAGCTTTTGCCGCTTCGGCAACTGCTGCTGCAACCGTTTTCTTGTCGTCAAGAACATAGTTCTGATCCAGGAGCGCCTGCTCTTTGTCCAGGGTTGTGTTATCTTCGATGTAGCGCGCGATTTTACCCGGCAGGATGTTCGGAATGATCTTCTCAGGCTTGCCTTCGGCGATCAGTTCCTCTTTCATCTTTGCTTCAGCCGCTGCCAGGACATCTTCAGTCAGTTGGGACATGGAGATGTACTCCGGCACGTTTTTAAGCGGCTTTTTGAGACGGGCAAGCTCTTCGTTCTCTTTTTTGATCGCTTCGATACGGCCTTTTGTCTCGGCAGCAACGAAATCAGCGTCAAAATCTTTGTAGCTCAGTGTCGTCGGTTTCATCGCAGATGCGTGCATAGCAACCTGCTTCGCCACTGCGACCATGGCGTCAGCCGTTTTCGCAGAGTCACACTCGATCGCAACGATAACACCGATGCGCGTGTTGGAGTGGATGTAACCGTTGACCGCGACATTTTCGCTTCCGCTCAGTGCCGCGATGCGGCGGAGTTCGATCTTCTCGCCGATCTTCGCAACCGCTTCGTCGAAGTAAACGCTGAACGCTTTGCCTTCGTACTCAGTCTCGCGCAGCGCTTCAGCTGTATCCGCTTCCGTCGTGAATGCCTGCTCAACGGTCGTAGAAACGAGGTTCTGGAAGCCTTCGTTTTTCGCAACGAAGTCTGTCTCGGAGTTAACCTCGACCAGGGTAGCACGTTTGTTGTCTGCAGAGATCTTCAGACCGATAGAGCCTTCAGCAGCAACGCGGTCCGCTTTTTTAGCGGCCTGAGCAATCCCGCGTTCACGCAGCCACTCTTTGGCTTTTTCCATGTCGCCGTTTGACTCGGTGAGCGCCTTTTTACAGTCCATCATCGGTGCGTCAGTTGCCTGACGCAGCTCTTTTACCATTGCTGCTGAAATTGCTGCCATGCTTATGCTTCCTCTGTCGTTGTTTCTTCTGCTGTTGCTTCTGCAGTTTCTGCAGCCGCTTCTACCTCTTCGCCTTCCGCTTCCGCGTTGTCGGCGATCATCGCTTTACCTTCGTTGACCGCTGCCGCCATCTCTTTACAGAAAAGCTGGATGGAACGGATCGCGTCGTCGTTGCCCGGGATCGGGAAGTCGATCAGGTCCGGATCACAGTTTGTATCGAGCGGTGCAATAACCGGGATACCGAGGTTGCGTGCTTCTTTGACGGCGATGTGCTCTTTGACGGCGTCAACGACGAACATCATATCCGGCAGTGTTTTCATGTCGCGGATACCACCGAGGTAAGACTCGAGCTTCGCTTTCGTACGTGCCATCATCAGCGCTTCTTTTTTGGTCAGCAGGTTGATCTGGCCGCTCTCTTGCATCTGCTCGATCACTTCGAGCTTGCGCAGAGATTTCTGGATGGTCGGGAAGTTGGTCAGCATACCACCGAGCCAGCGGTTGTCAACGTAAGGCATGCCACAGCTCTCTGCCGCTTCTTTGACAGCGACGCGCGCCTGCTTCTTCGTACCGACGAACATGATCGTCTTGCCTTCGGCAGTAGCATCAACAACGATCTGATACGTGTTGCGGAAGTAGCGCAGTGTCTTCTGCAGGTCGATGATGTAAATGTTCTTGCGGACACCGAAGATGTATTTTTTCATTTTCGGGTTCCAGCGGCGTGTCTGGTGGCCGAAGTGGACACCGCACTCGAGAAGGTCTTTCATAGTTACCATAATAATGGTCCTTTCAGCATCGTGCCTCGGGGCACGATTAAATTAAAAAATACCGGTTCGCTTCAATGCCCCCGGCAGTCCTCTTCTATTTTTTCAGATGAGGCTGCACCGGTTTTTGGGTTTGGCACCTGAGATCTTGTTCTCCGGCAAATGAGTGATATTGCATGGAGAAAATCGCGGAATCTTATCTTATATAGGCTTAAGAGTATGTTAAGCATAGATGTTGCCCCATCATCCCGTTTCCCGTCTGTTCATTTCAATTCCGATTTATATTACTTCTGGTAGGCTGTGTAATACTATTGTGATTAATTTGTTTTTCTTATGTTAAGGATTAGCTGTCCGGAAAAACAATTCACATGTTCAAGGAGATAATAATGAAAACACCGTTGATCCTTTCCGTTGCCGCCGCGGCGATACTGAGCGTCGGCCTCCAGGCCGATGAAACCACCGACCGTATGGAGGCGATGGAAACACAGATCGAAGCCCTTCAGGCAGAGCTTTCAGCCATGAAAGATGCCAAAGCCGATGAAGCGGATGCAGCTGCTGCAGACGATGAAGAAGGCGGTGATGAAGAAGAGGATGAGACCGAAGAACGTCTGACCGACCTCGAAGAGCAGATCAGCACCATCAATAGAAACACGTCAGGAAGCCACCTCAAATTCGGCGTCGATTTCCGTACGGCCATCGACAACCTGAACTATAAGATGGCCGGGAAAGCCTACAACCCCGACACGATGGCCTTTGACGGTGATGATACCCAGAGCAACGACGCCTTTCTCACCAACCGCCTTTGGCTCAACATGGAGTGGCTGGCAACGGAAAATATGAGCTTTACGGCCCAGCTCGCCTATAACAAAGCCTACGGATACCGCAGCGGTTTTGCCGGCGGCTACCCGGGCTTCGAGACCTTTGACTGGATCACGAACGAGAATGCCTACGATGACGTCCTCCGCGTCCGTTCCGCCTACTTCTTCTACCGCAACGACACCTTCCTCGGTGCGGAGATCCCCTGGACCTTCAGCATCGGCCGCCGCCCCTCCACCAACGGCCACCTCATCAATCTGCGCGACGACGACCGCCCCGCCTCACCGATGGGGCACAACATCAACGTCGAATTTGACGGGATGAGCTCCAAGTTCAGCTTTGAAGACCTCACCGGCATCGACGGGATGTACATCAAGTTCTGCGCCGGCCGCGGCGGCACGAACGCCAACGCGAAGTTCTTTACGATTAATATGGAGAACAACAATACCCTGGGCATCGCAGCACCCTATGTCAAGAACGATGCCGACCTCCCGGACATCGACCTCGGTGGCCTGATCTTCGTCCCCTACGATGACGGCCAGTACAGCCTCGGCACGCAGTACTACTATGCAGCGCACCTTATCGATGCTTCCGTCACCCCGACTCCGGGCGGCTATGTCTTTAACGGCATGGAGGACGTCGGGAACATGCACGCCGTCACGGCGAACTTCATGATCAACGGTATCGGCAACGGCTGGAGCGACTTCCTCGACGATACGATCTTCTTCGCCAGCGGTGCGATGAGCATCACCGAACCGAAAAAGAACGGCCAGGGGATGCTCGGATCCACCGACAGCAAAACCGGTTCCTCCTATTGGGTCGGTCTCCAGGTCCCGACGATGTTCACCGACATGGGGCGCATCGGCTTCGAATACAACCACGGCGACAAATACTGGCGCTCCATCACCTACGCCGAGGATACGAACATCGGTTCCAAGGTCGCGGCGCGCGGTAGTGCCTACGAAGCATACTACACCGACTACCTGATCGAGGATGTCTTCAGCTTCCAGATCCGCTATACGTATATCGATTACGACTATGCCGGCTCGAATGGCTTCTTCGGTTCAACGACCAGTGGTTTCTACGACGGCGACGGCGATCCGATCAAGATTGCCAATCTTGCGGCGCCGGAAGCATCCATGACGGTCGACAAAGCCCAGGACATCCGCTTCTACCTGCGCTACCGCTACTGATGCCTGCGGGCATCATAGCGTTAAGCGTAGGATGAGAAGAGGTCATCCTTCTCTCTTTCTTAGCGCTTTCTGCTTAACGCTTGGCACTAATTACCCTGCAATTCCGCCAGCTTCTTCTTGACCTCTTCGACATGCACGATCTCGTATTTGACACCCTGCTTTGAACGCTTCTGACGTACTTTGACGTTCCCCCATGCCGCGGCGACTTTGCCCTCCGGGTCGATAATATAAGTCGTACGGACAATGCCCATGTACTCTTTGCCGTAGTTCTTCTTCAGGGCCCAGACGCCGTAATCTTCCATCATGGTGTGCTCCGGGTCGCTGAGCAGGGTGATCTTCAGCGACTGCTTCTCGATAAACCCGCGGTGGACCTTCGGCGAATCCGCACTGACACCGAAGATCGCGGCATTGAGCCCTTTGAATTCGGGCAGCTGCTCGGTAAAGTCGCACGCTTCGGTCGTACACCCGGGCGTATTGTCCTTGGGATAGAAGTAGAGCACGATCCACTTTCCTTTGAGATCGCGCGAACAGATCTCCACCTCATCCTGGTTTTCCAGGCAAAAATCCGGCGCAACGGTTCCGATTTCAAGCATTATTTTGTCCTTTTCATTTTTGGGGAATCATAGCATAGGTACCAAGTGCAGCAACCATTCCTTCCCCCCAACCCAATCTAATAAGCTTCGGTTCCCGAAGCGCATCAAATCGATAGGCAGCCTGTCGTTAAGCGTGCCTTGAAAGCCGCTGCGGAGGCACAAAGCCGGGAGCAGCGTGCGATTCGCGCAACGACGATTTTCTTTGGTTTCGTTTCTTTGTAAAAAGAAAGGAAAAGGAAAAATGTTCATGCCACTTTTTTCTCACAGAGAGTGCAAGCACAAAGAAAAAGTAGCGCAAAAAGCGGCCTTTCGCGAATCGCTCATCCCTCCCGGCTTTATGCCTCCGGGATGGCTTACAAAGAGCGCTCAAGGCCAATTCCTGATTTGATTGAATGCGCTTCGATGTGTCGAAGCTTTTTTCCAATCGGTTTTGTTTCTTTGTAAAAAGAAAGGAAACGCGCAACGGGACCTATATACTATTCTCGTCAACGATACTGATGTCGGGGAATGCATGCAACAGCAGGTCTGCCGCCACCCCGTTGCCTTTGGCGATCTCATTGCCCGCTTCATCCAAAACAGGCGTCGTGCCGATCCCGCAGCTAGGGGATTTGGACTTGAGAATGATCCCTGTCGCATCCGGATGCGCCTTGATCAGCGCTTCGGTCTGCTCGATGAGCGCATCGGTCACATCCGTACCGTCCGCATCTTTACGGACCCGCAGGCCGTGATCCTCCGTCGCGATGACGCTGATCCGCCCGCGGGGTGTCCCCAGAACCGGGGCTTCGGGACAGAAGGGGATCACCTCTTTGTCTGCAAGAGAGGCGAGAACGCCGTCATCTTTTTTAGTAGCTCCATCATATCGGCATTTTTCGCCCAGCAGACAGGCAGAGACAATCACCTTCTCTTTTTGCATACTGTCTACGCGATAACGACGGATTTGAGTTCCGTCATCTCCTCAATGGCAAACCGCGGCCCTTCACGACCGACGCCGCTCAGCTTGACCCCGCCGTAGGGCTGGATGTCGAAACGCAGGGTCGGCATATCGTTGATAACGACGCCTCCCGCCTCCAGCTCGCTGATCGCACGCTGCGTCAATGCCAGGTCGTTGGTAAAAATGGAGAACTGCAGCCCGTAGGGCGAATCGTTCATCCGGGGAGCGGCGTCGTCAAAACCGTCAACCTTGACCAGGGAGACAATCGGTGCGAAGACCTCTTCACAGACGATCGCCATATCATCCGTAACGTCCGCCATGACCGTCGGGTAGAACATCGTGCCTTCGCACTTCACCTCCGTCATCGGCCGGGCCCCCTCGTCGATGGCGCTCTGTACCCATGAAAGTGCCCGCTCGGCCGACTCTTCGTTGATCAGCGGCCCCATGAAGGTGTCGTCGTCGTAAGGCGAACCGACCGTAAGCTTCTGCGTCGCTTCGGCCATTTTCTGCGCAAATACGTCGTAGACGTCGGCATGGACATAGATGCGCTGCAGCGAGATGCAGACCTGCCCGGAGTTGACGAAGGCCCCGAGCGCACAGCGCTGTGCCGCCAGATCAAGGTCGGCGCTCTTGTCGATGAAGGTCGCCGCGTTGCCGCCGAGCTCCAGGCTCACCTTTTTGATCCCCGCACTCTTGGTGATGATATTGCCGACGGGAACGGAGCCGGTGAAGCTGATCTTGCGCGGGATGTCGCTGCCAACGAGCGTACTGCCCACTTCGGCATCGCCATAAACAACGCTCAGGGCGTCCTTGACCGCGTGGGGGCTTTCGATAAAGAGCTTGGCGAACTTGTAAGCCGTCAGCGGCGCCTCCGGCGTCGGTTTGAGGACGACCGTATTGCCGGCGACGAGGGCCGGGGCGAGCTTGTGCGCCACCAGGTTCAGCGGGAAGTTGAACGGCGTGATCGCCGCGATAACGCCGACAGGTTCACGGATATAGAAGGCCGTCGTTTTGCGGCCGCTGGGCATCGCATCGGTGTTGATCGTTTCCCCGTGCATGGTGCGCATCGTCTCGGCGGCGAGGGTCACCGTTTCGATGCAGCGCTCCACCTCGACCCGGGCGAAAGCGATCGGTTTGCCGACCTCATCCGTGATCGTCCTGGCAATATCCTCTTTCTGCTCCCGCAGCTTTGCCGCCACGTCGTGCAGCCAGTCGCAGCGCTGTGACAGCGTCGACGCTTTGGCCGCTTTTGCGGCCGCTTTGGCGATCTCCAGTGCCCGCTGTGTCTCTTCCGCACCGCAGTGCGGTGCTTGTGAGACCACCCTACTGTCATAGGGGCTGCGGCGCTCCGTCCAGCTCCCCGTCACCGCTTCGTTTGAACCGAAAAATACCTTTGCTTCCATCCTCTGCTCCCACATGTAAAGAGTGTTTCCATTATACAAAGCGCCCCGTTAAGCCATGGATTCTTCCCGGCCTTTACGCTGATTTTAGAAAAAACCTTTTACAATCGAAACAAAAAATGCGGCATTCACAATATGCCGCCGATAGGAAAATGATGCTTAACCTTGAAATCATCCCCGGCCAGCTCGGCGTCCGTCCCCCGGTAACCAAACCCCATCCCGGCTTCTACCCGCAGGTCGGCGAAGATCGCTTCCGCAAGCTCGTCGACGACCACTACGAACTGATCCGTAACAGCGATATCGCCTTTTTGTTCCCCGTCAACGACGAAGACGATTTCCAGCAGGCCAAGAACAATGCCGCCGACTTCTTTATCCAGATCTGCGGCGGCCCGGACTACTTTAACCAGCACCGCGGCGAACCCCGTATGGTCGGCCGCCACGCGCCGTTCCGCATCGATGAGGCCGCCCGCCGCCGCTGGCTGGAGTTTTACGCCCAGCTGCTGCCCCAGCTCGTCGAAGAGGGCATAGACGAAGCGTACGTCCAGTCCTTCTGGGACTACATCAACGTCTTCTCCGCCTGGATGATCAACACCCCCTCTGCCTAAGCGCTACAGATACTAAAAGTAACCGTTTCTTCCGTCAGGTCAGAAACGGTACTTAGCGTGTCAGCCGGATCACCGGGGAGTGGCATGTCCCGAAAGCGGCAGCCTTTTATCCTTTTTTCTTCCCGGTTCGGCTTCTTTTTTGGATAAGCAAAAAAGAAGGGGAACAAAACACCAACAAGAAAACGCCTACTCCTCAAGTAATCCCCCCTTTATCCCATCTATGCAAAAATGTATTCGATTGAAAAGAGGTGCAAAACCATGGTCATCGAATCCAACTACGTCGATATCCGCCGCCGCGAGATCTACCCCGCCAAAATCATCATTAAAAACGGCGTTATCGATTCCGTCACACAGATCGACACCCCCTGCCCCACCTACATCCTCCCCGGCTTCATCGACGCGCATATCCACATCGAAAGCTCCATGCTTCCGCCAAGCGAATTCGCCCGCCTCGCCGTCCTTCACGGTACGGTCGCCACCGTCTCCGACCCCCACGAGATCGCCAACGTTCTCGGCATCAAAGGGGTGGAGTTTATGCTCGAAAATGCCGGGAAAGTTCCTTTCCATTTCGCCTTCGGGGCCTCCCCCTGCGTCCCGGCGACCCCCTTTGAGACAAGCGGCGCGACCCTCGGCGTCGGCGAGGTGAAAACGCTGCTGGCAAACCCGAAGATCGGCTACCTCAGCGAAGTGATGAACTTCCCCGGGGTTGTGAGCGGAGATGCGGAGATGCTCGCCAAGATCGCGGCCGCGAAAGCGCTGGGCAAACCCGTCGACGGCCACGCCCCCGGCCTGCGGGGTGATGACCTGAAGCGCTACATCGCCGCCGGCATCACGACCGACCATGAGGCCTTCACCTACGAAGAGGGGCTGGAGAAGGTGCAGTCGGGAATGAAGATCCTCATCCGGGAGGGCTCCGCCGCCAAGAATTTCGAAGCCCTTGCCCCGCTGATAAAGGAGTACCCCGACATGCTGATGTTCTGCAGCGACGACCGCCACCCCGACGACCTCCGCCGCGAACACATAGATGCCCTTGTGCGGCGTGCCGTCGCCAAGGGGTATGACCTTTTCGACGTGCTGCGTATCGCCTGCCTTAACCCCATAGATCACTACGGCCTCGGCGTCGGAACGCTGCAGCCCGGGGAGAGCGCCGACCTCATCGAGGTCAACAACCTGGAAGATTTCACCGTCCTGCGCACCGTGATCGGAGGCCGCACGGTTGCCGAACAAGGCCAAAGCCTCATCCCCTCCGTCCCGCTGCCGGAGCTCAACAACTTCCATGCAGCGCCTAAGCGGCCGGAGGATTTTGCCCTCCCGCCCTGCGACACCGCGGAGGTGATCGAGGCCGTCGACGGCGAACTGGTCACCCACGAGATGGTTGCCCCGCTGAAAAACGTCCCTGCAGACCGCATCGGCGACCCGGAGCACGACATTCTCAAGATCGCCGTCGTCAACCGTTACGAAGACGTCCCGCCCGCCGTCGCCTATGTGAACGGTTTCGGGCTCAAAGCGGGGGCCATCGCTTCCAGCGTCGCCCACGATTCGCACAACATCATTGCCGTCGGCTGCAGCGACGAAGCTATCGCCAAAGCCGTGAATCTCGTGATCTGTGCCGAAGGCGGCATCTGCGCCTTGAACGCTTCCGAGCAGCATCTCCTCCCGCTGCGCATCGCCGGGATCATGAGCGGGGAGGACGGCTTCAAGGTGGCTGAGCAGTATGAAGCCCTGGACCGCTTCGCCAAAACGGTGCTGGGTTCGAAATTGCATGCGCCCTTTATGACGCTCTCGTTTATGGCGCTGCTCGTCATCCCCGAGCTCAAGCTCAGCGACAAAGGCCTCTTCGACGGGCGGAGCTTCCACTTCATCAAAGGGTGCAGAACAGAACCATGAACCTCTTTCAACTCCAAGACCATGGCACGGACTTCCGCACCGAGATAACGGCCGGATTTACGACCTTCCTCGCCATGCTCTACATCGTCCCCGTCAATGCCGCGATCCTCAGTGCGGCGGGCCTCCCCTTTGATGCGGTCATCACCGCGACGGCGGTCATGACGATCATCGCTTCCGTCCTCAACGGCCTCTGGGCCAACACCCCGATTGCCATGAGCGTCGGCATGGGCCTCAACGCCTATTTCAGCTTCGGGCTCGTCAAGGGGATGGGGCTGGCGTGGCAGACGGCGCTGGGGATCGTTTTCCTCTCCGGTATCCTCTATATTCTTATCAGCATCACCCCGCTGCGGCGCTGGATGA
This sequence comes from Thiomicrolovo sp. ZZH C-3, assembly GCF_054862725.1. Taxonomy (NCBI): domain Bacteria; kingdom Pseudomonadati; phylum Campylobacterota; class Epsilonproteobacteria; order Campylobacterales; family Sulfurimonadaceae; genus Thiomicrolovo; species Thiomicrolovo sp. ZZH C-3. The sequence goes on from NZ_JBTKXX010000002.1 coordinate 134,394, forward strand.
TCACGACGATCCCCATGGACATTAAACGCGCCGTCAGCGCGGGGATAGGCGCCTTCATCGCCTTTATCGGGATGGAGCAGCTCCACCTTATCACCGACAGTCCGGCGACGCTGGTCACCTTGGGCAACCTCAAAGACCCCCACCTCCTCATCGGTCTCTTCGGCCTCGCCCTGGCGATCCTCTTTGTCATCAAGAGGGTCCGCGGGGCGTTTATCCTCTCCATCACGCTGACCGCCCTGCTTGCTTGGGTAACGGAAGTAGACCCGATGCCTGAGGCCTTTTTCTCCCTGCCCGCCTCCATGGCGCCGATCGCCTTCGAACTCGACATTGCCTCGGCCCTGAGCCTCTCGATAGTGCCGCTCATCCTCATCTTCCTGATCACCGACCTCTTTGACACCCTCGGTACCCTGACCGGGGTCGGCATGCGCGCAAATCTCTTTCAAAGCAAGGATTCCGTTCCCCTGCAGCGCACCATCGAGGCCGACGCCGCGGCGACGATGCTCAGCGGCCTCGCCGGGGTGACCAGCACGACCGCGTTCATCGAGAGCGCGGCGGGGGTCGAGGCGGGCGGCCGGATGGGGCTGACCGCCGTCGTTACCGGGCTGCTCTTCATATTGCCGCTCTTCTGGCTCCCCTTTTTCCAGGCGATCCCCTCCAACGCCGTCTATCCCGTTCTTATCGTCATCGGCGTCATGATGTTCGGCGAACTGCAGCATATCGACTACAGCGACGCGGCGGTCAAGTACAGCACCTTCCTCATCGTCCTGGGGATGCCCCTCACCTACTCCATCACCGACGGACTCCTGCTGGGATCACTCGCCTACGTCTTCGTCCGCTGCATCCAGGGGCGCTTCAGACAGATCGATATCGCGATGGGCGTGCTGGCCGCCGTTGCCCTGCTCGTGTTCTTCGTCCTCTGACCTGAGGAGGTTTATAAAGATGCCCACTACCCGAAGATGCGTCTGAGCGCTTCGTCCGTATTGGCGTTGAGCGCCACCTTCGGATCGTCAACGGCAACGGCCTCCGCGATACCGGTGGCCTCGATCCATGCATCGAGGCGTCCCGCGTCCGAGGCGAGCAGATCGCTTTTCATCACGGCGCTGATGCGCTGCGGCGGGGCGCGGTGTCCCTCGAAAAAAGCCGTTGCCACGGGGCTTTTGCTGCGGGAGAGTGCGTCAAAGACGCGTTTGTCCGGCACGGGGCGGTCCACCTGGCAAAAGTAGAGCTCCGGGGCATCGAGCGTCTCGAACGCCCTCTTGATCGAGGAGAACATCCCCTCCCCGTACGCTTCATTACGGATCACCCTCACCCCTTCGGGAAGCACGGCGCTGATCCGCTCATAGGCATATCCCAGAACGACGGCGACATCGTAGCCGTAGCTTTGCAGCTGCCGGATCTGCCGGTTGATAAGGTACTCCCCCTCCACCCTGTACAGTGATTTCAGATCAGAGGTGCGGGAGGATCTCCCGGCGGAGAGCAGGACGACCGTCATCTCTCCTCCGGCTGCGAAAGGGCTTCTTTGATCATGTTGAACGCCACCCGGAGCCGGTACGCTTTCGTCGAACGCTGCCCGCCGGAGGGGTCCGTATCGCTCTCAAGGGCTTTTTTGATCGCCGCGTCGTCGTACACGCCTCCGTCCAGCAGCGTCTCGAGGGTTCGGAAGCGGACGGGGTTGGGGCCCAGCGACGCCCCGCTGATGCGGAACCCGCCGTGGCCCTGCGTCAGGGCGATGCTCACCTTCGCAATGTTGAGCCGCTCCCTCATCCCCGCTTTGCGGTAGTACCAACGACCTGTTTGCAGCGGAACGGTAACGGCGGTAATAAGCTCATGGTCAAGTTTCGTGCATTTGTAGCCGCAGAAGAGCGCTTCCAGCGGCACGCTCCGCTCCCCGTCCTGCGACGCCAGCGTCACCGTGGCCTCCAGCGCCACGAGCGCGGCGGTCAGGTCCGCCGCGGGCGAGGCGTTGGCAATATTGCCGCCGACGGTGGCGAGGTTGCGGATCTGGTGCGAACCGAAGGTTTCGGCGCATGCCGCAAGCAGCGGCAGAGAGCTCCGGACCGCACTGCTGCCAAGCAGCTCGTTGAGTGTCACAAGCGCGCCGATCTGCATGGACTTCCCTTCGATGTTGATGCCTTTCAGCTCCTCCAGAGCGTGGATGTCGATGAGGGTGGCGGTGTCTGCAGCCTGCCGCAGCTGCAGCGCCGCGTCGGTACTGCCGCAGAGCAGTAGCGCCTCTGGATACTCTGCCAGCAGCGCCGTTGCCTCATCCAGGTTTGCCGCACGCAGATAGTTCACGACTTCACCTTTGCGATCGCCTCGACGATCTTCTTGTACCCGGTACAGCGGCAGAGGTTGCCGTCCAGGGCCGCCTTGATCGCCTCTTCGCTGCGTTCACCGCCGCGGCTGAGATAGTCATAGGCGCGCAAGACGAAGCCCGGCGTGCAGAAGCCGCACTGTACGGCACCGTGTTCGGCAAAGCTTTCGCGGATCGCCGCCGTCTCCTCCTGCAGCCCCTCCAGCGTCACGATCTCCGCGTCCTGTATCTGCGGGGCAAGCAGCAGGCAGGCGTTGACGAGTCTGCCGTTCACAAAGAGGCTGCAGGCGCCGCACTCCCCTTCGCCGCACCCCGCCTTGACCGACGTCATCCCCGCGTCGCGCACCAGGTCGAGCACCCGGGTCTCCGGGGCGCACTCAAAGCGGTGGATGCTGCCGTTGATCCTGCATGTTATCTGCATGCTTCCTCCACGGCTTCCGGGGTGATCGGCAAAGCGTCGAACGCGCTTCCGAGGGCGTGGGCAAGCGCATTGGCGACGGCGGCGGCCGGACCGTCCATCGGCAGCTCTCCCAGGCCCAGCGAAGGGCCTTCCAAACCGAGGAAACGCACCGAAATTTCCGGCAGGTCAGGTGCCATCGGCAGCGTATAATCGCTGAAACGGGGGCTTCGGACCCGCCCCGCTTCGTACACCAGGCGCTCGAAAAGGGCGTAACCGATCCCCTGGGCCACGCCCCCTTCGACCTGCCCCTCCGCCATCATCGGGTTGACGACCTTCCCGACGTCGCTGTAGGCATCGAACCGGACGACCCGGACGCGGTAGTCGACGGGGTCCACTTCCACCTCGGCGACGTAGCACCCCAGCCCGTACCCCTCGTAGCCGTTGCCGTAAAAGAGATCTTCATCCCAGAGGATGTCGGCGGGCTGTTCATAAGAGGCACCGAACTGCAGCGGGCCGCCGCTTTTGCAATAGTCCGTAACCGCCTCCCGGTACGTATCCGGAGTGTCGTAATCGCCGAGCGCCCTTTTCAGCTTGCCCGCCGCCTGCACGAGCAGGCGCCCGACGATCATCACGGTCCGCGAAGCGACCGTCGGCCCGCTGTCGGCAACCTCGGCCGTATTCGGGGTACGGCAGGAGACCATGCCGACGGGAAGGTCCAGGACATCGGCGACGATCTGCGGCAGCGCCGTCAGCGTCCCCTGCCCCATCTCCACGCTCCCGACGCGGATCTCGATACTGCCGTCCGCCTCCAGGGCGATCGAGACGCTGGAGGCCAGCATGCTCTCCCCCACGCCCGTATACCCGGCACCGTGCATAAAAAGCGCCATCCCGATCCCCCGGTGCGGCGCCGGGGCGTCGTAAAGGAGATCGAAACCGCTCTTACGCCGTGCGGTCTCGAACAGGGCACGCAGCCGGGCATGTTCGACGATCGGCACCCCCGAAACGCTGACCGAGTCCGCACCGGGAAGGTTGCGTTCGCGCACAACTGCCGGCGAGAGGCCGAGTGTGTGGGCGATATCGTCCATATGGCGCTCGATCCCGAAAAGCACCTGCGGGGCGCCGAAACCGCGGAAGGCCCCGTTGGGCGGGGTATTCGTCGCCACGGCGCGGGCGTCGACCCTGAGGTAGCCGCAGTCGTAGAAGCCCGCCGCATGCAGAACGCAGCGCGCGAGGACGACGGGGGAGAGCGTCACATACGCTCCGCCGTCGATAAGAATCTCCACTTCCAGGGCATGCAGTTTCCCCGTCTCATCGAATTGGCTCCGGTAGCGCAGCTGCGCGGGGTGGCGCTTCGTCGTAAAAGCGATGTCCTCTTCGCGGTCATAGACGATTTTGACATCCTGACCCGCCTTTTTGCAGAGCAAGTAGGCGTAACCCGCGATCAGGGAGGGGTAATCCTCCTTGCCGCCGAAGCCGCCCCCCGTCGGGGCCTGCTCCACCTCGATCTTTTCGCCGGCCAGCCCCTCCAGCGCCGCCTCGACAAAGAAGGGGCACTGCATCGAGCCGATGATTTTAATCGTGCCGCCGTTGTAGCGCGCCACCATGCTCTGCGGTTCCAGGTAGGCCTGCTCCTGGTGCGGGGTCGTGTAGGTCTTCTCCAAACTGTACAGCCCCGCCGCTTCCGGGACGCTTCCTGTGACCGTATGAATGGCTTTGAAAACGTTATCCTCGCCGTAGAGCCGCTGCTTGAGGGCCAGGGACTCCGCTATGCTCAGGACCGGCTCCTGCGCGTCGTAGTCGATCATGATATGGGCCGCCGCCTCTCGGAGCCGCCGTTTTGAACAGTGCGCCAGCAGCAGGATCGGCTCCCCGATATGCCGGACCCTTGCCTCCGCGAGGAAGGGCTGGTCGTCGGTGAGGATGACGTTGGCGTTACGCCCCTCGATGTCGGTATGGTCGACGATGACGATGTCGGAAAAGTCGAAAGCGGGGTCAAAGGTGATCGTACGGATCTTTCCGTACGCAATCTCTGAGCGGACAACCGCCCCGTACAACCCGTCAAAAGCCAGATCGTCGGTATAGCGCAGCGTCCCGTCTGCTTTCGATGCGGCATCGACACGAACGACACTCTCGCCTACGACTCCCATCGCCTCCTCCTCGCACATACTGCTCCCTCGGGAGCCACCTTAAACCATTATGCCGAAACATTCGCGAAAGCCCCATTAACGCAGCATTAAACACCTCTTGGATAAAATATCCGACTTTCGTAGAATTACCGATAATTTGGAGAACCAATGAACGAAGCCAAGTACATCTGGATGAACGGCGAATTCCTCCCCTGGCAGGAATCAAAAGTCCACGTACTGTCACATACGCTGCACTACGGCAACGGCGTTATCGAAGGGACCAAGGCGTACAAGACCGACAAGGGGTACGCCATCTTCCGCCTCAACGACCATACCGAGCGTCTGATCCAGTCGGGCAAGATGGTCCTGCTCAACATCCCCTACAGCGTTGAAGAGCTCAATGCAGCCCAGGTCGAGCTGATCCGTAAGAACGAGTTTACCGGCGACAACGTCTACCTGCGCCCCTTCGCCTTCCTGGGCTACGGCGTCATGGGCCTCTACCACAAGGATGCGCCGGTCGAGACGGCCGTCGCCGCATGGGAGTGGGGTGCCTACCTCGGCGAAGAGGGGATGCGCAAGGGGATCCGACTCAAGATCTCCTCGTTCACCCGCCCGGCCAACACCTCCAACATGGGCAAGGCCAAGGCAGTCGCGAACTACCTGAACTCCCAGATGGCCAAGTTCGAAGCAGTGGAGTGCGGGTACGACGAAGCGCTGCTCCTCGATGACCAGGGGTACGTCGCCGAAGCAAGCGGCGCGGGCTTCTTCATGGTCCGAGACGGAAAGCTCATCTCCCCGCCGAATGACAACTCCCTCGAATCGATCACCCAGAAGACGGTGATCGAGCTGGCCCAGGATATGGGCTACGAAGTTGTCCGCCGCCGCGTCACCCGCGAAGAGGCCTACATCGCCGATGAAGCCTTCCTGACCGGAACCGCCGCGGAGATCACCCCGGTCCGCGAGATCGACGCCCGCGTGCTTGGCAACGGTGCCCGCGGTCCGATCACGGAAAAACTGCAAAGCGCCTACTTCGACGTCGTCTTCGGACGCAACCCGAACTACACGCACTACCTGACTTACGTCTAAAAGGAAAGCAAGCATGGCAACAGACATGAACGACTACTTCAACAAGAAAAAAAGCAGCTCCGGCGGCAGCGGCGGCGGGTTCACCCCGCCCAAGCCTCCCAAGATGGAGTTCAATATGGGCAAAGGCAAATCGGCACTGCTCCTCCTCGGCGTCGTGATCGTTGTGTTCCTGCTGCTCGCCAAGCCCTTCGTCATCATTACCGAAGGCGAACGCGGTATTCTCGCAACCAACGGGAAGTATGAGCCCAATGCCCTCCTGCCGGGCCTGCACTTTATCATCCCGGTGATCCAGAAGGTCTACCTCGTCGACACGAAGGTCAGAATCATCAACTACGCCAGCCGCATCGAGCGCGCCGGGGCCGAAGGCGAAGGCCTTGAAGTCCGTCCGGCGATTACCGTCCTCGACAAGCGCGGTCTGCCCGTCTCCATCGAACTGACGGTCCAGTACCGCCTCAATGCGCAGTACGCGGCACAGACGATCTCCAACTGGGGCTTCAGCTGGGAGGAGAAGATCATCAACCCCGTCGTGCGCGACATCGTGCGCAACGTCGTCGGCCAGTACGAGGCGGAGTCCCTGCCGACGAACCGCAATACCATCGCGAACCAGATCGAACAGGGCATCCGTCAGAGTATCGAAGGGCAGGAGAACTCCCCGGCCATCTTCCAATCGGTCCAGCTGCGTGAAATTGTCCTGCCGCAGAAGGTCAAGGACCAGATCGAAAGCGTCCAGATCGCCAAGCAGCAGGTCCAGAAAGCCGAGCAGGACGTCCAGCGCGCCAAGCAAGAAGCCCTCAAACGTGCCGCCGAAGCCCAGGGTAAAGCCAATGCCGTCCGTATCGAAGCGGAGGGTAAAGCCAACGCGATCAAGATCGAAGCCGACGCGACGGCCCAGGCCAACCGTGCCATCAGCGCCTCGCTGACCGACAAGCTGCTCCAGATGGAGCAGATCAAGGTCCAGGGGCAGTTCAACGATGCCCTGCGCGAGAACAAAGACGCGAAGATCTTCCTGACACCGGGCGGCTCCACGCCGAACATCTGGGTCGACATGAAAGATCCGCAGAAACAGAGCGCGATCCGCTAAGCGCTTCCCTCCCCCCCGGAGGGTTGAATCAAGCCGGAGCACTTCCGTTTTGATTCAATCCTTTTTCCTGGAAAAAACATGCAAGAAATACTCAACCGGGTCGACTGGCAAAAACAGGAACTGCTTCCCGTCATCGTACAGGACGTCCATACGAACGAGGTCCTGATGATGGCCTACATGAACCGCGAAGCCCTGCAGCTCTCCCTGGAGACAAAGCTCGCGCACTACTACTCCCGTTCCAAGCAGCGGCTGTGGAAAAAAGGCGAGAGCAGCGGCCACCTGCAGCACATCAAGCAGTTCCTGATCGACTGCGACGACGACACGCTGCTGCTCAAAGTCGAACAAGACGGCGTCGCCTGCCACACCGGCCGCAAATCTTGCTTCTTCACCGAACTCGACAGCGGCAGCGAGACGATGGCCGTCGAAGTCGATACGACCGCGGCCTACGGCGTCATCGACACCCTCTACCACACGATCCTCGAGCGCAAGAACGCCGACCCGGAAACCTCCTGGACGGCCAAGCTGCTGAGCAAAGGGGAGAACACGATCCTCAAAAAGGTCGTCGAAGAGGCCGGGGAGTTCAGTTTCGCCGTCAAGGACGACGACGAAGAGGAGATCGTCTACGAAGCCGCGGACCTTACCTACCACGTCCTCGTCGCTCTGGGCTACAAGAACATCTCCCCCGACCGCATCAAGCAGGAGCTCGCCCGCCGCTTCGGCATGAGCGGCATCACAGAAAAGGCCTCACGCCCATCCTAGCCAAATGGCTATCCTACATCTAAAGTAGATACTGCAAAAATCAATGCCAGTATCTACTTCTTCTATCTAGTCTTGTATGATCATTAGCGTATCGAGAGGATTACCGGGGAATGGAATGCCCCGAAAGCGGCAGCTATTTATCCTTTTTTCTTCCCGGTTCGGCTTCTTTTTTGGATAAGCAAAAAAGAAGGGGAACAAAAAAAACTCAGTATTTCAAGCCGATCTGTTTCAACGCCGCATTGATATGCCGCACCTGCGTATTCCGGTCCCGGCACCACGCCGGCGCAATAAGGGTATCGTTGTCGATCCCAGCGGTAATGCGCTGTACGGAGACACGCTCAGGCTTCATCTCGATCGCCTTGAGCAGTGTATCGAGGTACTCCTCCTCCGTAATCGGCGTAAACTCGCCCCGGGCATACTCATTGGCCAGCGCCGTGCGCGTCACGACATAGAGGGGATGGTACTTCACCGAATCGATCCCCCACTCGTACGCCCTCATAGCCGTCTCCAGCATCATTTCCTGCGTTTCACCCGGCAGACCGAAAATGAGGTGGCCGCAGACATGCAGCCCCGCCGCCTTGCTCTTCTTGATCCAGTGTTCGACATTGGCGCTGTCATGACCGCGGTTGATCCGCTCGAGGGTCTCGTCGTAGACGGACTGGATGCCGTATTCGACCCAGATCTCCTTCGTTTTGGCCAGCTGTGCGAGGTAATCGAGCGTCTCGTCGGTGATACTGTCCGAACGCGTCCCGATGCTGAGCCCCACGACGTCATCAAACGAGAGCGCCTTGTCGTAGAGTGCCTTAAGGGTCTCGAAGGGGGCATAGGTGTTCGTAAAGGACTGGAAATAGACGAGGAACTTCGTCGCGCCGTATTCGCGGCGCAGGCGTTTTGAGAGAACATCGAACTGTTTTTCAAGCTGCTCGAGCTGTTTGGGGAGGTAGGGGTTCTCTTCACTCTGCAGGTTCAGGTGGAAGCCCTTGAGCGGCTGGACCTTGTCCAGGCTCGGGCTGAAGGAGTCGTTCTCGCAGAAGGTACATCCGCCCCGGGCGACGGTACCGTCGATATTGGGGCAGGTAAAGCCGGAGATGGAGATGGAGACTTTGAAAACCTTCTCGCCGAATTTCTCCTGGAGGTAGGTCCCGAAAGTATAGATCTGCTTCGGCTGCAAACGCGTCCCTAGACGATGTACTCGCCGGTAAAGCAGGCGGTACAGTATTCGCTGCCCTCGGCGCGTACCGAACGCATCAGCGCCTCGGTGCTGAGGAAGCCCAGGGAATCCGCCTCGATGTAGTGGCAGATCTCTTCGATGCTCATATTTGCCGCGATCAGCTTCTCTTTGTTCGGCGTGTCGACGCCGTAGAAACAGGGATCCGTCGTCGGCGGGCTGGAGATACGCATGTGCACTTCGGCCGCGCCCGCCTCTTTGAGCATCCGTACGATACGGCGGCTCGTCGTTCCCCGTACAATGGAGTCGTCGATGACGATAAGGCGTTTGCCCTCGATCAGTTCGCGGATCGGGGAGAGTTTCATCTTGACCTTGAGATCGCGCATCTCCTGGGTCGGCTCGATAAAGGTACGGCCGACATAGTGGTTGCGCATGATCCCCATTTCATAGGGAATACCGCTCTGCTGGGAGTAGCCGATGGCCGCCGGCACGCCGCCGTCGGGGACCGGTACGATCATGTCCGCATCGATCGGCTGCTCTTTGGCCAGCTCCATGCCCATATTCTTGCGCTTCTGGTAAACATTCTTACCGAAAACTTCGGAGTCGGGACGGGCAAAGTAGACGTACTCAAAGATACAGTGTTTCGGTGTGCCGTCAAAGATCTTGAGCGACTGCGGCGCCTTCCCTTTTTCGAAAATGAGCATTTCGCCCGGTTCGACGTCGCGGATATAGGTCGCGCCGATCAGGTCGAAGGCGCAGGTTTCGGAAGCGACAACATAGCCGTCGCCGATACGCCCCAGCGCCAGCGGACGGAAGCCGAATCGGTCGCGCACCGCGAACATCTTGGTGCGGCTGAGAAAGACGAGCGAAAAGGCGCCCTCGATCTGCTTGACGGCGTCGATAATGCGGTCTTTGAGTTTGCCCTGGGTACTTCTGGCGATCAGGTGGATCAGGTTCTCCGTATCCATGGAGCTCTGGAAGATCGCCCCCTCTTTGATGAGCTTGTTGCGGACCTCCTGGGCATTGGTCAGGTTCCCGTTATGGACGATGGAGATCTGCCCCAGGTCGTAATTGGCGTGGACCGGCTGCGCATCGAGGATGGAGTCATCCCCCGCCGTCGAGTAACGGGTATGTCCGATAGCCATGTGTCCTTTGAGCGTCGCCAGTTTCTGCTCGTCAAAGACCTGCGTGACGAGGCCGCGGTCCTTGATGGTGTGCAGGCGTTCCCCGTCACCGGAGCTGATCCCCGCCGCCTCCTGGCCGCGGTGCTGCAGCGAATGCAGGGAGAAATAGGCGAGCTTGGAAGCCTCAACATGGTTGAAGATACCGACAACGGCACATTTTTCATTCAGAGATTGACGCATATGACTCCTTTTACTTACAGCCCGAGGCAGTCGGCGATGGAATAGAGACCGCTCGGTTGCGTATGCAGCCACTTCGCCGCGCGGATGGCACCCTTTGAGAAGGTGTTGCGGCTGGTAGCGGTGTGGTTCAGTTCGATAAACTCGCCGTCGTTGTAGAAGCCCACGGTGTGGCGTCCGACGATGTCACCGCCGCGCAGCGCCATGACGGCGATCTCATCAGCCGTCCGTTCGCCGATATTGCCGTTACGGCCGCTGACGCGGACCTTGTCAAGGTCGAGGTCGCGGCCCGCGGCCGCCGATTCGGCCAGGGTCAGCGCGGTACCGCTCGGGGCGTCTTTTTTGTGACGGTGGTGCATCTCCACGATCTCGATGTCGAACCCTTCGAGGCTCTTGGAGGCGAGGTTCACGAGCTTGTTCAGCAGGGCCACGCCCAGGGACATGTTCGTTGCATAGAGCACCGGCGCCACGCCGCTGAGCTCTTTGAGCAGGTTGAGCTGGTGTACGTTCAGGCCCGTGGTCCCGCTGACCAGCGGTTTGGGGGTTTTGAGCAGAGTTTCGAGCAGCGGCTGGGCCGCTTCGGGCAGGGAAAAGTCGATAATAATATCCGATGCCGCGACAAAAGCCTCCACGTCATTGGTCACCAGCGTCCCCTCCGGCAGGGAAGTCTCCAGAGTGTTGCGCACATAGACCGCGGAGAGCTTCAGTGCCTCCTCCGGTGCCAGGTCCTCGATCAGCAGTTTGCCCACACGGCCGGTCGCCCCGTAAATTCCGACGTTTACCATTCTCATCCTCTAAGCGTTTTGTTTTTCATCCACATACGTGATCACCTGCAGCGCTGCCGTCGCACCATCGCCCGCGGCACAGACAACCTGTTTCGGTGCTTCGATGCGCAGGTCGCCCGCGGCAAAGAGCCCCGGAGTGCTGGTCCGCATACTCAGGTCTACAATGACCTGCCCCCAGTCGTTGACATCACAGAGCCAGCTGCCGTCTTCCTGTTTCAGCACGGCGTTATTGACGTTGTGCCCGACAAAAACGAAGACGCCCGGGACCGGCAGGTTACGGGTCGAACCGTCGCGCAGAGCGACGCGCAGCCCGTTCACGCCCATGGCGTCGCCATAGACCTCTGCGGGCGAGGCATCCAGCACCAGTTCGATGTTCTCCGTGTTCATGATCCGCTCGATCGTACTCGGTGCGGCGCGGAAACGGTCGCGGCGGTGTACCAGGTAGACCTTGGAACAGATTTTGGCGAGATAGAGCGCCTCTTCAAGGGCCGTATCCCCGCCGCCGATCACGGCGACTTCCTTGCCCTTGTAGAAGAACCCGTCGCAGGTGGCACAGCTGCTCACACCGCGTCCGAAGAGCTCGTTCTCACCCTCGAATCCCGCACGTTTGGGCGTCGAGCCGGTACAGACAATGACGCTCAGCGCTTCGTCGACCTTGCCGTCTTCGCGGGTGATACGGAAGGTTCCTTCCGCCGTGCGCGCAACGTTGGTCACCGCGACCATCTCGTGTTTGAGCCCGAAACGCATACACTGCTCCGGCCACGGCATCATCAGGTCCATACCGGAGATTTCGCCGGTGACCCCCGGGTAGTTCTCGATCTCGCTGCTGCCCGTGATCTGGCCGCCGGGCATACCCTGTTCGTACATCACGACGTTTTTCAAGCCGCCGCGCGTCGTATAAAGCCCTGCGGTCAGTCCGGCCGGGCCGCCTCCGATAATGGCACAATCGAGCATGGAAAACCCTTTATTCCCTTACGGTAATTAATGGAGAAATAATATCGCTAACATACTAAAGATGGACTTTGACACAGAAGCAGTGAGAAGTTTAAAGTTGGGGTGCAGGCAAGCGCCTGCGGAGTATTAGAGGTGCGCGTTGATTTTTTCTTCGAACGCCTGCTTGGAAGCGGCACCGATCATCTGATCGACAACTTCGCCGTTTTTGAAAATCATGACCGTCGGGATGGAGCGGATACCGAATTTGACAGCGATGTCCTGCTCTTCGTCCGTGTTCACTTTCGCGATGGTCGCTTTGCCTTCGTAATCCTCGGCAAGCTCTTCGATCACCGGTGCGATCATACGACACGGTCCACACCACGGTGCCCAGAAGTCAACCAGTGTAACACCCTCTTTTACAGTTTCCTCAAATGTAGCGGCCGTCAGTTCAACATATTTTCCCATTTTGAATTCCTTTCGTGAATATCGTGTCTTCATTATACCTGTAAATTTTAAAAAGTAAACTTCACATGATAATTTTTATTAGGAACGATCTGCCCCCGACACTTTTAAATCGGAGAAATATTATCCTATTTAAAATAAGCGGATTCTGAAGGATATTTACAAGGTGATATTTTCAAGTAATTCGCATTTTCCGCCGCTGACGATCACCGCATCCAACGCGTAATCGAGCTCCAGACGGTGCTGTTTCATGTAGCTTTCCGCCGTCATCAGGATCTTGCGGATTTTCGCCGGTGTAATGTTGTTGGCCGCCTGCTCGAAGGTCGGCGCGCTTTTGACCTCGATGATGTGGAGCACCTCATCCCGCATGGCCAAGATATCGATCTCGCCGAAACGGCTGCTGACGTTCCTGTCGATGACGCTGAAACCGCGTTCGCGCAGAAAATCGACGGCCTGCTGTTCGGCGACGTCCCCTGCAGCCCGGCTCATACCGCTTCGGCCCGGACCTTGATCGATTTGAACGCGGCGGTGAGGATCAGCTCGTCGCGTTTGTCCCCGAAGAGCGCATTGATGCGGGAGCCCGCATGGTGGAAGGTCGCAAAGAGCGTCCCCGGCTGCACCTTGTCGGTGATCTTGACCCGCAGCGGGGCCGAGGAGCCGTATTCCGTATGCAATACCGCCTTTTCCGTCGGGAAGGCGGCCGCGTCCGTTTCGCTTACCAGCAGGATATCTTCGTCATACCGCTTGTTCAGACGCTCGGAAGCCTTCGTCTGGGCGGCGTTGTTGTAGTGCGCCAGTGTACGCCCTGTTGTCAGATAGAAACCGTCTTCGACCCGTTTCTTGGCGATCAGCTCCGGGACCATGCCGCGGGGCTGGTACTGGTGGTAGTGGAACTGCCCCAGGCCGTCGGGCGTGCGGAAGTCGAGCAGGTGCAGTACCGGGGTGTCCTCGGTGTAGACCGGCCACTGCAGCCCCCGCTTGCGGTGACGCTCGAGACGCATGTAAGAAGCACCGCTGAAGCGGCGGTGGGCGACTTCGCGCACCTCGTCCCACACCTCGGAGCTGTCTTTGTACTCATAACTGCCGCCCATTTTGTTATCGAGCATCTGGATCACTTCCCAGTCATCGGGAAGATCGGACTGTACCAGCGGCTGCGAGAGGTGAAGGCGGCGCATCGCGTTGACGTAGACACCCGTCTTCTCGTAAGCGGATTTGACCCCGACGACGATGTCGGCACGGTTGGCGACGTCGTTCATCATGATCTCCTGGACCATGAGCAGCTCCAGCTGCTCGAACGCTTTGTCGATCTTATTGAGGTTGGGATGGATGTGGGTGATATCCTCGCCCATGTTGAGCACCGCCTTGATCTTGCCCTCAAGCATCGCGTCGACAAGCTGTGGCGTCATCAGCCCCTCTTCCTTGGGCTTCTGGTAATCGGGGTCGTAATAGGGCAGACACCCCATGTCGCAGGCGCCCTGGACGTTGTTCTGGCCGCGCAGCGGCATGAGACCCGCCCCGGTCTGGCCGATGTTCCCCGTCAGCAGTGCGAGGTGGGTGATCGCCATGACCGCGTAGGAGCCGTCGAGGTGCTCGGTGATCCCCAGCCCCCAGAAGATCATCGACTTCTTCACCGCGTATTCGCGGGCGATGTTCGGGATCAGCTTGGCGAGGTGCTCGAAACCGCTGACCTGCTTGAAATAGTCCGGATCCGTGTAGGGGTCACCCAGAATCTTCTCTTTGTACTCTTCGAACCACTTCGTGCGCGTTTCGATGAAATCCTTGTTGTAGAGCTCCTCTTCGATGATGACCCGCGCCATCATGTTGAGAATGAGCAGGTTCGCTTCGTGGGGGATGATCGCCTTGTGTTTGGCGAACTTCATCAGCTTGATGTCTCGGACGTCGATGACGGCAAGGTTATGGTGCTTCTGCGCCGCTTCGACGATACGGTTGGCGACAATGGGGTGCGCTTCGGTCGTGTTCGAACCGATGACGACCATGAACTCCGTCTCGTAGATGTCATTGTAGGGGTTCGTCGCCGCACCCTCGCCGATGGTCGTACGCATCCCCTTGAGGCTGGGGCTGTGGCAGACACGGGCACAGTTGTCGACATGTGGGGAGTTCATCGTGTGGCGGGTGAACTTCTGGAAAAGGTAGGCGCTCTCGCAGCTGGTGCGCGCCCCGCCGATGGCGCAGAAACTCTTCTCTCCGTGTTTCGACTGGATCTCACGCAGCTTCATCGCCGCCGCACTCACCGCTGTGTCAACGTCACACTCGAACCAGGTCTCGTCGAAGTCGTGCAGTTTCCCGCCAACCGCTTCGGCGATGGTCGGGTTCTTCGCCAGGAAACTTTTACGGATGCGTGGGGTACGCAGACGGTTGGCGTCACTCACGAAGTCATATCCGTATTTGCCCTTGATGCAGAGTTTGCCCTGCGAAACGTAGCCGTCCGCCGACGCGCCGATCTTGACGATCTGGTTGTTCTCGACATGCCCTTCGATGTCGCAGCCGACGCCGCAATAGGTACAGACGCTGTCGATCACTTTGACCGAATTGCCCATGTTCAATCCTGGAAAGCAGACGCCGATTCTGACAAAGGGCGTCTGCCTGAAATTTTTAAAAAAGTCTATCGGTTAGGCGCTTAATCTGCTGTGGCCTGACCTCATATGGCATATTGTTTCAACATAGTATAATAAATCAAAAAAGAGAGATAGATTAGATGAATAACAGTCTGCAGGAACGTCACAAACTTCTGGAGATGGGGGCCTTCGCCTACGCCGTCGGTATCGCCAGCCTCGCCGTGGCGCATCTTCCCCTGATACGCTACGGCGCACTGCCGCTTCTGGCCATTTCATTGCTGGGAATAGGGTACGCCATGCTTTTCGTTGCACGGCAATCCAGCCGGCAGGCAACGCTCTTCCAGGGCATCGCCCTGGTCGCCCTCGTCGCCCTCAGCGGTGTTCTCTACACCTTCGGTGCCGAATTTGCCCACTACAAGACCCTGAAGCTGCATCACGCCCTGACCGCGGCGGACAAGGCATCCCATATCAACACCGTCTGGATGCTCGTCGCAGCACACACCGCCGGCGCCCTGCTCTTCGTCGCGGCGCTCTGGGCACGTACCCGTTCGTTTACGCGCACACTTATCCCGCTCTTCGCCATCGCCTGGCTGAGCCTCCCCGTCGTCTACCTGCTCATCCAGCTCTTTGAGCGCCTTCTGCCTCTGCTGGAACAGAGCAGTACCCTCTTCCTCTTTCTTGCCTGGCTCGCCCTTACGGCCGGTGTCGGCTACGGAAGTCACCTGATGACAGGGGGCAAAAAGCTCTATGTCGGCCTGCTGACACTGCTGACCTTCGTGCTGCCGCCCGTCGGCGCGGTTGCGTTCGTGATTTTCCTGTTTGTACGCGGGCTGATGCTGCTCAAAGAGTCGTAAAGCTCAAAAAAGGTGGAGAGAGCCGCTTCGGTTTGAAGCGGTGGGGCGGATGCCGGCTGCGGATCAGACGATGCGGATCATCACCGGTTTGGAAGCGACGAAGGAGAGGGCTTCGATCTGTGAGAGCACCTCTTTCATATTCCCCTCTACCGCGTTGTGTGTCGAGAAGAGCAGGTTCGCAAACCCGCCCGAAGCGGGACGCTGCAGCATTGTCTCGATGGAGATCTCATACTCGCCGAAAAGCTGCGTAATCTTGGCCAGGACTCCCGGACGGTCCTCGACGCGGATGCGCAGGTAGTACTTGGTCTCGATCTCGTCGCTCGAACGCAGTTTCAGCCCGTGTTCCAGCGGCGTATTGTAGCCGAGCATCGGCGAACGTTTTCCGCCGGCCCGGGCGATGTCGATGATATTCGCGACCACCGCGCTCGCCGTCGCATCACCGCCGGCCCCCGGTCCGTAGTAGAGGGTTTCGCCGACACGGTCGCCGATGACGCTGACGCCGTTCATGACGCCGTCGATCTTCGCGATCATCTGCTCCTTGCTGATCAGCGCCGCATGCACCCGCAGTTCGACCGCGTCGCCGTCACGCTTGGCGATGCCCAGCAGTTTGACGGCGTAGCCGAACTCCTTGGCAAAGGCGATATCCTCCTGGGTCACGGACTCGATCCCTTCGATCAGGATATCTTCGGGTTTGGCATCGATACCGTAGGCGATAGAGGCGAGGATCAGCAGCTTGTGTGCCGCATCGAAACCGCCGATGTCGAAGGTGGGATCCGCTTCGGCGTACCCGAGCTCCTGCGACTCTTTGAGGATCGCGTCAAAGGCCACCCCTTCCTCCGTCATTTTCGTGAGCATGTAGTTACAGGTACCGTTCATGATCCCTTTGATGCTTTCGATATGGTTGGCGGAGAGGCCGTCGCGCAGGGCGTTGATGATGGGGATACCGCCGGCAACGCTCGCTTCGTACTCGAAGGCAAGATCTCCGGCGAGTTCCTGGAGCTCATAGCGGTGGTACGCCAATAGCGCCTTGTTCGCGGTGACGACCGCTTTGCCGTTCTCCAGGGCTTTTTTGACGATGTCGAAGGGGCCTTCGACGCCGCCCATCAGCTCTACGACAATGTCGATTTCCGGGTCGTTGACGACCTCGTAGGGGTCGCTGGTGAGGGCGATATCGATCCCGCGCTCTTTGTTCAGGGTGCGGACGACGCCGGTCTTGACGACGACTTCCGTCCCGGCCCGCGCCGTGATCATCTCCTTGTTGTCTTCGAGGATCTGTACTACCGCGGTGCCGACGGTGCCGACACCGATTACGCCGACCTTAAGCATCGGCTTTCTCCTCGAACTGCTTCAGGAACTGCTTGATGTTCTTCGCCGCCTGCCGGATGCGCTTGTCGTTCTCGATCAGCGCGATACGGACATACCCTTCACCGTACTCGCCGAAACCGATGCCCGGTGCGACCGCGACCTGCGCCTCGACCAGCAGACGTTTGGCGAATTCGAGCGACCCCAGGTGCGCCGCGCAGTCGGGGATCTTCGCCCAGACGAACATCGAAGCGCGGTTGCGGCGTACCGGCCACCCCGCACGGTTGAAAGCATCGATCAGCACATCCTGACGGGCGTCGTATTTGTGAATGATCTCATCCACGCAGCTCTGATCGCCGTTGAGTGCGACAGTCGCCGCCACCTGGATCGGGGTGAACATCCCGTAATCGAGCCAGCTTTTGATCTTCTGCAGGGCACCGATCAGTTTCTTGTTCCCGACGAAGAACCCGACGCGCCACCCGGCCATGTTGTAGCTCTTGGAGAGCGTGAAGGACTCGACCGCTACATCTTTGGCCCCTTCAACACTCATGATGGAGGGGGTCTTATAGCCGTCGAAGGTGATGTCGCCGTAGGCGATATCGGAGATAACGTAGAAGCGCTCCCGCTTCGCCATCGCGACGATGCGCTCATAGAACGCCGGCGTCACCGTGGCCGTGGAGGGGTTGTGCGGGAAGTTGACAACCACGTACTTCGGTTTCGGGAAGGCATCTTTGAAGGCCGTCTCCAGGTGTTCGAAGAAGGCGTCTTCATCGACGTTGTAATCCTCATCGAAGATCAGCGGCATCTTCTGAACACTGCCGCCGGCAAGGATGAAGGCGTAGGAGTGGATCGGATAGGTCGGGTCCGGAACGACGGCGACGTCGCCGGGATTGGTGATGGCATAGGCCAGGTGGGCGTACCCCTCTTTGGAGCCCATCGTTGCGACCGCCTCGGTCTCCGGGTCAAGCTCGACATCATAACGGCGCTTGTACCAGTCGCAGATCGCCAGGCGGAGTTTGTAGATCCCCTTGGACTGCGAATAGCCCTGGGTTTTCGTCTTCATCACCGACTCGACCATCTTGTCGCGGATATGTTCCGGGGTGTCGCCGTCAGGATTGCCCATACTGAAATCGATGACATCCGCACCGGCACGGCGTTCGGCCATTTTCAGGTCGTTCACTTCGGCAAAAACATACTTCGGGAGACGGCGGATGCGGTCAAACTGGATTTCGTCAAACATTGTTTTTTTATCCTAAATGCGACTATTGCGCTTTCACACTCAGGCCCGCATTCATGTTCTTCCGGCTGTAGAAATCCGCAATCTTCACGTAGGCGCAGCCGCGGGGAAGGTTGATGGTGATCTGCCGGGTTCGCTTGTCCCTTTTGTAGAGCTTGAGCAGGCGCAAATCGTCGTCGTAAAATGCAATGTAAGGATACCAGTTATTTCCTGACAGGCTCCAAAGGGTGAGTGTACCGGCTTTGGAAACATCCAGCCAGCGCGGGTAGACCAGGCGTTTCATCCGGATCTTCCTGCCCACTTCCAGCGGCGTCAGCTCCAGGTGCGCGTCGCTCATGTCGATGAAATAGCGCCACTGCGTCGCGCTGCCGCGTTCGATATCGAGGATCCCGCATCCCCGGCGCGCCAACGCCTGCTGCAGGGCCGTCGGGTCGGTCGCGTACTCCGACTGCATCTTGATCCGCCAGCGGTAGCCGGCATTGGTCAACATCGCCGAATCCGTCAGGTAGTGGGTGTATCCCATCCCCCGAAGCGTCTCGTTCATCAGCATCATGAAAAACTGCGGGCTGCCGTTGGTCTCGAAAGTCAGTTCCAGCGTTTTCGGGCGGTTGTAAAAAAGGGTCAGCAGCCCGTTTTCCTTGAGGGTCTCCACCACGCTGACGACATCGATCCGCTCCCCTTTGACATAGCGGTCCCGGTCGGAGAAGATGATCTTGACAAAGGCTTCGTTCCGGCTGTAGGCCTGCTCCCCGATCAGTGACTGCACCTTCTCGAACAGCGGCGACTGCGCCCACGCCGACAGCGTGACAGCAAGCAGGATAATGATTTTTTTCACCACACCCGTCCCTTGTTGCGCGCTCTGAATTCCGTCTCGTCAAGCTCGTGGCAGACCCCGCCTTCATAGCTCAGCAGGACCCGTTCGCTCTGCTCGAATTTCTGCTCTTTTCCGCCGCAGTCCAGGGAGAAGTAGCCGTGCCCCGTGACGATCAGCCACGATGTCGTCCCGTCGAGCCGTACCGGCTCCTCTGTCGTATAGACACTGCGTTTATGCGTCTTGGCATCGATGACGCCCAGCCAGATCGACGTCGACGCCGGCCGCACGATCACATCTTCATAGGCATTGCTTTCCGCCAGCACCGGAGCGGCGGCCGCGGCGGCCACCGATCTATTCTCCTCCGCTGCGGTGGCATTCGGTTCGGAAGCGATGTGCTGGTGCGCTTCCTGGATGGCATCGGCTTCTTCCAGCGTACTCGGGGCCGCCGTCGTGTTCATGGCTGCCATGGTCGCACGGGCCTGGTCGATGGCCGTATTGTTCAGTTCGAACTTCTCCGTTTTCCCGCCGGCACCGAGGACAAGGTAGGTGATCACGATAACGGCCACCAGCGCCGCGGCCAGGGCGGCCACCGTCAGGCGCTGACGCTTCTTGGACCTGGCCACGTTGGCGAAGGGGTCCTCTTCGGAAGCTGCCAGCGGCTCCTGGGGTGCGGGCCCCGACGCGGCGAACTGCTGCCGCCACTCGGTCAGGTCTACGTCAAACTCCCGTTCGATGATCGTCACGAACCCGTTGAACTGGATAGCCGAAAAGGCGTCGAAATCCCCCTCCAGCAGTTTCTGTATATTGTCCGGCGAAATATGGGTCCGCATACTGAGGTCTGAAATACCGATCTGTTTCAGCGTTTCGATCACCGATACCGTATTCATGCCGTGCGCATCCTCTCCATCAAAATTGCGCCCGCCGCGCTGACGTTGAGCGAGTCAAACCCGTGTGCCATGGCGATACGGACCCCCTGGTCCAGCCGGCGGACGGCCCGGGCGGGGATCCCCTCACCCTCGTTGCCCAGCAGCAGCGCTCTTTTGCCCTCAAACGACAGCGTGCGGACATCTTCGCCCTCCATGACGGCGCCATAGAGGCTGTGGCCCCTGTTCTTGAGCTCGGTCAGAACATCGTACAGGTTGGTCGTGACATTAAAGGGGAGGTCGAAAAGCGCCCCCGTCGAACTGCGCACGACCGGTTCCAGCGCAAGGGACTTGATGCCGGTCACAATAAGGCCGTCCGCACCGAGGGCATAAGCGCTTCGTGCGATGGCACCGATATTGCCGACATCGGTAATCCCGCACAATACAATGACGAACTCTTTTGCCGCGAGGGTCTGCAGCGGCGTCGGTTCCAGCGCGGCCGTTTCCGCCAGAAAGCCCTGATGGTTTCCGCTGCGGCTCATCTTCTGCGCTGCCTCCGGCGGGATGCGTTTGACCTCGAATCCCATCCGCATCAGACGGTTATACTCTTTCGCCTCCAACTCCTTGGCGAGGTACAGCGTCTCGATCTTTTCGGGATGCCGGGAGATCAGATAGTAAACCGGTTGCTTTCCGTATATCAACATGCTTGGATTGTAACCAATTTTCCGTTAGAAATCGATTGTTATCTGCGCAGAAAGTAGCTTCGTCGAGGCGTGTGTTATTTACCGGTATCCAGCAACCGCTGATAACAGCTTTTGGGAGTTTCACCCGTCAGTTTCGCGATCAGCTTCGCCGCCGCTTTCTTCGGAAGGTCAAGGGCGAGGATCTCTTTTTCGGTAAAGGTCGCATCGCGCAGCTCCCCCGCCTCGATCACGACGACCCACTCCCCTTTGACATTTCCGCCGAGGGTATCGAGAAGGTCTGCCGCCGTCCCGTGCAGGTAGCGCTGATGCAGCTTTGTCAGCTCCTTGGCCGCGAAGAGACGGCGGGAGGGCTCGGCCTCGGCAATTTCGCCCAACAGCTTCTCCAGGCGGTGGGGTGATTCATACAGCACCGTCGTGTAGCCGCTGTAGAGCGCCCGGCTGAGCGCCCCGGCCCTGTCGCTGCCCTTGTGGGGAAGAAAACCGAAAAAGAGCATCTGCGTGTCGACAAAACCGCTGGCGGCAAACGCCGTCAGCACCGCGTTCGCCCCTGGGAGCACATCATAGGCGATGCCGTGATCGATGCAGTAGCGCACCAGCATCTGTCCGGGGTCGCTCACCCCCGGCATCCCCGCATCGCTGGCGTACACGACGTTCTGTTCAAAAAACGACGGGTCGGTTTTTTCAAGAAAACGGTGTTCGCTGTGGGAGTGGACGGATATGAACAACTGTTCTTTTTCTGTTCCCTTGCCATAACGCTCTTTGAGCAGGTGCAGCAGCTTCTTCGTCACGCGGGTATCTTCACACAACAGCACATCCGCATGGACCAGCGCATCCATGGCACGCAGTGAAATGTCGGCAATATTTCCAATCGGGGTGGGGACAAGCGTCAGCATATTCAGAACCTTTATCAGGTGAGCAAAAAGAGGGAAAAGCGCCAAAGGCGCGCCCGGAGGAAGTCTCCCCGGGGTACAGGGCCTGCCGCAGCGGTGAGCCCGGTATTATCGTCGTTGCAGAGCGTACGCTCCTGCAACGGCTTATTTCATGTTATAGCGCTGCTTGAACTTCTCGATACGTCCGGCAGTGTCTACCTGGCGCTCAGAACCGGTGAAGAACGGGTGGCACTCGTTACAGATGTCGATACGCATCGCATCTTTCGTGCTCTTTGTTTCAAATGTGTTGCCGCAGGCGCAAGTGACTGTACAAGCCATGTATTCCGGGTGAATACCTTTTTTCATCGTTAAGCCTTTTGATACACGCTCTGTACGTATATCGGTATATTTTTTAAATCCGTACGGGTGCGGATTTTAAGACCGCAATTATAGCGGAATCTTGGCCGTCGATCAAGTTTTTTACGGTTTAGAGCAGGATCTTGGCGGCGACGGCGACGGCGGCGCTCTCCGAGCGGAGGATAAGCGGCGTATCGAAACGCGCCGTACGGCAACCGGCCAGCCGGGTACGCTCCTCTTCGCTGAAGCCCCCTTCGCATCCGATCAGCACTGTCGCTATGCCGGTGGTATCGTGCAGCGTCTCTTCAGTAAAATCGAGCACCACGGTCTGCGGGTTCGCCGCTATAAATGCTTCGAGCGAATCCACGCTATCCAGCCCCATCCATTCGCTGCGGCCGCACTGCTGCATAGAGGCTTCGAGAATACGCCCGAAGCGCTCGAAATCGGGTTTGAACTGCCGCTGGCTCCGGTCGCAGGAGATAAAAGTGATCCGCCCGACGCCCATCTCGTTGAGCTGCGGCAGCACCTTCTCGACGGATTTCGGGTCGATCACGCACCAGCCGATATGCAGCGGACGGGAGGCCCCGATCCGCAGCGCCTCCTCCGAGAGCAGCCGCAGCTCCGCCCACCGACCGTCGCTCTGTTCGAGCCGGTAGGTGTAGAGTGTTTCACTGCGCTCGGGATGCCGCAGCGCTACGCTGTCCCCGGTACTGTGGCGCCTTACTTTCACGATGTATTTGTATGCTTCCCCTTTCAGGGTAACCTGCGCTGCACCCGCCTCCCCGTGGAAGAGAAATCTCACAGCAGCGACATCCAGAGCGTTATCAGCATCGTCAAGACGAGTTCCGCCCCCAGAAGCTTCAGGGCGAAGGGGCGGTAGAGGGCCAGCGCTTCGGGCAGTTTCGTCCGCAGACGGCGGACGGTTTTGTAGCGGCGCGCTTCGAGCACAATGAGCACGACGGTGATCAGGATCATCGCGATGTTCTCAAGCGTGAAAGCGAGGTGCTTCGCCGCCATCATAACGACACCGGTGAACGCCATCGCCGCGATCGCCATCACCGAAAAAGGCATGGCGATCCGCGCCCGCCGGACGTAATCGGGGGCCTGCACCGCGAACTGGAGCATGGCGGCGTTGAAGAGGATAATGCCGAGCCACACCAGGACAAACCCGAAATGCAGCTGCAGACTCATGCTGTACATTGTTTCCATAATCCGGATTTTACCCCACTTTATCTATAATCGAACCAAAAAAGAGTCTATCCATGCCCGTTACCGTCGAAGAAGCCCTCGCGCGCATTCACGCCCACCGCCCGAAGCTGCGCCGCGAATTCATCCCCATCGAGGAGGCGATCGGACGGGTGCTGGCCCAGGATGTCTCCGCCCGTTACAACCTTCCCCCCTTCGACAACTCCGCCATGGACGGGTATGCCGTTATCTGCGCCGATGCAGGCCAACGCGTGCCGGCCGAACATACGATCTTTGCGGGGGACCGCGAACAGATCCGTATCGCCCAGGGCCAGGCCGCGCGGATCATGACCGGGGCGCGGATCCCCGAGGGTACGGAGTGCATCGTCCCCATCGAGGAGGTCACCGTCGAAGGCGAACATGTCACCCTGCCTGCCACCCTCAAAGCGGGCCAGCACATCCGACTCTGCGGCGAAGATATCCAGACAGACGATACGCTGCTGACATCGGGGGATACCCTCTCGGCGTATCACATCACCCTGCTCGCCTCCCAGGGAGTCACCCACGTCTGCGTCTACCACCGCCCGAGGGTCGCCATCTTCGCTTCGGGGAGCGAACTGAAGATGCACCATGAACAGGTCGCAGACTACCAGCTTTACAACACCAACTCCCCTACTTTCGCGGCCCGGGCGGCGGAGCTGGAGTGCGACGTCCATTTCGTCGGAACGGCGGCCGATACCCTCGACGCCCTGCTCGAGCACATCGACAGTGCGCTGCAGAGCGACCTCATCATTACCAGCGGCGGTGTCAGCGTCGGGGACGCGGACTATACGAAAGAGGCTTTCACCCACTTCAATTTCACCCCGCTCTTTGAGAAGGTCGACCTCAAACCGGGCAAACCGACGACGGTCGGTACCATCGGCGACACGCTGGTGCTCAACCTGCCGGGCAACCCGATGGCGGCCGCACTCTGTTTTGAACTGTTCGGACAGGCCCTGATCGCCTGCCTCAGCGGGACCAACGCCCCCTTCCACAACAGTATCACCGCCAAAATGAAACATGCCTGCAGTGTCCGCCCCGGCCGCCGGACGCTGCTGCCGGGCTATTACGACGGCAGCCACTTCAGTGTCTGCGAGAAGTTCGCCCCCGGGATGATCACCCCGCTGGCCCTCTCAAACGGCTTTATCATGCTTGACGAGACCTGCAGTGCCCTCGACGAAGCGGCCGAGGTCCGCTTTATCCCGACCCGTTTTATCTGGCGGAGCCGCAGCGCCGTCTCTCTGGTGAGTACCCCGTAGGCGTAAACGCTTCAGCCCTCCGGCGTCTCCTCCTGCTGCGTCTTTTTCAGCACAACCGAGAGGTAGAGCGCCCCCACGGCACCTGAGACCAGCGACCCTATCAAAATCCCGATGCGTTCATCGACCAGCGAGAAACAGACCCCTTCGCTGCACTCAAAGGCCAGCGAACCGATAAAGAGACTCATCGTAAAACCGATCCCCCCGAGAATCGCAACACCGAAGAGCTGGGCGTTCGTCACCCCTTCGGGAAGCCTTCCGACCCGCAGCATTACCGCCAACCGGCTGAAGAGAAAGATGCCGATGCTTTTGCCGAAAAAGAGTCCCGCCGCGATGCCGACGGTAACGGAATGGGTGAAGTCACTTGCTGAAACACTGCCGAAACTCACCCCCGTATTGACGAAGGCGAAGAGCGGCAAAATGATGTAATTGACCGGCGCATGGAGGGAGTGTTCCAGGTTATGGAAGCTCTCCCGGTTGCCGCGTAGCGGGATCAGCAGTCCCAGGACGACCCCGGCGATGGTGGCATGTACCCCGGATTTCAGTACGGCGGCCCACATCACCAGCCCGATCAGGATATAGAAGGTGTTGTTCGTCACGCCACGCATGTTCATAAAAAGCAGGATCAGTGCCATTGTCATCGCCGTGCCGAGCGCGGCGAAAGAGAGCCCGTGACCGTAAAAAAGGGCGATCACGACGATAGCCCCGAGGTCATCGATGATCGCCAGGGCCAGCAAAAAGACCTTCAGGGCCGGCGGCACCCGTTTGCCCAGCAGCGACAGGATCCCCAGCGCAAAGGCGATATCCGTCGCCATCGGGATCGCCCACCCTTTCATGGCCCCCTCGTCACCGGCGTTAAGGATGCCGTAGATCAGGGCCGGTACCAGCATACCACCGAGGGCCGCGAAGGCCGGTAGGGCGACTTTGGAGCGTTCCTGCAGGCTCCCTTCGAGCACCTCGCGCTTGATCTCCAGCCCCACCATGAAGAAGAAAACGGCCATCAGGCCGTCGTTGATCCAGAGCAGCAGCGGCTTGGCAATGGCGAATTCGTCAAAACTGATGACGACGGGAATGCTGAGGAAATAGCTGTAAAAGCTGTGCAGCGGGGAGTTGGCCATCGCCATCGCCATCACCGTCGACACGATCAGCAGCACACCGATCGCGGATTCACGCTTCAAAAACTGAAGCAGGGTCTCATTACGCATCACGCTCCTTTTGTGGCAGTTCGAGGATGAAACAGGCACCGGCGCCGCGGTTGTGGACGCTGACGCTGCCGTTCATGCTCTTCTCCATGATCGTCTTGACCATGTAAAGCCCTATTCCCGTGCCCTGGGATTTGAACTTCGTCGTAAAATAGGGGTCGAAGACCCGGTCGATGATCTCATCGGCCACCCCGCCCCCGTTGTCGCAGACCGCCACCATGATCATGGTCCCGCCGGTCTGCACGCGGATGGTGACCTGGGGCTTCTTTGTCCCGTGTTCGAGCATCGCATCCTTGGCGTTGTTCAGAAGGTTGAGCATCACCTGGGAGAACTCGTTCTCATGCCCCAGTGTCACCGGCCGGTCCTCACATTTGAGATCGATCCCGATATTGTACCGGTTCAGCGTCGGCCGGAAGAGCTCCAGCACCTTTTCGATCGCACCGCAGATACAGAAATCCTCCCGCTCCCGGTCGGGCATGAAGAAGGTGCGGAAGTCGTCAATCGTATGCGTCATATACTCCATCAGCGTCTCGGACTGCTCCTGGTAGGTCTGCATCTTCTTCTCATCGAGATGACCGAGCTCATACTCGAAAAAGATATTGCTCTGGATCAGGGAGAGCTGGTTGAGGGGCTGCCGCCACTGGTGGGCGATATTCTCGATCATCTCCCCCATCGCCGCCTGGCGCGACTGCAGGATCATAATGCGGTCCTTTTCCCGGAGTTCGTCGACCTTGAGGGCGATCTTCGCCTGGAGTTCATCATTGAACTCCCGCAGTTTCGCCAGGTGCTCGTGCTTCATCATGTTGATACGGTCTGCGAGGGCGAAGGAGAGCAGGATCATCTGGATGAGCGAACCGACCTGCTGGGTATAGAGCATCGCCGGATGCGTCGGCACCACCCCCAGCTGGTTCAGCGCGACGAGAATCGTCGCCAGCAGGAACACGATCCAGCCGGCCAGGTAGTAGCGGGCGGCGTGATAGTTTGGCAGTACCTTGATCCCGGCGTAGATCAGCACCCAGGGGATGATCGCGCTCCACACGGCCGCCGCCGTGACCGCCGTGTGGTAATCGAGCAGCAGGACCGAAAGAACCCCCAGGAAGGAGAGCAGCTCCGCAAAGGCGATAATGCGCTCCGTCTGCGGGGCGTAGCGTTTGAGCATCAGGAAGTAACGGGCAAAACGGAACCCGAACATCGCCGAGAAAAAGATGAAAAACGCCAGGCCGCTGTTGGCCATCCAGACATTGCCCGGCCAGAGCCACTCCGGCCCCACTCCGTCGAAATTGAGCTGGAAAAGCATGTAGCTTGCCAGAAAGGCGAGGTAGTTGAAGTAGTGGATCTCGCGGACGAAAATATAGAGCACCATATTGTAAACGAGCAGCAGCAGCATCACCCCGTAAAAGAGCCCGAGCAGCAGGTTGGAAAAAGACTCGTCGCGGTAGGCCCCCGAGAGCCGTTCCACTGTCAAAGGGACCTGCAGGGCGCCCTGCGTCTTGACCTGGAGAAAGTAGGTCGTTGTCCCTTCCGTGAAGGGCAGCTTTTCCCAGAACATGCGGCTTGCATAGGGGCGCCGGGCATTCACTATGTCGCCGTCACAGTTCAGCTGTGTCAATCCATCGGCATCCAGACGGTAGAGGGTATACTCGTCAATATGCGAATTGCCGATGCGCAGGACCCACTCCGAACGCTCTCCCGCGGGGCGGGTCAGGTCAAAGCGTATCCAGATGGGCTTCTCGACGAACCCGAAGTTGTAGATGGCCGTTTCTGATTCCTGGAACCGCCCCATCTGTTCCAGGATCGTCCGGGGTGAAAAGGAGACGTTGTTTTCGATCAGATAGGCGCTGTGGGGGACAACATTGATCTCGCCCTTTTGCGAGGCCTCCAGCACGATTCCGCCCGCAACGGCATGAAGCGACAGCAGTAATGCGATTATGATGATACGGATCATGCGTCCCTTCCCCCGTGTCGTTAGGGGTTATTATAGGACGAAATGTTAAAAAGGGGGGTAAAGGCGCCTTTAGGCGCCGGCAGTTACGAAAGCTGCGCGAGGACGGCGTCGGCGGTGAAGCCGAACTTCTTGAAGAGTTCGCCGGCCGGTGCACTGGCACCGAAAGAGTCCATGCCGATCACCGTATCGGCGAAGCGGTACCACTCCATGCCGCGGGCCGCTTCGATGGCGACGCGCTTCGTGCCCGGCTTGATAATGCCGTCGATGTAGGCGGCGTCCTGTTCGAGGAAGAGGTCGAAACAGGGAACGCTGACCACGTTGGCACGGACACCCTGCGCTGCCAGCTTCGCTTTGACCTCAAGGGCCAGCGCGACTTCGGAGCCGGAAGCCATCAGCGTCATCGTCGCATCCGCCGCCTCACTCAGCAGGTAACCCCCCTGCTGTGCGCTCCCCTTGACCGGGGCGTCGAGCAGCGGCAGTCCCTGGCGGGAGCAGACGAAGGCGGAGGGGGCATCGGTTTTCGCCAGCGCCCACTTCCAGGCCTCGACGTTCTCGTTGCCGTCCGCCGGGCGCCAGACGTAGAAGTTCGGCAGGGCACGGAACTGCCCCAGGTGTTCGATCGGCTGGTGGGTCGGACCGTCTTCGCCGACGCCGATACTGTCGTGGGTCCAGATGAAGAAGTGCTGGATACCGCTCAGCGCCGCGATACGCGCCGCCGGCTTGAGGTAGTCGCTGAAGACGAAGAACGTCGCACTGAAAGGCATCAGCGGGCCGTAGAGCGCCATCGCGTTCGTGATCGCTCCCATCGCGTGTTCGCGGATACCAAAGTGGATATTCTTGCCGCGCGGGAACTCACCGAGGTCTTTGAGCTCCGTCTTGTTGGAGGGCCCGAGGTCCGCTGAACCGCCGAGGAAGCCCGGGATCGCCTTGGCCACGGCATTGAGGATCTTCCCGTTCGTGCTGCGCGTCGCGTCGGCCTTGTCGAATACCGGCCACTGGATGCGGGAGAAGTCCGGGTTGCTGAGCGCATTAAGCGCTTCGTTCTGCTCGACCAGCGGCAGCGTCGCGAGGCGGTGTTTCCATTCGCGCTCCGCCAGGTCGCCCGCTTCGACGGCGCAGCGGAAACGGGCCAGGACGTCTTCGTCGACCTGGAATGCTTCGTTGGGATTGAAACCGCAGTTCGTTTTTGCTTCGCAGATGATCTCTTCACCCAGCGGCGCGCCGTGGGAGTGGTGGGAGCCTTCCATCTCGCATGCGCCTTTGGCGATCGTCGTGTCGGCGATAACGAGGACCGGCTTCGTGCGCGTCTTCGCCTCGGTAATCACGGCATCGATCGCCTCATAGTCGTGGCCGTCCACTTCCAGCACGTCCCACCCCTGCGATTCGAAACGCTGCGCGACGTTCTCGCTGAGGCTGAGCTCCGTGGAGCCCTCGATCGTGATGCGGTTGGAGTCGTAGATCATGATCAGGTTGTCCAGCCGGTTGTGGCCGGCGATGGAACACGCCTCGTAGCTGATCCCCTCCTCCAGGTCACCGTCGCCGCAGAGGCAGTAGACATAGTGGTCGATCACCTTTGCCGTTTCGGAGTTCACCTGTGCACCGACGTATTTGGAAGCCATCGCGAAACCGACGGCGTTGGCGACGCCCTGCCCCAGCGGACCGGTCGTGATCTCGATCCCTTCGGTGTGGCCGTACTCCGGGTGGCCCGGTGTCTTGGAGTCAAGCTGGCGGAACTGCTTGAGGTCCTCGATCTCGAGGCCGTAGCCCCAGAGGTAGTAAAGCGAGTAGATCAGGCCCGTCGCATGGCCGCCGGAGAAGACGAGGCGGTCGCGGTTGAGCCACTGCGGGTTTTTGGGGTTGTGGTTGAGGTGCTCGGAGAGCACGACGGCGATGTCTGCAAGACCCATCGGGGCACCCGGGTGGCCGGAGTTCGCCTTCTGGACCATGTCGGCCGCAAGGAAACGGATCGTATTCGCCATTTTGGCGCGCATCGTGTTGTTGCTCATTGTCATCCTTGTTGAAATCATTTATGTCGATTGATATAGCTTAAAAGCATCGGTGAAAGTTCGTCATATAAACGCTCATCGAAACTTTTAAGCCGTTCGGTCAGATCGTCGGCCAGTTTGTCGGCCTCGACCATGGCGCCGTCAAGCCCCAGGAGGGTGACGAAGCTGTTCTTCGCCTCGTCGTTGTTCGTCGTCTTGCCCGCTTCTTCGCTCGTCTGGGTCACGTCGAGGATGTCGTCCTGGATCTGGAAGAGCAACCCCAGGTCGATCCCGAAGGCATATAGCGGCGTTTCCAGCGCCTTCTGCCCGGCGATGACCGCCCCCATCTGCAGTGCACACGCGATCAGCTTCGCCGTCTTGTTCGTGTGCAGGAACTTCACCTCGTCGAGGGCAAGTTTCGTGTGCTCGAAAGTGCAGTCGATCGCCTGCCCGAGCACCATCCCGTCGCTGCCGCCGTTTTTGGCCAGCAGGTTGATCAGTTTCACCCGCGTCCGGTCCGAAAAAGGTGCTTCGGAAAGCACTTCGAAGGCATGGGTATTGAGGGCGTCGCCGACCAGGATCGCCGTCACCTCGTCGTAACGGGTATGCAGGGTCGGGAAACCGCGGCGCAGGTCCGCGTCGTCCATCGCCGGCAGATCGTCGTGGATCAGCGAGTAGGTGTGCAGCATCTCGATAGCCAGCGCCGCATGGTTGGCCGCATCGATCAACAGCGGGTTGAACGCACGTACCACCCCCAGCAGCAGGGCCGGGCGGAAACGTTTTCCGCCGGCGGTCAGCATCAACGAAAGGGCCGTATTGTAGTGGGGGTGAAAACTCTCCGCACGGGGCAGATTGTCCTGTAAAAAGCGCTCAAACTCTTCCATGCTTCTTCCGTGCGTTTTAATGGCGAAATGGTAACATGATTTTGTACAAAGGGAGGTTATGCCGGGTCAGTTGCCGGCGAAGGGGTTCACGCCGCCGAGCATGCCCATAGCGGAGTGTTTTTTATTGTCTTCGACCATCTTGACCGCGTCGTTGATGGCGGCGATCAGCAGGATCTGCAAAGAGGCTTTGTCTTCAAGCAGCGCATCGTCGATCTCGAGGTCGACGGCTTCGCCCCTGCCGTTCATCTCGAGCCGTACCATGCCCCCGCCCGTTTTGACGGTGAAGGTACGTTCGGCCAGTTCCGCTTCGAATTTGGCGGCCTGCTCCTGCATCTGCTCGAGCATTTTGCCCATCTCGCCGAAGTTCATTTTGTCAAACATCAGATCTCGTGCAGTACATCCGTAATGCCGTTGTCGTCGTCAACGAGGACGACAGTAGGCTTGTAGGTGTCCAATTCACTCTCATCATAGGTCGCATAGGCGACGATGATCACCTTGTCCCCCTTGTGCACCTTGCGTGCCGCCGCCCCGTTGAGGCAGATGTCACGCTTGCCGCGTTCACCGAGGATGATGTAGGTTGAGAAACGCTCACCGTTGTTGATGTTGAGGATCTCCACTTTCTGCCCGACCCGCATGCGGGAGGCTTCGAGGAGTTCCTCGTCAATCGTGATGGAACCGACGTAGTTGAGGTTCGCATCCGTCACGGTGGCACGGTGAATTTTGCTGTAAAGCATTTCGATCGTCATGTATGTTTTATCTTCCCATCTGCTGCTGCATTGCTTCCGGCGAGATCGGGGCATCCCACAGTTCGTCCGGAATGATGTACTCTTCGACCGGCGTCCCGCCGATGATGTGTTCATCGATAATGCGCGTGATTTTGTCTTTGTTCAGGCCGGCGTACATGAAATGTCCCGGTTCGACCAACATGACCGGTCCGACGTTACAGCGATTCAGACACGCTGTACGGACCGGTTGTACTGTCGCAATTATACCCTTTTGCATCAAAGTCTGTGCTAAATGCTGGAAAAGGTCCTGTGTCTGCGGGTTTACGCAAGACGGTTTAGGCATTCCCGGGGGAGAGGATTGCTCACATTTGAAAATATAGAAAGCCGGCTGTGGTACACCCATGGTATTCTCCGTTGTGAATAGAATTTGAAAAAACTCGCGTATTATAGCCAACGGTCAAGCCGGCTGAATTTAGCGAAAAAGTTAGTGGGAAGGCTTAAGACAACGCCGGAAGCGCTGCTTACGGCGTGACGGTGACCGTCAGCGAGGCATTGACGTCGTAGCGCGTCACATTGATATCGAGGGTGCCGTTGGCGTCCCCCGTATAGAGGGTGCCGTTCTGCTCCAGGGTCGCGTTGCTCTCCCCGGCGTTGCCCAGTATCCATGTCATGCTCTCGGTCACGTCCAGCGTCGTATTGTCGTCAAAGGTTCCCAGCGCCTGGAGTTGCAACGTCTGTTCCTGCGAGAGGTTTGTCTCGTTGTTCTCAATGGAGAGCGTGACCGATGTCAGGGCATGGACATGCACGACGGCCGTATCGAAAAACTGCTGGTAGCTGCCCGTGATCTCGACGTCCCCGCCGAACTCGCCGCCGCTCAGCAGCCCCGGGGTGGTCGCCGCATCCGCCGAGCTGAAAAAGGCGATGGAGCTGTTCGATTCGCTCCAGGTGAGGTAATCGGTCGCGTTGCTGTCCGGTACGCCGTTCGTATAGGAGACAACGGCGCTCATCTGCACTTTCTGCGTCGCATAGAACGTCGTGGCATTCGCCTCGACGGCGATCGATGCGATATCACCGGCCAGCGGGGTGTTGCTGTTCTCGCCGCAGCCGGCCAGCAGCAGTGCCGTTCCCAAAAGAATCCCTCTAAACATGCCCTCTCCTAAAAACGGTAGTTGATACCGACGTACGGCTCAAAGATCGACGATGACGTCTCCGTCTGGTTGCTGATCATATCGAGGTCTTCCCAGCTCTTCGCCCGGTAGATGACCGATGCCTCCAGATCGAACCCCGCGCCCAGGGGCAGGTACCCCCCGATGCCACCGAAGAAGCTGCCGGAACTGACCGATTTCGTGACCGTACGGCGCACCTCGAGCTCTCCGGAACCGAACCCCAGCTTGAAGAAAGGATAGACACCCCAATCGAAATCAAAAGCCTTGATCAGGCTGATGTCGAAATAGATGTAATCACTGTCGGTGTCGGAGAAGATATTCTTGTCGTAACGGCCGTAGCCCAGGTCCAGTTCGACTGCGTAGGAGCGGATGTCGCCGTATCCCGCTTTAAACTGCACGCCCTGGAGCATCGCCGTCGTTGTACGATCAGCCGTCCCGGGGTTCTCGACACGGAAATTCTCGCTTCCCGCAATGCCCCCCAGACCAAAATGCAGCGTCGCATCGGCATGCAATACCCCGAGGCACAGCGCCGTAATGACCAAAAAACGTTTCACCCTACCGCCTTTTTTAACCGTAATGATAGTCAAACCTCACTTAACAGAGAACGAATGACCTCCCGGTCGTCGAAAGGGAACTGCTTGTCGTAGATGATCTGGTACTGTTCGTCGCCCTTCCCGAGCACGACGACGACCTCGTCACCGCTGCGCGTTTCCAGCGCCATGGCGATCGCCGCTTTGCGGTTCGGTTCGACCACGGCCTTCTCCGGGTAGGTCATCCCGCCCAGGATATCCGCGATGATCGCATCGGGGTCCTCGCTGCGGGGGTTGTCGCTGGTGACGAAGACCTTCTTGGCCAGGTTCTCCGCCACCCGTCCCATCAGGGGACGCTTGGCGCGGTCGCGGTCGCCCCCCGCCCCGAAGACGACCAGCATCTCCTTCTCCTTGAGGGCATTGAGCACCTGCGCCATGCCGTCGGGGGTGTGCGCGAAGTCGACGATGACCAGCGGGGATTCACTGACCACTTCCATCCGGCCACTCACGCCGGCGAAGCCGCTGACCGCGTCGCACACCGCTTCCAGGTCGTCACCGGTGACGAGGTGGACCGCCGCGACGGCTGCGGTAAGGTTGTAGACGTTGAAGAAACCGTGCATCGGGCTGTGGAAGGTGTGGACCTTCCCGAAGTGCTGCACGACGGCACTGATGCCTTCGTTGAGCGAATAGGCCACCACTTTGTAGGTCGCCGGGTTCTCAGCCCCGTAGGTAAAGGCATTTTGAATATTGAAATCCGCCTTCGCCTCATCCTTGTTGATCAGTTTTTTCCCTGCGTCGGCGAAGAAACTGTTCTTGACGCGGATATACTCCTCGAGCGTTTCATGGTAATCCAGGTGGTCCTGGGTGATGTTGGTGAGGATCTTCAACGCGAAGTCGATCCCCTCGGCCCGCGCCTGGACGATGGCGTGGGAGCTCACTTCCATCACGAAGTATTCGCACCCCGCGGCGACCGCCTGGTAGATATGGCGGTAGGTCTCCAGCAGCGTCGGTGTCGTGAGGCTTTTGCCCTCCACGACGCTGTCGTTCATGAAAAAGCCCCGGGTGCCCTGCATCGCCGCTTTATGCCCGAGGTCCAGCAGGATGGAGTAGATGGCGCTCGCCGTCGTCGTCTTGCCGTTGGTGCCGGTAATCCCGATCACCTTGATACGGTCAAGACCGAAAAGGGAGGCGACATCGGAAGGGGAGATGATGGAGTGGGCACCGCGCGCCTTGGCATCGTCAAGGTAGCGGCGGTTCAGTCCGGTAAGAACGAACGCCGTTTCGGCGTCGCAATCCGCGGAGTTTTCCGTTACAAAACGGAACGGTTGATCAGGAAGCGCTATCTTCAACCGGGCGGCTCTTAAGAATGTCGCGCAGCAGGGCGCGCAGTTGATCGTCATTGGGGTACATGGAGAGGGCGGTCTCGATGTAATTCATTGCCATTTTGTGGTATCCGTGGCGGTTGAGCTGGCTGAGGAAATCGATGAACTCCTCTTTTTCGGTGATAAGCACCCGTGTGGAGAACATGATGTTCTCGAAAATCGTTTTGAAATCGCCCTGCTCTTTGACGAGCTGGCGGAAATCGTCGTAAAGGATACCGTCTTCGTAATCCAGACGCTGGCGCATCGGTTCGGTGAAAAGCGATGTCAGCTGTTCGACCGTCCCGTCCATTGTCTGCAGGATCTCGGAGATGACCGTGTCGGCCTGCTCCGCGTCCTCTTCACGCAGCACCTCGTAGTAATCGAACAGGGCTTCGGCCGCCTCTTCGCCGCTCATTGCCATCTCGGCAAGGATCGCGCCGTTAAAGGCCTCTTTTGATTCCGGATAGTCCTGGAGGACCTGCGCGTATTGACGCAACGCCTCCTCGTAGTTTTCCTGATTGAAACTTTCGTTAGCAAGGGCAAGCGTTTTATATTTGTTGACTGGTTTCATGCTTTTCCTTCTTTCAAAAATCGTATGCATTTCTCTCTCTAGAGATAATCTATTATAACGTAATTTTTATTATCCGTCCGCCGCTCACACGGCGTCCATCTGGTTCTCCATGCCCATCGGCAGGTTGACAACGGAGAGTTCGGGATGGATATCCATGCGCAGTTGGCGCTCGACACCGTATTTCAGTGTATTGCCCGAACTGCCGCATCCGACGCAGGCCCCGCCGAGCTGTACGTAGACGATACCGTTCTTGACACCCAGCAGTTTGATATCACCGCCGTCCAGCGCCAGAGAGGGGCGTACCTTTTCAATGACGTTCTTCACCGGTTCGTACAGTTCTTCATCTGTAAACGGGATCATATATGATTGTCCTTTTTTCGACACCTGTCGACATTTTTATGATCATAAAATAGGAAAAATGCGCTTAACAAGTCATAAAGTAAACAAGGAGACACCGATCCCTCAGCCTGCGGGAAAGGCCTCCAGGGTCTGGGCGACATAGCGCGGCTTGCGCATGCCAAGCAGCACCACGTCGATTTCGGGCCGCGCCAGCAAAAAGGCCAGGGCGCACTCCTGCAGCGGCCGGTCACACCCCTCCAGCTGCCCTCCGACGGCATCGCGCACTTTCAGGCTGCACTCATGGGCGACGGCGGCACCGTAGGCCTCCAGGAAGAGTACGAGCTGCTGCGCGAGTGCGCCGCGTTCGGCCTCCCCGAGCTTTTCGAGCACCTGGCGGATATGGGGCATCACCTGACCGTAGAGAAACGACTCATACTCGCCGACCCAGCCGAACCGGTGTTTGACTTCGTCGAGCTGGTGCACCAGGTTGCGCAACGACGCCAGGGCCTCGTGCTCGCACAGCTGCAGCAACTCGTTGAGGTGCGCTTCGTAGGTCTGGGACGGCGGATAATCCGCCAGTCGGAACATCTGCGATCCGTGCTGGGCGTTCAGGGGGCGGTTCGTCATAACCCGCAGTCCGTGCTCCCCGGCCCACGCCGCACACTTGAGTCCCTCCGTCTCCAGCAGGTTAAGCGGCAGCTGGACCGTCGTGAAATGGTTATGGGCGTTACCGGCGCTTTCGGCGGCATGGATCGCCAGGGCCACCAGGTCCTCGTAAGGGAGGTACTCCGGGTCCGTCGGCGCTTTGGCAAAGCTATTCGAACTGACGCCGTACCCCTCGATTTTTCCCTCGGCTGCGGCCTTCTCCAGGGCGACAAAGGCGCGGTAGATACGGTCGTTCATCGCATCGAGCACTTCGCTCCGCTCCCGCCCTTTATTGAGCGCATCGAGCAGAAAGTACTCCGGGTTGTGGATCAGGTAACACTCTAAAGAGGCCGCCTGAAGCCGTTCCAGCGAACGTTCCAGCTGATCCCGCATAAAATCGGGATGGATACAGTGGAAAACGTGCGGCGCGTATTCGACGACCTCCTCGAACTGCTCCCCCGCTTCCAGGCGCGCCATCGTACTCCCCTGGATGTATCCGAACTTGCTGACGACTTTCACCGCCTCCCGCGCATCGTCCTCCATAAAACGGAGCGCCTTGGCGATGGCACGCTCCGCGCCCCCGTCCATGTAGTTGGTCGAGGTATCGATGACGCTGACGCCCGAAGTGACCGCCATCCGCAGCGCCTCGATGTGTTCGGGGTTTTCGTCGCTGACACGGTAGGTGCCGAAACCGATCTCCGCCATTGCTTCTCCCTTACCGGCGGCCCTGCTCCCAATTGGGAACACAGGGCAGCCCATGCTTTTCGTAACCGAAGGATGCCATAGGCCTCTTTAGCTTTTCCTGCCTATCCGGCAACGGCCGCCTCGAAATAGGCATCGACGTCACGGTTCCATCCGTTCGACCCGTCCCGCACAGCGAGCCGTGTATGGTCCAGCTCCCCCAGTGTACGGACCCCCGCTACCGCCATCAACCCCCGGATCCCTTCACACATGTGGCGGTGGTAATTGGCCACCCGGTGCGCTTTCTGCGCAATCAGGAAGGAGGCGCGTTTTTTCCGGTCCTGGGTCGCCAGTCCCACCGGGCAGTGGCGGCCGTTGGCCCCGGAACACTCCCGGGCCCGGATGCACCCCGCCGACATCATAAAAGCCCGCGCAATGCCGACGTAATCCGCCCCGAGGGCCAGCAGCAGGGTCGCATCATCCGGCGTCAGGACCTTCTCACTGGCGATGATTTTTATCTGCTCCCGGGCCCCGATCCGCTTCAGCTCCCGGTCGACGATATAGAGGGCTTTATGCAGGGTCATCCCGATGCTCATCATCATCTCCAGCGGTGCGGCACCGCTGCCCCCGTCCGCGCCGTCGACGGTGATAAAATCGGGACAGGCATCGGAGCCCGCCGCCAACCGTGCCTCGATCAACGCCGCGTACGGTGCAAAGGCGTCTGGGGAGGCCAGGACGATCTTGATTCCGACCGGCTTTTCCGACAGCCCCTTGAGCTCTCCGACAAAATCAAAGAGCTCCTCCAGAGTGTGGGCATAGGGGAAACGGTTCGGGCTGTTGATGTCTTTGAACGGTTCGATGCCCCGGTAGTAGGCGACGGCATCGGTCACCTTCTCGGCCAGTAGCTTTCCCCCCGTCTGTTTGGCCCCCTGGGCAATCTTGATCTCCGTCATCCGGCAAAAACGCATCACCTTACGGTAGCGTTCCGGATCGAAATTCCCTTCGCCGTCGCGTACCCCGTACAGCCCGCTGCCCATCTGGAAAATGATATCGGGAAGGTCCCCCGGCACCGTCTCGGGAAAGGCGTCCAGCGGTGCGCTCCAATCGATGCGGTAGCAGTTCAGGGATGCCGGATCGAACAGGTAGGTCTCCTCCGCTTTCGGTTCGAGGACCATATGGCGGTAGACGCGCTCGGCGATGGCCGGATTGAGGAGC
This sequence comes from Thiomicrolovo sp. ZZH C-3, assembly GCF_054862725.1. Taxonomy (NCBI): domain Bacteria; kingdom Pseudomonadati; phylum Campylobacterota; class Epsilonproteobacteria; order Campylobacterales; family Sulfurimonadaceae; genus Thiomicrolovo; species Thiomicrolovo sp. ZZH C-3. Next base: position 172,174 of record NZ_JBTKXX010000002.1, read on the forward strand.
AGGCGCATAACCCGGTAGACGCCCCGGGCGAAAAGCGTTCCCCGCTCCGCCTCCATGTAGCGGCAGTTTTTGGGATCAAAGCGGTGTGTCATCAGGAAATTCGACGTCAATCCCCCCTCCCCCGTATTGATGGGAAAGTTCCCCAGAAAAGCCCCCCAGGCAAAGGCCTTGGTCCCTTCAGGCGATATGGCACCGTCGCTCATCGCGGAACGCCCCACCACCGATGCCGCGGTAAAGGGGAAACGGACACTGCTGCCGAAGGTCACGTTGAACTGCTCCGGCACCTCCTCTTTGTTCAGGACGACATTGGCGTTTTTCAGCGTCAGGCGCGTACCGTGCAGCGGCTGCCCCGGCGAGAAGGAGGAGACGAGCCCCTTGTTCTCCGCCGCGTTATAGACCCAGCGTACCTTATCGAAGGAGTCGAAAAAGTTTTCATCCCCGAAATACTGCCGCATGGGGTCCCGCAGGGCATAGAAGACATAGCGCATCCGCCCGATCAGGGGGTAGTTGATCAGCAGCTGGTTTTCACGCTGGATATAGCGGTCGTACACATAGAGGATTACACCCAAGAGCAGCAGCACGGCGCCCGCACCCTGCAGCAGAAACGTCAGGATCGGAAAACCGTGCTCCCCCTGGATGAAATCGAGCAGCTGGTCCATCTAATTGCCTTTGAAGAGCAGGTGGTCCAGGCTGTATCTTCCCGGACCGTGGCTGAGGAAGAGGCCGAGGAAGATGAAATAGTAGAGCGGGATCTCAAATCCGCTTTTGCTGCACTCGAATCCGTTGGGTAGGTGGACCGTCAGTATCGCCGTCACCATAATGATCATCAGCGGTACCGTGATCAGGCGTGTCAAAAAGCCCAGCGCCAGCAACACTACCCCGACGACCTCGACCGATGAGACGAGGTAGGCGGTAAAGTGCGGAAGCGGGTATCCCAGTACCGCGAACCACTCCGCCGTTGCATCGATCGCTTCCCATTTGAGATGGGCGGCTTCGGTAAAGCCTGTCGCCACCGCCAGACGCGCCGCCAGAAGGAAGAGGCTCGAACCGTATTCGCCCAGGCGCGAGAATTCGCCATAGAACTTTCCGAATTGCATCACGACTCCTTATGGGTGTCATGTGACCATTGTAGCCTAATTCAAAAACGGCCCATTAACGGGATCAAAGCAAAAAAGAAAAAAATAGGGGGAAAGGTTGAAGAAGGTACGAAGGGGGAAATCCCTTCGCGATGCAGTTATACCAGTTCGATGAAAGCCATCGGTGACGCATCACCGCGGCGTGTTCTGGTTTTGATGATGCGGGTGTAACCGCCGTTGCGCTCTTTGTATTCCGGTGCAACTTCGTTCATCAGTTTTTTGACCGCTTCTTTGCTCTGCAGGGAAGCGAAGACGGCGCGGTGCGCGTTGGCGTCACCTTTGCGTGCCGTCGTGATCAGCTTCTCAACGTAAGAGCGGAGCTCTTTCGCTTTCGGCAGCGTCGTTTCGATTTTTCCGTTTTCGATCAACGCAATGCTCATGTTTTTCAGCAGGGCGGCGCGGTGTGCGCTCGTACGACCGAGCTTGCGGTATCCGTGACGATGTCTCATGACAGTTCCTTATTCAGATTCAATTTTCTTTTTCAGTACGCTGATCGTTTCGTCGCTCATCTCCTGACCGACCTGGAAGCCGGCTTCTTCGAGCTTTTCAACGATCTCGTCATACGATTTTTTGCCAAGGTTCTTGACGTTTTTAAGGTCATTCTGGCTCATCAGGACGATCTCACCGATGTATTTCAGGTCAGCGCGGTCCAGGCAGTTGAAGCTGCGTGCGGAAAGGCCGAGCTCTTCGATCGGTGCTGTCAGCTTGCCGATCTCTTCGGAAGCTTCGGCGCGTTCGATCGTTGCCGGGGACTGGATGCTGATCTCGCTGCTGAAGACCGCCATCTGCGCATGCATGACGTTCAGCGCGTTGCGGAACGCGTCCAGCGGGCTGATCTGACCGTCGGTGACGATGTTCAGGACAACCTTCTCAAAGTTCGGGTTGTCTTCGACGAGGACGTTCTGGATCGCGTAGGTCGCTTTGCGGACCGGCGTAAAGAACGCATCGAGAGCGATATAGCCCTCTTCGATTTCGTCGCGGATATCTTCGCTCGGAACGTAACCGATCCCCTGGAAGATCTTCAGCGAGAAGTTCAGCGTCGCGTCTTCGTTGAGCGTTGCGAGGAAAGCGTCCGGAGTGACGACGTCGACGTCGTCATTGATCAGGTCACTTCCTTTGATCTCGCACGGTCCGACGAAGCTGTAATCGATCGTCGCCTCTTTGGCATCGTTTTTCAGTTTGAAACGGATGCTTTTGAGGTTGATGATAAAGTCAGAAATATCTTCGAGCATACCGCGCACGGAGTCGAACTCGTGCTTGGCTCCCTCGATCTTGATCGCGATCGGCGCATAGCCTACCGAGCTGCTCAGCAGGAACCGGCGCAGCGGGTGCGCCAGTGAAACCGCGTAGCCTGTCTCGAACGGATAGGCAATGATATTCGCTTCGGTATCGCTGATCTGCTCGACGACGAACTCTTCGGGCAGAAGCGGAGCTGTTTTGATCTTTTTCATAAAGCGCCTTTCGATTAAAGATTATTTCGAGTAAAGCTCGACGATGAAACGTTCTTCCACTGGAATAACAACTTCTTCACGCTCCGGCAGGCGGGTAAAGATCCCGAACTTCTTCTCGCCGTCGACGTCGACCCACGGAGCCATACCTGTCTGGCTGGTCAGTTCGATCGCGCGGACAACTTGAACGTTGTTCTTGCTCTTTTCGCGGATTTCAACCTTCTGGCCCGGTTTGACGCGGTAAGAAGGGATATCGACACGTTTGCCGTCCACCAGGATGTGACCATGGGTAACGAACTGGCGTGCGAAACGGCGCGTAGACGCGAATCCCATGCGGTAAACAACGTTGTCAAGGCGCTGCTCGAGCAGGGTGATCAGGTTGTAACCCGTGTTACCTTCGCGGCGCTTAGCTTCGGCGAAGAGAGAACGCATCTGCTTCTCGGAAACACCGTACATAAACTTCGCTTTCTGCTTCTCGTTGAGCTGCAGACCGTACTCGGACACTTTCTTACGGCGCTGGCCGTGCTGACCCGGAGCATAAGGACGTTTGTCGAGTGCAGATTTACCTGCCAGACGACGCTCACCCTTCATGTTGAGGCTAACGCCGAATCTTCTTTCGATCTTTTCTACTGGACCTCTGTATCTTGCCATCTATAGCCCCCTTACACTCTACGACGTTTCGGCGCGCGGCAACCGTTGTGCGGCAGCGGAGTAACGTCTTTCATGAATGTGACGCGAACACCTTCGATCGCACCAACTGATTTCACTGCTGTTTCACGGCCGGAACCCGGACCCTGAACCTTGATACCGACCTCTTTGATGCCGTGTACCATTGCTTTTTCCATAGCGGCTTCAACCGCCTGCTGCGCCGCGAACGGAGTAGACTTTTTGGAACCCTTGAAACCAAGGCTACCTGCAGAACTCCATGCGATCATGTTACCCATCTCATCGGTAACGGTAACGAGCGTGTTGTTGAAAGACGCAGAAATATGCACGATACCGCGTGCAATGTTCTTCTTGACAACTTTTTTACGAGTTACTTTACGTTTAGCCATTCAATCGCTCCTTACGCTGCGCCGACAGTACGACGCTTCCCTTTGCGGGTACGTGCGTTTGTCTTCGTTTTCTGACCGCGGCAAGGGAGTCCCTTACGGTGGCGGAGACCGCGGTAGTTACCGAGGTCCATCAGGCCTTTGATGTCCATTGCGACTTGTTTGCGCAGGTCACCTTCAACCATGTATTTTTCGCGGATCTCTTTCGTGATGACCGCGACGTCGTCTTCGGAGAGCTCATAGACACGCTTGTTGTAATCGATACCTGTAGCATCGAGGATCAGGCGTGACGTGTGGAGGCCGATACCATAGATGTAGGTCAGGCCGTACTCGACGCGTTTTTTCTTAGGAAGGTCTACACCAGCAATACGTGCCATGTTTATCCTTGTCTCTGTTTATGTTTAGGGTTCTTGCAGATAACTCTGACGATCCCTTTGCGCTTGATGACTTTACAGTCATCACACATCTTCTTGACGGAAGAACGTACTTTCATTGTATGCCCTTGGTTGGTTTATATTGAAACACTCTCCCCACCCGGGGAAAAGTGGGTTCAGCCGCATTCCACCGTGCGGAAACGGCCCACGATAACCAGCGATACGCTTTACGCGTTTTAGGCGGGACTCACACCCTGCCAATACTTGCAGCTGCCTTGTCAAAAAACAGATGTAAATACTCAACGCTTTGTGTTTAAAACGGTAAAGTGGACGCGTATATTACTTAAAAAAAGCTGAATGTATTATTAAGACTGCCGGCAAATTCACCCCCCGGGGAGGCTTACTGTTCCCTGCCGTAGCGTAAGGCCCTTTGCAGTGCGCGGTCATTTTTTGCCAGTGTCTGGATAGAGACCCCGTTATTGTCTTTTGCCCGTGTATCCGCCCCTTTGAAGACCAGCACCTTGACCATCTCTACATGCCGCTGCTGCACGGCACAGAAAAGCGGTGTCCGCCCTTCGTCGTCCCTGGCGTTGATATCTGCTCCCCTCACGATAAGGCGCACGGCTTTAAAGTCGTCATCTTCTGTCCCCTTGACCAGGGCAAAGAGCTGCTCGGTCGCAGTATGATCGTTTGGCGTTGACGCCCCTGCCTGAGGCTGCTGCATCTCTTCATGGTCGTCTGCACCGTCGGACGCGCTAAATGACCACGACCAGCTTCCCTCCTGGGATGCTCCGCTACTGTGATAGGTCATTTCATACGATTCGGACACCTCCTCACCTTTGGCATTATAGGTAACGTGATGCGAGTCTTTGCCCGCCATGCCTCCTTGGAACATCATGGGCCGGGTCCCCTCCGGCATACCCATCTGCGCTTCTGCGGATTCCATGAAGTCGTCGATCACGTCATTGACGAGGTAAGTGCCGATCACAGCAGGAAAGAGAAAACTGATCAGCAGTATCAGCGGTGCCAATCTCCTACTCCATCGGTATTTCCCCGGATTAGTCGGGTCCATATCCGTGACCAGTGATCCTACCGCCATATCATGGAGCATGCGTTTTTTCGACGAGAAGAAGATGACAAATACGGGAAGGATAAATATAACGGTGATGCTGAAGACAATATAGCGTGCAAACGCTCTCAGCAGGGAAATACGACCACCGCTATCTGCATCGACAACCCTGACCCCGATGGCCATTTTTCCAAGCGTCCCCTGGAAGGACGAAGCATCCATCAACGTGAAGTAGAGTAAAGAGGAGAGCACAAAAAGAGCGAAAACCAGTTCTTGTAATGCAACCGGTTCCAAACCGAGTAGTGACGCCGCGACGATGATCAATGCCAAGAGCACATTCAGAACAATGCCATCGATCCACTGCGCGACAAAACGGTACCATGCCGAGGCATAGAGCACTCCTTCCATCCAACCCTCCGGAAAGTAAATGGAATTATTCTATCCTCAACGTACTTAAATCTATTTAGTGCTCTATCCTGATATTTTTTGTTCATTATAAATATATAAAATATCGACTGTGCATACTGTACAGCAGTACGGCATATAACCTCCTGCAGGTTAGGGCCAAACCGGTTCGGTATTTCCCGTACCCCAGCCGGCACTGAACAGATAGTAGTCCGTCACGTTTGCCACGTCCCATCCGCTCAGGTCATGATTCGTAAAGCCCACTGCATTGTTGAACATCATATCCATATTGGTGACACTGCCCGTGTTCCACTCGTCAATATAGCTGTTGAAGGCATATGCATTTCTGAACATCTGGCTCATATTGGTAACATTGCCGACATTCCACAGACCGATAAAACGGTTGAATGAAGTCGCCCCGGAAAACATGCTCTGCATATCCGTCACGCTGCTGACATCCCAGAAACCGATATCTTTGTTAAACGCGTTCGCCACAAAGAACATGCTGGCCATACTCGTCACGCTGCTGACATCCCAGCCGCCGATGGGCTGATTGAACGACTGTGCCGCATAAAACATACCAATCATACTCGTCACACTGCTAACGTTCCAGTCTCTGATATCCTGATTGAAGGAGGTCGCATAGAGGAACATACTGCCCATATCCGTCACGCTGCTGACGTCCCAGCCGCCGATGGGTTGGTTAAACTCGTCCGCGTACCAGAACATATTGCTCATATCCGTCACGCTGCTGACGTCCCATGCACTGATATCCTGATTGAATGCGCCGGCATACCAGAACAGGCCGTGCATGTCCGTCACCGTACTGACGTTCCAATCCCCGATATCCGAATTGAAGGCCGTCGCCCTCATAAACATCCGGTTCATATCCTGAACCTGTGAGAGGTCCGGCCTGTCCGCCGCTTCGAATTGAAGATGGGAGCACCCTTCAAAAGCGCTGGCCATCGAACGCCATTGCCCCGTGCCCCATTGCTGGACACTGAGCAGCTTGTCCCTGTCGCCTACACCATTGAAATAGATCCGCGGGAACGCGCCGGTAATGGAAACGGTGTAATTCCCCTCCGCCGGGTAGGTACAGATATAATCCCCCGTGACATTGACATCTTCAACGACACCGTCGCTGTCACAGTCGACGCTGTAGTCGTATCCCGTTCCCGTCGTCGGGATCCGGAACTCCGTGCTGCTCGTCGTGCCGGGGTTATCCGTTTTAACGGTCATCATAAATGCATCGGTATTGTCACCCGTACCGCCTCCGGAGGATCCGCCGCCGCATCCGGCCAGCAGTGTCATCACCGTTGCCGTCGCCAATATTACATAGGTTTCGCGCTTCATAAATTTCATGACAGTCTCCTTTTTTAAAGAGTACTTATAAATATCATAATTATTCATTAAATATGTCTCTGAAAACGACGGAAACGTATCCCTGTGGCGGCGGTCCGACACCTTGTCGCCTGCCGATTGGATAACATCCCGGGTGTCATAGCTGTCATGCACAGCGTTGGAACGTTGTGAAACCAGGCATAGTGGAACGTGGCGTATTGCAGAAAGGAGGGTGCCGCAGGGGCACCCCTCGGAAGATCAATCTCCTCCGGGACCGTTGTGACAGTCGTAGCAGCTGACCGCGTGACCGGCGGCGAAGGTTTTCGTCCCACCCTCGGTACTGAAGCTGCGCGCCGAGAAGGTCTTTGAGAGGAAGGTACCGCGATAATCGCTGCCGTGGCAGGCAGCACATTGGGCAAGGTTTCCACTGGCGGCGTTCTCGTGTGCCCCTACCCAAGACTGTCCGACGCTGTGCATTCCGTGCGGCCCGCCGCTGGTCGTTGTCGGCACCGTATCATGGCAGGCCGTACATTCGGCAATCGTCCCCGCATGCCCCTGTACGGCAATACTCTGGAGGTTGTCCTCCGTATGCGAGCTCGGGTAGATGGCGTGGGTTGAACCGTGGCAGGCCGAACACTGCATCTCGCCGTGCCCCGTGCTGAAACGGTAGAGGCTCACGCCGGACATCGGCGTATCGGCATTAGTCGCGAAACGGCTGTCGAGCGCTTCGCGCAATGTCCCCGTCTGCATATCCGTGACGGCCGTTTCATAGCGCATACCGTTCTGGTGGCAGGCCTGGCAGTTGGGCTCTTCCAGCCAACCGACCCGACCATGCTGCCCGACGGCGTTCATACTGCCGTGACAGCTCTGGCACTGGATACTGCTGATCTTGCCCATCGCCCCGCGCAGACACTTCGTCGTCGCCCCCGGGTGGCAGCGGTAGCAGGCATCGCGGTTCGTCGAGCTGTTCAGCGGCTGGCCGTTCACCGGGTCATCAACCTCGGCATGCAGGGAGTGCAGTGCCTCGGTCAGCGGTTTCGTCCCGCTCACACCCGACGTCCCCAGCGCATTGGTGCTGTGGCAGGTGGCGCAGAGCACCGGGTTGCCGTTCTTGGCCGTCGTATAGAGACCGGCATCGTTATACGCCATATAGCCTGCGGCCTGCAGCTCCGCCTGGTGCGCGCTCACCGCCGTCGGATGCTCCTCGTCGTGCAGCCGCAGAATATTCCATTTGAAATCCTTTTCCGGATCAGCGTCGTTCTCCCATCCGGATGAAGGCATCGCCTCGCTATAGCCGCTGGTCGAACCGTGGCAGGCGCGGCAGTCCATCTCGTCGCTGACCGGCAGCACGACCCTTGTCGTCGCCAGCACCTTTCCCGATCCGTCCTTGGCAACTACATCCACCATAGGGTAGTAGTTCTTGCTGCCGTCATCGTTGTACGGCGTAATCGGCAGCCCCGTCGCTTCCCACCACTTTTCCCCTGCATTGTACTGCAGTGAATGCCCGGTCATCTCCGGCGTATGGTTGCCCGTCAGGCCAACGTCCGGGGCAGGTTTCGCAAGAAAGAGCGTGCCCACGTAGTCCCAGAAGTTCGTCTTGAGATTGTGACGGTCGTCGTAGACGCTCGTCGTATTGTATTTCCCGTCCAGTGACGGTGCCGATGTATAGCTAATAGTGACCCCGGATGTCACGTGCTTTTCGCCGCCGTCGGCTTTCATAATCAACTGCGCATTGAGCGTATTGTAGGGCGGCAGGATCGAAAAGACCGAAAAGTCCTTCCCGTCCATGCAGTGCATCCCCAAGTCGTTCCAGGCCAGTAATGTATAAGAAGCCGTGCTCGTACCGCCGCTTCCACCTCTTCCTTTTTTGCCTCTGTTGCCATCGCTTTTCGCGTTGGCCCCCGTTGCCATAGCACAGGCCAAAGCCACGCACACGACAGCGGCAAGTACTCTTTTGCCTTTCATACCGTACTCCTTATACGAACGTGAAGACTATTATGAAAAAAAGTTATGAAGATTAAATGAAGATTTTCTCAAAAAGGCGTGGCCGGATCGGTTTAGTATATGAGAGGAGACCGACCCGGGCGGCACCTCTCTGAATGAAAGATCAATCCCCTCCGGGACCGTTGTGGCAGTCGTAGCAGCTGACCGCGTGGCCGGCGGCGAAGGTTTTCGTACCCCACTCGGTACTGAAGCTGCGCGCCGAGAAGGTTTTCGAGAGGAAGGTACCACGGTAGTCACCTCCGTGGCAGGCCGTACAGCCGGTCCGGCTGCTTTCGGCGACATCACCATGTGCACCGACCCAATACTGCCCGACGCTGTGCATGCCGTGCGGACCCCCGGTGCTTGTCCGCGGCACCGTGTCATGACAGGCGAGACACTCGGAGACGGTTCCCGCATGCCCCTGCACCGCGATACTCTGAAGGTTGTCCTCCGCATGGGAGCTCGGGTAGATGGCATGGGTCGAACCGTGGCAGGCCGAGCACTGCATATCGCCGTGCCCCGCGCTGAAACGGTAGAGGCTGACGCCCGATGCCGGTGTGTTCGGGTTCGTCGCGAACCGGCTGTCGACGGCGTCGCGCAGCGTCCCCGTCTGCATATCCGTCACCGCCGTCTCGTAGCGCTTCCCGTCCTGGTGGCACGCTTGGCAGTTGGGCTCTTCGAGCCAGCCGTTGCGTCCATGCTGCCCGACGGCACTCATGCTTCCGTGGCAGCTCTGGCACTGGATGGTGCCGACCTTGCCCATTGCCCCGCGCAGACACTTCGTTGCCGCCCCCGGGTGGCAACGGTAACAGGCGTCACGGTTCGTCGAACTGTTCAGCGTCTCCCCGTTCGTCGGGTCCGTCACCTCGGCATGCAGGGAGTGCAGTGCCTCGGTCAGCGGTGTCGTGCCGCTCACCCCGGTTGTCCCCAGGGCATTGGTACTGTGGCAGGTGGCGCAGAGGACCGGGTTTCCGCTTTTGGCCGTCGTATAGAGCCCGGCGTCATCGTAACCGTTGTATCCCAGTGCCTGCAGCTCCGCCTGGTGGGCGCTCACCGCCGACGGATGCTCGTCGTCATGCAGGCGGAGGATGTTCCATTTATAATCCTTCTCCGGGTCGGCATCGTTTTCCCAGCCACCCGCCGGCATGGCGTCCGTGTATCCGCTCGTCGAACCGTGGCAGGCGCGGCAGTCCATCTCGTCACTGACCGGCAGGACGACCGTCGTCGTCGCCAGGGTGTTCCCCGATCCGTCTTTCGCCGTGACATTCACCATCGGATAGTAGTTCTTGCTGCCGTCGTCGTTATAGGGCGTAATCGGCACTCCCGTCGCCTCCCACCACTGCTCCGCCGCATTGTAACTCAATGTATGTTCGGTCAGTTCCGGCGTATGGTTGCCCGTCAGGCCCATGTCCGGTGCCGGTGTCGTGTTGAACAGCGCCCCCACGTAGTCCCAGAAATTCGTCTTGAGGTCGTTGCTGTCGGTATAAATGCTCGTCGTGTTGTACTTTCCGTCCAGCGAAACCGCCGCGCTGTACGTGATCGTCACACCGCCGGTGACATGTTTATCGGAAGTCCCGGCGCGTTTGAGCAGCTGGGCATTCAGGTTGTTATAGGGCGGCAGGATGGAAAAGACCGAGTAGTCATTCCCGTCCATGCAGTGCATCCCCAGGTCGTTCCACGCCAGGAGCGTGTAGTCGCCCGTAGTGCCCTCCCAGGTCGTTCCCCCGCTGCTGACGCTGTCCTCGCTCTCACTCTCGTCCGACGTCGACGCCATCTGGCACCCTCCCAGCCACAGGGCCGCAAGTCCGACCATCAGAAGCTTTCGCCACAGTTGCGTTTTCATCTTCATCTCCTCGTGTAGCCGGGGAATTCCCCAATCACTTTTCTACATTGGCAGTATGGAACAACTGTATGAAGATTTGATGAAGGGTTGCCAACCCCTAGTATAATAATGGATAGATTTCAAAAGGAGGCGAAGTGGATATCCTGATCGTCGAAGACGAAACCGTCGTGGCACGGCAGCTTGAAGAGACCCTGCACCAGGAGGCGTACAAAACCGTTGCCGTCGGCAGCGTCGCCGCAGCCAGACACGCCATGCAGGAGCAGAACTTCGACCTCATCCTCCTGGACTGGAACCTCCCCGACGGCGACGGCATCACGCTGCTGCACGACTGGCGGGAGCAGAAAATCCCTATTCCCGTCCTCGTGCTTTCAGCCAATATCGCCGTCGACGACCGGGTCCATGCCCTCAATACCGGTGCCGACGACTACCTGTGCAAACCCCACTCGAGCATCGAACTCCTTGCCCGGGTCCGGGCGCTCCTGCGCCGGGACGCGCCGCTGAAAAGCTCCAAACTGAGTGCCGACGATGTCGTCGTCGATATCATCGCCAGGGAGGTAGGTGTCGCCGGCCGCCCCGTCAAGCTCAGCCTGGCCGAGTTCGACCTGCTGACACTGCTGATGCAGCACCAGGGCATCGTCCTCACCCGTTTCCAGCTCAACGAACATATCAGCAAGGATTTCGACCGGATCTCGGTCAGCAACCTCATCGATGTGCATATCCGCAATATCCGCAAGAAACTCGGCCGCCCGGAACTGATCCAGACCGTCCGTGGCGTCGGCTATACCATTAAAACGTAACGGCATCCGGGCAGCACAAGGGGGCCGCCCGTGCAGCGATGGTTCCAAAATGGGCCGGAGGTTGTACGCTACAGCGTCGTGAAGCAGAGCCGCGCCGTGCTGCCTTTGCCCGGTCCGTCGCTGGCAAGCTTGAGCTCCGCGCCGATGTGCTGGGCATAACGCCGGCTCAGTGCCAGCCCCAGACCGCTGCCGCGTCCGCGCCCCTCTTCACCCTGTACAAAGGGCTCGAAAATGTGCTGCAGGGTCTGCTGCGTCATCCCCTGCCCCGTGTCGCTCACCTGGAGGCAGAGAACCGACTCTGTGGTATCGAACCGGCACGAAACGCTGCCGCTGTCGGTGAACTTCACGGCATTGGAAAGCAGGTTCAGGATGATCTGCCGCAGGAAACGGCGGTCGGCAACCACCGTCGCCTCCGGCACGGACTCCGGCAGCAGGAGCGCCACCCCTTTTTGCTCCGCGAGGGGGGCGAGCAGCCCCCCGACCTCTTCGAACATGTCGCTGATCTCCGACGTCTGGAGGGTTTCCAGCTCCGGTTCGTATTTTCCGGCATCAAGCCGTGCCAGGTCCAGCAGGTCGTTCACCATCCCCAGCAGCTGCTGGGCCGCGTGTTCTATTCCGCCGATGCGCTCCAGCGCGCCCGCTTCCAGTTTCCCGTAGCCGACCAGAAACTGGGTCTGGGACAAGATGGCATGCAAGGGGGTGCGCAGGTCGTGGGAGAGGTGGGAGATAAACGCCGTTTTGGCCGCCGAATCCCGGCGCAACCGGTTGTAGGCACGGATCTGCCCGATCCGTGCCGCGATCATCGAGGCGACGGCACGGAAAAACGCCTGTTCCTCCTCCGCCAGCCCTTTGGGCAGGATAAGCGACCCGTAGTATTTGAGCGTTTCATGTTCGAAGTCGTACACGAAGAGCGTGGGCATCGCTTTTGACGCCCCGGTACGGGCAAACCGCACATTGTACTCGGGGGCAAGCGTCTTCAGTTCGGTCAGGGCCGTTTTCAGACAGGCGCTCTCCTCCTCCGTCTCCATCAGGCGGTGGAAAAGGGCGATCATCTGCGTCAGACGCTGCAGGCGGAAAACGTTCTCCCGTTCCAGCGCTTCGAAGGCGCGGCGGATATCCTCCGCCATCGCGTTGAACGCCTGTGCCAGCTGCCCGATCTCGTCCGTACGGCCGCTCTCCACCGGCAGGCCGTATTCGCGGGTCCGCACCATATCCGATGCCTGCCGCTGCAAGACGCCGAGCGGTGCAACAATGCGCCGGGAGAACCAGAAAGCCGCTGCGGCGATCACCCCGACCCCAAAAAGCAGCATCAGACTCAAAAGACGGTTCAGGTCATTGATCAGCGAGCGCTGAAGCGCCCGGTCCAGATGGTAGACCACGTACCAGCCCGCCAGTTGCGGTGCCAGCGAGCGGTAGAGCCAGAGCGTCCGCTTCTGCTCCACCACCCCCCCGGGCCCGTCAAGGAAAAAGGGCGGCACCGCGCCCCCGATGCTGTCGCCCGTCTCGGGATTAATAAAGAGGCTCGACGCCGGGGCACCTTCAAGGTTGAACCGCTGCAGGTTCGCCGCCTTGTACTCCAGCACCAGATAGCCGATCACCCGCTCCGCCCCCAGCGCCGCATGCACCGGGACCTCCATCAGCAACAGGCCTGCGTCCGCCTGGACGGGCGCACTCTGCCCCACGGCCCGCTCGAAGGCGCGGTAGCGGGCGTAAGGTTTCCCGGTCAGCGCGACATCCGTCGCGGCGACGACGCGGCCGTTGAGGCCCAGCGCCAGCAGGGTGATATCAAGATCATACACCGCCTTGTAGCGCTCCAAAAGGGAGGCGACCCGGCGGTCAAGGTCGTTGATCAACAGGTCATCCATGACGACCGACCCGGCCAAAAAGTGCAGCTCCCGGTAGAGCTGGGCGATGTGATGTTCGACATCCGAGGCGACCTGCGCCATCCGCCCCTCGTGCTCTTTATAGAAATGCTCCGTATAGAGCCGCTCCTCGCTGACAAGGGTGTAGGCGAGGATCGCCGCATAGGGCACCACCCCGATCAGAAAGATCAGCAGCAGCAGCTTCGCCGCCATGTGCCGGCGGATCCAGCCGATCATTGCGACGCCCCCGCGTCATAATGCAGCACGGTAACATTGGCGTCCACCGCCATGGCGTAGGGGACGTAGCCCACGGCACCCTCCACCTGCTGCACATAGGCCAGGATCGCTTCGGCGGAACCCACGACCTTCGGCGGACGTTGGCCGAGGTAGTGGCGCCGGATCCACCACTCCCGCAGCGCCGTACGGGAGAGCCCCAGCGTCTCCCGCTCAAACTGCTGCCGCAGCGGATCGTCCGCCCCCGGCTGCAGCGGAAAGAGCCTTGTATCACCGATATAGCGGGTTTTACCGAGGTAGAGATCCCGTATCTGTGCCGTGTTGAGCGAATCGAGGGGAGAGTCGGCACGGATGACAAGGGCCCACTCCTCACCGCTCAGTATCACGGAGAGGAGCAGGAACAACACCTGTTTGACCATCGTGCCCATCCTAGAAGAGCATCGAGAACGACACGATCAGCACGTCCTCGTTCTCCCGGGTATGGAACTGGTACTCCCCTTTGAGCGCGACGGGGAAGAGGGGACGATAGGTATACCCCACCACGGCAATGCTGTCGTCGGAGTTGGCGATATAGTCCGTCGTATACTCCAGGCGCAGCACCGCATAGTGGTGTTCACGGATCAGCTGGGTCCCCTGGAGATATCCGCCCGCATTGCTACGCGTATTGTCATCATTGCGCCGGTAACCGGCCTCGGCCATGATCCGGGTCGCCGGCGTACGGTACTGGCCCGAGACATAAAAATACCCCCACGCCTCCTCTTCGACCCGCTCCTCGTAGCGCCCGGCGTTCACGCCGCACGACCAGGCGCCCCGTTCGCCGGTCACACCGATCCCGCTCTGGCGCTCGATATCGAAATTGTTATAGAGGTTGTCGCCATTGAACGCCGCATCGAGGTCCTGCGTGATCTGCATCAGGACATTGACGCTGACGGCCCCCGTCGTGATCCTCGCATCGATGCCCGTGGTAAAACGGGGGAAGACCTGCTCGGTAATACGGGGGCTCGAGGTCGTATCGCGCAGCACATTGATCGGCATCCGGTTCCAGTACCCGACCGGTGTATTGAACTTACCCAACGTCACCTGCAGCCGTTCGGAAGGTTCATACTGCACGTAAACGCGCTCCGCGTGGGGCGTGCCGTCGATATCGGTCTGGGCGCCGTAGCCGTAACGCTTCCGGTACAGGTCACCCCATTCGACCTCCGCCAGACCGCTCCACGCCCCCTTGGAACCATAGAGCATCACGGCCAGATCATCGAGACTGATCTCGCTTGATCCTTTGAAGTTGTTCCAGTAGTCCAGAGAGAAGTACCCGCCGACGTAGAGCGGGGTTTTGCCGATCTGCACCCCTTCGCCGAGACGGTACTCTTCCGCTGCCGCCCCCGACAGTGTCATTAGTGCCAGCAGCCCCGCGGCCCAAACCCGTCCCATCATCTTCATCATGCCCCATTATACAATGACTCCTCCCAACAACGGAGGCTTTGGGCTATAATGTCGGTATGAATAGTACCCTCACCCCTACCCTTGATTTCGGCCGCATCAACACACTCCGGATCGACCGCTTCGCCGTGCCCGGCGCCTACCTGATGGCGAAGGACGGCAGCGACGTCCTGCTGCCCAACCAGTACGTGACCGATGAGATGGTCATAGACGATCTTCTCGAGGTCTTCGTCTATACCGACTCCGAGGACCGCCCCGTCGCGACCACAGACCGCCCGACGGCGATGCGCGACGAATTCGGCTTCTTTGAAGTCGTTGACGTCGCCAAATTCGGCGCCTTCGTCGACTGGGGGCTGCCCAAGGACCTGCTGGTACCGAAGAACCGTCAGAAAACACCCTTTAAAGTCGGGGAGAAGCGCTTTTTGCGGGTCGTCAAAGATGAGCAGTCTGAACGCCTGGTCGGGGTGGAACGCATCAGCAAATACCTTTCGCATTCGCCCCACGGGTACCACCCCAACAAAGAGGTGAAGCTCCTCTTTATCGCCAAAACGCCCATGGGCTACAAGGTGATCGTCGACGACACCTTTGAGGGACTGGTCTACGATAACGAGATCTTCGAACCGGTCGCGGTCGGCGACAGCAGAACCGGCTACGTCAAACAGGTCCGCGCCGACGGCCACTTCGACGTCAGCCTGCAACCCGTCGGGAAAACGGCCCGTGCCGACAATGACAGAGCCAAGGTCCTCGTTCCCCTCGACGCGGCGGGCGGCATGCTCCCGTACAACTCCAAAAGCGATGCGGACCTCATCACCAAAACCTTCGGCCTGAGCAAGAAGGCCTTCAAAAGAGCACTTGTCCAGTTGCAGGAGAGCGGCGATATCGAGGTCAAAGAGACCGGGATCTACCGCAAATAGCGCGATGGCGAAGAAAAAACCGGCCGAATCCTATGCCGATGCAAAGATCGTGTTCGAACATGAGCAGGCACTTTGGCAGCTGCTGCGGCTCGACCCCAACAGCATGAACGTCGTCCTGCGCGCGCAAGACGGCGGCAAAGAGCGCACCCTCCCCTTCGCCCACCTTCCCAAAAGCGTCAAGAAAAAGATCCGCCCGCTTTAACGCCCCTCTCCTTCTTCGGTGTCCCGAATAGTGTATAATGGAATATAAGCAGTTCCTATTCAAGTGACCCGTTTTTCTCTACGATACCGTTGAAAGGAGAAAGTATGTCAGCCCCCGCATGGTTATCCAAAAAACTCGACGACGGCCGCATCCTCTGCGAGGCGTGCCATCAGCACTGCAAACTCTCGGAAGGCGAATACGGCGTCTGCGGCATCCGCAAGGTCGAAGAGGGGCAGCTGCAGCTGCTCACCTACGGCCTGGCCGCCGCCGTCAACGTCGACCCCGTCGAAAAGAAACCGATGTTCCACTTCCTGCCCGACACCAAGGCCTTCTCCTTCGGAACGGTCGGCTGCAACTTCGCGTGCAAGTTCTGTCAGAACGCGGACATCTCCCAGTACCCCAAAGAGCACGACCACAAAATCGCGGGGCAGCCGCTCAGCCCCGAACAGATCGTCGCCCTGGCCAAAGAGTACGGCTGCGATTCCGTCGCCTATACCTATAACGAGCCGGTCGTTTTCTTCGAATACACCTACGATACGGCCAAGCTCGCCCACGAGGCTGGGCTGAAGAACATCTACGTCACCAGCGGCTTCGAAACCCACAAGGCCATCGACACCCTGCTGCCCTACCTCGACGGGATGAACATCGATATCAAAGGCTACACCGAGGAGTTTTACGAAGATATCTGCGGCGCCAAACTCAAACCCGTGCTCGATACGGTGAAATACGCCCACGACAAGGGGATCTGGATCGAAGTAACGACCCTGCTTATTCCCGGCAAGAACGACAGCGACGAGGAGATCAGAAAGATCGCGCGCTTCGTGGCCGACCTGGATGTGAACATCCCCTGGCACGTCAGCGGCTTCTACCCCATGTACAAGATGCTCGACGTCCCGCCGACCCCGCCGACCACCCTGATCCGCGCCTACGAGATCGGCAAAGAGGAGGGGCTCAACTTCGTCTACATCGGCAACTACGACGATGAAGACCGCGAATCAACCTACTGCCCCAACTGCGGCTTCAAGGTTATCAACCGCAGCGGCCATATCGGCCAGTACGTGCAGAACCACCTCACCGACAAAGGCAACTGCCCGCAGTGCGGGACGCATATTCCGGGGGTGTGGGAATAAATTACATATTTATTGTAATCCGGTAAGGTCTATCATCTGTACTCCATTTTTATAATCAAAAATGTACAGTTGTTTCGACCGTGAAGAGGCATATATCTTGTCACCTGTGAAAGCCAATGGTATTACATTCTCAATCGTAAGTGACAAAGGATTACTCACGTCAACTACATAGACTTCTGGAGAATCCCCACTTAAGACATATATTTTTGTTCCATCAGATGAAAGCTCCGAATCATCAGCCCTGATTTGCATTGAAGTCAAAAAAGTCAGGTTGTTGTCTTGGCTACTATCCAAAGCCGTCAAACCACTATAGTATCCCAAAAG
Organism: Thiomicrolovo sp. ZZH C-3; assembly: GCF_054862725.1. Classification (NCBI taxonomy): domain Bacteria; kingdom Pseudomonadati; phylum Campylobacterota; class Epsilonproteobacteria; order Campylobacterales; family Sulfurimonadaceae; genus Thiomicrolovo; species Thiomicrolovo sp. ZZH C-3. The sequence goes on from NZ_JBTKXX010000002.1 coordinate 189,725, forward strand.
ATAGACTTTTGAGTTCTCATCATAAATATTTATAGCATTGTAATAATCACCTGCTCTTGAAAAAGTGCTGAAAATCGTCGGTGCAGCGGGATCAGTAACATCTATAACCTGTAAAGATGTACCATCTGCCAGATAGACATGTCTATAATCATCTGTCAGGACAAGACTCGTTGCATTCGAAGGTGTATCAACTGCTCCTTGTATATATGGGGCGTTTGGATCAGAAACATCCACCACCTGTAAACCAGAGCCACTGTCTGCGATGTATAGCTTATTATCATCAGAAGACAACACCATGTCATAGATGAAAGCAGGCGTATCAACAGTGCCAAGGAAAGCAGGTGCCATTGGGTCAGTGATGTTAATAATTTGCATGACAGACGACATACTTGCAAATAATACAGAATCATCTGATGAAAGTGACATACACCATACCCAACTTGGTAGTGCGAGTGTACTTATGGCTAGGGGTTGATCTGGATCAGCTATATCGAAGATTCCTATATGATCGTCAAAGGAAACATAAGCTTTTGATTCATCCGCCGAGAATACAACGTTGTTTGAAGCGCCAAAATATATGAGGTGACTAATTGCTGAAACATTTACAGTCACATTTGCTGGGGCGCCACTACCAAAACGGTTTGTGGCCATGACTTGCAGATCGTATGTCGGTTTAACAAAATAATGAAGTTCTGCCCCCGGGGCAACATAAATGGCTCCATTTTTATCAATTGTAAACTTCTCAGCACCATCACCGAATAGTGTAATATCAGAAATTGTTGTATTATCATCAATCCACATATCTACTTGTCCTACAAAAGTACCCTCTTTCGCCATACTGTGTACCGTAGTCGTCAAGTCTTTCAATTCTGGTATTTCATGAATTCGTATGGTGACATCTACCTCTCTATCGCCGATACTATTCGTTGCAACTGCCTTGAGACTATAAATGTTTCTTGTCGCATAATCAAGTTCGTTTTTCAGAATGACATCACCATTTAAATCAATTGAAAAATCCTCTGCTCCTTCTCCGATCAACTTAAAAGCTGTAATCCCATTATTCCCCGAATACACCGTTTCCACACTGCCTACAAATGTTCCAACAGAGATGTTTGATTCAAGTGTTGTCGAAAAACCGATAATGCCCGGTACTTTTTCCGGCACTTCATAGCCGCCAATATCAAAAATGTTTAATCCTGCCCCTCCTTCCGCGAAGTAGACCTTTGTTCCATCTGAAGAAAGGTCTAGACCCAGGGCATACAGTGGATATACTTCGGCCTTGGTATCGATACTTGCTATGATGCTCGGCGCAGTAGGGTCACTGACATCAATTATCAGCAGAAGACCGGCCAAATAGCTTGTCCCATCAGAGTGAAGGTTCCTATCCCAACTGCCGACATAAGCCTCTGTTCCATCAGCTGAAAGCACAACGCTCCATACATACCAAGAATCGTCGATTACGTCCACTGAACCAATGATATGCGGCAGCGCAGGATCACTAACATCAATACTGATTAACAGTCTTGACGCATCGTCGGCGATATATGCTATCGTACCGTCTTGAGAGAGGGTGATTTTCCTGGCGCTACCTGGTGTATCTACGGAACCAATGACAACAGGGCTGGCAGGGTTACTGACATCCACAACCTGAAGGCCGGACGTACCATCGGCAACATAGGCCTTTGTTCCGTCTGAAGAAAGTGCAACCCCCAGTGAACTATCCGGTGTATCGACCGAGCCAATGATAGCAGGCTCGGCGGGGTCGCTGACATCGATAACCTGCAAGCCTGATGTATCATCGGCAACATAAATTTTCGTACCGTCAGGAGAGAGAACAATATCGTTGGCACTTGCAGGGGTATCGACGGAACCAATAATAACGGCGGCAAAGGGATCGCTTATATCAACTATTTTCAGGCCTGTGGTTGTGGCAATGTAGGATTTGTTCATATCCCCAGACAATGCGATACCGTTGGTATGTGCATCCGACATGCTGACCGTTTGGATGACTTGCGGCTGCTGAATATTATTGATGTCAACAATCTGCAATCCATAAGAATAATTCGCTACAAATGCTTTCTTCTCATCAGATGAGAGTACCACATCGCATATTGAACCATCAATGGGAAGCGAACCAACTATACGTGACTTAACATGGACCTCTACTATTGCTTCTGATAAACCATTCACTGTTGCTTTCAATGCATAGTAATCCTGTCGACTCGATTTCAGTGTTACCCCGGCAGCAACACGGATCGTTCCATCCGAAGAGATTTCAAAATCCTCGCTTCCCGTACCGCTCAAGCCAATCGTTTCAACCGTGCCTCCGTTCAATGTCATTGTTAATTGCCCTATGGCTGTTCCTGCGGGAGAATTGTCATATGCCGACAACGACAAGTCTTCGACACCGATATAATTGCCAAGAAGGATAGTGACAGAGGCTTCATTACTATAGCCGAATGCGTTCTCAGCCCTTGCCTGTAACACGAACAGGGTTTTCTCCTGTCCCGAAAGATTCCCGTCGACGACGATGTCGCCGGAGGCTAGAGCTTTGAACGGAGAGACGGGGGTGAGCTCGATATACGTGATGTCGCTGTCGCCGCCATCATCCAGTATGTTGCCGACAACACTACCGACAGCACTTTTCTTGTTTATAGTGACATTCAAATCGCGCAGCATTGGTGCCGTTTCCGGGATATTATTCACCGTCACGTATGCATCGGCGATGATGACCGTTCCATCGATATCTAGCGCCGTGACGGTAAACGTATAATATTTCCTCTTTTCATAGTCTAATGCTGTATTTGCCGCAACAAAGATGTTTCCGTCATCATCGATAACAAATTCCTCAGTCCCGCTGAGCCCATAACTCACAATAGGAATATTACTTGCCTGATGCAAGGAAACGGTGCCCACGGACGTACCTTCAGGACTGTTTTCGTCGATGCGACCATGAAAGCTTTCAATGACAGGTGAAACCGCATCCTTTTCTATGCTGATATCCATCTGCACTGTTCGACTGACTTCGGTTTCATTGAATGCCGTGATGTATACAGTATATAAACTCTTTTCGGCTTGCGGAAGCAGCGGTTTTGTCAACCGGATTGTGCCGTTCAGATCAATGCTAAACCACGCGCTGTCGTTGCCGTCCAATTCGACCGAAACCAGCGGGCTGCTGCCGGGAGTGATATGGGCATATGCGATGATTGTCTCTTCCGGCGTATTCTCGTGCAGATGAAGCGGATTTTTCTGCAGAGAGATTGCCGGTGCATCGGGAATATCAGTTACAACGATCCTGACCAGCGTTGCCGGACTTTCCCCGGAATCATTGAACGCTTTTACAAGAAGTGAATAACTCCTTTGCATCTCGTAATCGAACACTGCTCTTGTCGATATCATCCCATTCTCGTCGATTGAAAACCTCGACGCATCCTCCCCGGACAACTCAAAAGAGTTGATGCTGCTGTTGCCCTCATTCAGAATATATACGTTACCGATTTCTGTACCGATTGCAGCATCTTCTTTGACCTGTAACGTTGTCGTGAGCAGTAAAGGCACGGTAGCCTTTGAATTATAGACGAGGTCATAAGCATCGGCATAGATCGGTTGATCCAGAAGTACTTTCTGGACGATGGGTTCTATGTACACACCGTAGTTCATGAGGGTTAAACCCCGGTCAAGTTGCGGCAGCCAGTCAAGGAGGTCAGTGTACAACAGTTCACTCCCGTCTTGCGGGTAGACTTTGGAGCGCAGCAATCGGCGTGCGACATCGTCCAGCGTATCAGAGACTTTTGTTGTATTGAGCTCTTCGGCCCAAAGTTCATTTTTGACGATCTGGTAGGCAACCTCCGTCAAGATATTGACTTTCGGATGCCGGGTCTTCATGGCGTATCCGGTCACGAGAGCGTGAATCGTTCCAAGATTTTGTGTCGGCTGCGCGTCTGGCGTCAAGTCATCATCGGCATCAACATCCTCTCCGCCCCTGACCTCTATAAGGTACCAGGAATCGTCTTCAAGGCTTTGGATGAATTCGCCGGAAAACTGGAATTGGCCTGCATTGAACATATCATTGCTTTTGACCGTACTTCCAGAATAGACAAGGGTACCCGAAGTGTTGGTTTCCAAATGATAAATCTTCACGTCAGCGCCGGAAAGCGGACCTAGATGAGTCCCACTCAATGTATTGAAGATCTGATATTCACATTTTATACACCCGCAACTGTCCTCCTCTGATGCTCCCGGCTGGCAGCGTGAGCTTGTATTATCCTCTGCGCCGCTACCGGTCACGGTCTGTCGATCATCTTCTTTGAAATATATAAAATTTTTGTCCTCTTTCTTTTTAATAATGATTCTTGCGACATTACCGTTAGCATAAAAATGGTTGAAAGACATTGTTTTCGAACTGCTCCCAGGTAGTACAAAAGTCAGGTTCAGCCAATCGAGATAATAGGCTTCAGGCGTATTAACCTGCGTCACACCAACGGGATACGTCCCCGGAACGATGTCGCCTTCGCTGGCAACATAATAGTGTTCCATATTGCACACCTGTACGTCGACTTCGCCGCCAAGCTCCCCGCCTTCTGTGTTGGGACTGATTATAAGGTCGTAGTCACTTGTGACTCTTTCCCAATCCAGCGTTATCTCCAACACTCCATGTGTTACGCTATCGTTAACGTCGACGCCGTAAGTCTTTTGCGAAGTGCCTTCCAGTTCATAGCAAACCGTGCCGTCTTTGACTTCGTTGATGCCAACTCCTGCGGGATCGCCTTTAACCGTATAGCCATCCATGGGAAAGACTTTAGCGCTATCGTCAAAAGAAAGGACCTCAACATCTGACATCTTTTGGTCCATCTCATGATTGCCGGAAATATGTTTAAGCAGAATACGCGCTGCGCAGGTGTTCGGGCAATTTTTATTCTTCTTCCATTCCCATTGAGAACCAGCATTGCCATGCGCACGTATGGCCAATTTGACATCATCTAAGATCTCCGTTTTTGCATTATCTGTTTGATAAGGTTTCCCGTTTACCGTTACCTCTTCCCCCATATAATATTCAAATCCATGGAACTCAAACGGTGTATCTATAATATGTTCCCCCAAACCGGTTTGGTCCCCGGTATACACAACATGATTCGGTATGTTATATCCAACACAGCCCGGTATATTTTTTATAGGATCATTTTCAAAGGTTACTAGCCAATGATCTACCCCCGCAAATCGCGTCGCTGGGGAGGCCACACTGATATGATAAAAGTATTTTTGCATCCACCATCTTTGTTCGGTCTTCGCATGTTCGTCTTCAAGACCATCATAGGCTTCAATGGCAAAAAGGTTTCCCTGCGAATGTGCCACAACAATCGCCGCTCGTCCAGAACGAATGGTGTCCTTATAAGATGATATTTGTTCGTTAAGATCAGTAGTATGTTGTGCGTCAATTAAATCTCCCAGTATAGCTTGCTGGATGTTGATGAGCGTGTCGTAATTATTCTTTCCGATTTGATCCTCTACAAACTCTGCAAGATAGTCTGCCATTCCGTTGTCGATTAGATATTCCTTCAGCGTTTTGGTGGTACCGCCAGAAGTCGACCCCAAAGAGGGTACTTTCAGATATTTTTTGCTCGCGAAATTGACCACCAAATCAAAAAGAGTCCATCCGACTGAAGTATTTTTCAGTTGTTCGTAGGACTCCATAATGTCCAACAGTGCTCCTGCCGCCTTCCCGAAATTTTTTTTGAAACTGTAGTTGTAGGCAAGTTTGAAATAGTGGTATTTCACCATTTCATCTTCGTCACCATTATAAATGCCATTTCTCACTATGCTGAATAAACGGTCTTGTAAATGTTGATCAGCTTCGGCTTCTGTAGTCAATATTCCGTTTGCAAAAAATATATCACTTTTTCGTTCGTCGATTTCACTAGAACTAGTAGGTCCTGAAAATATTATGATAAAAATGACAAAAAAAATAAGTTTTTTCATTGACCATTCTTCAGCATTTCCAAAACATTAAAATCGCATTGATTTCTCATTTCCTGACTAGTTGGTGCGGAGTAGACGCCACCACTCAATGCTACATTATAAATTGCATATGCACGTGCTCTTTGCGTAGTATTAAATTGAATATTATTAAAATCGTCGCCCCACATGAATTCATCAATAAGTAATGGTTCGCCATAATAATCTGCACGCGATTTAAAATAAATAGAACAATATTGAGCTTTCTTAAAAATATGTCTCGTTTCTCGTCCCTTCTCCGGCTCCTGGATAATAATCTGTGCGGCTCTGGCCCCCTGTAGACCAATCAACGTAACAATGGGGTGCTTTTCTTTGTATTTCAGAATGGTCCACCGCTCCACATCATCCCGAACGCCGTTATCATTGCTGTCGACTCCAAGCAGCGTTGAATTATTGATCTTCGGGTCGGGTTCCGGCGGTAGGCGGTGGCCATGGATAATCTTGTAGACCGTCACGTTCTGCTCCTGCGAATATTCCCCGTCGACTTCTGCCCGGACCGTCGCCGACCCTTCCGCATTGGCGAACAGCTTCGTGCCGTTGATCTCGGTCACGTTTGTATCGCTGATATGCCAGACGATATTTTTATTGGAAGTGATATCTTGCCCGTCGTCCGTCTTAAGCATCACTGCCGTTTCGTTGTTCTCCGGAAGCTCAACGGTTTCGATCTGCAGCTCCAGCGTCTGCAGGGCGGGGTCGATGGTTTGCATCGTATTCGTTTCAGTGCGTTGGTCCCGCTCGGAGCATCCCTGGAAAAGTACGGCTGCGGACAAGAGTATCATGGAAACAATGTAGCGCATTTTTCAACTTTTTTAAATATTTTCAGCCATCTTAATACTTCTCCAATAAACAGGGGCTGAAATTCATGTAGTGGGAAGGAGGGAAAATACTTATGGTTTTCTCTTACCAATTTACTGATGTTTAAATCACATCATGCGCGCATTTCCTGACTGGTTGGCGCGGAGCAGATGCCACACCTGTCTGCAGCTGCATGCCGGCGAATAGCGGTGCTACATCACCGTCCGGTTTCGGCCGAGCTGTTTGGCGCGGTAGAGGTTCATATCTGCCTCGAACACGAGGTGACGGGGGTTGTCGCGCAGCCGTTCGCTGTATTCGGCGATGCCGATACTGACCGTGACGGGGGTCGTGATGACGCACCCTTCCCAGCTCCGGTTTTCAAAACCGGTACGAATCTTTTCACAGATGGCAAATGCCTCCTGGGCCGTCGTCCCCGGCAGAATCGCCAAAAACTCCTCCCCCCCGTAGCGGAAGATATGATCGGTTTTGCGCAAATGCTTTGAGAGTGTCTCCGCCATACCGACGATCACCACGTCGCCGTCCTGGTGACCGCAGGTGTCGTTGATCGCCTTGAAGTGGTCGAGGTCGAGCATCACAACGCAAAAGACCGTGCCGATCAGGCTGTGCAGCCGGATCTCACTGCTGAGGATCTCCATGAGGTCGCGGCGGTTGAGCAGACCCGTCAGGGCATCCTTGGAGACATCATCAATAAGTGTCTGCTGGGTGACGTTGATATTGAGTTCGTTGTAGAGGTACATCGACTGGCGGACCAGCATGACGTAGTCGATGAAGATCTTGTGGTAATCCTCGCGCTTGATGGAGCGGTAGATGTTCATGGTGATCAGGTGGATATCACGGTGGGTGTCCAGCATATCCTGCCGCACCATGGGTTCGGGGATAAACTTCACAAGCTCTTCGCTGTGCAGCCAGCTGCCGCACATGCAGCGGTGTTCGTCAAACTCGATCCGCGCGTCGGGATTCATCAGGCGGATATCCTTGATCACCTCGAGGATCCACTCCAGGTGCTCTTTGACCGCGGGGATGCCGATCTGCTGCTTGATCTGGCGCTCGAGGGTCTTCTGGTCACTGTCAAGGTTGGGCGCCAGGTAACCGGCGGCACTGGCGTTGATCGCCCGGCGGATATAGAGCTCGATCGCGTCGGGCAACCCCTTGATATCGTTCACCTCTTCGAGCTCGTCGATCATGAAGGTGTAGAGCGTATCGAAGGCGCCGCGGTATTCGACATAGGGAAGACCCATCTTGAAATGGAAGAGGCCCAGCTGTTTGAAACGTGCAAAAAAAGCCTCATCGTCATCGTAGACGGCTTCAAGGAAACTGGCAAGCTGGGCCTGCTTCAGCTTAGCGAGATCCACCCCTTTGAGAAACTCCTCCACATAGGTATTCTTGATCAGGTCTTCATAAAAACGGTCAAAGGCGCGGTGCAGAATCCCTTCGAAAAGGGTGATATTCGACTTGATCATCGCCTCTCCTTCAACCAATGTTTTATTTCATTGAACTGTGAGAAATTATTACATCATTGAGTCATTATACACCATTTTATTTCGTGCTTTCTGTCTCCTCCTGCTACCCCGATTTTTTCAGCTGATGATGGCGTCATGCCACTGGACAAGGGTCAGCCGGTATCCGCCGGTGACAGGCAGGACCTCATGACTGTAAACAGGATTGCTCGGAAAGATGACCATATCCCCCGCCTTCGGCCGAATATGAATAGGCATGCCATCCGCATCAAACAGGTAATTAAAGACCAGTTCTCCCCCGGTGAAGTGGCGTTCCTCCCCCTCTATCTCGCGGTGCGACGTAGCGAAGAGCACCGTCGTGATCTTGCGCTCCGGGGCCACCTGCGTAAAGCCCACCGTCTCCCCGTCACTATTGACGAGCTCGTTCGAGTCATCGGCATGCTTGATATAAAAGCCACCCTTGGTGTACTCCAGGGCCTGAACCTCCGTCGCCGTCGTGAGCGCCACACTGAAATAGTCTTCGATCTGTTTCTGGTAATAGGCAAAGCTCAGATGATACCCTTCGAGCAGAATATCAGGCAGCTCATGGATCGCCGTCTTCCGGATATCCTCTTCCAGTTCGGGCACAATGACGCCGAGTTGGCTGTGCTTGACCATGGCCCGCTCCCCCTCGCTCTTTTCAGAAGTATACGCGGCGATCTCCGCACAGGCCTCTGCGGAGAGAAAGTTCTCGATGATCAGATAGGGAAAGTCGTAATAGGGGTTGGCCATCAGGCGGGTCTCGTATCGGAGGTCGGCGATGAACTCATCGCAGTAGACAAAATTGCTGATTTGCCGCAAGCAGTGCTCCGTGCCGGTAAAGGCGAAAGTGGAATCTGAAATAGTAACCTAAATATTGAAAAAATGTGTGGTGGAAAATGGTCGGGATGACAGGGCTCGAACCTGCGACCCCCAAGCCCCCAGCTTGGTGCGCTACCAGACTGCGCTACATCCCGACGAGGAGGGAAATTATATCCAAAAAGTTTAAAAGTTCATGCTGGAAACGCACTGAAAAGCAGTGCGAATTCCATGGGGGAGGCAAGACCTATTTGTAGCGGTACGTAATACGGCCCTTGTCCAGGCTGTACGGCGTCAGTTCGAGCTTGACGCGATCGCCCGGAAGGATTTTGATGTAGTGCATCCGCATCTTGCCGGCGATGTGACACAGGATCACGTGGCCGTTCTCAAGCTCTACACGAAAAGTCGCGTTCGGCAGCGCTTCAACTACTGTACCGTCAACCTCAATGACATCATCTTTTGCCATTTATACTCCTTGGGGTAATGATAAGATTTCCGCTTTGCCGCCGATGACAGCAACCGTATGTTCGTAATGCGATCCGCGGAGGTTGTCGCTGCTGACAACGTCCCAGCCGTTTTCCAGGATCACGGCCTTGGCCTCTTTCTGGCAGATCATCGGCTCGATGCAGAACACCATGCCGTTCTTGATCTTCGGCCCCGCCTTGGGGTTGGAGCCCTCCAGATAGTTGGGGATCTCCGGCTCCTCGTGGGGGCGCTTGCCGATACCGTGGCCGCAGAATCCGCGCAGCGGCACGAAGCCGCGCTCGAGGATAAACTGTTCTATGGCCATGGAAAGCTCTTTGAACCGCATCCCCTCTTTGATAGTATCAATGGCGTAATAGAGCGAGTCTTTGGCACAGGCGATCAGCGCCTCGTCCTGCTCGGTGACCTTCCCGACCGGAACGGTAATGGCCGAATCGCCGTAATAGCCGTTCAGTTCCGTCCCGATATCATAACCGATGATATCGCCTTCTTGCAGTTTGTAATCATTGGGAATACCGTGAATAATCACTTCATTAAGAGAGGTACAGACGGCATTGGGAAAACCGTAGAGCCCTTTGAATGAGGGACGCGCGCCGTGGCTGCGGATATAATCCTCGGCCATGGCGTCGAGCTCTTTGAGGCTCAGTCCCGGACGGGTCTCTTTACGGAGAAGGTCAAGGGTACCGCCGACAATGGCGTTGGCGGCACGGAGTTTTTCGATCTCTTCAGGTTTGCGCAGCGCGATGGCCATGGGAGTTACAGACCAACCGCGCTGAGAGTTTCGTACTTGCTCATGTAGATCTGCGCTTCAATCTTGCGCATCGTATCAAGAGCGACCTGAACGACGATGAGGACGGCCGTACCGCCGAAGTAGAACGGTACGCCCATCCCCTTGACGATGATCCACGGCAGTGTCGCCACCAGGCCGAGGTAGATCGCCCCGGTGAACGTCAGGCGTGATGCCGTTTCGTTCAGGAACTCCTTCGTCGCTTCACCCGGGCGTACACCCGGAATGAAACCGCCCTGGCGCTTCAGGTTATCGGAGATATCCTTGGCGTTGAAGACGATCGACGCATAGAAGTATGCGAAGAAGACGACAAAGAGGAAGGTCAGGAAGTTGAAGAAGTAGCCGCTCGGGTTGAGCAGGTCCGCTACCGCCTGAACATACGGGTTCGTGCTGGATGAGAGCACCGTCATCGGGAACATCAGGATCGCCGAAGCGAAGATGACCGGGATGACACCCGAGAGGTTGACCTTTATCGGGATGTAGTTCATCACGCGCTTGTTCTGGTTCGCCATCATCGTTTTCTTGGCATAGGTCACCGGAATACGGCGTTCGCCGAGTTCCACGTAGATGATAATGCCGACGGTGACGAGGATCAGCAGCAGGATCGCAATGACCGTGATAAAGCTGATCGCACCCGTGTTGAGCATCGTGACCGTCTGACCGATCGCGGACGGGATCGCGGAAACGATCCCCGCGAAGATGATCAGGGAGATACCGTTACCGACGCCGCTTTGCGTAATCTGCTCACCGATCCACATCAACAGCATTGTACCGGCGAGCATGGAGATCGCCGCCACCATTACAAAGGTGCCATGGTCCATCAGGATCGCGCTGCTGCCGTCTTTGCCGGTCATGCTCTGCAGACCGATGCTGACACCGACCGCCTGCACGAGGGTGATGGCGATCGTGGAGTAGCGAATGATCTGCATGTATTTGACCATGCCGTCACGCTCTTTTTTCATCTGTCCGAGGTTCGGGAAGGTCGCTGCAAGCAGTTCCATAATGATCGACGCGGTGATGTAAGGCATGATACCGAGTGAAATGATGGAGAGACGTTCGACGGCGTTTCCACTGAACATGTTAAACAGACCGAGTGCATCGGAGGAGTGTGAATCGAAGAAGGAGGCGATGACGGCAGTGTCTACGCCCGGCACCGGCACGTAGGCCAGGAGCCGGTAGAGGAACAGAAACCCGATCGTAATGAGGATCTTGTTGATGAGCTGCTGGTTCATTACTTGCCGGTTGTTGTAACGTTTTCGTCTTTGATCTTGGAAGCGAGGTCTTTCGCAGAAGCGCCGACCAGTTTAACCTTCGTCACGGCTTTGCCCATCTTGTGAACACCGCGGATCGCTTCGACTGTGATCTCGTCGAGTGCCGCGACCGCTTTCATACGGTCAACGTTGATCACGTACGGTTTGACAACACGTGACGTGAATCCGATCTTCGGCAGACGGCGAGCCAGCGGCTGCTGACCACCCTCGAAGTTACGCTTGGCTTTGTAACCGCTGCGTGCCTTCTGACCTTTGTTACCTTTACCTGCGGTCTTACCGTTACCGCTACCCTGACCGCGGCCCAGGCGCTTAGTAGCGCTGGTAGAACCCGCTGCAGGTGTCAAGTTTTCGAGTGCCATATGCTTATCCTTTCATACGCGCAAGCGCTTCGATCGTCGCGCGGACAACCGAATTCGGATTGTTCGAACCGATGGATTTCGTCAGGATGTCCTGGATACCCGCCAGTTCGAGAACCGGACGCATCGCACCACCGGCGATAACACCGGTACCTTCGGATGCCGGTTTCATCAGGATGCGGCTTGCGTTGAACTTGTGCTCGATATCGTGCGCAATTGTAGTCCCTTTAATCTTAACATCCGTCAAGTTTTTGAACGCTTCGTCAACCGCTTTGCGGATAGCGTCCGGAACCTCTTTGGCCTTACCGTAGCCGAAGCCGACGACGCCGTTCTTGTTACCGACCACGACCAGCGCGGTGAAACGGAAGCGACGACCACCTTTGACAACTTTAGTGACCCGACCGATGTGTACGATCGATTCTTCGAATTCTTCTCTGTTGATATCTTTCATCGATCAGTCCTTAGAACTTAATTTCGTTCGCGCGAAGTGCATCGGCAAAGGCCGCAACGACGCCGTGGTAGACGTAACCGTTACGGTCAAAGAAGATCTCGCTGACGCCGGCTGCTTTGAGCTTGCCTGCGAAATCCGCTGCCAGTGCTGCCGCACCCTCTTTGTTCGCTTTCGCACCCAGCGGCTTCGTGTTGGAAGCTGCCAGTGTCACCGCGCTCGCGTCGTCGATTGCCTGGACGCTGAGGTAGCGGTTAGAGCGGAAGATGCTGACGCGCGGCTTTGCTGCCGTACCGTTGATGTTTGCACGGATGCGGCGCTTGCGCTGAACACGTTTTGAAACTTTTGCTTTCAATACTTTTGCATTCATCTGCTCACCCCTTATTTTTTAGCTGTTTTACCGGCTTTGCGGACAATATGCTCTTCAACATATTTGACACCTTTGCCTTTGTAAGGCTCCGGCGGACGGAAAGCGCGGATCTCGGCAGCCATTTGGCCGATCTGCTGGTTATCGATCCCTTTGAGGGTGATAACGTTCTTGTCGACAGAAACCTCAACACCCGCAGGGATGTCGTAGTTGATGTCATGGGAGAAGCCGAGCTGCAGGTTCAGGACTTTGCCCTGGACCGCGGCACGGTAACCGACACCGTTGATCTCGAGCTGCTTCGTGAAGCCCTCAGTGAGGCCTTTGACGATGTTTGCAGCGAGGGCACGGTAGGTTCCCCAGAAAGCGCGGTGCTCGCGTGCATCGGATTTGGATGCGAACGTCAGCGTGTTGTCTTCGATTTTGAATTCAACGTTGCCTTTCGTGTCGAGGGTACGCGTGTTGTTGCCTTTTTTGAAAGTGATAACTTCACCGTCAGCCGTTACGTTCACATCGGCCGGGAATGCGACCGGAGCTTTACCAATACGTGACATGTGTTATCTCCTTACCAAACTGTACAAAGTACTTCACCGCCGACGCCAAGCTCGTAAGCTTTATCGTTCGGGATGACACCTTTGGAAGTACTGACGATGATCGTACCGTAACCGTTTTTGAAACGCTTGATTTCATCACGGCCCTTGTAGACACGGCGTCCCGGTTTGGAAACGCGCTTCATCTCGTTGATGACGGTTTTACCCGCTTCATCATACTTCAACACAACGTTGATGCTTTTCTTGTTACCGTCTTCGACAACGTTGAAGCTATCAATGTAGCCCTTCTCTGCGAGAATACCGACAACTGCTTCGACTGACTTGGAGTGCATCAGCGTTGTGACGTCGAGGCGACGCATCGCTGCATTCCGGATACGGGTCAAAGAGTCTGCAATAAGATCATTTACCATTTTATTTTTCCTTGCTAACAGTCAGGAGTTTCAAGCTTACCAGCTTGACTTTCTGACGCCTGGGATCAATCCCTCATTTGCCATTTTTCTAAAGCAAACACGACAAATACCGAAGTCACGGAGAACAGAGTGCGGGCGGCCGCAGATCTGGCAACGTGTATAGGCGCGAACCGCGAATTTCGGTTTGCGCTGCTGTTTTGCGATCATGGACTTCTTAGCCATTACTCTCTCCCTTTCGCGAACGGCATACCCATTGCTTCGAGCAGGGTCAATGCCTCTTTGTCACTCTGTGTTGTTGTGACAATCGTGATGTTCATCCCGTGAATCTGCATGATGGAATCATAGTTGACTTCCGGGAAGATCAGCTGCTCGTTCAGACCGAAGTTGTAGTTACCGCGGCCGTCGAAACCGTTGCGCGGAATACCACGGAAGTCTTTCACGCGCGGCAGAGCGACGGCGATCAGTTTGTCCAGGAAAGTGTACATGTTCTCACCGCGCAGGGTGACTTTGACACCGACCGGCATCCCTTCGCGGACTTTGAAGCCTGCGACGGATTTGCGTGCGTCTACGACCGTCGCATGCTGACCGGCGATCAGGCTGATCGTGTCCTGGATGTTCTGGATGAGTTTGTTGTCTTTCATCGCGAAGCCGGTACCGACAGAGATGATGATCTTCTCGACAGCAGGGATCTGCATCGGGTTTTGGATCTCCATTTTGCTCTGCAGTTCCGGTTTCATTGCGACATATTTATCTTTCAAACGTGCCATAACTTACGCCTCCACTTTGCGGACATTGGATGCATCAATAGGCATCTCTTTGCTCATGAATCCGCCCTTCGGGTTCTCTTCGGTCGGCTTGACCGCTTTTTTCGCGAGCTTGCAGCCTTTGACGAGGACCTTGTTCTCTTTCGGCATGACCATCAGAACTTCTGCCTTGGTGCCTTTGTCGTCACCGGCAATGATCTCGACCATATCGCCTTTTTTGAAGTTAAACTTTGCCATTACACAACCTCCGGAGCCAGGGAAACGATCTTCATGAACCCTGCGTAGCGTACTTCACGGCTAACAGGACCGAAGATACGGGTACCGATCGGCTCTTTTTTCGCGTCGAGGATGACGGCGGCGTTGTCATCGAAACGGATCAGAGAACCGTTTTCGCGCTGTACTTCTTTTTTCGTACGGACAACGACTGCCTTGACGACCTGACCTTTTTTGACTTTTCCGGTCGGGAGCGCTTTCTTGACTGAAGCAACGATAACGTCACCTACAGAAGCGTAACGGCGCTTGGAACCGCCCAGAACCTTGATACACATGATCTCTTTCGCACCAGTGTTATCTGCAACGTTCAGACGAGTAAAGCTCTGGATCATGACTCTACTCCTGTGGCGACAACGCTTTTAAGTTCGAAAGACTTTGTCTTGGACATCGGGCGGCACTCGACCGCGATCACTTCGTCACCGACGTTGAGCGTGTTGTTCTCATCGTGGATGAGATACTTTTTGAAACGCTTGACCGTTTTGTGGTAGCGCGGGTGCATAACGCGGCGCTCGACAACGACCGTCGCCGTTTTGTCACCGGCTTTCTTGACGACTACACCCTGAATTTCACGTTTAGACATTCGGGTCTCCTTACTTCGCTGCGCTGAGCGCAGTGTTGATACGGGCGATATCTTTGCGCACGTTGCGCAGTTCGCTCGTGTTCTGCAGTTGCATCGTTTTTTGCTTCAGTCTCAGCGTGAAGAGTTCTGTCTTCTTCTCTTTGAGCATCGCGCTCAGTTCCGCTGAACTCTTCTCTGCCAAATCAGTATACTTCATTGTCCATCTCCGCCGTTACAATTTTCGTTTTGAATGGCAGCTTGTGCATCGCAAGCGTCAGCGCTTCGCGTGCCAGGGACTCTTCAACGCCACCCATTTCGAAGATGATACGACCCGGTTTAATATTCATAACCCACTGGTCGATCGCACCTTTACCTTTACCCATACGTACTTCAAGCGGCTTCGCTGTAAGCGGCTTGTCCGGGAAAACACGGATCCAGATCTTACCCTGGCGCTTGATGTGACGGGTTGCCGCGATACGCGCCGCTTCGATCTGACGGGAGTTGATACGACCCGCTTCGACCGCTTTGAACGCGATATCACCGAATGCAAGCTTGTAGCCGCTACGCGCTTTACCGCGGTTGCGACCTTTCATGTACTTGCGGTATTTCATTCTTTTTGGCATCAACATGATTAATCCGCCTTTCTCGGAGCACGACCGCGGCGCTCACGCTTATCTTCTTCTTTAGGTTCCGGCTGGATACCTTTGGAGAGGACTTCACCTTTGAAGATCCAGACCTTGATACCGATGATGCCGTAGGTTGTATGCGCTTCGGCAAAACCGTAATCGATTTTGGCACGGAGCGTATGCAGCGGCACGCGACCTTCGCGGTACCACTCGGTACGTGCCATTTCAGCACCACCGAGACGGCCTGCGACGGCGATACGGATACCTTTGGCACCGGCACGCTGTGCGTTCTGCATTACTTTCTTCATCGCACGGCGGAACGCAACACGGCGCTCCAGCTGTGTCGCGACGTTCTCGGCAACCAGCTGCGCCGCGATCATCGACTTTTTCTCTTCTTTGATGTTGACGGCAATGTCTTTGCCGATCAGGTTCTGAAGCTTTGTTTTGAGCTTCTCGATATCAGCACCTTTTTTACCGATGATGATACCCGGGCGTGCTGCGACGATAGTCACGCGCAGACGCTTTACCGTACGCTCGATGATGATGTTGTTCACACCCGCATAGTAGAGTTCCTTTTTCAGGAAAGTACGGATTTTGTGGTCTTCGCCCAGGTTGGCCGGTGCGTTTTTGAAATTCGGATACCAGCGGGACTCCCAGTTACGGTTGATGCCCAGACGGAATCCGATCGGATTGACTTTCTGACCCATAATTATTTACCCTCTACTTCTACTAAGATGTGTGCCGTCGGCTTGCGGATCCCGCTTGCCATACCGCGAGCACGCGGACGGAAGCGTTTGAGAACCGGACCGTTGTCAACACGGCAAGAAGTGATCACACAGTCGCTGGCATCGTTGCCGCTGTTCGCGACAGCCGATGCAACGACTTTAGAGATGATCTTCGCCGCTTTGTTCGGTGTGAACTCCAGCGCTGCGATCGCTTCTTCAGCGTTCATGCCCTGGATTTCGCGTGCGATGAGGCGAGACTTCGTCGGAGAGACGCGGATAAATTTCAACAGTGCTCTTGCCATGCGTTACCCTTTTCTCTGTACAGAGCCCTTGTGGCCCTTGAATGTACGTGTCGGCGCGAACTCACCGAGCTTGTACCCGATGTGGTTCTCTGTGACGTAGACCGGTACGAACTGGCGTCCGTTGTGGACGTTGAGTGTCAGACCGATCATATCCGGCAGGATCACGCTGCGGCGTGACCATGTCTTGATAGGCTTATTGCTCTTCGCTTCTTTGGCTGCGAGCACTTTTTTCATCAAATGGTCGTCTACGAACGGACCTTTTTTTACTGAACGTGCCATCGATTAACCTTTCTTACGACGAGTGATAATAAGCTTATCGCTCGCTTTTTTACGACGCGTTTTCGCACCCTTGGTCGGTTTACCCCACGGAGTAACCGGGTGACGACCGGAGTTTGTCTTACCTTCACCACCACCGTGCGGGTGGTCAATCGGGTTCATCGCGGAACCGCGCGTCTGCGGACGGATACCCATGTGGCGTGTACGACCGGCTTTTGCGAAGACGATGTTGCTGTACTCTTCGTTACCGACAGTACCGACAGTCGCCATACACTCGCCGAGGACGTAGCGCATCTCACCGGAAGGCAGACGCAGGGAGACGTACTTGCCGTCACGACCCATGATCTGCGCGGAAGCACCGGCGGAACGGACCATCTGGCCGCCTTTACCCGGCTTGAGCTCGACATTGTGGACGGTCGTACCGACCGGAATGCTCTTGAGCTTCATCGCGTTGCCCGGCTTGATGTCGAGACCTTCGACTGCAGCTGCAACCGTGTCACCGACGTTCAGGCCCTTCGGCTGGAGGATGTAACGCTTCTCACCGTCTGCATACGTGATCAGTGCGATACGGCAGTTACGGTACGGATCGTATTCAATCGCAGCGACTTTGCCCGGGATACCGAACTTGTTGCGTTTGAAGTCGATGATACGGTACAGTTTCTTCGCACCGGCCTGCTTGTGGCGGGACGTGATACGACCGTTGTTGTTACGACCAGCGTGCGCCGGCAGTTTCTTGAGCAGGCCGCGAACGGATGCTTTTGCTGTGATGTCACCGGAGTCGATGTTCGTATAGAAACGGCGACTCGGGGTAATTGGTCTGTAAGTTTTAATTGCCATGATTACACCGCCATCGATTCGATTGCTGCGCCCTCAGGCAGCTTGACATAAAACTTTTTATAGTCGTTCTGCTTGCCCATGACACCGCGGAAGCGTTTTGTCTTACCGCTTTGGTTCAGTGAGTTGATACGTGTCGGGATAACACCGAAGTACTCACGGAACACCTCTTTGAGACCGGTTTTGGTCATACGCGGGGATGTCTGAACAACGACGACACCCTCTTCCTGCAGACCAAGCGTTTTCTCTGTGTAAACGATTGATTTAATATCTGTAATATCAGCCATCTTAGCTCTCTTTAGTCAGATTTTCCCATACCGCTTTTTCGATAACGACAGCGCGGTATGCTGATGCCAGGAATGCATTCAGTTCATTCTCTTCAACCAGGTAAGTTGACTGGATGTTACGGAAGGCCAGGAATGTCTTCTCATCAACAATAGACTTGACGAGCAGCGCATCGCGTACGTCAAGCTTGTCAAAGACCGCTTTGGCGTCTTTCGTTTTACCGGAAGCGACTTCAAGCGAATCGACGATGAAGAGTTTGCCCTCTTGTGCCAGAGCGTCAAGGGCAAAGTTCAGCGCGAGCTTCTTCTGCTTCTTGTTGACTTTCTGGTCGTAGTTACGGCCGGTGTTCGGACCGTGAACGACGGCACCGCCGACCCATACCGGTGAACGGCGTGAACCGGCACGTGCACCACCGCGGCCCTTCTGTGCCCACGGCTTCTTACCGCCGCCACGCATCTGTGAACGTGTTTTGGCGGAAGCAGTGTCTGCACGCAGGCCTGCCTGGTATGACTTAACATACAGGTAGAGGTTGTGCGGATTGATACCCGAAAAGCTTTCCGGCAGTGTCAGCTCGGACGCTTTTTCAAAATTTTCATTCAATACGATAGCGCTCATTATTTAACAACCTTTACACGACCCATTGCACCGTTGGCGCCCGGGATGGAGCCCGCGACGACGAGGATGCCGTTTTCTGCGTCGTAAGAAATCACTTCGTTTTTGACGGTGACTTGCGTGTTACCGTACTGACCGGCCATTTTGCGGCCCGGCATAACGCGGCCCGGCCATTCACAGTTACCGATAGAACCCGGACGGCGGTGGAAGCGTGAACCGTGTGCTGCAGGACCCCCTGCAAAGTTCCAGCGCTTCATAACACCGCTGTAACCGCGACCTTTGGTGTTGAAAGAGGCTTTGACCACTTTCGCTTCACCCAGGGAAGCTGTTTCAAGATCACCGGCTTCCGTGTTGCTGACCGTCAGTGTCACGAAACGGTTGAACTCTTTCGGCAGGTCATATTTCTTCTGCTGACCTTCGATAGATTTGTTCATCTTTTTACCGTCGTTGTATGCAACGATCGCGCGGCCGTTCTCGACTTCGCAGACCTTTGCCTCTTTGACTTTCAGAAGCGTTACCGGAGTGCTCGGAACGGTGATCGTACGGCTCATACCGATTTTTTCAACAATAAATTCCATTGTGCTACTCCTTACTTGTCCATCGAGCGGACTTCAACATCCACTTCCGGCGCCAGATCAAGTTTCATCAGAGAGTCGACCGTGTCCGGCGTAGCGGAGACGATGTCGATCAGACGGGCGTGCATGCGGATCTCGAACTGCTCACGGCTGTCTTTGTTGACGTGAACGGACTTGAGAACCGTATATTTACGGATTTTTGTCGGAAGCGGAATCGGACCGCGGATTTCCGCACCCGTACGCTTTACAGCTTCTACAATAGAACTAACCGAACGATCCAGTACACGGTGATCGTACGCTCTCAGTTTCAAACGAATCTTTTCCATAGTTTTTCCTCATAAAAGAACTCGTTGGATCTTCTCCAACTATTATAAAGGGAGCGGAATTATACTGAGATCACTTTCCGAATTCAAGGGTTTTAGGGGGGTAAAGGCCAATTTTGTACAAATTTATTTCCTTTTTAAAAGGAAGTGATAAAATTACTCCGACCAAAACGGGGAGCAAAGATGACCGAACTGCTGGAAAAATTCTACCGCCAGGACCTCCATGCCGGCGGATACGTCGAACGCAAATTCTCGACACCGGAACACTCCTTCTACCTCAGCGGCATCCCCCTCAGCGGTAAAAGCATGCTGATCAAGCACTACCTGCTGCAGCAGAAGAAGGCCTCCTACCTCTACATCGACTGCAGCGACATCCGCATCGACACGGAGCGCTTCAATGCCCAGATCCGCTCCTTTTGCAACACCCATGAAATTGCCATCCTCGTGCTGGACAACTACCGGCCGGAGCTGCTGCTCCCTTCAGTCGCACAGCTGATCCTGATCGGCCGCGAGGTCCCCGACACCGGAGCCTTCCCCCACTACCGCCTCTATCCCCTGGATTTCGAGGAGTTCCTGGCCTTCGAGCGCAAATATGACGAAAGCGCCCTCAACGACTTTTTGCAGCTGGGGGGACTGCCGGTCATGCACAAGACCCCCTCCGAAGAGCGCCACCCCCTGCTGCAGCGCGCCTTCCAGGCGGCCCTGGGCGACATCGGTTTCGACCTGCTGCAGCTGGCCGCGCGCCTGCACACCCAGAAGGTCTCCGCCTTTATGCTCTACGAGCGACTCAAGAGCGAACGCAAGATCTCCAAGGATATGCTCTACCGCCACTACGACAGGATGCTCTCCGAGGGGTACCTGCATGCCGTGGCGAAGTTCGGTCACCCCCGGGCGACCAAGAAGCTCTACCTCTGCGACATCGCGCTCAAGAACGCCCTCGTATTCCAGAAACACTTCGGACGCCTCTTTGAGAACATGGTACTGACCGAACTCGTCAAGCACCACGGCGATATCTTCTATGAAGAACAGATCGACTTCTACCTGCCCGAGACCAGCCGCGTCATTCTCTGCATGCCCTTCGGGACCAAAGAGATCCTGTTCAAGAAGATCGAACAGGCCGAAGCCTTCATCGTCACCCACGGCGTACAGCGGGTCGAGGTCATCACCATGAGCAACGAATCCTCCCTCCACCACCCTTTCGTCGATGCGGAGATGATCCCCTTTGCGCAGTGGGCCCTGAGCGAAGCGGAGTGACCGTACCGCCAAAACACAATATATAGTATAATAGCCCGAAAAATGAAAGGCACGGATGAAGGGCTTCTCCCTCCTGCATCTCTCCAAACACTTCAACAAAGCCGATGATATCCGGTTGCGGCTGCTGCGCCTGCTCTATGACAACCTCTCCGGGGCATCCATTGTCATCTGGTTCAATGCATCCCTTTTCATCTACATGCTCTGGCCCGTGGCCGACCATACACAGCTGACGATCTGGTACGCCGTGCTGACGGGGATCACCCTGATCCGCTACATCGACACCCGCCGTTTCTTCCGCCAGAAGACACCGCAATACGACGCATGGTACCTGCGGCTCTACCTCGGCGTTCTGGTCTCGGCACTCCTCTGGGGTGCCGTACCGCTGCTCTTCTTCACCGAGCTCACCCCCACCTACCAGATGTTCGTCATTATCATCATTGTCGGAATGAGTGCCGGGGCGCTGAGTACCCTCGCCGCGGATCTCCGCCTCTCGTTTCTCTATCTTTTCGGTCTGCTCTTCCCCCTGGCGTACCGCCTGCTCGAGGCGGGATCGCCGATTTTTATCGCCTCTTTTATCCTCGTGCTTGCTTTTATCGCCGTTGTCCTGCGTACGGCCCAGGAGTTTCACCGCAGCCTGATCGACAGCTACCGGAACCTCGAACTCTACCACCAGGCCAAAGCGCGCCTCGGCAATAGTGAGCAGCGCCTTCAGATGATGTTCGATCAGACGCCGATCGGCATCTTCTATTACGACACCGACCTTGTCATCGTCGACGCCAACCGTGCCCTCGGCAGCTTCCTGCACGTCCGGCCCGAAGAACTGGTCGGCCTCAGCCTCCGGGACCTCCCCGACCAGCGCCCCCTTCAGGGGGCCTACCATGACAACGACTACACCCGTCCCGCCGTTTATGAAGGGCCCTACCATACCAAACTGCGCGGCCTCGATCTCTGGATCAAGGTGGAGTTCACCCCCATCGTCGATCAGAATGGCACCATGGTCGGCGGCATGGCGATGTTTACCAACAAAACCCGGGAGCATGCGGCGATGAAACAGGCGGAGTTCCTCTCCCTGCACGACCCGCTGACCCAGCTTCCCAACCGCGAACTCCTCAAGGAGCGCATCCGGCAGCTGCTCAAAGAGGACCGGCGCCTGGCCCACTACTCGGCACTGCTCTTTCTCGACCTGGACCGCTTCAAGCATATCAACGATACGGCCGGACACCTTGTCGGCGACCGCCTGCTGATCGAGGCGGCCGAGCGGCTCGAGACCCTCCTGCGCGAGAGCGATACCCTCAGCCGCCTCGGGGGAGACGAGTTCGTCATCCTCCTGCCCCTGATCGCCACCGACGAGGACGGCACCATCCGCCATGCCTTCCAGGTCGCCGAAAAGATCCATGAGGCTCTGCGCCGCCCCTTCCCCATCGAAGGGCACCAGCTCTACACCTCCTGCAGCATCGGTATCACGACCCTGGAGAGTGATTCCGATGATATCGACGAGGTACTCAGACGCGCCGATACGGCAATGTACCAGGCCAAGGAGGAGGGGCGCGACCGTACGCGCTTCTATGACCCGGAGATGGACCAGAAAGCCCGGGACTACCTCCGCACCCAGCAGCGCCTCCGCCACACGATCGAGACCAACGGTTTCAGCCTCTGCTATCAGCCCATCGTCCGGATCGCGACCGACCGGGTCATCGCCGCCGAAGCCCTGCTGCGCTGGCATGACGAGATCGGCAACGAGATCCCCCCGGCCCACTTCATCCCCGTCGCCGAGGAGTCGGGGCTCATCCGGGCGATCGGCGAGTGGGTTATCAACGAGGCGTGCCGGCAGATCAGCAGCTGGGAAGCGGAGGGGGTCTTCAACCTGGAATACATCTCCGTCAATATCAGCCCCCGCCAGCTGATTGAAAGCGACTTTGCCGCCTCTATCATCAAAGCCGTATGGCGCCACGGCATCCAACCCGAACAGCTGCGGCTCGAGATCACGGAGACCGCCCTGATCGAGAATTTCGAGAAAACAAAGAAACTGATAGAAACACTCAATGAGGAAGGGATCAAGTTCATTATCGACGACTTCGGTACCGGCTACTCCTCCCTCTCCTATCTCAAGCAGTTCGCTTTTTCCGCCCTCAAGATCGATCAGAGCTTTATCCGGGACATCCTGCAGGACCCCAAGGATGCCGCGCTGGTGCGGGCCATTATCGACATTGCCCGCCAGTTCGGTTACCAGGTGATCGCCGAGGGGGTCGAGGAGGATGCCCAACGCGAGATGCTGCGTGAGAACGACCCTGCCATCGCCTACCAGGGCTACCTCTGCAGCGAAGCGAAAGCGGCCGAGGCCTTCCGGGAACACCTGCTCACAAAGGGGTGTTAACCCGGCGGGGATCAGGCGTCAGTGCAGCGGGTAGCGCTCCATTGTGACCGCCTTGATACCGGTCGGCGTATCGATCGGCACCTGCTGGTGTACATTCACGGCGGGCGACACGTGGGCATCGCGGCCGTAGATGTAGCTCTGCTCCTCCACGATGACCCGGTACGCCTTGTTCAGCAGCAGCGCCCGCGCTTCCGAAGGGATGATGAGCCGGGAGATATCGCCGTGCAGCGCTTCGACCTCGGATGGTTTCAGGCTCCCGTTCGCATCAAAAAAGCGTTCCATCACCTCATCGTTGCTGCGGAATTCGTCCCCGGCATGGTTCGCTTCCAGGTAGAGGGTGTACTCATAACGGCCGTCGGCCAGCACCGGTTCTTTTAGAGCGTTAAAACCGCTCTCCGACTGGGTCCAGTGGTACCACCCCATCTGCTTCGCCCCGGCACCGAATTTGCGCGGGAAGACAAAGGTACTGTCGATGACGGCGCCGATGCCCGAATGGCAGCCGATGCAAAAGAGCGTCTCCTCGTAGGTCTGGGGCCGAAGATACCCCTCTTTGTCCTCGATAAAGCCCTGGTAAACCCATCCCAGCCCCGTATTGAGCCCCGTCTCTTCGTTCCCGGTGATCGTACGCAGCCGGTTGGGGAAGGCATCCTTGTCCTTGATCTCCGCCTGCGCCGCGTTGGAGAGCTGCGGATAGGTGTTCCAGGCGCTCTTGCGTCCGTAGCGCAGCTCTTTCATCCGCGGGGCCATCCCGACGCTGCCGTCGGCGTCCACGTCGAGGTAACGCACCGTATGCAGGAACTCCGTCTGCTCGGGGTAGAGGCCCGGGGCCATGTGCAGCGCGTTGTCGATCTGTGCGTTTTCGGCACGCCCGACGTAGTACATGGAGTAATCGTAAAAACGCTTCTTTTCAAAATCGTACGAGGGTGCGGCCCAGCGGTAGACGACCTTTGACGCACTGTCGAGGGTGCCGTTCTGGTTCAGGTCAACGCCGTACGCCTGCTCATCCACCGGGTCAATGGCTATGTCGCTGCGTTTGATCAGCGCCTCCACGATGGCGAGGTTAAGCTTGTAGACCTCTTTGTCGAAGACGCCCTCCTTGTTCTGACGCATCACTTCCGGCAGCCGGATCAGCACGTCGTCCGTCGAGCCGTTTGTCGGCCAGAAGGTGCCCAGGAAGGGGTAGTAGGCAAAGGCCCGCCAGCCGGTATAGTCACCGCTCGGATCGCGGTCAAACCCCTCCCCGTCGAAGGCGAAGTAGCAGTCGGGGATGAAGCCGCCCCACTGCCCGTCATGGTTGTAATCCCACTCCTCCGGAACATGCTTCAGGATCTCGCCGAGCATAATGCTGCCGTTGGCGTCGAAGTAGTTGTCCCCGCGGACGTACTCAGTGATCGCCGCATCGGAGACGGCGGCCGCGGCATCGGTACGGTCGACAAAGAGGTTGCTCCACGGGTTCTTGGAGGTCGCTTCGCTGAAAGCGTAGGTCTCCTGAAGGGCCGCGTCGTCGATATAGTTGGGTTCGACCGAGTTGATATGGCAGGTAAAACAGGGGTTGTGCACACTGCCGTCGGTTGCTTCGGTCTTCGTATAACACTGCGACGTCACATAGGCGCCGTAACTGTTCGTGACGGTCATCGCCGTCACGTCGGTAAAGACCTGGTCCGTTTCATAGAGGCTCACATTGGCCTCGGGAAGCGGGGTTGACGTCGTATTGGCGTCACCTGAAGGTTTGTCGCTGCTGCAGCCTGCAAAGAGTAAAACAGTAGCCAGGAGATAAGAGGGGTACTTCATGATTCTATCCTTGCAGACCGTACGGAGGAGGCGGTACGGTCTACACGAAGAGAAGGCGCGATGCCCTCCCTGAGCGCCCGGGGGCGATCAGAACTTGAACGGTCCGACGACACCGACGAAGGACTCTTTCTGCGCGTCCGTCGCCTGGCCGACAAGGCCGTATTCAACGTCGCCACTGGAGACTTCACCGAAGGGGTGCTGGGTGACGACGGTGAGGTAGTCATACCCTTTGACGTCGCGCTCCCAGTACGGGGACGTTGTCTCGGAGCCGTACGGCGTAGAGATGATACGGGTCATCTTTTCACTGACGACATCGTAGGCCCAGACAAAGTCGTTCGGGTGGTAGCCGGTATCTTCACCGATCGCCAGGATGTTCTGTCCCGCGAGGTAGGTCAGGTTATCCGGGTTGGCGATGCCGCTGACCGCACAGGTGTAGCTCTCATACGCAGAGCCTTCCGGGTAGGATGCCGGTGCACCTTCGACCACCCCGTACATGTTGTTGACGACATAGTTACTATCGATCACTGCCTGTGCTGTATCGTAGGCTGTCTGCGTCTCGCCGTTGATGTTGAGGCCGTAAACCGCACCGCATTTGTTCTCGGAGAGCTGAACATCGCCCTCGCCGTCCGTCATCCCTTTGCGAATCTGGCTCATCGCGACGAACAGGACACCGTGGTCAGGGTCAAAGGTGACGCCCTCTTCCTTTCTGAACTCGGTCGTTGCACCTTTCATTGCAGCATAACGGCGGGTCTCGAGGAATGCCGCCGCTTGCTCCATGCCTGTTTTGACCTGCAGACACTCTTTGCCCATCGCCGTGTTCACGAAGGTGTAACCCGGGGTACAGGCATCGGACACCGGCGCTTCATAGGCGAAGATGTCGCTGAAGACCGGCTCGCCGGCAACGATCGTTTCGATCTCGGCATCCGTCGCGTGGCCCAGTTTGATCCACATCAGGTCCGCTTTGCCCGCACCTTCATCGGACGTCTGGATCCACTTGGCAGCATAAAGCGTCCCTGCACTCAGATCCTGTGCCGCATCGGCGATATACATATAGAAACCGACATTCGTGCCGTCATCAGTGAGGTACGCTGTACGTTCATCAGGCATAACGTAAGCAAGTTCCCACGCCGCGCGCCCCATGCTGAAGTGTTTTGTATAGTTGAAAACCGGTGTCGCCGCAGAAGCGTCGACTTTGACTTCCGGGATCCAGCCGTAGAAGTACGGGTTGTTGTTCGCCGTGGCGTTCGCGTTGTTCTCGTCTTTCCAGTAGAACTTCGTCACCTCGTTGAAGCGTGAGTTGCCTGTCAGCATCGTGGACGGATCGAGCGTATCCTCGATCGTTTTCGCATCGGGTTCATACTCTTCGGAACCGAGGTGGGATTCCCACGGTGTCGTCATACCGGCACAGTGAACCCAGCCGCCGAAGCCTTCTTTCTGGCTGATATACTGCATGGAGTCCGGCTTGACGGAGAGCGTACCGTTGTTCTGCTGCAACTCCATACCGTACATGCCGCCGATGCCGCATTCGAACTGGTTGACCATAAAGATACGGCCGTTCGCGCGCAGGATCGAGGAGTGGTCCAGACCCGAACCGTCACCGCTGTTCGTACCGTTACAGATGTACGGGCTGCCGTCGGTGAAACTGATCGCCTTGTCCTCGTGGTCTTTGAGCAGACCGAAGGTCTCGCCGTTGTTCACATCGGCCGTCGCCATCAGCTTCATAAAGCCGATCGGGGCCGTTTTCCCCGTTTGGAGGTAAATGACGCTGTCCGTTGCGCGGAGGCTGGACTTCTCCTCGTCGAGGACAGGGGCGCTCAGCTCCGAGAAAGAGATCAGCGTCGCTTCGTTGACGTTCGGGGTGATCCCGTCAACACCGTTGGAACCGTCTTCGGTACAGCCGCTCAGCATCAGCAGTGCTGCAGCCGAGGCGGATAACATTGTAATGGTTTTATCAAACTTCATCGTCCAATCCTTGTTTAAAAAAGATGGCGAATTGTAGGCGGCGAATATTACGCCCGCGATGCCGATTGATATCGCAACCGTTACGGCAAGGATACGTTTTGAAAACATTTGTCTCTCTCTAATAACTGGCCTGCCACTCCAGGTAGAAGCGCTCGCCGTAGGGGCCGAAGGCGCTGCTGTCGCTGCCGAAACCCAGCAGCATCCCGGCCGTGAAGGTGTTGTGGTCATTCAGCGTGTAGGTCAGCGACGGGGCGACAAAACGGCTATTCGCCTCGTCAAAACTCTCTATATAAAGAAAGGAGCCGCTGAAGGCGAGGTTGAAATCATACACGAAAGTCGTCCCGGCGTAAAAGGGGGACTGCACCATATTGCCGACCAGTTCATCGGCGTAGTTGTCAAGGAGCTGCGTATAGGTGAAGGTTTCGGAACTGTAGAGCGCTTCGACGGCCCAGGTGATGCCGTTCTCGAAGCCGTAATCGAACCCGGCGATCCCCTGGAAAAATTCCGTGTCCAGGAGGTCGCTTTTGAAATACCCCCCTTCGCTCCGCCACTCCGCCCCGGTAGCGAAGAAGTTACCTTCGAGCTCGTACCCCACCATCAGCGTATCTTCGCTCCGGATAAAGTCGATGCCGGCGTCGGCAAAGGAGAGGTACCCCTTCGCGCGCGCGGCATACTTGAACGTGCGATCACGACGCAGCGAGGCCACGGCAGTGACGGTGCTGAGGTCACTGGGCGCATAGCTGTAAGTTGCCGCCAGCACGCCGTACACTTCATCAGGCTCCAGGGCGTAACTGTTTTTCGCGTTGTAAAGGTCCGTCGGCGTCCAGATCCGGCCCACCCCCATGCTGATCTTCTGGATCCCCGCGGTGATCCGCTGCACACTGTCCTCGTAGCCGCCGTAGAGGCGGTAGATCCGGGCATGGGCCGCCCCCGGACCGTAATGCTGCGCCTCGGTGCGCACTTCGAACGGGATGTCCGGCCGAACGTCGTCCAGCAGCGTGAATTCATCGCTGTGCACATAGCCATTGCCCAGGTGGTTGACGACGTCCCCGATGCCCGTCAGGAAATACACCCCGCTGCGCCAGCCGCCGCTGAGCCGGAGCCGGTCGTAGTCATAGGTGTACGCCGTGTCGTCCAGGCCGGAGTGCTGCTGCAGCAGGAAATTCGTATTTTCGATCGTGAACGCCGTCTCCGCCGCCCGCAGGGGCAACAGCGCCAGAAGTAACGATGCGCCAGCGAAACGCCACAGGGTCATGGCACGACTTGCCCGTCGCTGAGCTTGATGATCCGGCGGGCCTGCTCCACGACGTAATCGTCGTGGGACGAGAAGAGGATCGTGATCTTTTCGACCGCGTTGAGCTGCTTCATCATCGCCATCAGGTGCTCGGAGTTGCGCGAATCGAGGTTGGCTGTCGGTTCGTCGGCGAGGATGAGCTTCGGTTTGGCGGCCACCGCCCGGGCCACGGCGACACGCTGCTGCTGGCCGCCGCTGATATGGCCCGGCATGGCATCGAGCTTCTCCTCTATCTCCAGCAGACGTGCGACTTCCGCCACCCGCGTCTCGATCGCTTCCGGCGCAAACCCGCGCAGTTTCATAATGAACCCGATGTTCTCGCGGACGGTCAGCACGGGCACAAGGTTATAGGCCTGGAAGACGAATCCGATCTGCTCTAGGCGCAGCCGCGAGCGTGCCCCCTCGTCCAGGCCGGAGAGTTCGGTACCGTCGATGGTAATGGAGCCGCTGTCAACGGCATCGAGCGCCCCGATGGCGTTGAGCAGGGTCGTCTTGCCGCAGCCAGACGGCCCGGTGATGACCCCGTACTCCCCCGTCTCCACGGTGAGGTCGATATCGCGCAGGGCATGCACCTCGCGCTCCGTATCCCTGTAAAAGTATTTGTTCACTCCGCGCAGTTCGATCATACCTGTATCACCTCGATAGGATTAAGCTTTTTGAGCCGTCGCATCGGCAGCAGCACCGAAACGATCGCCGCGGCGATAATGGCCAGAAACGTATTGGTAAAGTAGCGGCTCTTGATGTCGGCGTAGACGACGGCATTGTAGCCGAACGCCTCCAGCCCTGCCGCGTATTCGCGCAGATCAAGCCCCTGCGTCTGCAGGTACCACAGTGCGAGGTAACTGGTGAACGCGCCCAGCACGAAACCGACCACGCCCAACACCAGCGCCTCCGCGGCCACCTGGACACGCAGCTGCGACTGGGGTGTCCCCAGCGCAATGAGGATGCCGAATTCCCGGGTGCGTTCCAGCACCGAGACGAGCATGACCCCGAAGATGCCGATGAGGACCACGAGCATCACGATGGCGAAGGTGATGGAGTTGAAGATGACCATCATCTCCTGCATCTGCTTCAGCACCGGGTAGAGCGTCTGCCACGTCTCGACCTCAAGCCCCGGGAAGGCGGCCTGCAGCTGCGCAGCGACCGCTTCCGTTTCCGCAGGTGCCTTCAGACGCAGCGCCACCTGGGTCGCACCGTTCTCCCCCAGCCCCGAAAAAATGCGGCTGCGCGGCAGAGCCACGTAGATCGTCTGGTTGTCGATGAGCAGGTTCGATGTCTGCACGATCGCCGTCACGTAGAGCGAAACGGCACTGATATCCCCCTCGGCGTTCTGCGACGAGAAGACCAGGCGGTGCCCCACCTCAATGCCAAGGTCTTCGGCCAGTTTCTTGCCGATGGCGCAGCCGTTTAGCCGCCGTCCCCAGTCGATCTTCCCCGCTTTGACAAAGCCGGAGAGCTGCCCGAAGCGCTCTTCGGCCTCCAGGTCGATGCCGACGAGCCGTCCCATCGCCGATTTGCGTGCCGTCGATGCCAGCCCGGTCTGCGAGAGCCGGACGGAGTAAGCGGCGACTGCCGGGTCCGCATCGAGCGCCGTCAGCAGGGGCCGGTCATCGGCAATGGCGTACTCCAGGCTCTGGTAGAGGCGGAAATCCGGGGCATAGACGGAGATCTCCCCGCTGTCGCTGCGGATCGTGCTTTCGCGCATCGTCTTGACCATCCCGTCGTAAAGCCCTTCGATGGCGAGCATCGCCGTCATACTGCCGGCGATCATGAGAATAACGAGCCCGGAACGGCGGGCACGGCGCCACAGGTTGAACCATGCCATCTTCAGTGCCAGAATGAGGGTCGTCCTAGACATGGTGCATCGCCTCTACGGGGGTGTTACGTTTGACGACCGCAATAGGGTAGAGCACGGCCAGCATATTGAGGGCAAAGACGACCGCAGCGTTCCAGCCGATGGTGAATCCGTCGAAACGCATCGGGATCTGGTCGTCGACGATCCCGTAGTCGCGGTACGCTTCCGCGATCCCTTCGATGACGACGGGATGCAGCTCGTAATACCACGCGATCGGCGCCCCCACTGCCACGGAAGCCCCGACGGCCGCAAGGGCGATCAGCAGCATCTCCAACAGCAGCAGCACGGAGACATTCCGGGGGGAGAGGCCGATGGCCCGCAGCATCCCGAGCTCCCGGGTCCGCCCGACGACATTGAGGAAACTGAAGATCATGATGACAAAGAAGATGACGACAAAGAAGACCCCCATCGAGATGTAACCGAAGACGCTGTCCACCTCCATCGCCTCCACCTGCGCATGCATCAGTACCGTCCACGGCACGGCCTCGAGCCCCTCGGCCAGCCCGGACTGGACCGCTTCGACCGTCTGCGGTAACGCGCTAAGATCATCGACGGAAGCGACGATATACGATGCCATATCCCCGCTCAGCATCAGGGTGTCGTAATACGCCTTGTTCACAAACGCGGAGGAGGAATCGAATTCGAAAAGGCCCGTCTTGAAGATGCCGACGACCCGGAAGTTGTCGGCGGCAAAGGAGTCGTCCGTCGCCGTACCGATGAGCGCCACCGTATCGCCGACCCCCACCTTCAACCTGACCGCCAGTTCACTGCCGATGTAGAGCGCATTGGTGTCGTTGTCCTCGAGGTAGCGCCCTTCGCGGCGTGCTTCGGCCATTTTGGAGAGCCGGCGCTCCCGCCCGGGGTCGATACCCACCACCATCGCCCCGACGGAGTCCCGGGGAGTCGAGAGCAGCGCGAAACTCTCCAGGCGCGGAGCATAGTCCGCGATTCCCTCCGTGCGCGCCAGCAACGCCTCCTCCTCGGAGACGTCGGTCAGCAGGTAGTCGTACCCGCCCTCTTCACGGTACCCTTTTTGATAGATATGCAGAGCGTTTTCATAAACATCGAGGGCACTTTTGAGCATATGCGCGTGCGAGCCGTCCATCAGGGCGACGTAGACGATAAAGAGCAGGGAGCTGAAAAAGGTCAGGGCAAAGGTAACGACGGTCCGCCCCTTGTAATGCAGGATGTTTTTCAGCGCCAGTCCGAACATCGCGAGCCCCTAGCGCGAATAGCGTTTGAGCGCCTGCTTGGTGAAGTAGCTGCCGCTCACGCCCCGGTCGTAGACGACGTCGGAGAGAAGCACCAGCGTCTCGTTTTTCTCCTTGCCCTTCTCCAGCGGCTTGATCCGCATCACCGTCGGGAGATGGTGACTGCCGAAGGTTTTAACGTCGCTGTAGAACATTTCACGTACCTTGCTGCCGAAATCGTCGTAAAAGACATCGTGGATCTGGGTGTAGGTCCGCCGGTCGATCTTCGAGACGATCCGTCCCCACACGACGGCCGCATCGGGTTTCGGAGTGAAAGCGATCGTCACCGTCTCCGCCGTTTTTTCGAGAATCTCCGCATCATAGTCATCGACCATCGAGCTCTCCTTGACCATGTCGTCGTTGGTGAAATCGCTCCCCATCCAGCTCTGCAGCATCATCGACGGCGGGATCTTGACGATGCGTTCGATCTTCGGCACGTACTGCCACAGCTGCTTGTCGAGTTTCAAAAAGGTAATGCCGCGGTCCTTAGGCGGGTAGAGGATCTTCATAAAGCTCTTCGTCTTCCCTTCGGCCCAGCTCTCGATCCGCACCGTACGCTTGTGCCGCACCGAGGTGATGACCATCTCCAGCTTCATGTAGACGTCTTTGCCCCGAAGGTTGTCCTCGACCTTTTTAACAATGTCGGACGCCTCCGAACCAAACAGCAGGAGCGCCGCCGACAGCCAGACCAACAGTAACCGCATCGCGCTTTCCCTCCCCTCGTTTTACCGATTATAGCTATATTTGGGCCGGAACACCCTAAAATATCCGAATGGAAACAGTACTACCTCTTTGCGGGATCGACGAAGCGGGGCGGGGCCCCATCGCCGGTCCGCTCGTCATGGCGGGCGTTATTTTGCACGCGCCGCTGGTCGGCCTGAACGATTCGAAAAAACTGACGGAGAAAAAGCGCGAAGCGCTCTATGAAAACATAACGGCAAACGCCGTCTACCACATCGTCCGTTTTTCCGCGCAGCAGATCGACGATGACGGTATCTCGGTCTGCCTCTCAAAAGGGCTCAAGGAGATCATGGCGGTTCTGGGGGAGGCCGACTACCTCTTCGACGGCAATTCGACCTTCGGGGTCACGGGGCTGCGGACGCAGGTGAAGGCCGATGCCGACGTCCCCGAAGTGAGCGCGGCCTCTATCCTCGCCAAGGTCACCCGGGACCGGGAGATGGTCGCCCTGGCCTCAACCTACCCACAGTACGGTTTTGAAAAACACAAAGGGTACGGTTCAGCGGCGCATATCGAAGCGATCAAAACCCACGGCTACAGTGCCGTCCACCGCCGCAGCTTCCGCCTAAAGGCCCTGCAGCCTACGCTGTTTTAGCCGCCCTACTTTCCGTATGCCCGGAGGATCGCCGCCGGGTTATGGCCGGTGATCGTCACATCACCGATAAGCACCAGTGGCACTCCCGTACCCCCGTGCTCTTTGAAAAGCCGCTTGCCTGTCTCGGAGGTCCTTACATTGTAATCCCGGAACGGGATCCCCCGCTCCCGAAGGAAACGACGTGTTTTGATGCAGTACGGGCATGTCGGTGTCCCCAGTACCGTCACCGTCGGATGTCTGCCTTGCGGGTGGTAAACGCCTCCCCCCGTCTGCGCCTCCCAAGCATTTTGCGCGTAGCGGACCTCCGCCTTGCTGTCGCGTACCAGCGCGTCCAAAAAGGCCGATTGCCCTCCTAGCTTTTTCGCTTTACTGAAAGCCACAACCTTTTCCCGCAGACCGGGGTCATCCCGTACGACTGAAGGTTCCGTCGATACGATCTGCACGACACGCTTTTCGTTCCCGGCCTTCATCGCGGAAAGCAGTTCCCGTTTGACTGCAATCATCAAGCGGTCATGTGACTTCTGGAGTTGACGAAGCTCCTTGAGGTAAGCGTTTCTTGCCGGTACTTGCCCGGACGACTGAGCCTCCAGTCCCGTTTCTTTGACAGATGCCGCCTGACGTACGTATGCATTCACGCTGTCGCCGAGTTTCGCATCACTTGCCATAGTCCCGACACCGGCTGCAAAACGATAAAGCGGATCCCCCATCTGTGCAAAAAGCGTCGGGAACGCTTCACCTGCCCAAAGCTGCAATGCCACCAGCATCACCATTAGCATTTTCATCACTGCCCCCTGCCATATTTTCCAGTGGGGTTCATTCTAACACAGGGAAACGTAAATAAATGGAAAGGTTTAAAAGTTTATGTAAGCAGCTTTCCTGCTAGGCTTTTTGAGCAGTCTCCATAAAGGCGCGGTACTGCTCCTCTATGTTTTCCAAAGCGAGCGGTTCTCCGATGTGGATGTGTACTTCATAGGACTGTTTGAACGGGGATGCCCGGTACACCTTTTCGAGCTGGTCGTCGATATAGATCGGGACGATCTGCATCTTGTTCGCCTTGGCGATCTTCTCCGCGCCCGGCTGGAACGGCCCAACCCCCTCGCCGCCGAAACGCTCCCCCTCGGGGAACATAAAGAGGTTGAGGTCCGGCGCCACCTGGAAAATATGCTTGATCTTCTTGAAGAAGGCGAGCATCCCCTTGCCCGCTTTGAGGTCGACCGCGATACAGCCGCTGTATTCGAAAAACTTCCCGTAGATCCTGTTGTCCAGCAACGTCTGCTTGGCGATCCACATCCCCGCCTTCTGCTGCGTCGAAAAAAGTGATTCAATGCTGATGATATCAAGCAGGCTGCGGTGGTTGGCGATATAGAGCACCCGGTTTGCCTCGGGCAGCTCACCATGCATCACGGGAACAACGTTAAGGTAGTCCAGTACGCTGAGCGAATAGTTCTGGCGCTCTTTTGAAAGGGCATGGTAACGGTCGTGTTCATCCAGCTGTGTGTCCAGGTAGACATGGCGGAAAATGGGAATGAATTTCTTCCCGAGCCAGATCATATAGAGGTATTTGCGGAAGTTTTTAAACATGGGGCGCATTATAGCAGGTTATACCAGAGAGAATGCCTCTGCCCAGCAGGGCACAATGTGCTCACCGCAGCAGGACCGGTTTGATCCATTCCGGCTCGGCGTAATCGACCTCCGGAAGGGTGTTCAGGCGGTTGACCTGTCCGATCACTTCTCCGGCATCAGCGGGCGCGAAAAGGTAGATACCCGCCGAAACGTTCACCGTCTGCTTCAGGGTCAACCCCTGTGCCGTGGCAAAGGCTTCAGGCTTGACATCCGGCTGCAGGCGGACCAGGAAGTTCCCCGTCGCGATAAAGCGGTTGCGTTCGCTCCGGCGCTCAGAGGTGTAAAACACCCGCCGGTATTCGGAGCCGAAAGCCGCCGTCTTCGCCGCCACGTCGGCCGGGGCAGCTGCTACGACCCGCTTGGCCGATGCACCTGCAGCGGGAATGACGGCCATTTCATCCTCGGCGCGGTAAAAAACCATTGAGGATGTTTTCGTCTCAAGCACCTGTTTGGTCATCATTGGGGCATCAACGGCAAAAGCTGCTCCCGCCAATAGGTATAAAACAAGTCCAATTATTCGTATCATTTTACGCACCCCTTAATGCCCCCGGATCTGCAGTGACCAGCTGTTGAGGGTCCCGGTCGTGCCGGTCCGGAGGTCTTTTACTTTCAGCGTCCATGCTCCTGATGCATTCTCGTCAAGACAGCGGACGGTGGAAAATCGCCAGTTGGAATAACTCCCCTCGAGATAGTACTGACCACCGTATGCCAGGTGGCTCTCCGTTCCCTGCGGCGATACGAGTACGATATCGAGGTCTCCCGGGCGGGTATGCGAGATCGTCACCCAAACGTCAACATGCTCCACGGACAAAGATTGGGTCTCATTGATCGTCGAGGTCACTCCCGCCGTGTTATTGTCCGGGATAGCTTGGGCCGCGTCATTCGTCCTTTTGAGCAGCACCGTTTCCGCTCCCAGCGAGATAAAGCCTTCGGCTGCGGCAACGGCGCTGTCTGTATCAACCAGTCCGAATCCATAATTATGATTCACAGGATAACCAGCGCCATTATTGATCCAGTCACCGTCGCTCGGATCGATCTTCTTCGCCGTCGTCGCCAGGATATAACCCACATCACGGTAGGTGAGCGTAGGGTTTGCCGTGAGCATCAACGCGATGATGCCGCTGACGATTGGTGTTGCCGCCGACGTCCCGTTCATATAGTTGGTATAGTCTCCGTTCTCATTGCCCGGGACATCAAAACGGTAACCGCCGCGATAGCTGTCCGCAAAGCCCGTCGAATCCATGCCGTAGGTCAGCCCCGTATAATCCGTCGTCACAATAGCGGGTTCATTGACACCGTACTCCCCACCGGGTGCCGACACAAGAATATTGGCACCATAATTGGCGTAAGAGGAGTATTGCCCATCCGCATTGATCGCAGTCACGGTAAGAACGTACGGGTTATTCAATATCTCGGAATTGTTGGCGTTACCGATATGAAGCGTATTGTTGTTTTCATCTTTATAACCGTTGTAGTTGCGGTCATTTCCCGCCGCAAAGACAATGACGGTACCTTTTCCATCCCGGGCTGTTTCCGTTACTGTCTGAGCTGAAGCAACAAGCGTCGGATCGGGGACCAGGAACTCCGAACCATACCCCCAGCTGTTCGAGGAAATATCTATCTCCTTGGATAGCGCATCGGCAAAATTTGCATCCGTCGGAAGCGAGAACACGTTATAGCCCGCCAATTTCACAAAGGGAGCCACCCCCCGTACCCCGACATCATTCCAGCCCGACGCAGCGACCAACCCTGCACATGCAGTCCCATGGCTGGAGCCGTAAGGGTCCGATGCCAGCTGATCTGCATCAGGTGTGGGGTCACTGGAACCATCGGAATAACGGTGACTTTTTGAAAGGTCCAGATTAGCCACCAGATCGGGGTGGATTGCCTGGACTCCCGTATCAACAATCCCCACATAAATATTCCGACGGCCCGCGTAAGATGTCCAGACCGGAGCGACATTGATATCATTCCCCGGTATACCACTGCCGCCATAAATACTGCCGGCATCCTGACCGGTATTTTCAAGGTGCCATTGATAGGGATATAGGATATCTTCATATACCGATGTATCGCTTACGTTCAGATCGGTTCCGGCAAAAAACTCGCCATAATCCCCGAGCGCATCTCCGTCGCTGTTCTTTGATGTCGGATCACTGCCAATGAGCAGCTCGAAATCATCAAAAAGAGCGTCGTTGTCCGTATCATGGAAAAGATGGGTCGTTCCCGCAAAAAGCTCCTGGATCGTTGTCGATGCCATGACATTCACATAAGACTGTGCATCAGACAGGAGTGTCAGATCATCCATTGTGCTGCCCGTCAGCTTGGCAGGGTTGAATGTGCTGAGTTCCGTCGACGGGGCCGCAAAAAGAAATCCGGAGAGGCGGGCGAGCACCGACTTGATCTCCGTCTCGTCCGTCAGACCCTCCCGCCGGATCCACTCCGCAGCGATTGTAGTGAAAGCGTTTACCCTCACCTCATTGTTGAGCAGATCTGCCACGGTCACATAAGCATAAAGGCTCCCCTGCACAGCTTTGACCTCGGCTTCAACATATTGACCGTCGTCGTCAGGGTCGATATCCTTACCCCCTTCACTTTTCACCAGTACCAGTCGTGTCGATGCCAAGCCCCCGAGTGACGCAACTGTGAACTTTCCGACCGTCTGATCCACGTACGGTACCAGCGTCCGGTTGTCATCCATCAACTCTGTTGCAGCATTAAATGTTGTTGTTTGCGTCTGGTAGAGGTTCTGCCCCGCCACATCCCATACGGTAACCGTTGCCCCGCTGATGGGGCCAAGGGCGATGCTGTTTGCGACCGTCGTTGGGTCGGTCGGAACCACCGGGTCATCCGGTGTTGACGAGGAACCGCCACCTGATCCGCACGCATTAAACAGTAGTGCCAGACCGAGAAAGAGCAGGCCGCTCTTTCCCGCAAACCGATGGAATCTATTCTGCCGCACAGAACCCCTTTTTATAAAAACTATCTACTCAGATTATACATGAGGGCCGGTAAACACCTTCATAGAGCAGCCGGCTATTCTCAAAACATTCTTATATTACAATACAACATAATAGTTAATAACATTAAAAAATCTAAGTAAATTGCAGATTAGGGGGATATCGTTGGGAGAGGGTTACACTTTCGCGAATAAATCAGCTAAATCAATAACATTTCGAAAATGTCAATTACCTGCCTGAATGATTTAAAAGGGAAAAGGGTGGCGGACAGACAGGGATTCGAACCCTGGGAGGTATGACCCTCGCCGGTTTTCAAGACCGGTGCATTCAACCAGCTCTGCCATCTGTCCATAAATAAAAGTCGGAGTTTGGTGGAGGCGCCACCCGGACTCGAACCGGGGATCAAGGTTTTGCAAACCCATGCCTTACCACTTGGCTATGGCGCCACCGGTGGTGCCCGGAGCCGGGATCGAACCGGCACGATCGCAATGATCGAGGGATTTTAAGTCCCTTGCGTCTACCAATTTCGCCATCCGGGCTCAAGACACCAAAAAAAACCCCAACTCAAACCTCTATGTTGAAGTCTAAGAAGTTTCAGTTGGGGTGTTTAAAAATAAAAATGGAGCGGGAAACGAGGTTCGAACTCGCGACCCCAACCTTGGCAAGGTTGTGCTCTACCACTGAGCTATTCCCGCATCTGTTGTTGTGGACCGAAATTATAGGCAAATTCATTCCCGATGTCAAGGGCTTTTCGCCGTTTTTTGCGAAAACTTCGTTATAATCTCGAAAATTTGCATTTGATATAAATATAGAAGGACCTGACCTATGCGCAGCGATACAGTCAAACGCGGCTTCGACCGCACCCCGCACCGGAGTCTTTTCAGAGCGACCGGCCTCAAAGACGAGGATTTCGACAAACCCTTCATCGGGGTCGCCAACAGCCACATCGACATCATTCCGGGCCACTTCTTCTTGCAGGAGTACGGCCGTATCGTCAAAGAAGCGATCCGTGAAGCGGGCGGCGTCCCGTTCGAGTTCAACACGATCGGTGTCGACGACGGGATCGCCATGGGCCACGACGGGATGCTCTACTCCCTGCCCAGCCGCGAACTGATCGCCGACAGTATCGAAACCGTCATGAATGCCCATAAGCTCGACGCGCTCATCTGTATCCCCAACTGTGACAAGATCGTTCCGGGGATGATCATGGGCGCTCTGCGCGTCAACGTCCCGACCGTTTTCGTCTCCGGCGGCCCGATGGCAGCAGGTCACAAAAAAGACGGAACGCCGATCGACCTCGCGACGGCCTTTGAGGCCGTCGGCCAGCACGCCGAAGGGAATATGAGCGACGAAGAGCTCTACGAGATCGAGTGTGAAGCCTGCCCGTCCGGCGGTTCGTGCTCGGGG
Organism: Thiomicrolovo sp. ZZH C-3; assembly: GCF_054862725.1. Classification (NCBI taxonomy): domain Bacteria; kingdom Pseudomonadati; phylum Campylobacterota; class Epsilonproteobacteria; order Campylobacterales; family Sulfurimonadaceae; genus Thiomicrolovo; species Thiomicrolovo sp. ZZH C-3. The sequence goes on from NZ_JBTKXX010000002.1 coordinate 228,774, forward strand.
ATGTTCACCGCGAACTCCATGAATACCCTCTGCGAAGCGATGGGTATCGCCCTGCCGGGCAACGGTACGGTCCTTGCAATGACGCCGGAGCGTATCGAGATGGTCAAAACAGCGGCCAAACGCATCGTCGAAATGGCCAAAGCGGATGATCCGAAGTACAACATGCGCAATGTCCTCAACGAAAAAGCGGTCCATAACGCCTTCGTCGTCGACATGGCAATGGGCGGTTCAAGCAATACGGTCCTGCACATGCTCGCCATCGCGAAAGAGGCAGAGGTTGATTTCGACATCACCAAGATCAACGAGATCGCCAAGAATGTCTCGCACATCGCGAAGATCTCCCCCTCCCTCGGAACGGTCCACATGGAAGACATCGGCCGTGCCGGCGGTGTCAACGCCGTGATGAAAGAGGTCAGCCGCCGCGGCGGACTGCTGCACCTGGACAACCCGACGGTCACGGGTGAGACGATCGGCGAACGCATCGCCGATGCGGCGATCAAGGATACCAATGTTATCCACACCAACGAAAACGCCTACTCCCCGGTCGGCGGCCTCTCCATTCTCTTCGGCAACCTTGCCGAAGAGGGTGCGGTCGTCAAAACGGCGGGTATCGCGCCGAGCATGCGTCAGTTCAAAGGGACCGCCGTCTGCTTCAATTCGCAGCAGGAGGCGATCGCCGGTATCATCGGCCATAAGGTCAAACCGGGTAACGTCGTCGTCATCCGCTACGAAGGTCCCAAAGGCGGACCGGGTATGCAGGAGATGCTGGCCCCGACCTCGCTGATCATGGGAATGGGCCTGGGCGAAAGCGTCGCCCTCATTACCGACGGCCGCTTCTCCGGTGCAACCCGCGGTGCTTCCATCGGCCACGTCAGCCCCGAGGCGGCTGAGGGCGGCCTCATCGGCCTGATCGAGGACGGTGACGAGATCGAGCTTGACGTTGACACGCACCTGCTGCAGCTCAATGTCGACGGCGAAGAGCTCGAACGCCGCCGCCTCCATTTCAAACCGCACAAGAAAGCCATCAACTCCAAGTGGCTCAAACGCTACAGCCTGCTGGTCTCCAACGCCTCCAACGGCGCCGTACTGAAGACGGAACTGGACTGACGTCCCGTTCCCCAGAAGAGCACGTCTTCACTTACACTGCCTTTTAAGGCTTGTACGACTCGGAATTTAGTTCCTCACATGTATTGCCCTTTAGGGCTTATGCGACTCAGGATTTAGTCCTTCGCTTGCACTGCCCTTTAGGGCTTGTGATCAAACTCCGGAACGATCTTTTTCAGCGCTGAGACTTTATCATCCGCTGTCAGTAACGCAGCGATATCCTCTTGCAGCTCCCCAATTGGGTAATCCGTCTTGCCCGCGATAAAGATAGAGCTGTACTGTGTTTTTCGCTCACTGTCGTCGATGAGGAGCTCTTCGTAGAGCTTCTCACCCGGCCGCAGGCCGCACAGCTCGATCCCGACCTCATCCTCTTTCCCGTAGAGCCGGATCATCTGGCGCGCCAGATCGATGATCTTTACCGGTTCACCCATATCGAGTATAAAGAGCTCACCCCCCTTGGCGATGGCTGCCGCCTGCAGCACCAGCTGGCACGCCTCGGGAATCAGCATAAAGTAACGCGTCATCTCCGGGTCGGTCACCGTCACCGGCCCGCCCGCTTCTATCTGACGCTTGAACTTCGGGATAACGCTGCCGCTGGACCCCAACACATTACCGAAGCGTACGGCGACGATCTCCGTGCCACCGCTCTCGACGTTCCCCGCATAGAGCTCCGTCACTCTTTTGGTCGCTCCCATCACATTGGTGGGTCGGACCGCCTTGTCCGTCGAGACGATGACCACTTTCTCCACGCCGGCAGCAATGCTCGCATCGATAACGTTCTTCGTCCCCAGTACGTTATTGCGGACAGCCGTCTCTTTGTTGGCTTCGCACAGGGGAACATGCTTGTAAGCCGCCGCATGGATGACGATATCCGGCCTGAAAGCCACCATCTTTTCATCCAACATGGGCCGGTCGGTCACACTGAACATCTCCAGCTCCGCCCCCGGGATCTCCTCACCGACACTGTAGAGATTGAACTCACTATGGTCGACCAGAGCCAGAGCGGCAGCGCCAAACCGGTGACACTGACGGGCGATCTCACTGCCGATACTCCCCCCTGCCCCGGTAATGAACACCCGTTTGCCTTTCACAAAAGAGGCGATAACCTCTCTGTCAAGGTCCTTCGGGTGGCGGGCAAGGAGGTCTTCAATGGAGAGATCTTCGAGTTTGTCGTACTGTCCCCCCAATAACCGGACACGCTTCACCTCCGTCACGCCTGCATCACTCAGGCGCTGATAAAGCGCCTGTAATTCGGACTGGGCCAGGCTGCTCGTCACGATGGCCGCAGCGATCCCGCGTTCATCGATCAGGGTCTCCAGCGTCTCTGCTCCGTACACCCGGATATTGCTGATGTAAGTCCCCACCGCACTGCGGTTCTCCTCGGACAATACGATGACGGCAGAGGGGTAATAGGGAATGTCCCCCTCCTGCGCACTCTTGATGATCGCGGCCGTTTTGGGGTTGACGCCAAGCAGCAGCACCGGCTGCTGACGGGATGAGTACTCCTGCTCCGTCAGCAAGCGTTTTGAAATGCGCAGTGCCCCGATAGCAAAGAGGGAGAGAAAAAGGTCAATGACGATGACACTGCGGGGGAACGGATCGAAGACGCCCGGGAACAGCAAATAAACAGCCGTAAAAACCGAATAGGCAGCCACATGGGCTTTGACAATATTCTTCGCCTCCGCGAAGCCGACAAAACGCCAGACGATGAAGTAGATCCTGAAAAAGAAAAACGCGGCGATCTTGATGCCGACCAGATAGAGATAGACGGTATCAAAAGATGAAAAGAAACGCAGCGGAATGTCAAAATTGAAACGCAGTGCATAGGCACCGTACAGGGTGGCCAGGGAGAGCAGCATATCCAGTAACAGAAAGAAAGCAATCCGTTTACCGGACGTAGGTCGCAATAATCCGCTCACGCAAGTACCTTCCGAATAGCATTTGAAACCCTAACAACGTCTTCTTTATTCATCTGGGTACCGCTGGGCAGACAGAGACCGTGCAAGAACAACTGTTCACTGACACCGTCCGTCACCGCTCCCGCCCCGGAAAACAGGGGCTGCATATGCATCGGTTTCCAGAGGGGCCGGCTTTCGATATCCTGGGCTTCCAGAGCCGTACGGACCCGCTCGGGATCGGTGCGACTGAAGGTGATCGTCGTCAGCCAGCGGTTCCCGTGTGCTCCCGGGAGTTCCGGCATAAAGGCGATCTCGTCGATCTCCCCTAACGCCTCTCGGTACCAGCCAAATATCCGGCGCCGCTGTGCGACGCGCTCGGCAAGCACCTCCATCTGCGCCACGCCAATAGCCGCGAGCACGTTGCTCATCCGGTAGTTGTACCCCAGCTCTTTGTGCTCGTACCAGGATGCCGGCTCTTTCGCCTGCGTCGCGTAGAACATCGCCTTTTTGATCGCCGCCTCGCTTTTGGCGACGAGCATCCCCCCGCCGGAGGTGGAGAGGATCTTGTTCCCGTTGAAGGAGTAGACGCCGAAGTCGCCCCAGGTCCCCGTATGGATGCCGTCCAGGGTCGCCCCGAGGCTTTCGGCCGCATCCTCGATCACCACAATACCGTGCCGCCGGCAGATTTCCATAATCCGCCGCATCTCCGCGCACTGGCCGTAGAGGTGAGTGACAATGAGGGCCTTCGGCGGTTTCGGGGAACGCGCAATCGCGCTCTCGAGCAGTTCGGGCGAGAGGTTCCAGCTTGCCGTATCCGCATCGATGAAACAGGGCGTAGCATTCTGGTAAAGAATGGCGGCAACGGAGCCGATAAAGGTAAACGACGATGCGAGCACAATGTCACCCTCCCCGATACCGCTGACACGCAGCGCCAGATGCAGCGCGGCCGTCCCGCTGGACGTCCCGAGCGCATAGGGTGCCTGCGTGTAGTCGCATATCGCCTGCTCGAAACGCGTCACCATCGGCCCGAGCGGCGCGATGTAGTTGCTCTCGAACACTTCGGCGATGTAGCGCTGCTCATTGCCGGTCATATGCGGTGGGGAGAGGAAAAGGCGTCCGTTCATTGTCTCAGCTCCTTTTTGATCACGGCGGGGACGCCGGCGGCCATCACACCGTCCGGGAGCGGGGCGATGACGACCGACCCCGCGGCAATCACGGCATCAGCGCCGATGCTCACGCCCTGCACGACGCTGCTTCCGATCCCCACGTGCGTCCGTAGGCCGACGCGCACCGCACCTGCCAGCGCAACCTTCGGACTCAGGTGTGCAAAGGCTCCGACATGGCAGTCGTGCTCGACGACGGCACCGGAATTGACGATGACCCCCTCCCCGATCGTTGCACCGGTGTTGACAACGGCCAGCGGCATAATCACGCTGCCGCATCCGACAGCCGCATCCGCTGCGATGACGGCGGAGGGGTGGATAAGCGTCAAAGGCTCCGCCCCGATGGTCGCCAACTTTTCGAAAACGTGCTGGCGTGCCGTATTGCTTCCGACACCGAGAGCGACAGGGATGTCCGCATATGTCGTTTTGAACGTCTCAAAATCGCATGCGCCCTCTTTCACCGCATCATCGATCCACAGGATATCGCTGTAGCCGCATGCCCGTGCGATCTGGGCCACGACCCGGCCATGTCCCCCGACCCCGTAGATGCCGATACGTTTAATTGTTTCCATTGAACTTCTCCACCGTCACATGTCCCTCGGCATTGATGCCTTCGCGGACAAACACTTTTTTGATCGTCAGGAGTGCGATCCTGAGGTCCAGCCGCCATGACAGATGATCGACATACCAGACGTCGTAGGCGAACTTCTGTTCCCAGCTGATCGCATTGCGCCCGTTGACCTGGGCCCAGCCCGTTATCCCGGGTTTGACGTCATGCCGGCGCTTCTGCACCTCATTATACAGCGGAAGATACTCCTCGAGCAACGGGCGGGGGCCGATGAAACTCATCTCCCCCCGTAAGACGTTGTAGAGCTGCGGCAGTTCGTCCAGACTCAGCGACCGGATCACCCTTCCCGCACCGCGAAGCCGCTGGTCGTCAGACAGGAGGTCCCCCCCCGCGTCACGCCGCTCATCCATCGTCCGAAGCTTGTAGATCGTGAAAAGCCTTCCGCCGAGCCCGGGACGGCGCTGGGTAAAAAAAAGCGGGCGTCCGAGCGAAATATACACCGCCGCCAAAGCAACGGCCATCAATGGCGAAAACAGCAGCAACAGTGCCGCTGCCCCGATCCTGTCAAGCAGCGGCTTGAGGAGACGACGGTACATCGGTCAGTTTTTAACCCTGAATATTTTGACATAAGGTGACATCTCGACCGGCTCGAAGAGCGCCGGGTCGTAGCGCCCCAGCACGAACATCTGAATATAGTTGGAATTCAGTACCGAATCGTCGAGCAGCAGCATCCGGCCGTACGATGCCATATAGATCAGTGAAAGGGTACCGTCCATCTTGACCAGCTGCGATTTGACTTCTACGTCTCCGTTGGCCGAAAGGCCGGTCGTGTAGAAAGCTTTGAGGGAGACTTCCTGCCCTCCGGCCCTGATAATACCGCGGCGCTGGTCAAGGGTGATCCCGTTGCCAAGGAGCAGCATCCCCTGCTGTTCCTGAAATTGCGACGTTACGTATAAGAACGGAGGGGCATAGCGCTGCCCGGAGTTGAGATCGAGGTTGCTGAACGTACAAACGGTCGGGAAGATGTCGAGCATTCGCAGCGGCAGGTAGACGAAAATATCGCGTGTGCTTTCAGGCAGCGTGATCTCGCCGTAGCGGAGGGATTCCAGGAAGGCGTTGGGCTCTACCTGATCGGGCTGATTGTTGCGGAACAGAATATCCGCCGCCGGTTTTTTATAGTCGGCGGCGACATAGGCCTCGACAGCCAGGCGCCCCAGCCGGGCCGCTTCAAGCTGCGATTCGCTGCACACCATCTGCGATACGATAAAGTTGTCATGGTTGTGTTTCCCGCCGTCGATCAGCGTGTTTTTATCCCCGTAAAACCAGATGGGATAGCCGTAGTCCCACCAGGTCAGGACATAATCTTTCGGGCTTCCCGTTTTTGAGAGCTTATCCAGCGCCTGCACTTCGGGCACGCTGAAGACCGTCGGGACCTTATACCCGAGAATATGCGTAATATTCGGGTAGAGCACTAATCCCGTCAGTGCAGCCACTACGCCGTAGCGGGCCCAGTGGTTGGCCAACTGAAATGTCAGCATGTAAAAGAGATAGACGACGCTGATCGCCGCTACCGGAACGGCATAAACGGTAAAACGGAGACCGCCCCACAGTGAAAAAATGCCGATCCCGATCAGCGGCAGCGCCAGGATAAACCCGCGGTGGCGCACCACCAGGACGATATAGCCTGCCAGTGCCGCCAGGACCGCCGCGACGGAACCGCTGATGCGGTTGGCCATCATCTCAAACGGGATCTTCCCCGCCTCGCGCACGGTCTGGGCCACTTCGTAAAACCGAAGACCGCCGCTCTCGTCGACGCCTCGGTAGAAATAGGTGGAGAACTTCGCCCAGATCAGGGAGAAGACGTTGCCCGTGTATAAAAAGAGCAGGACGGTGATCCCCGCGGCGATCATCAGTTTCTGCTGGGTAAACGCTGTTTTCGAAAAGAGCAAGTAGAGTCCGATGATCAGTACGAACTTCGCAGCCGTGGGGATACCCATCAGCGCAACGGCAATCAGGATGATAGAGTGCCACGTGAACGTATCATTGCGGTGGAAGATGACCATATACCCCATATAGAGCAGCCCCATCGCATAGATCAGTGAAAGCCCCGAATCGTAAAGGAACGGGTAGATCATAATCGAAAGTGCCGACAGCAGCATGAAGATGCGCTTTTCCGTCTCCAGGGTTGCCAGCAGGAAATAGAGGATGAACATCGGCATCATGGCCGAGAACATATCCGTATCGTAATATCCCGTCATGGTGCGGTTATAGTAGCTCCAGGCAATCGAACCGATCAATGCCGCGAAAAAGCCCAGAAGTGCCGATCCGTAGAGGCGTCCTATCAGAATGACCGGCACGACGACAATGCTCGAAACGACGGCCGGGAGATAGAGCATGACGGTGTCAAGGGAAAACGGCGTGTATTTCGTTAACAAGACCGTCAAAAAGACGACACCCGACCCCAGCCAGTCAGGTAACCGTGGGTTGAACTGATGCACCCCCTCCAGTACCTTCTGCGCCGCCGCACCGAAGTAGTAGCCGTCGTTGGTATTGATCATCAGCTGACCGTTCCAATGGAAATCAGCGACGCCCCCCATCTGGTAGACCCATATCATACGGATCAAAAGCGAAAAAAGGTACGCTACCGCCATCAAAATAACGATAAAACCGAGCCGGTTACTGCCAAAATCAATCTGTTTTATACTCATCTATTGCCTCTTTCAAAACCGACTCAAATGCTCCTGCGATGACATCCATGCCAAAGTGAAAACGTACATACATCTCCCCTTTCGCTGCCATAGCCGAGCGCTCCGACGGTGTGTAATTATATAGTGTCAAGATCGCATTTGCAATCGCGTCCGGATTGTCCGGCCGGACGATCAGACCGGAACCTGCCTTTTCGACCGGGTTCTCGGGTACGGCAGCGGCGAAAACGACCGGACGCCCCGCCGCCATATAGTCGAATACCTTGTTCATGCTCATCCCGTAATGGTAAAGCGGCAGGTCTTTCAGGCCGACATAGAGCAGATCCGCTTCGGCGAGCAGCGGTGCGACCGCTTCCTTGGGGACCGCATCCAGAACCGTGACGTTCGTGAGCTTTTCAGCCTGCCCTGCGAATGCCTCCTTCAGCGGTCCGCTCCCCACCAGGGTAATATGGATGTCCGCCCTAGCAGCCAGCAGTGCAGCGGCAGCCATCAGCGGCTCCAGGTTGTTCGCCTGTCCCATCGTACCGGCATAGAGGACGTTGAACTTCGCGGGATCGAGCAGATGCGACCGCTGTACGGAGTCGAATGGCGTAAGATCGACACCGTTGGAGACCCAATGCACCCTCTCCCTGGCTACGCCGAAAGCCGTGATATGCTCCCCTGCCCGGGGAAGAAGTGTAATGATCCGCACCGCGCGCCGGTACAGGAAGGGTTCCAGTACGCCCAGCAGCAGGACGAAGGGGTGCCACCGAGGCACTCCCATGTCCACCAGCGTCCGTGGCCAGATGTCGCGGACCTCCATGACAAACGGAACGTGCAACGCCTTGGCTAGCCTATAGGCGCCGAAGACGGCAAAAAGATGGACTGACGACCCGACGATAACCTCAGGTATCGGCAGGTCGAGTTCACGCAAATGGCGCAGCTTCCAGGTAAATTCGAACATGCTGCGCACCCTGCCGAAGCCGTTGCCGCGGTAGGGTGCGGTCTTGACCCAGACGAACCGGATGCCTTCCAGCATTTCGACCTGAAACGTCTCCCCTTCGCCATACTGTTTCGTCTCGGCCAGCGTCGCATAATGAAAGCTCGAGGCGATCACCGTGACGTCATGGCCGCGCGCGGTCAGTACCCGGGCAAGATCATAGTGGCGCGTTCCACCCGGATGGCCCGGCGTCACGGCATAATGGTTGATGATCCAGATCGTCATTGCATCACCGCCCCGTAAAGCTGCATAAGCGCCGCTTTTTCATGCAACCAGTTGTAGACCGAATGCACGGCCTCTTTCCCGTTTTCACCCATCCGTGCCACCGCGTCCGGATGGTCGAACAGGAAAACGATCGCCTCCGCCAGCGCTTCCGGGGAACGGGGATCGATGCAGAGCCCGCACTGGTGTTTCTCGACAACATCCTTGTACAGTTCGAAGTCGGAGGTGATCACCGGCAGACCAATTGCCATGTATTCAAATATTTTTGTCGAATAGGAGTGCAGGTAGTTCCCGATGGGCTGCAGGACCGACAGGCCCGCTTTCGCATGCAGCGACAGCCCGTACGCCTCATCCAGCGTCAGGCGGCCGTAAAATACGACCTCCTCTTCAATGCCCTCGAGATCAAGCCCGTCGCGCGTGCTGCCCTGCAGGTTGCCGATGTAATGCATTTTGAACGCCACGCCTTTTTGTTTGAGCAGCTTCAACGCACGGAGCGTCACATCCAGCCCCCGCGCATCCGAGATCGCCCCGACGTAGAAGAGTTCGTTCCGGTCCCGCTGCGAAGAGACGAACGGCGCCAGGAAGGAGGCGTCCGGCATATTCTGCACGACGGCAACGGTATCGTTCAGCGGCGTGTAGCGGGAACGGTAGGAGGCTTCGGCGAGGACAAGCCCGTCAAGTTTCGGCAACAAGACACGTTCCAGCATCCCGTACGTCAGCGATACCCCCGTGCGCAGCCATTTCGGAAGATAGTGTTTCGACTTGATCTGTTCCGTGACCATTTCATGTATGTCGAATACCACAGTCTTTCCCCGCCGTTTAAGCCTCAGGGCGGCCCAAAGCAGCTCAGGATCGTGGCAGTGGTACAGATCGGCATCGAGTGCCAGGGCCTTGCGGTACACCCTGTTCGCGGCATTCACGATACGATCGGTCCGGCCTTTGGACGCCCCGGCATCTACGATCCGCACACCCGTTTTGACCTCATCACCCTTGCCGTCCGCAACGATCAGGAGCACGTCAAACGACTCCGCCAGCGACCGGCACTCTTTAACGAAAATCCGTGTATCGTAACGGGGGTGGACCGAAGTCAGGTGGCAGATCCGGTTCATTTAAGCTTCCCTTAGTGCCCTGATGATTTTCTCGCCGGCATGCCCATCCCCATAAAGATCCTTTCGGCGACTTGTAAGCTTTTTCGGTTTTAGAGCATTGCCCCAGGCTTCAATGATCTTTTCTCCATCCGCGCCGACAAGTGCATTTTCCCCCTCTTCTACCAGTTCAACCCACTCCGTCTCATCACGTAATGTCAAACAGGGCCTATTAAAAAAATAGGCTTCTTTCTGCAGGCCGCCACTATCCGTCATGACCAGCATACAATTCTTAAGCAGATAAATCATTTCTAAATAACTCACGGGATCAATAAGTATCAAATTGGAAGTATCAACGTTTAGACCAAAAGTTTGGAGCTTCCCTCTGGTTCTCGGATGTAAAGGGAGGACAACAAGGGCATCCTTCGCAATTGTATTGAGTGCTGTAAAAATCGACTGAAACCTTTCAGGGCAATCCGTGTTTTCAGCCCGATGTACAGTTACAAGGACAAAAGAGGAGAGCTTAAAGTCCTGAAGCGTATCCGGCTTTTTCGCTAATGCGGTATAAAAGAGCGCGGCATCCTTCATGACATCACCCGTTCTAACAACTGTCCCAAATCCCCCTTTATTATCCGCACCTTTTTCCATGTCAACAAAAAACCCCTCATTTGCAAGGTTATTGACAGCAGTATCCGTAGGGCAGAAAAGCATATCACTGATGCGGTCGGTCAATATACGATTTATCTCTTCGGGCATTTTCATATTGAAGCTACGCAATCCTGCTTCAACATGGGCAATTCTGATATGAAGTTTTTTTGCTGCGAGGGCCCCGGCTAGGGTTGAATTCGTATCCCCGTATACCAATACCCAATCAGGCTTTTCCTGCAATAAGACACCTTCAATCTTCTCCAGCATCTGCCCCGTCATGGCACCGTGGGAAAGCCCATTTACTTTGAGATTGTAATTCGGTCTCGGAATCTGCATCTCCTCAAAAAAAATGTCACTCATGTTGGCATCATAATGCTGCCCGGTATGGACAATCACCTCCTGCACATCAGGAGTAGAAGCAATCACTCTACTTACAACAGCAGCTTTGATAAACTGGGGACGCGCACCGACAATCGTGACAATTTTAATCATAAAACTTCCCTATAAAGATCGAACAGCTTTTTCTCTTCATGTTCCCAGTTAAACAGCATTGCAGTGTCATGCAATCGTTTTGAATACTGCTCCAAATCCGTTTCACAAAAATGGATAATTTGGCGGGCAACAGCTTCCGCGTCCTGCTCAAAAGCGACAGCAATACCCAAGCCGTTTTGTTCCACATAGTGCTGCATTTCCGGAAGTGCGGAAACGATCATCGGGATATTGGCCATGGTATACTCGAAAACTTTGTTGGGCAGACAGTAGTCATGATTCAAAATACCGTCACCAGGTATAGGATGGACGCCAATGTCCGCTGAAGCGGTATAGTTTAGAATCTCATCGGGTTTGACAGCTTCATGAATATGCACGTTTTTATTGGTTATGCCTTCAAGAAAGCTTTTGATCTCCGTACCATGCCCCATAAGTACCAGATGATAGTTTTTTGGCAGATACTCAAAAACCTCAACAAGCTTTTCAATGCCCCTTTTTCTGCCCAATCGCCCCTGATAGAGAAAAATGAGGTCTTCGGAAGTCAAATGGTATTGTTCTTTGAAATATGCGTTTTTTTGCACGGTGTGATAATTCGGCGCATTCAGAATAACCTCCGGCCTCTCGATGCTGTAATCCTCCGCATACGCCCCGGCAATGGAGTCGCTGACGACGATCACTGCATCGCAGGAGGGAAGCAGAAGTTTTTCCAGGTAAAAGGCGATCCTGCTGCCAAGCCTGCTGATGTGTGCCCGCTGGGTCTGATACTCATGACTGTCGTAGACAACCTTTGCACCCCTGTTAAAGATCTTTTTGATCATAACGCCGACGGGCAGTGCATTGAGATCATTGCAGTGGTAAATGTCCCCGTCTTTATGATCGCGAATGACTCTATAAAGAAATTCCACATATTTGATGAGCTGCACTGCTTTGTTTTTGGACCAATCTTTTGTCTTCAGCCGAATGCGGTAGACAGGAATACCTCGAATATTCTCATATTCAGGCAGACCCTCTTCATGAAGTGCCACAACTCTCACTTCGTAGCCAGCCTGTTGAAGCGAGATATTCTCTTTCAAGACTCTGGCATCATTCAAAAAGTTGTTTAGCACAATCGAAACGACTTTTTTCACTCAATCCCCTTTATCAGTTTCTCGTAAAATCCACGATATTTCCCATAGGAGTTATGCCATAAAAACGTCACCGAACTTCCCGCCTCCCGGACCTTTGCGACCGCCTTCAAAGCCTCTTCCTCACCCAAACCCTGATAATCAAAAAGGCTGCAGTCCATAACGACCAGGGGACGTTCCCTGAGACTGAGCGTTTCCCGCTTCAAGATGTCGAACACGCGGAACGCGTCGCCCGTACCGCACCGGAAGCCGATGCTGTCGGCATACCCGCAGGTGCTGTCCGTTTCCATGCCGTTTTCTTCCCAGACCCGCCATGTCGCCGGCACGTCAAAGCGCAGGTAGTGCTGCCTTCCCTCCGTGATCTCGCATTCGCACGCCTCTTCCAGCAATGCTTTCTCTTTTGCGAACTGTTCGGGATCGTTATAGCTGTTATAGCTAGTATGAATGCCGATGATATGCCCGCGTTCCTTGATCTTTTGCATAAGTTCCACAGCCCTGGGCTCGTTGATACGGTAGCGGTTGTCGTAAGCCGTCACTCCGCCGCTCATGAAATAGAACCGGGACGTAGTGCCGATAGACTCCGAAAGATCCATCAGCCAGTCGAAGGTGTCGAACGGGTCTTTTTGCAGCCCTTTTTCGACACGTAAAAATTCCCGGAACCGCTCCAGGGCCAATTTTGGGTCGTGCCGCTTGAGAAAGTCTGCAGTAGTGATGCGTAGAAGCTGTTTGGCGTTTTTCCAGAAATAGAGCTGATCGACATCGTGGGTCAGGAAAAGCTGACGGTTACTGGTTTTTCGTTTCTGGTTGATACCGAGATGTTCCAGCATGTTCCAGAGCATTTCGGCGTATTCATTGACAACGGGACGGTGTAAGAAGCCGTTTTGATACGCCAATGACGCCGTGGCGGGGAAACGTCCGTGCCCATCCCGTCCCGTTTGCACATGCTCCTCCCAGCGGGTCAGCATGAAAAAGGCGGAGGCAAAGATGTCGATGCCGCAGGTTATTGCAACAGTTTGTGACTGCTGCTTTCCGCTTTTCAACTCTAGTCTGTCAATCCCATATATCACCGGAATATCATTTTCGGGGATGAATCGGTTTTCAGTATTCGACTGGAAGTTTACAGCCAGTGGAATATTGTCGGCTTCCAAATATTCCAAATTGTTTGGAAATTTGTTGAAAAAATGGTCCTCGACGATGAGCTTGTTGCCATTTTCCAAAAGGATTTCATAATGCGTAGATCCGGTTTTTAGCTCGTAATCCAGTCCCAGAAAGACATCCAACATCATGTCGACGATGTACGTCCTCTCCTTGAGATTGTTGTCGGGAATGCTAACGACTATCATTTCAGGAGTTCTTTGACCAAGGTCAAGGCTTTCAAGAGCTTTGAATTGGTCTTTGTAATTTGAAAATAGGGTTTTTGAACCGCACCGAATGATCTGAAATATTTCTCAATGCTCTGGACCATGCTTCCCTCAAAATCAAAACTCTTGTTATTTTCCAAAGCAAACCGAATGCTCTCGTGTAATATCAGGTCCATGCCTCCCAAATTTTTATACTTCGGATCAATGCCACCCATCAGGTAATAAACTGAGTTTTCATCGGCAATTAGAAAAGCTGCCGCAATGTCCCGGTGATCCTTAGTCTCCGCAAAAAATATTTTGCATAGACCGTTTTTTTGGCAGGCATGATAAATCTTCTCCACGGTTTCGAATGAATACGGAATATCCTTCCCTCGTCTCTCAAAAGTCATTTTGTTTAAGGTATAGAACTTATGCGGATCGTTTTTCTCAATCACTCTTATTCCGCTTTGATCAGCTTTTCTTCTTCTTCTTCTAATATCTGTTTCTAAACTACTATCTAAGGCTTCCATAGAAGTGTTCTCGTCTATAACATACGTATACCGGGTCGTTTGTTCATAGCCTTGCCAGTAAAAGGGCAGCCAGTTTGTAACACGATAATGAAACGTTTGGGAAAACCTGTCTACATCCGGAAGCTTCTCGGCGAGATCTGTCATGATCTCTTTTTCCCAGGAAAGCTTTTTATAGTACTTTTGCCCTTTGGGATATTTGATGTAGACTCCCATATTCTGTGTGAGTTTTGGCATCGCAATCAATGTGAATATCAATCGCTTTATCCTAAAATAGGGCATGGAGGCAACGACTTCTCCCCCCTTTTCTATCAAGACCACATCCCAGTTGACTTCGCCGCAAACTACGTCCAGCCACCAGTCTTTGCTGAATATCGGAATCTCATTCTCGGTTTTGCAGAATGCTCTGTATTTTTGTTTATCAGTCATTGTAGGCTTTCCAGTCAAGCTTGGCGATCTCTTGTTTCAGTGCATGAATTTCCGCTTCCGGCAAAGAATCTTTCTCGCTAACACGGATATCTGATGGCTGAAATGCTTTCCTTTCAATATTGCCATTCAAAAACTCTTTTATAATTTGGGATTTGGAGGTATCTGTCAAATCCGTGTAATGGACTTCCAGGAGATGACCACGTCTTATCAACTTTTTGTCTACATTGATCTGTTTTTCAAGATAGTAGATCTGTTTGACGATCTGTTCATAGGCATTCAACTGTCTCAATCTTTCTACATTTTCTGGCATAACTGACCAGAATGTATTATCATCGATGCCAATGCTCCTTTTGGCCTTCAAAATGGATTGAGCCGTATAAAGGGGATCTCGTTTAATGAAGATGAATTTGGCATCCGGGAAAGCTCTGGTAATCAGCTTCATTCTCTGTCCGGCATTAAGATTTTTAAAGATCAGGGGCTTGTCAAAATAGTTTATAACGGCAGAAATTTCTTGCCGAATTTCTTGGACCATCATATCCGTAATATCATCGTAATCTATAAAATGTCTATCTTTTGGTAACCAGCGATACCAGTATCCAGCGCACTCACTCGGAGCCCTCAATCCGTATTCGGCAGTATTGCCATGATTCGATCTAAAACAGTTATGCGCTTTCTGTTTAAACAATTTATTGCTAAGCCAAAATCCAAAAAACAGGTGTTTGTGAAATCTACATACAAGGTTGTCTATATATAGAACATCCAATTGATTTGTCAACGTTTGATAGAGTATCGTTGAACCGGTTCGTGGAGCACCTATGATGAAGACTGGCTGATGCTTTAAAGAAAGCGATGAATATTTACTGATATACTTCTTTTCCCATGCTGCGATCAAAGGCGACAGGATTGTAATAGTCTTGTTCAGGAAAAAGTTTACATAACTTTTCGGATTAAAGTATTTATTCATGCCCAGAATTATATTCCCCAAGTTTTTTGACAACTTTTGCAGGGTTTCCTGCTAAAACCTGGTTCCCTTCAGGAAAAGATTTAGTCACAATCGCTCCAGCCGCCACAACAGTATGTTCACCCAGTTCAACGCCCGCCAATACAATGGCATTGGTTGCTATCCAGCTATTCTTTTTGATAATAATCGGTTCCGTTTTAACATAATTATGATAATTCAAGACATCATGATTCATACTGACAAGAGATACTCCCGGTCCGATCCATACATTCTCTTCAAGAATTATGCCATTGCGTCCGTCTATGTTACAACCTTTTCCAAGTCCTGGTGTTCTCGTTCCCGGAACGATGTTTCCGGGGGCATTGATGGTAGAAGTCCAATGTACGGGCCAAGGTACATGACGGTTAAAGCCCAATATTTTCTGGAAAAATCCCATCTTGAATATGATCAACTGAGGGTGAACAGAATTTTTAACATCGTAGTCAGGATATAAAATTCGATTTATTACATATATAATTTTTAGTACCAAGAATTTCATATTTTACCTCTTGAAAGTGATAAATAATAAATGAAAAAAATAAAATACTCAAATGATAAAATTGTTGAAAATAAATACAGGAATTCAACAATCTCAAGAGCAAACATCTTTGCAATGAACAGTAAGCTTGTGGAAGACGCGAGTAAAGTAATATTTATTAGAAGTCCGATATTTTGTTTTTCAAAAACGATATTGATCGTACTGATCGATGAAGCAACAAACTGCATGAGGAATAGTGGAATCAAGATTTTCGCATACTCTCCGGCAATCCGCCACTCTTCACCAAATACTATGGCAAACAAGTCTTCAATAACAATAAATAGGCCACTGAATGTCGGAAGCCCAATAAGAAGAAGTTTTTTTACTGCGCTGCTAAACGTTTCGGTGGCGTTTCCAGTATGCTGCTTTTCTTTCGTCGCCTGTTCAAAAAAAACCTGACCAATCGCGCTGCCGACGAGTGATGCCGGCATACCCAGTGCTCTCTGAACCAAAGAGTAGTAACCAAGCGTGGTTACATTGTAAAAAATGGATATCAAAATATTAACAAGATGATTTGATAGCGTATTGGCCAGAGTCGCCCACAAAGAATACTTTGGAAAATCCTTATAACGTTTCGCCAAGGCGATTATCTTCAGAGGCTTTATAATCGACAGTTTCTGATTGGCAATGGTGTTTTTCAATAACCTGGTATTAGCAAAAAAACCGGAAATCAGAGAACCGATGATCAGGCCTGTGACACCGGGCTTCAAGCTTCCGACAACGATCTGCACAGTTCCCAGCATCAAGGATTTGTGGATGGAGGCTTTAGCGATATCTTTATAGTTTTTGAGCCTGTTGTTATAGTATTTCAGTGTATTGAAAAGCCCAATCAGAAAGACCGAAAGCGGCGCGAGATAGAGCCACATGGATATCTCTTCACTCCCCAACAATTCGGTAATCTTTGCATTAAATACCGCAGTGATCAGCAGCAAGACAAGGGAGAGCAAGCTGATAATAACCAGGCAAAGCGCCGCGATATTGATGGCGTCCTCATCTTTTTTCGGAAGCATAATGGCCAGTTCGTATCTCGCACTCGCAATGGAACCGAAAACCGCCGCAACCGAGATGAACAGTGCGAATACTCCGAAATCCTTCGGCGTATAAAGACGTGTCAGTATCGGGGAGACCGCCACGGGGATCGCCTGTGCGATCGTCGTACCCGTCATCAGGGTAATAACATTACGGCCAAACTCGCTTTTCGGTTTAAATCTAGACAGCAATTACAGCCTCTCGAAATTGTAAGCGATTACTATTAACGAGCTCGACAGTGGGTTTTGTTTTTGGGGATCTAGCAAACCTGTCATGCGTTCAGTCCATTACAACCAAATTACCATTGTCCAATTTGTAGTGACTATGGTCAAAACTGTCCACTGCCAATCCGACAGCATCCAACTCAAGCCGGTTTCCTGCCATACTCACCCATCCGATCTGCCTTGCCGGCACCCCTGCCATTAAAGCAAAGTCAGACACGTCCTTCGTCACCACAGCCCCGGCGCCGATCATCGCGTAACGGCCGATCGTAACACCGCAGACGATTGTTGCGTTCGCCCCGACCGTGCACCCTTTTTTGAGCAGCGTCTTCTTGAACTCTTCTTTGCGGACGATAAAAGCGCGGGGGTTGATAACGTTAGTGAAGACCATCGATGGACCCAGGAAAACGTCATCCTCTATCTCAACCCCTTCGTAAATACTGACATTGTTCTGTACTTTCACGCCGTTGCCGATGACGACCTTCGGGCCGACGACGCAGTTCTGGCCGAACGAACATTGACGCCCGATGCGGCTATGCGGCAGAATATGGCAGAAATGCCAGATCTTCGTCGCATCACCAATCAAGACTTCAGCATCGACGAACGCAGATTCATGCACGAAAAACGATACCGGCTTTTCCGCCTCTTCCGCTTTTCCCTTCGAACGCAACCGCTTTTTCCACTCCTCCGGTGTCAATTTTCTGGGTTCGTCCATCTTCAGATCTCCACCTTTTTACAAAAGGGATGATACTCGCCGTGCAGACCGACCGGCGACAGGTTGCGAATCGTTGCGACGGTTTCGATGGAACCATACGCCTCCTCCAGCCCAAACCCGTTGCCTGCGAGGATCTGTTCGTACGACCGGGTATGCAGATCTGTGAATCCTCCGCTGAATTCGATCTCCTCGCCGTCCACCGTGATCGAACGGTAGGTCCGCTGCCCCTGCGCCTTGATTTCGTCGGGGATATAGTCGTAAACGACAGAAAGGAACCATCGGACATTGGCGTTTCTGAGCCTCAAAAGTCCGGCATTGGCATACGGCGTTTTCAGGTGAACAATGTTTTCCTCCACATCACCGAAAATCCAGGTCAGCATGTCGTAGAAATGGACCCCGATATTCGTGGCGATCCCGCCGCTTTTGCTTTCGTCGCCTTTCCAGCTGATGAAGTACCATTTTCCCCTCGATGTCAGATAGGTCAGGTCAATATCGTACATTTTGTCCGGATTTTCGGCAAGTTCCCTCTGGACTTTCTCTTTCAGAGCGACAATGGATGGATGCAAACGCAGCTGAAGGATATTGTAGACCTTCTTTCCGGTTTCTTCCTCGATCACTTTGAGCTGGTCTATATTGTGCGGATTCAGCACCAGCGGTTTTTCGCAGATGGCATCAGCACCGCTTTTGAGCGCAAAGCGGATGTGTGAATCGTGCAGATAGTTTGGCGAGCAAATGCTGACATATTCGATACGGTCGCTGTGACTATGGTGCCATTTATCCACAAAGCGGTCAAACCGCTCATACTCAGTAAAGAAGCTGGCCTCCGGGAAATAGCTATCGATAATGCCTACGCTGTCACAACGGTCGAGGGCTGCAATCAAATTGTTTCCCGTATCTTTGATCGCTTTCATATGCCGGGGAGCAATATAGCCTGCAGCCCCGATCAATGCAAAATTCTTCATCCTCTAACACTCTCCATACCAGTTTTCTACAGTACATTTGACGTAAACCAATACAAGATCAAAGGTACTGATACGCTTCTATTCTACCATCTGAAGTGTTTTGAAGCGTATAGTGTTGAACCATCACTAGAGGTAGACTCACCTAACATTGTCCGATATTCAAAATAGTCTCAATTTTGCTCAAAACATCTTCTAGAATGAAAGTGAAACATTATAACGCTCCATCGCCAACAGAACTCTAAACACTTCTGTTAACCGGAAAAACCCCTCCTCTCGAAGCCGTTCCTAACCCCCCGGGCGTTAAAATTGCGGGAAAAAGGAGCTTCGCCGCGTGCCCCGAATCGACAACCGCTGTTTCTATACGACAGCCCTCGAGCGCCATGGCCTCACCGCCGGTGGTGTCCATTGGAACTCCGATGCCTCCCAGTCGAAGCGCTTTGAAGTCATCGCGTCGCTGCTTCCCGACACGCTTGATGGTGTCACGCTCACCGATGCGGGATGCGGGTTCGGCGACCTCTTTTGCTATCTGCGGGAGCACCGCCGGACTCCCCTGCACTATCTCGGCCTCGACTGTATGGACCCGATGGTGGAGGAGGCGCGCAAACGCACCGGTTGCGAGATCCGACGGGCCGACATTCTGCACGACGCACTGGACGCTGCTGACTATTACGTCTGCAGCGGGGCGATGAACCTCCTGACACCCGCCGAGACCCGTCGTTTCATTGAGCGCTGCTACGCGGCCTCGCGTCGAGGATTTGTCTTCAACCTTCTCGAAGGAGACGACGACTCCATCGCCTATAACTACATGCGCCCCTCGACGGTCCGCAAGATCGCACAGGAACTAGGTGCAAATGTCCAAATCAGGCGCGGCTACCTCAAACGGGATTTTACGGTAGCCTTATACAAAGAAGCGCCCCAGGGGGGAAAGAGCTGACATGACGCCATCCATGCTTTTCATCTGCCGCCTACCGCGAAGGGCACACTGATGTGCGCCGTCTTCGGGGTCCTCGGTGAATATGACCCCAAAACCGCCCGCAGGGGTCTCGCCGCACTGGCTCACCGCGGGCCGGACTACTGCGGGATCGTCGAAGAGAGTGGGCTCTTTTTCGCCCAGCAGCGGCTGAGCATCCGCGATCTCCACGAACGTTCCCACCAGCCGCTGCGCGAAGGCAACGTCCTGCTCAGCTTCAACGGGGAGATCTACAACTACCGTGAGATTGCGGAGACGCTGCAGCTCCAAGCGGCCACGGAAGCCGAAACCGTCCTGGCAGCCTACCTGCGCTGGGGGATAGAGTGCGTGCACCGATTTCGCGGCATGTTCGCCCTGGCGATTTACGACGACGGTACCCTCTACCTGTTCCGCGACCGGCTGGGGAAAAAACCGCTCTTTTTTGCCAAACAGAAAGAGTGTTTTGTGTTTGCCTCGGAGATCAAAGGGATTCTCCCCTTCCTTTCACGCGTCAGAATGAACGACGATGCCATGATGGGTTTTCTCTCCTTTCAGGCCCCTACAGCGCCCCATACCTTCTTCGAAGGCATCGAAAAAATCGCGCCCGGCGAGCTCATAACGGTGACAAACGGCAGCGTTAGCCGGCGTTCGTATTACTGTTTGCTCGAACATGCCGAGCCGGTGGATGACAACAGTGCCCCGAAGCGTATCGAGACACGCATGGAAGAGAGCATCGCAATGCGCCTCGATGCCGACGTCCCCGTCGCGGCCCTGCTCAGCGGCGGGATCGACAGTGCCGCCGTGAACGCCTTTGCCAAAAAACTCGGCCGTCCGCTGCAGACCTTCAGCCTGGGTTACGCGGAGCGCTGGAACTACGACGAGAGCGAGAGTGCCGCCGAAACGGCGCGCATCCTGGGGATAAACAATACGAAGGTCACCATCAGCCAGACCGACTTCATCGATGCCATCGACCCGGTCATGGACGCCCTCGACGAGCCCCTGAACGACCCGGCGGCGATCCCGCTCTACCTTCTCTTCGGCGCCATCAAGAAAAAGGGCTACCGCGTCGTGCTCAGCGGCGAGGGGGGAGACGAACTCTTTCTGGGCTACCGGCAGTATTTCGACTACCTCGATATCGAGCAGCTGGCCGCCCTGCAGCGCAAGGCGTGGCTGAAAAAGTTTTTTCACGGCCACTTCTCCGTCAACCGCGAATGGGAGTGGTACAAGCGCGCCTTCGATGAGACGCTGCTCTTCCGGGGGGCGGGTGAAAAGTTCACGGACCTGCAGAAAAACGCCCTAATGCGCCGCAACGTCCGGGACGAAGAGGGGCTACGCTTCATTCAGCCCGAACGCGACCGTTTCGATGCGAGCCGCTGGACACACCCCACGCAGTGGTACAGCTACCTCGACCTGCGCCATCTCCAGGCCGAATACTACCTCACGAAGCTCGACCGCGTCTCCATGGCCCACGGTATCGAGTCCCGCACCCCAATGCTCGACCACCGTCTGGCCGAGACGGTCTTCGGCACGTCAGCGGAACTCAAGATCGGCAACGGACGGCCGAAAGCGCTGCTCAAACAGATCATGCAGCCCTACCTCGGTGACACGATACTGAATCGCAAAAAGAAGGGATTCGCCTCGCCCTATATGGAGTATCTGCACGCCTCGGGGAAGATCGACCTCATCACCGAGGTCAACGAGCAAACGGGGCTGTTCAAACAAGAGATGCTTGAGCGCTACATTGAAGCCGCAGTAAAACGCGGCCGCTTCAAGCAGCAGGCGTGGAGCCTCTTCGTACTCTCACACTGGATGAAAAAGCACCTGCTCTGACGCCGAAACCTACATATCGGCGCGTGCTTCCTCCATCAGGACCCGGGCGATATCCGTCATACTGATCACCCCCGTCAGGCGCCCTTCCCAGGTGACGGAGAGGTGCTTGATCTTCTGGTTGATCATCAGCTGCGCCGCGTAGCGGATGTCGAGGTCCGGTACGATCTGCACCATCGGCTTGCTGGCGATATCGTAAACGTTCAGCAGGTCCATATCGCCGTCATTGCTGTAGATCGCCTCCAGGATGTTCGAGTAGGTGACGATCCCATAGGCGTCGTTCTCGCTGGTACGCTCGACAATAACAGAACGCACATCGCGCGTGTCCATCATGTTGATCAGCTCACGCACCGTCGCATAGGGCGAGATCATCGCGATCTCGTCCGCCGGGGTCATAATATCCCGCACTGTAATCAGTTTCATACCTCTTTCTCCTCTTTGAGTCTGTTGGCAAACGCTTCGATCTGGTTGCTGGCGATCCCCGCGAGATGTTCGATGGGCAGCGACATGACGATCCCCTTGTTCTCGGTTTCAAGGTGCAGTTCGTTCTTCAGCGCTTTCATCACTTTCACGGAGCTCCGTTTCTCAAGAACGAAGAGCAGCACGCTCTCCGGGCGCTCATACGTCAGGCCGAAAAACGTCTTCTTTTCATTCAGCCCCGTCCCTTTGCCGGTCAGACTCGTGACACCGCCGGCACCGTTAGCCTTGGCGATATCGATCGCCTCCTCTTCCAGCGACTGTTCCACGATCGCTACTAGTAATGCAAACCTCATTCAAACTCCTCCTTGTGTTGAGTTTTTGTGCTCCTGGCACTGACTTCCGTGATCACCCCGTAGGCCATGACGGTGATCATCGGGAAGAGTGACGCAAACGCGATCAGCCCGAACCCGTCAATGAGCGGGCTCCGCCCCTCGATGTTGGTTGCCAGCCCCAGCCCCAGCGCCGCAACCAGCGGCACGGTAACCGTCGACGTCGTCACCCCGCCGCTGTCGTAGGCGATCGGGATGATGTAGCGCGGGGCGAAATAGGTCAGAATGATGACGATGATGTAGCCCGCGATAATGTAATAGTGGATGGGATCCCCTGCTACGATACGGTATGCCCCCAGGGCGATGCCGACCGCCACCCCAAGGGCCACGGCAATGCGAAGGACCATCTGACGGATCTTTCCGGCAGATATCTCCTCGACCTTGATCGCGATCGCCAGCAACGCCGGTTCCGCCATCGTCGTCGAAAAACCGATGAGAAAGGCGAAAAGGTAGATAAGCAGCCGGTTATCCTGCTCGGTGAGCTGAAGCGCCATCGTCTCACCGATGGGGAAAAGCCCCATCTCCAGTCCGACGATAAAAGCATACAGCCCCAGGATCACCAGCACGATACCGAAGACGATACGGCGCAGGTAGGGCACCTGCTTCTTGATAATGGCGTACTGGAAAAAGAAGATGACGGCGAGGATCGGCAGAACATCCTTGATGACATCGATAAGCTCCAGCAGCAGTGCCAGCGCCTGCTGGCCGATCGTACGGCTCTGCTCCACGTGTTCCGACACGCTCTGTGCCACGGCGGCAATCGCCTGACCGTTGCCGGAGGCGTAGACGACGATCCCGTAGAGCTGCACAAAGATCATCGGCGTCAGCGAGGCGAAGGCGATCAGCCCGAAGCCGTCGATGACCGGGTTACGCCCCCGGATACTGCTCGCAAGCCCGACACCGAGCGCCGCGACGAGGGGAACGGTTACCGTCGAGGTCGTCACCCCCCCGCTGTCGTAGGCGAGCCCGACGATCTCCGGAGGGACGAAGAAGGTCAGCACGACGACGATGATATAGCCGGTAATGATATAGAAATGGATGGGATGGCCCGTCAGGATACGGAACGTCCCCAGGGCGATGGCGAAGCCGACCGAAAACGCCACCGTCAGCCGCAGCACGAGGGCATCTATCTTGCCGTCGCTGATGACGGCCGCCTTGTCGGCGATGGCAATCAGCGCCGGTTCGGCAATGGTCGTCGAGAAGCCGATGAGAAAGGCGAAGAGCAGCAGCCAGAACGCGGAGCCCTTCCGCGCGAACTCCTGGGCCAGATTCTCCCCGACGGGGAAGATACCGACTTCCAGCCCCTGGATAAAGAGTGCGAGTCCTACAGCGACGATAAACAGTCCCGTCGCGACAGAGAGCAGATTGTCGGGCATCTGCTGCAGGATGAAGATCTGGAAAAAGGCGATGACGGCGATGATGGGGGCCAGGTCACCGAAGGAGCCTTTGAGCATGATCAAAAAGAGTCTGAGTTGTTCCATTGGGATATTTTACGCATTTTTGTGATCGATGTCATGGCACGCCTCATGCAAACGGAGGCAAATCAGAAAAGCGTTACAATTTCGGAAAAAAGGAGTCTCAATGCATTCGAAAGTGACCATCTGGCACAACCCCCGCTGCGGTAAATCCCGCGAAGCCCTGAAACTGCTGGAGGCAGAGGGGATCACCCCGGACATCGTCCGCTACCTTGATGATGTCCCGACCGAGACGCAGCTGCGCGATCTTCTGGCCATGCTCGGCATCGGAGCCCGCGACCTGATGCGCACGAAAGAGGCCGTCTACAAAGAGCTCGGGCTGAAAAACGTCACCGACGAAGCTGCCCTGATCAAAGCGATGACGGAGCATCCGAAGCTCATTGAGCGTCCCGTCGTGATCACGGAGGACAAAGCCGTTATCGGCCGTCCGCCGGAAAAAGTCATTGATCTGGTAAAACCGTAGGGGGAATCGGCTGCCGTACGGCAGCCGGGCGTCTTTTTAGAGGTTGTTTTCTTTTTTGTACTTGATGATCTCGGCGTAAGCCTCGTCTTTGAGCAGCAGCTTCTCTTTTTTCAACTTCTCGATCTCAACGTCGTCCATCGGGATCTGGCCGTTTTCACCCTTCGTGATCAGGTCATCCAGCTCGTTGTGACGCTCGAAAATTTTCAGAAAATGCGCGTTGGCGCTTCCGTCTTCCTTCATCTTGGTGATGATCTCACGGTATTCGTGCAGCATATGTTGTCCTCATCTTTTTTAGGACGCCGCTTTACGTCCCATAGACGCCACTATAGCGTATTACTGTAAAATGCGCGGTAAAGTAATACCCTCTTGCCCCTGGTATTTTCCGCCCTTGTCGCCGTAGCTTGTCTCACACATTTCGTCACCCTGCAAGAAGAGCACCTGGGCGATCCCCTCGTTGGCGTAGATCTTCGCCGGCAGCGGCGTGGTGTTGGAGATTTCGATCGTGATATGCCCTTCGAATTCCGGTTCGAACGGGGTCACGTTAACGATGATCCCGCAGCGCGCATAGGTGGACTTGCCCAGACAGATCGCCAGGACGTCGCGGGGGATCTTGAAGTACTCGACGGTCCGCGCCAGCGCAAAGGAGTTCGGCGGGACGATGCAGATGTCGCCCTTGTAATCCACGACGTTCGCATCATCAAAATGTTTCGGATCGACCACGGTGGAGTTGAGGTTCGTAAAGATCTTGAACTCGTCGCTGACACGGATGTCATACCCGTAGGAGCTCAGACCGTAGCTGACCACGCCCTTGCCGACCTGATCCTCGCAAAAAGGCGTAATCATGGCGTGTTTAAGCGCCTGTTCCCTGATCCAGCTGTCCGCCTTCAGTCCCATAAAAATCCTTCCCTGCCTCGGGGCGTTTCCCGGGCGGCTTAAATTAAGTTGTGCTATTATATCGCATTAAAATTTAGGCGGCCCCGATGAAGAAAACCAAGGGTTTTCACCCATTTCCAGGGCCCCCAGGAGCGTTTTGACATGGATATGAGACAGATCAAGGCATTGATGCAGGAATTTGACGAGAGCGGGCTTTCCAAACTGAAGATCACCAAAGAGGGATTCGAGATGGAACTGGAAAAAGTCATCGGAGCCGTCGCGGCACCTATTGCCGCTCCTGCACCGGTCGCAGCACCGGCTGCTACCCCCGCAGCCGCACCGGCACCTGCCGCGGCAGCGGCTCCGGCCCCTTCTGTCAGCGGCGACGAGATCCTCTCCCCGATGGTCGGTACCTATTATGCGGCGCCGTCGCCGGACTCCGCCCCGTTCGTCAAAGTGGGCGATACGGTGAAAAAAGGCCAGGTCATCGCCATCCTCGAAGCGATGAAGATCATGAACGAACTCGAAGCGGAATTCGACTGTAAAGTCCTCGACGTACTCGTTTCCGACGGCCAGGCGGTCGAATACGATATGCCGCTCTTCGTGGTAGAGAAGCTCTGATGGCCCAGATCAAGCGTATCCTGGTCGCGAACCGCGGCGAGATCGCCCTGCGTGCCATCCGAACCATCAAAGAGATGGGAAAGGAAGCCGTCGCCGTCTACTCCAAAGGGGACAAAGGCGCCGCCTACCTTGAGCTGGCCGACGCCGCCATCTGCATCGGCGAAGCGCCCAGCAGCGCCAGCTATCTGCATATCCCCGCCATTATCTCCGCCGCGGAAGTGAGCGGCTGTGATGCCATCTTCCCCGGCTACGGCTTCCTGAGCGAGAACCAGCACTTCGTCGAGATCTGTGCCCACCACGGCATCAAGTTCATCGGGCCAACCCCGGAAGTCATGGTACTGATGTCGGACAAGTCCAAAGCCAAAGACGTCATGATCGCCGCAGGCGTCCCGGTCGTTCCGGGCAGCGACGGTGCCATTACCGATATCGATGATGCCAAAAAGCGTGCCCGCGAAGTCGGTTACCCGGTCATCCTCAAAGCCGCCCAGGGCGGCGGGGGGCGCGGGATGCGCGTCGTCGAAGACGAAAGCTACCTCGAAAACGCCTTCCTCGCGGCAGAATCCGAAGCGGTCACCGCCTTCGGCGACGGCACGATCTACATGGAAAAGTTCATCCTGAACCCGCGCCACATCGAGGTGCAGGTTATGGCGGACAGCCACGGCAACGTCATTCATGTCGGCGAACGCGACTGCTCCATGCAGCGCCGCCACCAGAAACTGATCGAAGAGTCCCCGGCCGTCGTCCTGACGCCGGAGGTCCGTGAACGCCTCCATGCTGCCGCCGTCCGTGCCACGCAGTACATCAACTACGAAGGCGCCGGTACCTTCGAATTCCTGCTCGATGCGAACCTCGATTTCTACTTTATGGAGATGAACACGCGTCTGCAGGTCGAGCACACCGTCTCCGAAGAGGTCAGCGGCCTTGACCTCATCGAGCTGATGATCCGCGTCGCGGAGGGGGAGACACTCCCCAAGCAGGAGGAGATCAAGCTCAAAGGCCATGCCATCGAATGCCGCATCACGGCGGAAGACCCGGTCAAGTTCCTCCCGAGCCCGGGCAAGATCCAGGAGTGGATCGCCCCGGGCGGTATCGGCGTGCGCATCGACACCCATGCCCACGCGGGCTACATCGTTCCGCCGACCTACGACTCCATGATCGGGAAGCTGATCGTCTACGGCCGTGACCGCGACCATGCGATCAAACGGATGCACCGTGCGCTGAGTGAATTCACCATCAGCGGTATCCGCACAACGATCCCCTTCCACATCAAAATGATGGAAAACGACGACTTCATCTCCAACAACTTCGATACGAAGTACCTCGAAAACTACAAAGGGTAAGGCCTCAGGCCCCGCCCGCTTTCACCTGTAAACGCAACGCTGTTCTATACCTGGGAAATGCTGCCCTATTGCTGGTCCGGCAGACGGATCACGGTGATCTCGGCATTCAGACGGGCACGGTTGAAATAGTCCTTGAGCGTCTGTTCGCGCGCATCGCCCATCATCTCCTCCTGCACCTGCATCTTCACCGTCTCGAACGGCTGCATGACCGGGAGGCTTTTATTGCGGATATAAAACGAAACGAATCCCCCCTTCGGGTCGGAAAGCATCGGCGTGAATGCGCCGATCTCCGTCTTGATCAGCAGGGCGGCAAGTTGCGGCTCGATGTTCGCATAGGGCAGTGAAGCCTCCTGCATCGTCACGTCCGGCAGCATCAGCATCGGGTTGTCCATCTTGCGTTTCAGGGCCCCCTGCGCCGGTGCATGGTAGACGGTGACCTCAAAGGTTTCGGGATGGGAGAATTTGTCCGCATGCAGACGGTAGTATTCGCGCATCTCCTCGTCGCCGGGCTCCTCCATATTCGCCATCGCAATGGCGCTGTAGAGTTTCTGGGTCAGCATGGACTGCTTGAGCTTCGCTTCGAAAGCGGTGCGGCTGAGATGTTCCGTTTTCCAGACCGCGTCGAAGAGCTGCGCCGATGTCATGTTATTCTGCCCCGCGATCTGCTTGATACGCTCCTGCAGTTCCGTCTCGCTGATGCTGAGATCGCGCTGCGCGATCTCCTGGGACTCGAGCTTCTCCCGGATCAGGGCATCGACGGCCTGGGCCTGCGTCGCGCCGCCCTCCTGCATCTTCTGCGTGATGGCATAGAGGGTGATCGGTTCCTCCTTGACGAGGATGGCGACACCGTCGACCATCCGGGCGTATAACGCCGCGGTAAAAAGTATGAAAAGCAGTGCTGTTTTTTGCAAAGCGGTCTCCTGATTGAAAGGCACTATTTTACCCGTTTTAGTTGAATGGACGCTCTCACGGCTTTTTTCGGGACGGCAAAGCCCTTCCTCCCGGCTGCATACCCTTCCGGCACAATCCCCCGCGACTTCACACTTTTCCTACCTCCAATCCGTAATGAGTTATAATGGCGCCAAAAAAAGGCTTGCTTACCATGGTTGTCACCCGCTTCGCCCCCAGTCCGACCGGATACCTGCATATCGGGGGACTGCGTACCGCACTCTTCTCCTGGCTCTGGGCCCGCCGCAACGGCGGGAAATTCGTTCTGCGCATCGAAGACACCGATCAAAGCCGCAACAACGAGGCTGCGGCCCAGGCGATCGTCGATGCTTTCGAATGGATCGGCCTCGAACACGACGGCGAGATCCTCTACCAGTCACAGCGCACGGGTGTCTACCGGATGTATATCGAGCAGCTCCTCCAGGAGGGCAAAGCCTACAAATGCTACATGAGCAAGGAAGAGCTTGACGCCCTGCGTGAAGAACAGCAGGCACGCAAGGAACGCCCGCGCTACGACGGCCGCTACCGCGACTTTACCGGCACGCCGCCCGAAGGCGTCGATCCCGTTATCCGCATCAAGGCCCCGACAGAGGGAACCATTACCGTCTATGACGGCATCAAGGGCGAAGTCACCTTCAACGTTGACGACATCCTCGACGACTTCATCATCGCCCGCGCCGACGGATCGCCGACTTACAACTTCGTCGTCGCCGTCGACGATGCGCTCATGGGTATCAACGAGGTCATCCGCGGGGATGACCACTTCTCCAATACGCCCAAACAGCTCGTTGTCTACGACGCCCTGGGCTTCAAAGCCCCCGCGTTCTACCACGTGCCGATGATCCACAACAGCGAAGGCAAAAAGCTCTCCAAGCGTGACGGCGCAACGGACGTGATGGAGTACAAACGCCTCGGCTACCGGCCTGAAGCCCTGCTCAACTTCCTCGTACGCCTGGGGTGGAGCCACGGCGACCAGGAGATCTTCTCCATGGAGGAGATGAAGAGACTCTTCGATCCGAATACGATCAACAAGTCGGCCTCCATCTACAACACCGAGAAACTCGACTGGCTCAACGCCCACTACATCAAGAACCTCGCCAACGATGCGCTGGCCCACGAGCTGCTCCCCTTCGGCGTCGACCTGCAGGCCCACGACAAGAAAGAGATCCTGCTCGACGCCCTCAAAGAGCGCGCCAAGACGCTGCTCGAACTCGCCGAGATGGTCAAAGAGGTGCTGACCGCGCCGACCGAATACGATGAAAAGGCGTTCAAGAAAGCGGTCAAACCCGACTCGAAAGCGGTCCTGGAAGCCTTCGCCGCGAAGGTCGAAGCCGCTGCCGAGCTTCACCTCCCGACCGACTACCACGCCCTAATGGAGACGGTCGTTGCCGAGATGGAGATCGGTTTCGGCAAGATCGGGATGCCGCTGCGCCTGGCGCTGATGGGCAAACTTGCCGGCCCCGGTGTCGATACCATCATGGCCGCCATCGGCCGGGAAGAGACCCTGGCGCGTATCGCCGGACTGACCGCCCAACTCAACTAAAAGGGAGCTACCATGGCCACCCCGCTTACCAACGAAGAAGCCCTCGCTTACCATGCCGAACCCACCCCGGGAAAACTCGGCATCAGCGTCACCAAATCCTTTAAGAGCCAGCACGACCTCTCCCTGGCCTATACCCCCGGGGTCGCCGTCCCCTGCCTCGCCATTGAGAAGAACCCCGAAGATGCCTACCGTTATACGGCCAAGGCGAACCTGATCGGGGTCGTCTCCAACGGTACAGCGGTGCTCGGTCTGGGCGATATCGGCGCACAGGCCTCCAAGCCCGTGATGGAGGGCAAAGCGGTCCTGTTCAAGAAGTTCAGCGACCTCGACGCCTTCGACATCGAAGTCGATACGAAGGACATCGAGCGCTTCTGCAGCGTCGTCGAGGCGATCGCCCCCACCTTCGGGGGGATCAACCTTGAAGACATCAAGGCCCCCGAGTGCTTCGAGATCGAAAAACGCCTCGCCGCCCGCCTCGACATCCCCGTGATGCACGACGACCAGCACGGCACCGCCGTCATCAGCGCCGCAGGCATCATGAACGCCTGCCGCCTGACGGGGCGCGACATCAAAACCCTGCGCATCGTCATCGTCGGGGCCGGGGCCGCGGCCATCAGCTGCGCCCGCCTCTACCGCTACCTGGGCGTGGAAAACATCATCCTGATCGACTCCAAGGGCGTCGTGCATACGGGACGCAGCGACCTCAATGCCTATAAAACAGAGTTCGCCATCAAGGTCCCCATCAGCCAGAGCGACGCCTTCGAGGGCGCCCACGTCGCCGTCGGCCTTTCGCGCCCGGGTACCTTCAGCACGGACGACGTCAAACGCATGGCCGAGAACCCCGTCGTCTTTACCCTCGCCAACCCCACGCCGGAGATCATGCCGGAACTGGTTCGCGAGGCCCGTCCCGACGCCATCGTCGCCACCGGGCGCAGCGACTTCCCCAACCAGGTCAACAACGTCCTGGGCTTCCCCTTCATCTTCCGCGGGGCCGTTGACGTGCGCGCCAAAGCGATCAATACGGAGATGAAGATCGCCGCCGCCGAAGCGCTGGCACGCCTGGCCCGGACGGAGGTCCCCGCCTACCTGAACGAACTCTACGGCACCGAACTCACCTTCGGCCGTGACTACCTTATTCCCAAACCCTTCGACAAGCGCCTGATCGTCGAGGTCTCCAGCACCGTCGCCGCCGCGGCCATCCATACGGGCGTCGCCCGCGCGGCCGACTTCGATATCGAGGCCTACCGCCGTGAACTCGCCGAGCGTATCTGCGTCGACTGCGAGACGGAATAAACCTTAGATCACCGACGTCATCAGCAGATTGACCAGCAGGGTCACGTCCCGCAGGGAGGGCTTTTGGTTCGCCTCCAGTGCCGCGATCGACTCCAGAATATCCGCAAACGCCTCCTGGTCGTTGGCCAGGAAGTTCTCGAACGCTTCCACCGGCGGTTCGTTAATGCGCTGGAATGCCAGGATACGGTTGGTATAGTGCACGGCAATGTACTCGACGAACTGCAGCAGCTGCCGCCGCAGGTTGAGATCCCGTTCATCTTTGAGATCGAGGGCATTGAGGATATTGATGATCCTCAGGATCGCAAACCGCTCGATCACCAGGTAAAAGAGCGTCGCGACATCGCCGAAGGAGTGTTTGCTCTGCTCTTTGGTCACGATGACCGCCACCGCAAAGCGCAGATACTCCAGCACGTCGAAGAAACGGTTAAAGGTCTCGTTCCCCTCGATCAGCATCCGCGGCTGTTTGGGCTTGATCTTCGAGAGCATCTCAAAGAGCTCCTCCCGGTGCTCGATAAAATGAAGCGCATCGATCGATTCGACATCGACGTATTTGACCATCCAGCGCGTGGCGAAATTGAGCACGTGCTCGATCTGGTCCAGCAGGGCATACTGCTGGCGTACCGGCATCGTATAGTCCGAGCGGAAGATCGTATGCCGGATGTCGTTCGCGCCGAAAAGGGCGTTGCAGATCAGGTAGGCGCGTATCTTCATCAAGAAGCGCGCTTTCCCCAGGCGCCGGAAATCCTGAACGAAAGAGACCCCCTGGTTGTTGATGACCATATCGGCGATCATCGTCGCGATGATCTGCGGACGCAGCGGGTGGTGGCGGATCTCTTCCTCATAGGCGCTGACGAAGGCCTTGGGGAAATATTTGTACAGATAGCGCTGGGCGAACTGCTCATCGATCAGTGACGTATCGATGATCAGCTGCTTGATGAAGATCTTCGCATAAGAGAGCAGCGACCCCAGGATCGGCCGGACGATGCCCCCTTCGACGGAGAGTACCTCGAAAATATTCTCTTTTTTCGGGATGTAAAAGTCACGGCGGTTAAAGACCGGGTTCTCCTCGGCGATGATATCGATGGCTTCTTGGAAATCCTCCAGGTACATCCGGCTGAGCTGCTCGTCGCGGGAGATCGCGAGGGCCTGGCGGTAGCAGCTCCAGAGCACGCTGTTCTCCACCTGTTCGCTATGGCGCCCGAGCACCTCCGTACGGCTCTGCTGATCCAGCAGCCCCTTTCGACTGAGTGACTGCAGCAGGATCTTGATATTGACCTCGTGGTCTGAGGTGTCGACCCCGCCGGCGTTGTCGATGCCGTCAAGGTTGATCTTGCCGCCGCCCAGGGCATACTCAATGCGGGCGCGCTGGGTAAACCCGAGGTTGCCCCCTTCGCAGACGGCGAAACAGCGCAACTGCGCCGCGTTGACCCGCACCGACTCGTTCTGTTTGTCCCCCAGCTCCAGGTCGCTCTCCTCCGAGTGCTTCACATAGGTACCGACCCCGCCGTTGAAAAGCAGATCGACTTTCAGACACAACAGCGCCCGTGCCAGCTCCTCCCCGCTCATGGTGTGTACCTGGGTCTGGAGCATCCGCCGTATCTCGTCGCTGAGCACGATCGCCTTCTCGCTGCGCTCCCAGACCCCGCCCCCGGCCGAGATCAGCTCCTTGTTATACGCCCCCCAGCTTCCGTCTTTGGAGGCAAAGAGCCGTTTGCGCTCCTCGAACGCCTCCTGCGGCGAGGGGTTGGGGTCGACGAAGATCTCCCGGTGGGAGATTGCCCCGAGCAGTTTGAACGCCCGCGAGAGCAGCATCCCGTTCCCGAAAACATCGCCGTTCATCGACCCGATGCCGACGACGCTGATGGGGTCGTTGTAGAGGTCGATGCCACGCTCGAGGAAGAAGCGCTGCGTCGAACGCATCGCCCCCTTGGCCGTGATCCCGATCGCCTTGTGATCGTAGCCGTTGCTTCCCCCGCTGGCAAAGGCGTCCCCGAGCCAGAAGTCCCGTTTGAGCGCGATGCCGTTGGCCGTATCGCTCATCGCCGCCGTGCCCTTGTCCGCCGCCACGACGAAGTAGCTGTCTTCGCCGTCATAGGCGACGATGCGGCTGTCATGCGCCGTCTCGCCCCCCTCGACGTTGTCGACCAGGTCCAGCAGATTTTCGATGAAGGCGCTGTAAATAGCCGTGAAAAGCTCCTTGGTGATCTCGCTGCGCGGCCGGTCGATGACAAAGCCGCCTTTGGCGCCGTCGGGGATGATAATGGCGTTTTTACCCTCCTGGGTCACCATCAAAGAGCGCACCTCGGTGCGGTAGTCGTCATAGCGCTCGCTCCAGCGGAGCCCCCCGCGGCTGACGCTGCCCATGCGCAGGTGCACGCCCCGGAAATCACGATGGTAGACAAAGGCCTCGATACGCGGCTGGATCCCGCGAAGGTGCTCGGCGAACTTCGTCATATCAAGTTTGAACGCGATCGCCTCGCGTTCCAGGTAGTAGTTCGTCCGGCACATGGCGCCGAGCATCGCGAAGAGGAGTTTCAGTATCCGGTCGTCCATGATGTCGGGTACCGCCTTGATCGCCTCGGCGATGATTCCCTCTATTTCCGTGCTTTTCTGGGCCCGTGTTTTGACCTCCGGGTTGAACCGCGCCGCGAAATAGTGCAGCAGCATGGCCGAGAGCTCATCGTACCGCGTCACCGTGTGCAGGATCGTCTCGAAATTGATCGACGGCACCGCCTGGTTGATATACTCGATAAACGAACGCAGCAGTGTCACCTGCCGCAGGCTCAGGTTCTGCTTGTAGACCAGCGAATAGATGCGGCAGCTGCTGAAGGTCCGCCCCAGCAGCGAATCCGTGATGACTGTCTCGATGTTCGTTTTGGCCCGGGAGAACGCCTCCGTGTCATCCACCTGCAGGTTGAAACGGCAGACATGGACCGGCTTCCCTTCCGGTTCGACCGTATAGGTGACCTCATCCACCACCACGAAGGCGAAATCATGCAGGATCGGGGTAATGTCGGAGAGCAGCAGCTGCTCCCGGGAAAAGAGCCGTACGGCGGCCTTGCCCGCGGCAAGTGTGATCTGTGTAACAATAGAGGTCTGCCGCAGTGCGGTGAGCAGATCGTCCCCTATCTCCAGGTCTTGGGGGTGCAGCAGCTGCGAACAGACTGCACCGAGCTGGCTTTCCGGGCTCATGTTAACTCCTTGAAATGCATGTAACTCCCCCCGGTGACGGTGCGGGATGACCGTAGTAGTATCCCTGTCCGTACTCGACCCCCATCCCACGCAGTACGGCGATGGTCGCTTCGTCCTCGACGAATTCCGCAACGATCTCGAAGCCGAGCTGCTTGGCGAACCGGACGATCGTCTTGACGGTGTGCTGGGTCATTTCGTCGGCGACGACCTTGGTGATCAGCGAACCGTCGATCTTCAGAATGTCGATATCCAGCTCCATCAGGTAGGCGAAGTTGGAGTAGCCGACGCCGAAATCGTCGATAGCGACACGGCAGCCGTACGCCTTGACCCGTTCGATAAACGTTTTAACCGATGCCAGGTCGTCAAGTTCTTCGCTCTCCAGCAGTTCGATATCCAGGCGGCCGGCACGCTCTTTATAGGTCTCCAGCAGGGAGAGCAGCATCGATACCATCTTTTCGTCGGCCAGGTCACGCATGCCGAGGTTGATGGAGAAACGGGTGTCATACCCCTCCATCGCCTCGAAGACCTTCTGCACCATCACGGCGGTGATCCGGCGGTAGTAGGGGGTCTGCATCGCTGTTTTCAAAAAGACCGCCGGGCCGATGATGGCACCGTCGCTTCCCACCATCCGCACCAGGGCTTCATACTTGGCAACCTCGCCGCTCTGCAGCTGTACGATGGGCTGGAACCACGGCACGATAGCATCGCGGTCAAGGGCTCTTTTGAGCTCATGGGCCGTAGCGATGTTCCTGGCCACCTGCTCTTTGAGATGCAGCGCCTCGGAGAAGAACAGCACCCCCTCGCTGTGGCGCGCCTTGTCATACTTGAGGATCAGGTCCGCATTCTCCAGCAGCGGGGCCACACCGTTGACCGCGACGGAAACGGTCAGGTAGACCTCGATATCGTCCACGAAGAAGGTGTATCCCTCGATGCTTTTTTTCAGCATCACCCCCATCTGCCGCGCACGTTCGGCGTCGATCCCCTGGAGCACCACGCCGAACTCGTCCCCTCCCAGGCGGAAGTAGTGGGGGCGGTAGGGCTCCAGGACCGGCTGGCGGATCAGCAGGCCGATCTCTTTGAGGATCGCGTTGCCGGCGGCACTGCCGTAAAAGTCGTTGACATGCTTGAAACGGTCCAGGTTGAGCAGCAGCAGATACGGAGATTCGAACTCCGCCTGCAGCTGTTCGAAGCGGCTGCGGCTGAGCAGGCCGGTCAGCTGGTCGTGGCTGATCGCATGGCGCAGCTCCCCCTCGAGCTCCCGCAGACGGCGGTTTTCGTTCCCGGCACGGATCAGCAGGCCCATGACCAGTATCAGGGCCGTCAGGAAAAGTACCGCGAGGATGGTGACGAAACGGTCGAGCATCTCGTAATCCCGCTTCGCCTCGTCAAGGAAGTTCGTCTCCAGCTCCACGATCCGCCGATCGAGGTCGAAGGTCTCGATACGGTTCACGTTCTGCACGAACCCCGGGTAGTTCCCTGCGATGTAGTGTACGTGCAGGATAAAGCTCCGGATCAGGGCCGCCTGCTCCTTGGACATACCCGAAAGATACCCCAGCGGTTCCACCTCCCGGTTCAGGTCCCCGAGGAAGGTGGCATCGAAGAGGATCCGTGCCTGGGAGACCTCTGCAATGATGGAGAGGATCCGTGCATAGGTCACGGGGTCCTGCTCGAACATCTTCACCTTATCTGCCGAAAGCGAAGTGATGTAAACAAAGGAGTTCTTGATCCCCGCGTTGAGCATCATAAAATCGTCAAGCATCAACTCGTACCGGTTCAGCGCTTCGCCGAGGCGTACCAAAGAGCGGTAGCTCTGGCGGTAGGCATCCCGCTGCAGGAACGCATTCTTCCGCAACGCCTCATACTCCTGCTTCACCGTATCGAGATCCCCCGTGATTTCATCCTGGTTGGAGTAGGCGAAAAGCGAACTGCGCAGGATCGCGTAGTTGAGCCGGTGGTAATTGCGGTCGATCGTGTGGAAATGGCCGCGGACCTCCCGGAAGTTATACTCGACATGGCGCTGGGAGAGGTAGAAATAGATCAGGAGCGAAAACGACCCCACCCCGGCGGCCAGCGCCAGGAAGGGTTTCCAGCCGATCTGCCGGAGCAGCGCACTCATCGGAGCACTTCCGGACGTTCACCGGTCAGCGTTTTGAGGAACGCCACGATCGCCTGGACATCCTTGTCGCTCAGTTCGACCCCCAGGTTGTGGTAGCTCATCTTCTGGACCGCGTCGGTCAGGGTCTTGGAGGAAGCGTCGTGGAAATAGGGTGCGGTCAGGGCAATGTTGCGCAGCGTCGGGACCTTGTAGACATTCACGTGGCGGCGTTTGTTCGTAATGGCATGCAGGTCCGGGGCCGCTTCGTCATGTTCGTAGGGAACGAAAAGCCCCATCTTCTGGAAGGAGTTCCCCCCGATGTTGATCCCGTTATGGCAGGTGATGCAGCCGTAGGCCTTGAACCGCTGGTACCCCTCCAGCTCGAGCGGGGTCATGGAGGCTTCCCCCCGCAAGAAGCGATCGAAGGGGCTGTCGGGCGTTACCAGTGCTTTTTCAAACTCGACGATGGCATCGATCACCTGCTCATAGGTGACCCCCTCACCCCCGTAAACGGCGGCAAATGCTTTGACATAATCGGGATCGGCATTCAGGCGCCGCGCAACCGTGCCGCTCTCCATGCCCATCTCGACAGGGTTGTGGATCGGCCCGCTGGCCTGTTCCGTGAGCGATGCCGCACGCCCGTTCCAGAACTGCTTGAAGTTGTAGCGGGCGTTATACACCGTCGGGGACTGGACGTTGCCCGTTTTCCCCCCGACTCCGATGGAGACCGGGCGGGGATCCGCACCCCCGTAATTGAAACTGTGGCAGGTGGCGCAGGCCACCGTTTTGTCGCTGGAAAGCAGGGTCTCGCTGAAGAGCTGCCGCCCCAGCGCCGCCTTGGCGTGATCGTACGTCACATACCTGGGCAGCGGTTCAATGGGTTCCTGTCCCATTGCGAGCGGAGCAAAAGCCGATAAAACGATCACTGCGAGCCAATATTTCATTAGGTCGAGTATAGCATAAGCGCACCCCGCTTTTTCAAACGGAACGCGCGATCAACGCCCCTTTTCGGCGAGACGCCAGAAAAGGCGGAGACTGCGGTGGGCACGGTGGTCCATACGGTAGTGGATCCCCTCCAGGTAGGCAAGGATATCCTGGGGCCGGACACCGGTACGCACGGAAGCGCGCTTGAGCAGGTACTGCGGGATCTTCTGGCGGCGGCGGGCAAAAGCGCGGGCGAGCTGCTGCAACTGCTTTGCATGTGACTGGTAGCTCAGCAGCCCGAAGACAAACGGGAGGCCGTGGCGTTTGTGCCACTCTTCGGCCAGGTCCAGCGCCTCGACGCCCTCCAGGTAGGCCCGCAGCGCGGGGTCGCCGATGATGACCCTCCCCTCGAGTCCCAGGACCCGGGTCAGGGCGTTGGAGGTCTCCGAGGCCGTATCCGTCTGGGGGCTTTCAGAGGGGATCAACAAGACGCTCTGCACGGGGCCGTCGGCGATGATCCCGAGGTTCAGATGTTTTTGCCCCTTGGCCCGGATACTGGAGATGAACGCCGCATCGATCTTGCGCGCCCGGTAGGCACGGTTGATGGCGGAGGGCACGTTCGCCCCGTGACGCAGCATCATCTGCGACTGCGATGAACGCAGGTAACGCTTCATAAAGACGTGAAACGGCAGCAGATTCAGATATTCGATCCGGCCAAAACGCATAGTCCCTCCTGAAATAAAGCTAACAATTATACGGCGCCTCCTCTGAAATAACCCGTCCTCAACTCCGCTTTGTTATAATCACGGACTTGTTTTCATAAGGATTACCACTATGGTTCGTATCGAATTCCTTGGGCCGATCAACAAACCGGCCATCGAAATGGAAGCCGCCACCCTCGCCGACGTCGCCAAGGCCCTGCGCGAGGACGCCGAACTCGCCCCCTGGCTGGAGAACAGCGCCGTCGCTGTCAACGACACCCTCGTTGCCGGCCTCGAGACGCCACTGAAATCCGGGGACAAAGTCTCCCTGCTTCCGCCGGTCTGCGGAGGCTGAGGCGTGCTGGAACTCTTTGACGGGGCACTCGACGTGCCCGCACTGCTGACACGCTGGTACGAAGAGGAGGCGCAGAGCAACTACGGCGCCTACATCCCCTTTGTCGGGACCGTTCGCGACGAGAACGGCATCGAGGGGCTGAGCTTCGACATCTACGAACCGATCCTGGGCAGCTGGTTCGATGCCTGGCAGGAAAAAGCCGCCGAACGGGGCGCCGTCGTGAAGATGGCCCACAGCCGCGGCGACGTTCTCCTGCACGAATCCTCCTACATTGCCGCCGTCTTCTCCCCCAAACGCCGCGTGGCCCTGGAGATGATCGAGGCGTTCGTGGAGGATTTCAAAGCCAGCGCCCCTATCTGGAAATACGACCTCGTAAACGGTGAACGCGTCTACGCCGACGACCGCTCCACGGCGATCAAAGGCAGCGGGCTGCTGGCCGGGGGTGAGTCATGAGTTTCCTCTCCTATACCGAATCCGTCGACCGCCTGCTCTCCCTCGACACCGGCCGCGTCCGCGTCGAGAAGGTCGCCCTACCCGATGCGCTGGGCCGCATCCTCGCCGAGCATATCGTCGCCGACGAGGACTACCCCCGCCACCCGACGGCTTCCATGGACGGCTACGCCATCGTGGCCGCCGACCAGAGTCAAGGGACGATCGCCCTGGCCCGCAGCGACAACCCCGCGGGAAGTGACGACCGCGAAGCCGTCCGCAGCGGCATGGCCGTCAAAACGTTCACGGGCGCCAAAATGCCCGAGGGTGCCGACACCCTGATCCCCATCGAAAACGTCACGGTCGACAACGGTGCCATCCGCATCGACACCCCCGTCCGCGAAGGCTTCAGCGTCCGTCCCGTCGGCGAGAGCTACTTCAAAGGCGAGATCCTCATCCCCGCCGGTACGGCCATCGGTTATGCCGAGATCGGGGTGATGGCGGGACTGAACCGCGTGATGATCCCCGTCGCCCGCCGCCCCCGCGTCGGCGTCCTCTCCACCGGCAGCGAAATCCTCGACCTGGGTGAACGCGAACGCACCGATTCGCAGATCCGCAGTTCCAACAACTACACCCTTGCCGCCCTGGCCCAAAGCGCCGGCGCCGAGGTCGTCCAGCTCGGCACCGCCGAAGATGACCGCGACAGCATCACGGCCGCCTTTGAGAACGCCCTTGCCTGCAGCGACATCGTCGTCAGCACCGGCGGCGTCAGTGTCGGTGACTACGACTTCGTCAAAGACGTCGTCCCCGCGCTGGGAGCGACCGTGATCTACAAAGGGGTCCGAATCAAACCGGGGCAGCATGTCATGGTCGCCCAGCGCGGCAGCCAGTTCATCCTGGCCCTGCCGGGCTTCGCCTACTCGTCCACGGTCACCTTTATCCTCTACGCGCTGCCGCTGATCCGAAAGATGCTCGGACGCGACCCCGGCCACGCCATCGTCGAAGCGACCCTGGCCGAGCCCTTCAACAAGCGCTCGAACAAGAGCGAATTCACGACCTGCAACCTCCGCCTGAGCGAAGGGCGCTACCTCGTGGATTTCGAAGAGAAGAAAACGGCCTCCTCCGCGGTACTGACCAACATGCTCGGCAACGCCGCACTGATGATCACTGATGAGAGCGACGGCCCGCTCGAAGCCGGAACCGTCGTCCGGGTGATCCGGCTCGACCGGCTGTAATGATGGGAGAGAAGATGCAGCTCGTACTCGCCACCTCCAACAAAGGCAAGATCCGGGAGATCGCCCAGCTCTGCGACAGCTTCGACGTCGTCGCTTTCAGCGACCTCATCGACCTCGGCGAGATCGTCGAGGACGGCGACACCTTCGCCGCCAACGCGATGATCAAGGCGCGCACCGTCTATGACGCCCTGAACGACCCCGACGCCATCGTCCTCTCCGACGACAGCGGCATCAGCGTCGCAGCCCTGGACAACGCCCCGGGTATCTACAGCGCCCGCTACGCCGGCAAAGGCGCGACGGACAAAGACAACCTCAACAAGCTCGTCGACGCCCTCAAGGCCAAGGGACTCACGGAGTCCCCCGCCTTCTACACCGCCGCCATCAGCATCGTCTGCCGCGAAGGCGAGTACACCGTCCACGGCTGGATGCACGGGAAGGTCATCGACACCCCCCGCGGCGACGGCGGCTTCGGGTACGACCCGATGTTCATCCCCCAGGGTTACGAGCAGACCCTGGGCGAACTGGACGGCGAGATCAAGAAGCGCATCTCCCACCGTTCCAAGGCCCTCGGCCTCGCCAAGGTCGTCCTGGCCACCATCCGCAAGGCGCGCCACTAGCGCCTGCCACATCATCCCAGCCTTAACGACATTTCAGTTATAATCTTACCTATGAAACAAAACTATATTCCCGTAGCACGCGAGGTGCTTGTCATCGAGGCCGAGACCCTTCAGATGGCCTCGGACGCCCTCGACGAGAGCATCAACCTCGCCGTCAACCTCATCCTCGAAACCCGCGGCAAACTGATCGTGACGGGGGTGGGAAAATCGGGCCTGATCGGCGCCAAAATCGCCGCCACCATGGCCTCGACGGGAACCCCGAGCTTCTTCCTCCACCCCACCGAAGCCCTGCACGGCGACCTGGGCATGATCGGCAAGGAGGATGCCGTCCTTGCGATCAGCTACAGCGGCGAAAGCGAGGAGCTCAGCTCCATCCTGCCGCACATCAAACGGTTCGACATTCCGCTCATCGGCCTGACGCGCAGCGCCGAATCGACGCTGGGGCGCTACAGCGACGTCCTCGTGCCTATCCGCGTCGAACGCGAAGCCTGCCCCCTCGGCGTCGCCCCGACGAGCTCGACGACCCTGACCCTGGCCGTCGGCGACGCCCTGGCCGTCTGCCTGATGAAAGCGCGGGACTTCCAGAAGGAGGATTTCGCCTCCTTCCACCCCGGCGGCAGCCTCGGCCGGAAGCTCTTCGTCAAGGTCGCGGACGTCATGCGCAAGGAGCAGCTGCCCGTCACCGACGAGAACACCCCGCTCAAAGAGGCCATCGTCACCATGAGCGAGGGGCGGCTGGGCGCCGTGCTGCTGACCGGCAGCGACGGCACACTCCACGGCCTGCTGACCGACGGGGACCTCCGCCGCGCCCTGATGAAGCCCGGCTTTGACATCAATGCCCCGGCGAAAACCTATGCCACCCCCGAACCGCGGACCGTCAGAGAGAGCGAAATGCTCGCCAGCGATGCGCTGGTACTGATGGAAGAGAAAAAGATCCAGCTGCTTATCGTCACCGATACGGCCGGCCATATCCACGGCGTGCTCCACCTGCACGACCTCGTTGAAAAGGGGATCGCATGACGCGTCTCAACAAATTCATCTCCCACCACTCCACCTATTCGCGCCGCGAGGCCGACCGCGCCATCCAGGACGGGTATGTCCGCATCAACGGCGAGGTCGTCACCAACCCCGCCACCCAGGTCGACGAAAAGAGCGACGAGGTCTACATCAGCGGGAAAAAAGTCAGTACCGTCGAGAAGATGACCGTCATCGTCTACAACAAACCCCGCGGCGAACTCGTCACCAAAAAAGACCCCCAGGGGCGCCGTACCATCTACGACACCCTGGAGAAACCGTACAAGCACTTTATCCCCGTCGGGCGGCTTGACTACGCCACCGAAGGGCTGCTGCTGCTGACCGACAGCCCCCGTGTCGCTTCCGTGCTGATGCACTCCGCGCTGGAGCGGGTCTACAAGGTCAAGATCAAAGGGCCCGTGACCGAAGCGATGGAGGAGGCGATGCGGGAAGGGATGCACCTTGACGACGCCTCGGCAGGTGCGCACGCCAAAAACGATATCGAGGCGATGACCTTCGCGCCTTTCTACGCCTACCAGGTCCAGAAGAACCGCCACGACTACTCCATCCTCAAGATCGCCATCGGCGAGGGGAAAAACCGCGAGATCCGCCGCTTCTTCGCCCACTTCGGCGCCGAAGTCGCCGACCTGAAGCGACTGGCCTACGGCGGGATCGAACTCAACAACCTGCCGACAGGGAAAACCCGCTTCCTTTCGCGCAGCGAGTATGCCAGCCTGCGCGACTTCATCAAAGAAGAGGAGAAGAAACAGTGAAAACATTGACACTCACCACCAAAAGCAAAACGGAGATCACCGACATCACCGACGACGTCAGGGAAGCCGTCATCACTTCGGGGGTCAAAGAGGGCATCTGTGTCATCTTTACCCCGCACACGACGACAGGTATTCTGCTCTCCGAGAACGTCGACCCGCGGCTGCAGCGCGACCTGCTGGGATCGCTCGCGCGGATCGCGCCGGACAACGTCCGTTACGCCCACGGCGGCGGCAATGCCGCGGCCCATATCAAGTCGGCACGTACGGGGGTCAGCGTGACTATCCCCGTCGTCGGCGGCCGCCCGCTGCTGGGCGAATGGCAGGGGGTACTCTTCGCCGAGTTCGACGGGCCGCGCGAAGCGCGCGAAGTCATGATCAAGATCATCGCCGGCTAGGGATGGATTTCACCGCGCTGCTCCGCCCCGACTCCTTCGACGCCCTGCTGGGGCAGCCGCACCTGAGCGCGCCGGACGCACCGCTGCGGACCCTCTGCGAAAAAAACGCACTGGGCCACACCTTCTTCTACGGTCCCCCCGGCACGGGGAAGACCTCTATCGCCCGCATCATCGCCAAGGTAATGGACCTTCCCTTTTACGAATTCAACGCGACCTCGCTGAAGATCGAACAGCTGCGCAAGATCTTCGACCAGTACAAAAACGCGCTGACAAGACCGCTGCTCTTTATCGACGAGGTGCACCGCCTGGCCAAGAACCAGCAGGAGGTTCTGCTGCCTGTTATGGAGACTAACAGCGTGTTAGTCATCGGTGCATCGACGGAAAACCCCTACTTTTCGCTGACGGCGGCGATGCGCTCGCGCTCCATGCTGTT
This sequence comes from Thiomicrolovo sp. ZZH C-3, assembly GCF_054862725.1. Taxonomy (NCBI): domain Bacteria; kingdom Pseudomonadati; phylum Campylobacterota; class Epsilonproteobacteria; order Campylobacterales; family Sulfurimonadaceae; genus Thiomicrolovo; species Thiomicrolovo sp. ZZH C-3. The sequence goes on from NZ_JBTKXX010000002.1 coordinate 271,824, forward strand.
TGAGCTCAAACCCGTGGACGAAACCGCGATGGCGACGATCCTGGAGAAGGCGGTGGCACAGTCGGGATGCACCATCGAGGAGGATGCCCGCGACTACCTGATCCGCACCAGCGGCGGTGACGCCCGGGCGATGCTGAAACTGCTGGAGTTCGCCCTGGCGATCCGCAGCGATGTCGACCGTGACCTGTTGCAGAGCCTGCGCCCGGCAGCCCAGAGCCGGGGCAGCGCCGAAGCGACGGAGCATTATGACCTCGCCTCGGCCCTGATCAAGTCGATCCGAGGCTCCGACCCCGACGCCGCCGTCTACTACCTCGCGCGCCTCATCGAAGGGGGCGAACCGCCCGAGTTCATCGCCCGCCGTCTCGTTATCCTGGCCAGCGAAGACGTCGGCAACGCCAACCCCCAGGCGCTGACGCTCTGCACCTCCGCCATGACCTCCGTCAAGCAGATCGGCTATCCCGAAGCGCGGATCATCCTCGCCCAGGCCGTCATCTACCTCTGCGCCTCCCCCAAATCCAACAGCGCCTACAACGCGATCAACGCCGCCCAGCAGGCGATCAGGAACGGCGTCCTGCTTGATCCCCCGCCGACAATCAAACAGTTCAACGAACACTACCTCTACCCCCACGACTACGGCGGCTGGGTACCGCAGGAGTACCTCACCGAACCCCTGCACTTCGTCGACTTCAAGCCGATCGGCTATGAGCAGAAGATGGGGGAGTGGCTTCGCAAAATACGCGGGGATGAAGCACCAGCTTAAACGAACAATAAACCCCCCTGTTGTCCCCAAAGTAAACACACGCCCTAAGTATTTCTTCTTATAATACTGGGATTTTTTCCGTCCAAGGATGCTTGATGAAAACCATCATGAAGAAAACCCTTCCCCTGAGTATGATCATCGGCCTGCGCTTTTTCGGGCTCTTTATCGTCCTCTCCGTGCTGTCGCAATATGCCCTGGAACTGCCGGGCGGTACGCCCTTCCTCGCCGGGGTCGCCCTGGGGGGCTACGCCCTGACCCAGGCCTTCTTGCAGGTCCCCTTCGGGGCGATGAGCGACAAACTCGGCCGTAAAAAGACGATCCTCGTCGGTCTGCTCATCTTTGCCGCAGGTTCCGTGATCGCCGCCCTGGCGGACAACGTCTACTGGCTCCTTTTCGGCCGTTTCCTGCAGGGTGCGGGCGCCATCGGCTCCGTCGTCACCGCAATGATCGCCGACCAGGTCCGTGAAGACGAACGCGCCCACGCCATGGCCGTCATGGGGATGGTCATCGCGATGAGTTTCGCCGCTTCCATGATCATCGGGCCGCTCGTCGCCGGTGTCTGGTCCGTCTCCACCCTCTTCTGGCTGACAGCGATCCTCTCCGTCACGGCCCTCGTCATCCTCTTTACCGCCGTACCGGAACCGCCGCAGATCGTCCACCACTACAGTGAGGACGAGGCGCAGATCAAGCACGTGTTCAAGGACAAGGAACTGGTGCGCATGTACATCACCTTCCTCTTCCACAGCTCGACGATGGCGATCGCCTTCTTCCTCATTCCGATCATCATGAAACAGCAGTTTGAAATGAGCACGATGGAGTTCTGGAAAGTCTACCTCCCCGCCGTCGTTTTCGGGATCCTCGCGATGGGGCCGGCGGCCGTCTTCGGTGAAAAATACGCCAAGGGCAAGCAGATCTTCCTCATCTCCATCGGCTTCATTATCGTCGCCTTCGCGCTGATGGGCTTCACAACCTCTTTCTGGGCCTTCGCCGTCGGTGCCGTCTTCTTCTTTATCGGCTTCAACATGTTCGAGCCGCTGCTCCAGAGCTTCGTCAGCAAGTTCGCCAAGGTGCACCAGAAGGGGGCGGCGCTGGGCGTCGCCAACACCTTCGCCTACATCGGCATCTTTATCGGCGGTGCCCTGGGCGGGGCGCTCTACCAGCACTACTCCAAAGAGGGGGTCGCCCTCTTCGTCATGGGGGCGTCGGTGCTCTGGTTCCTCTGGATCCTCGGCATGCGCAACCCGGGGCTTCGCGCAACCGTTTTCCTCGATTTCGAATCCTACGACAAGGCAAAAGTGCCGTCACTCAAAGGGATGGAAGGGATCTCCGACTTCTACGTCAACGAGACCGAAAGCCTCATCATCATCAAGTACGACGCCGAACTCCTCACCGAAGAGGGGCTCAAAACCCTCATGCTCAAAGCGGCCTGACGCCGCGCGGCATCCGCACTCCACTCCCGTAAAAAACCTCTGAAAAACGTGTAAGAAGAAAGCGCCGTGCAAACGGCCGATGCCTAGCCGTAGAGGCGTTCGAGCATCATCTGGATGGAGACCCGGCCGCCCCATTCGTTGCGGGCCAGGGTGTAGCTGCAGGTAAGGCGGCCGCTCTCGGGGCGCTCCAGCTTGCGCCGGAAGGCCATCAGGTCGAAGGTCTCGCGCTCATGCCTGAAGAGACGCAGGCTCACCTTGGAGTGGTCCCCGTCGCTGCCGAGGTAGCGGATCCCCACGACCTCGGCATCCCGTGCCAGGAAACGGGGGCGGGGGTTGCCCTCGCCGTAGGGCTCGTAGCGCTCCAGGATCTCCAGCAGTTCGAAATCCACGCTGCCCGTATCGAGCTGTCCGACGATCTCCTCGACCGGCAGGAAATCTTCCGGATCGAGCGTGGCCGCTTCAGCGTTGATCCCCTCGCGGAAAGCGTCGACATCCTCGGCGCGCAGGGAGAGGCCCGCCGCCATCTTGTGGCCGCCGAACTTCTCGAGCAGCCCCTCCTGCGAGGCGATCAGATCATAAATGCTGACGTTGCCGAGCGAACGCGCGCTCCCCTTGGCCCGTCCCGCTTCGATGCTCAGCACGATGGCCGGCTTCTCAAAACGCTGCACCAGCCGTGCGGCGACGATGCCCACGACCCCCTCATGCCACCCCTCATGGGCGACGACGATCACCCGGTCGTCGGGCCGCACCAGGGCGATGGCCTCCTCCGTCGCTTCCGCCTCGATGGCCTTGCGCATGACGTTGAGCTGTGTCAGGAGTTCAAACTGCCGGAACGCCGTCTGTTCATCCGGTGCGATCAGCAGTTCCAGGGCCAAAGAAGCATCTTCCAGACGGCCCGCGGCATTGATACGCGGTGCGATCTGAAAGCCGATATCTTCGGCACCAAGTTTCGTTTTCCCCAATGCTTCGCGGACGATGACGGACATCGGGCGGGAGGAGCGCTCCATCTGGGCCAGCCCCGCCTGCACGATTGCGCGGTTGATGCCCTTAAGCGGCATGACGTCGGCGATGACTGCCAGGGCAAGGAGTTCGAGGAACTGCCCCATATCGATGGAGAGTCCCAGCTCTTTTTTGATCAGCGCCATCAGCAGCCACGCCACCTGTGCACCGCAGATCTCCGGGAAGGCGTAGTGGTCGTCAGCACGCTTGGGGTCGACAACGGCGTAGGCGTCGGGCAATTTCTCCGAAGGCGTATGGTGGTCGGTGATGATCAGGTCGATGCCGCGCGCCTTGCACACCTCGGCTGCCGCGAAGGCGTTGATGCCGTTGTCGACCGTAAAGACGACGTCGGCGTCGATGCGTTCGAGGACGCGTTCGGAGACCCCGTAACCGTCCGTAAAACGGTTGGGAATCGTCACCTCGAGCGGGTAGGGGATCTGACGGAAAAAGAGGGTCGTGATCGCTGTTGCGGTCACCCCGTCAACGTCGTAATCCCCCACCAGGGCGATGCGTTCGCCTTTGCGGATGGCATCGGCGATCCGTTTGGCGGCCTTTGTGGCGTCGGTCAGACCTGCAGGGTCGGGGATATCGGAGAGTTTGGCAAAGCCGGAAGCAAAGCGCGAACGCAGCAGTGCCTCGAGGGCACGCTTGTCCAGCAGCGGGGCGTCAGGCGCCTTTGGCATGGGCCAGTGCCGCCTTGACGAAGGCGAGAATGGAGGGGTTCGGCGTCTGCAGGCGCGACGTGAACTCCGGGTGGAACTGGACACCGAGGAACCACGGGTGCGCCGGGATCTCGACGGCTTCGATCAGGCCGTTGGATTCGCCGGTGACGACCATGCCCGCGTTCTCGAGCTCTTTGCGGTAGGTCGGGTTCGCCTCGTAGCGGTGGCGGTGGCGCTCGAAGATCGTCTTTTCGCCGTTATAGGCTTCACGCAGCAGCGAGCCCTCTTTCGTGTCACAGGGGTATTCGCCCAGGCGCAGGGTCCCGCCCATCGGCGACTTGTGGGTACGCAGTTCGGTCTCGCCGCTCTGGTTGATGAAGTTGTCGATCAGGTAGATCATCGGGTGCGCCGTCTCTTCGTTGAATTCGATGGAGTTGGCGTCCTCGTAGCCCAGAACGTTGCGGGCATACTCGACGAGGGTCAGCTGCATCCCCAGACAGATACCGAGATAAGGCACCTTGTTCGTACGGGCGTAGTGGATCGCCTGGATCTTTCCTTCAACCCCGCGTGAACCGAAGCCGCCGGCAACAAGGACGGCGTCGCAGTCCTGCAGCAGCGCTTCTGCGCCGCGCTCCTCGATCTCCTCGCTGTCGACCCAGCAGAAGTCGACTTTCGTATCCAGGTGGGCTCCCGAATGGATCAGGGCCTCGATCAGAGACTTGTAGGACTCTTTGAGTTCCAGGTATTTGCCGACGAAGCCGATGCTGATGCGCTCCTGCGGGGAGACGATCTTCTTCACAAGCGCATCCCACTGCTCCATGTCCGGGTTCAGGTCGCCCAGTTCCAGCGCCTTGGCGATCGGAGGCAGGATGTTCTGGTGCATGAAGCTGATGGGCACCGCGTAAATGCTCGGCGCGTCCAGGGCTTCGATGACGCTGTCCTGGGGAACGTCACAGGAGAAGGCAAGCTTCTTCTTGAAGGTTTTCGGCAGGGCATGTTCGCTGCGGGCGATGATCATCTGCGGCGTGATACCGATACGGCGCAGCTCCTGGACCGAGTGCTGGGTCGGTTTGCTTTTATGCTCTCCGGCCGCTTTGATGTAGGGGATCAGGGTAACGTGGATGAAGAAGGTACCGGCGACCTCCTCGTCGTGTTTCATCTGGCGGACGGCCTCCATGAACGGCTGTCCCTCGATGTCCCCGACGGTCCCGCCGAGCTCGACGACGAGGATGTCATGCCCCTCGCCCGCCTTTTTGATCCGGTCGACAATCTCGCCGACGATGTGCGGGATGACCTGGATGGTCTGTCCCAGGTACCCCCCGGCGCGTTCGCGCTCGATGACGGAGCTGTAGACCTGTCCGGTCGTGAAGTTACTGGTTTTCAGGAACGCCGTGTCGAGGAAACGCTCGTAGTTCCCGATGTCTAGGTCGGTCTCCGCGCCGTCTTTTGTGACGAAGACCTCCCCGTGTTCCAGGGGGCTCATCGTCCCCGGGTCGACGTTGATGTAGGGGTCGATTTTGAGCATCCCGACCTTTTTGCCGGCATGCTTCAGCAACGCGCCGATGGAAGCGGCCGTGATCCCTTTTCCGAGGGAACTCAGTACCCCGCCCGTTACAAAGATATATTTCGTCATCGCAGACCCCGTTTGAAGCTTTATTTTTTCGCAATTATATCGGGCGGCGGCTTATCGCTGTATGAGAAAGACCTGCTATACTTATCCGAAAAAAGAAACCTTTATGGACCAACCCCTGATCTACGCCGTTACGGCCCTCGCCATCTCCGTCGTCATGAACATCCTGCTCAAGAAGATCGGCGTCTCCCAGGTGATCGGCTACATTCTGACCGGTACGATCATCGTCTACGCGTTTGACCTGCGCCACTACAACGATTCGCACACTTTGGAGCAGATGGCGGAATTCGGGATCGTCTTCTTGATGTTCACGATCGGCCTGGAGCTCTCCCTGCCCCGGCTGGGGGCCCTGAAACAGATCGTCTTCGTCAACGGTCTGCTTCAGGTGCTTGTCACGGCGGTCACCGTCTTTGGCTTCGCCTATGCGCTTGTCGGCATCGGCCTCACCTCATCCATCATCATCGCCAGCGCTTTCGCGCTCTCCTCCACCGCCGTCGTGCTCAGCTACCTCAAAAGCTCCAAGGAGATCCATCTCCCCTACGGGCAGCGCGCCATGGGGATCCTCATCTTTCAGGATATCGCCGTCATCCCGATCCTGCTGCTCATCGGCTTCCTCGCCAGCGACGGGGGCGACTGGCAGAGCACGCTGCTGCACACCGCCGAAAGCGCCGTGCTGATTCTGCTCATCCTCTTTACCGTCGGCCGGCCGTTGATGACCTGGCTGCTGCACTTCGCCGCCGACAGCGGGATCGAGGAGCTCTTCCTCGGCTCGGTCCTCGTCATCGCCGTCGGGGCTTCTTTGCTGGCCGACGCCATGGGCTTCACCTACTCGCTGGGCGCTTTCCTCGCCGGGGTCATCATCGCCGAAACCAAGTACCACCACAAGGTCGAGGCGGATATCGCCTCGTTCAAAGACCTCCTGCTTGGCGTCTTCTTCGTTACCGTCGGGATGAAAATAGACCTCGCTTTTTTCGCCGACCACCTCGTCAATATCCTCGGTATCCTCGCGGCGGTGATGCTGCTCAAAAGCCTCATCATCTTCGCACTGATCCGCCTGAGCAGCCCGACGCCCGTCGCCTTGAAAACCGCGCTGTCGCTCTCCCAGCTCGGCGAGTTCTCCTTCGCCATCTTCGCCCTCGCGGCCTCCGACGGCCTGCTCGACCCGGCCCTGGAGCAGTACCTCATCATGATGGTCGTCGTCTCCCTCGTGCTGACCCCCTTTTACCTGCCGAAAATCCACCCCTTCGTCCTCAAACGGTTTCAGCAAAAAGGGCTCCACGACAACCTCGCCCCCGTGGCGGAACACCGCGACCATATTATCGTCTGCGGTTACAGTACGGTCGGGAAATTCGTCGCGGCCGAGCTCAAAACACTGGGGATGGATTATGTCATTATCGACAACTCCCTCAAACATGTCAAAGAGGGGCTGGACTGCGGGGAAGCCATCTACCTCGGTGACCTCTCCAAGCCGGCCATTGCGGAGGCCCTGCACACCGAGAACGCATCCGCCGTCATCGTCACCCTGGACAACCCGGAGAAGAAAAGCCTCATCTGCGAAACGGTCCTTGCCATCAATCCGCAGGCGAACCTTGTCGTGAAAATCGTGACGCTTGAGGAGAAAAAAGGGCTTGAAGCACTGCATGTCGGCCATATCGTCGACGGCAAGCATGAAGTTGCAAAGGTCCTGGTCTCCCAGGCCATGCAGTGTGAAATGTAAAAGTGTGGCTTAAAAACATCCCGGTAAAAGGAGGGGGGAAACCGGGATGCGCTTCATAGGTATATAAGGAGTGTATAAATGAAACTCAATGACTGCTACTGTTTGTCGTTGAGACGGTGGAAGTATAGGGCAGAAGAGGTAAACTAGCCGTAAATATGCAACTATAATACAAATCTTTTATGTTATGTTTAAGTATAACAAATAGTTTTACTTCGCCTTTGGCTGCCGCCCCTTGCGCTATAATAGCGCCATGCGATGGCGAGAGATCAAACACACCAAACCGAAACCCAAGCCAAAAAGCGGTCCGACGGTGACCTATGCCGATTTCAGGTCGCGGGCCATGGCCTTTATGACGGACATCTTCATGATCGGCATCCCCATCACCCTCATCATTATGGTCGCCTTCGGGCACGACCAGATGATGAACAGCGCGGGAGGGACGGACGTCCTCATGAACCCCGCCGAAGCGAAGCAGCACGCCCCCAACCCCTACGCCTCGGTCACGCAGATGCTGCTCTATGCCGTCACGTTCGTGCTTTTCTGGCATAAAAGCGGGCAGACGCCGGGCAAAAAGATGATGCAGATCCGCGTCGTCGACGCGCAGACCTTCCGGACGGCCTCCTGGGGCCGCCTGCTCCTGCGTTTCGTCGGCTACTTTCTCTCCGCTTTCACCCTGGTCGGCTTCTTTACCGGCCTGTTTCGCCGCGACGGCAGGGCATTGCACGACCTGCTCAGCGGCACCGCCGTGATCCGTGCCTGAATGACCCTGCTCGTCTCCGCGTTTTACTTTTTCTACTTTGCCATTATCGGCGTCTACGTCATCTTTATGCCCAAAGTGCTCGAGATGGTCGGCTACGCCCCCTCCGAGATCGGCATCATCTTCGCCAGTGCGCCGCTGGTGCGCTTCGCCGTCCCCTTCGCCTTTATGCGCGGCCTCCGGCTCGACCGGACGGTCTTCAACGCCGCCCTGCTCCTCATGCTCGCCGCGGCCGCCGCTTTTTTCCCGGCCCTGCCCCACTTCTGGGCGCTGCTGGCCGCTAACATCACCCTGGGAATAGGGCTCAGCCTTATCCTCCCCTATATCGAGGTGATCGTACTGGAACTGATCGGCAAGGAGCGGTACGGTAAGGTGCGGCTCTACGGTTCGGTCGGCTTCATCCTCGTGGCCCTCGCACTGGTCAAGGTGCTGGACGCACCCCAGACGGCACTCTTTTTCCTGATGGGGACGACGCTGCTGACGGCGCTGTTCGGGTACAGCATCGCCAGGCATGATGCGAAAAAACAGTCAGAAGCGCCTGCGGCAGCCGACAGCGGCGGGTTTACGCTGCTGACCCACCCCGGCCTCTGGCTGGGCTTTCTGCTGATGCAGATCAGTTTCGGCCCCTTTTACAACTTCTTCACCATCTACGAGACCGCCCACGGCGTGAGCCTCGATATGACCATCTACCTCTGGAGTTTCGGCGTGATCGCGGAGATCCTCCTCTTCTACTTCCAGGGCCCCCTGCTGCGCCGCAACCTGCACCGCCTGCTGGAGTTTGCCGCCGGCGTGACCGTCATCCGCTGGCTGATCGTCTGGCAGTTCCCCGAAAATCTGCCGCTGCTGTTTGCGGCGCAGAGCATGCACGCCATCAGTTTCGCCCTCTTTCACACCGCGGCCATCAGCTACCTCTACACCCTCTTCACCGAAAAAAAACTCGCACAGCAGTTCTTCTTCGGGATCAGTTACGGGCTGGGGGGATTTATCGGGGCCGTGGGATCGGGGTATGTCTATGAGTACGCCCCGTCATCCCTCTTCCTCACCGCGGCGGTCGCATCGGCGCTCGCCCTGCTCGCGCTGCGGCGCGGCTAGAACTTGAAGGTAAAGAGGGTCCGCTGGGAAAAATCGTCCTGCTTGATCCCGACAGCCGGTTCCGAGTCGTGGTTGTAGCCGACCCGGAGTCCGAGATAGAGCTGCTTGTAGATCCGTAACTCGATGCGGGCGGAAGTCGCGATGTAGTAATCGTTGCTCTTGTCGACCTTCGGCTGGTAATAGGCGACCGCCGCGAACAGGGCGTCATCCGGCAGCGGCAGGCTGTAGGCGAGGTAGCTGTTAAAGCGGAGGTTGCGCTCCAGCGGGTCGATGGTCGTCGAATAGCCGATATATTCGGCATAGGCACCCACTCCGATGAAGAGCCCGCCCCACTCGCCGCGCTTCTTGTTCAGGACCTTCCATCGCACGCCCCCGCCGGCGAGGGCCCGCTCCTCGATCGACTTGAACTCATCCTTCTCCATCTGCGCAAACCCTTCCGCTGCGATATCGGCGCCGACGATGTTTTCGATATAGCGCAGGTGGGCAAAGAGGTTGTTCGTATCCCTCACCCCGCTCGCCTCGCCGTATTCGCCGCGCACGACCCCCCAGACCACATAGCTCGCATTGCTGTCGTACTGCAGCTGAAGGCTCCCGGAGTAGTTATCTTTCTCCGTATTGCCGCGCTTCGTCTCGAAGGCGCCGGAGAGTTCGCCGGAAAGGCCCGGTTTCTCACCGACCTCACGGGGTTTGATCGCCACAATGGCAAAAAGCTGAATGGAAATGAGCAGGAGAAAAAGCGTACGTAACAAAGAGAGGCTCCGTCTGAAAAATCAGACGGCATTATAGTGGACTAGTAGTCGATAATCAATGAAGTCATGAAGGTCGTATCGGTACGTTCGTTGCCTGCCGGAGGGAGGTTGGTGTAATCGACCTTGTAGCTGATCCCCATCGAGAAGGTGCTGTTGATCTTGCTCTCAAGCGCCGTTTTGGACGCGACGAAGTAATTCTGGTCATTGTCGAAGCCGCTGCGGTAGCTCGCCTCTTCGATGAATTTGAACCCTTCAATGATGATCCAGCTGAACGCCCCTTTGAGCATGTAACCCCAGTAGTCGTTATAGGTGCCGTCGACTTTGGTCAGGCCGCCTGTGCCGTCCGGGTAGGGGTAAGGGACCTCCGTCCCGTTGACGTCGTAGTACTTGTTCATCCCCTGGTCGATGCTGTAAAGCACGTTCCCCTGGAACTCCAGGGCGTAGGGTTTTTCCTCCAGCACGATCACCTTCGCACCGGGGCCGGTGTAGAACTGATAGGCGAAACCGGAGAACTTGTCATCCTTGTAGCCGGCCACATAGTTCAGCGCGACATGCTTGGCGAACTTCCAGTCATAGTTGAGCTCGCCGAAAATCTTGTTCTTGTTCTCCTGGCTGTTCTCCGTACCGTAAAGCGCATCCGCGTGGAGTTTCAGGCTGTGCGCCCCCCAGCTCTTTTTCCCGTTGAAATCCAGCGAGAAAGCGGTCGTGTCGGTATTCCCCTGGGTCTGCACGTAGCTGAGTTCCGTGTGCGTGACAAGGGGGTTGGGCTTCGGTGCCGTCTCGGCGGCAAAAAGGGCCGAAGCGGCCAGGATCGGGGTCAGAAAACGTTTCATGCCTTGGGCTCCTCGTTATCGGTAGGATCAAGATGGACATCCATCTGCGGATAGGGGATGCTGATGCCGTTGGCATCCAGCGCGAGCTTGATCGACTCGAGCATGCCGAAGTAGGCATCCCAGTACGCTTCGGACTTGACCCAGGCCCGGACGGTAAAGTTAACGCTGCTGTCGCCCAGTTCGCTCACCGCGACCAGCGGTGCGGGGTCGGCCAGGGTACGGGGGTCATCGTGGATCACCCCGTAGAGCACCTCCTTGGCCTTTTTCAGGTCGTCATTGTAGCCGATGCCGATGATATGATCGATACGCCGCTGCGCCTTGTTGGAAAAATTAACGATGTTCCCGGCGGTGATCGCGGCGTTGGGCACGATGATGGTGCGGTTGTCCACCGGGCTGATGGTCGTCGTAAAGAGGCTGATGCTCTCCACCGTTCCCGTCGCACCGCCGGCCTCGACAAAGTCGCCGACCTTGAAGGGGCGGAAGATCAGGATAATCACGGCGGCACCGACGTTGGCCAGGGTATCTTTCAGTGCCAGGCCGACGGCGAGACCGGCGGCACCGAGGACCGCCATGAACGAGGTCGTCTCGATCCCCACCTGTCCGAGCGCCGCCATGATGACGACGACCAGCAGCACGAAATAGACGCTGCTCGACACAAACTTCGTCAGCGTCTCGTCGACATCGTACTTGCGCATCGCCCTGTTCGTCACGTTGCCCAGCGCCTTTGCGACCCGCTTCCCGATCAGGAAAATGAGCAGCGCGCCCAGGAACTGCAGCGCATAGCCAAGGGCCAGCTCCAAGTAGGGACCGTACGTCTCCGGATCCAGATATGCTTCCATGGGAACCTCCCGGTTTAAGTGTAAGGCAGTATAACACAGCAAACAACAGCGAAATGTTACCGCTGCCTAAAAAAATGGCGTCAGGGCCCGAAGGGGGAAAAATGGTATAATCGCGGCACTATTTTTTGCGCGGAAACCATTTCTCCGCCGGACAAGGCAAACAATTATGGGTCAGACTATCACCGAAAAAATCTTCTCCGAGCACGCCGGCAAAACCGTCTACGCGGGCGAGATCGTTCGGGTGCCGATCGATATGGTCATCGGTAACGACATTACGACGCCGATTTCCATCAAGGCGTTCGAGGACGCGGGTGCCACCGAACTGGCGAACCCGGACGGTTTCTCCATCGTCCTGGACCACTTCATCCCCGCCAAGGATATCGCTTCGGCCAACCAGGCGCGTATCAGCCGCGACTTCGCCAAGAAGCACAAGATGAAGCACTTCTTCGACGAGAAAGATATGGGGATCGAGCACGCGCTGCTGCCGGAAAAGGGCCTCGTCGTCCCCGGTGACGTCATCATCGGCGCCGACAGCCACACCTGTACCCACGGTGCCCTGGGTGCTTTCTCCACCGGGATGGGCTCCACCGACCTCGCCTTCGCCATGGTCACGGGGGGCAACTGGTTCAAAGTCCCCGAGAGCATCAAAGTCGTGCTCTCCGGGAAACCGGGCCCCTTCACGACCGGCAAGGACATCATCCTCGAAGTCATCCGTATGATCGGGGTCGACGGTGCGCTTTACCGTACCCTCGAGTTCACCGGCGACACCATCGCGCACCTCAGCATGGACGACCGTTTCAGCATGTGTAACATGGCGATCGAAGCGGGCGCCAAGAGTGGGATCGTCGCCGTCGACGAGATCACCGAGGCCTTCCTGGCCGACAAAACACTGGCACGCCCGGCGAAGATCCACCACTCCGACCCGGATGCGACCTACGTCCAGGTGCTCGAGATCGACGTGGACAAGCTCGAACCGGTCATCGCCTACCCCTTCCTGCCGTCCAACGGCCACAGCCTGAGCGAGGCCGTCAGCGACCATATCAAGGTCGACCAGGCCTTTATCGGCAGCTGTACCAACGGCCGCCTCAGCGACCTGCGCATCGCCGCGAAGATCCTGGAAGGCAAAAAGGTGCACGAGGACGTCCGCCTCATCGTCACCCCGGGGACGCAGCGCATCCTGCGCGAAGCGACGAAACTGGGCTACATCGACATCATCGTCGATGCCGGCGGCGTCGTTTCCAACCCGACCTGCGGCGCCTGCCTGGGCGGCTACATGGGGATCCTCGGTGACGAAGAAGTCGCCATCTCCACCACCAACCGCAACTTCGTCGGCCGGATGGGCTCACGCTCTTCCAAGGTCTACCTGGCCAACTCCGCCGTTGCTGCCGCCTCGGCCATCACCGGCTACATCACCGACCCGGCAACGATCGACTAGGTCACACCATGTCCTGGAAGGCGATCACGCTCGGCACGGTTCTCGTCATCGCGCTCGCCTGGAACGCGGCGGTCTATTTCGCCGACCGTCAGCTGGCAGAAAAACAGTACGACGGCGTCTACGACAGCTGCCATAAGGTCTGGTCTTCCCGCGGCCTCTATAACACCAAAGAAGAACGCAACTCCCTGACGGCCTTCCTCCGTGCCTTCGAAGCGGGGGCACACGGCGTCGAGGTCGACTTCAGCTACGACGAGGCTACAGACCGCTTCATCATCGGCCACGGCCACCCCCGCAAAGGCCCGGACGGCAAGCCGATCTATACGGAAAAAGAGGGTGGCCTCTTCACCCTTGAGGTCCTCTTCCGGGAACTGGGCGAAGGGCACGCCTTCTGGCTCGACTTCAAGAACCTCGATCACCTGAGCGTCGAAGCGACGCAAAAAGCGATCCGCCGGCTCGAGACCATCGCTGTCAACGGCAACGTACACGACCGCCTCTATATCGAAGGCTCCAATCCGCTGCGCCTGGCCCTGTACACCGACGCCGGTTTCAAAACCCTCCTCGGTACCTTCCCGCTGTCTGATGGCAACCCGTTCGCTTCCATCGTCGTCAGTGCCTACAAGCTGCTCTTTGCCTCGTTCAATATCTCGGGCATCGCGCTGAACTACGGCAGCGTCGACAAGCCGATCTACGGGGAGAATACCCAAAAACAGCTGGGCAGTCTCCCGGTATTCGTTTTTCACATCCCCGATGAGCCGTCGCTGTTGCAGCAGCTGGTACATAACCGCCATGTCCGCGTCATGCTCGTCGGCCGCGACATCAGTATCGACCGCTTCGCCGTCACCGACTGCGGCCGGGATTGACGGGCGGCACGGTTCACCAAAGGAGCGCCACCATGCCTGAAAACACCTTTTCCCTCCCCTGCGTCATCTTTGCCGGCGGGAAGAGCTCACGGATGGGCCGCAACAAGGCCCTGCTCCCCTTTGACGGTTTCGCCACCCTCACCGAGTACCAGTACGCCCGCCTCTCTCCCCTCTTCAACGCGACCTTCCTCTCCGTCAAAACGACCGAAGGTTATCCCGAAGGGCTCCCCTACCTCCCTGACGATCCGTCGATAACAGATTCCGCGCCGACTGCGGGCTTTGTCACGGCATTCCGGCACCTGGAAGCGGAGCGTTTTTTCGCGCTCAGCGTCGATACCCCCTTCGTCGATACCGCCGTCATCCGTGCGCTGCTTGAGCACGACCGCGGGGAGCTTGATGCCGTCATCGCCAGAACCGAGGGGGGCACGCACCCGCTCTGCGGCATCTACCACCGCAGCCTGCTCGAGCGGTTCGAGGCGATGGCCGCCTCCGGCGATCATAAACTGGGCAGGATGCTCTCAGAGAGCCGTGTCCGTTATGTCGATTTTGACGATGAAGGGCTTTTCAGCAATCTCAACCATCCCCACGAATATGAAACGGCATTGAAGATGCTGGATAAACAGTAGGCATTTTCGGAGAAAAGGTGCCGCCATAGGGCGGCGGAAGAGGAGAAACGTTGTTGTATGATACATCAATCATGGGGCTTACCTATAGTAGGCGGCTATAGTGCCCAAAGATTCAATGTTAGGCTTTGAAAACTTCGTCGGCAAAAGGCGTATCCCTGTTGCACATTCAAATCATAGAATAAATTATCCACAATTAATCCAGAAGTATGGTTAATTATTGAACAACAAAATGCCTATACTCTACTTTTCGCCATCAAGTTCCTTCTAAACGGCTTTACTATAAGATAGCGTTAAAAACGGGATACAATATATGCAGCTGACCCATCTGGATGAAAAAGACCGGCCGAAGATGGTCGACGTCTCCGCCAAAGCGCCCACCGAACGTGTGGCCGTCGCCAGCGGAACAATCACGATGAGCCCCGAAGCCTACAGTGCTATTGTCGAAGAGCGCACCAAAAAGGGGCCTGTCCTTCAGACGGCCGTGATCGCCGCGATCATGGGGACCAAGAAAACCTCGGACCTCATCCCGATGTGCCACCCCCTCAACCTCAGCGGGATCAACTGCGACGTGGAGGAGCTGCCGGAACTGCCGGGCTTCCGCCTGAGCGTCACGGCCAAACTGACGGGGCAGACCGGGGTGGAGATGGAAGCCCTGACCGGTGTCAGCATCGGCCTGCTGACCATCTACGACATGGTCAAGGCCATTGACAAGGGGATGGTCATCTCCGACGTACAACTCGAAACGAAACGAGGAGGCAAAAGTGGTGAATATCAACGAACTTGATCAGAAGCTTGAACTGGAATACCCCTGCAGCTGGTGCTACAAGGTGGTCGGCGAAGAGCGTGAAAAACTCGAGAACGCCATCCGCGAGGTCATCCTGGAGCGTGAGCACAAGATCGCCCACTCCAATACGAGCCGCACCGGCAAATACATCAGCCTGAATCTGGAGCTGCTTGTGCATAACGAAGAGGACCGCCAGTTCATCTATGATGCGCTCAAGGCGCACCAACACGTCAAAATGGTTTTATAGGAGGCTCCGATGCTGGACCTGGAACAACTGCAGCGCGATATCCGCAATCATTATAAGAACCAAGAACCGATGGAGCTCGACGCCCGTATCGTCGACCTCATCGGCTACCTGGGAAGCGAATTCGGCCTGAACGAGACCGACCTGACCCTCCCGGAGATCCGGCTTGTTGTCAACACGATCCTGGCCGAACAGACGGCCGCTCTCCAGGAGGAGCTGGAAACCCTGCTTGTACAGCGGGAGCGTATCGAACGGCAGATCGAGCGCAAGAGCGAGCGGATCCAGGATGAGAAGCATCAGATCTTCAATACCCTCGAGGGGATCCTGAGCAACGCCCCCGGCGACACCCAGGCGAAGCTGCACCAGGTCAAGCTCCAGTCTATCGACCTCTTCGATATGCTCGAGGAGGTGGTGGAGTCTGCGATCATCACCACCCTCGAGAAGAATCACGACATCGAAGAGACGATCGAGGAGATCTGCAAAGAGATCACCTATGAAACGCTGGGGGAAGGCCCCCTCGAGACCGGGCGTATCCGCCTGGTCATCGGCAGCATTCTCCACAGTGCCGTTGAAGTGGGCGAAGCGACGCCGAACCAGGCCGAGGCGATCCTGCTCGGGACCCTTCGGGGTGTGCGCAGCGGGCTCATCAAGGCCATCCGCCGCCTGAAGAAACAGCTCCTCTATATGCCCGAGGAGCTCAAGCTGACGGCATCGATGGAGACAGAGCTCCTGCGGACCGACCTCCTCTTCACCCAGGTTCTGCAGGACGAAGCGCTGCAGTGCAGCAGCGAAAGCCGCACCCTGCTCGACAAACTCGCCAAAGAGATCCGCTACGACCTCGAGGAGCTTGTCGAGGTCTCCAAGGAGACGGTCGACCTGATGCGCAGCCAGCTCAGCCAGGCGCTGTCGCGCTCCCAGGTCCTCAACTCCAAAACCGCCGCCGAAGCCAAACGGGTGGGCATCTCTGCCTGGCGTTCGGCCAAAACGGCCCTGGAAGGTGCGCTGCAAAACGCCAAGGGAAAGATCGACAAAAAATAGATTTTTCCCCAACCATTTTTTCTGCACGCACAGCTGCTGTCGCGTGCAGTTTTCCACATCAAATTCAACGAAAATATATTCCCACGCACCCCGGGAAGCATGCATTCCAATTGAAACAAACGAATACTTTCAAAAATTTAGAAAAAGCGAAGAATAATAACTTATAATGATTGGCATGAAAAAGGTATTGATCATTGTATTGCTGGTTGTAGTAGGGATTCAATTCATTCCGATGAATGTTCCCGCCGAGGTGCCGACGAAGGCTGAAGACGAACTGGAAGCACCTGAAGAGGTTCTTGCCATCCTCAAACGTTCCTGTTTTGACTGTCACTCGAACCATACCACTTATCCATGGTATAGCTCGGTTGCACCGGTTTCATGGTTTACCAAGATGCATGTCAAAGAGGGTAGAGAACATATGAACTTCTCGACATGGGCTAGCTATGATGATGAGAAGAAGGCAAAGTATCTTGACAAGATCCCCAAAGCGGTCAAGAGCAAAATGCCGCTTCCAAGTTATCTGATCATGCACGCAGAGGCCAAACTGACTGAAGAAGATAAAAAAGTCCTCGCGGATTGGGCATCCGAAGCCGCTTTTGATTTAGAATAGTCAAGAGCGACTCAACACGCTAAAGCATTCTTCCCGCTTCCATTCTCCGTGATGGGAGCGGACCCCCACCCCATACAATCACTTCCTGCTGTCTCAACCGTTGTCGTCCTGCTCTCCCCTATCACTATGAGGTAGTTACTTACCAACCTCGGACCGGTGCGCTTCCCCTTCCCCTGCCAAGGTAACGCCATAGAACACCGATTGGTATGACGAAAGCCTGAGCGTTGCGAAGCGGTCCAGCAAGCAGCACTGAAGCGGAAACGGTAAAGCAGGTAATTCAACTCCCCCGTGTTACAATCACACAAAAGGAGTCGCAATGCAAACCGTGCTTTTGCTCGTGGATGACACCTACGCCGATACATTGAAACAATCCCTTCCCGCCGACAAGGCCTGGGTACTGGATGCACGCTACGATGCCTTCCGATGCGGTGTCCGCTGCAGCCTTGAGGAGTACCGTACCTCGCCCGATACCGTGACGGTCTACCATGAAACCATTGAAGAGATTGACGCATGGCTCGCGGAGCAGCGGTCATGAAAGTGGTGGCCGCCCCGCGTTTTACCGAACAGCTCAAAGCGCTTCTCCTGACAATAGCTGAGACCAACCCCGAAGAGGCGAAACGTTTCAAGCTCTATCTCGACACCATCTTGCTCAACCTGCCGAGCAAAGCGCAGAAATACAAGCCCTCAATCTATAGTGACGACGCTGACGTGCGGGACATTGAACATCAGGGGTGTACTATTCCCTTTTATTATGATCGTGACGGCGGGGCCTACGTGCTTCTGGGAATTATTGACAATCGTGTGTAATCTTAACGATTTTTAATTTTTTCATATTAATATCAAAAACGGTGGGTATTAAGCTAAGCTTATTTAAATTTTATTTATTTGTAATAATAATATTTTTAAGTCATACAATTTACGCCATTTTTGTTTCTTTTGGTAACGATATCCGGCGCTGCAGTTTCGTATTCACTCTTTATAGACGTTTCGTATTGTATACTTACGTTTGATAAGATCGTGATATTGGGTTCAGCACCTGTAAAGACAGCACATCAACAGCCGAATAACGAAAAGTTGCGGAGGTTGATGTGCTGTTTTGGTCTTATGACTATCGAAATAGTAATTAGCAAAGTTATTAATATAAAAGGGAGGAAGAATGAGAAACGAACATTCTCAACACGATGCTGAAAACGTGTCGGCCGAAAGAAGAGACTTCTTCAAAAAAACCGCCGCACTCTCAGCCACGGCAATCGCCGGTGCCGGAATGCTCTCCGGTACACGTGCGATGGCTGAAGATGACCCGGTCATTATGAATACACCGGACTGGGGTCACAAGATCGGCTACCCGGTCACAAAAAACCGCTACGGTATGCCTTCACCGTACGAGCACAACATCACCCGCCGCAACGCGAAACTCCTTTCCTCAGGAAACTGGCAGGCATCCATCGCCATGTGTCCGATCCAGGACCTCAGCGGTATCATGACGCCGAACGGCCTCTTCTTCAGCCGCTGCCACGGTGGTATCCCGACCATCAACCCGAGCGAGTGGCGCCTGATGATCCACGGTCTTGTCGAAAAGCCGCTGGTACTCACCCTTGATCAGCTCAAGCGCTACCCGAACGTCAGCCGCGTCCACTTCGTCGAGTGTCCGGCAAACGGCGGCCCGGAATGGCGTGGACCGCAGTTCAACTCCATCCAGTTCGCCAAAGGGATGATGAGTAACGCCGAATGGACCGGCGTCTACCTCAAAGACATCCTCAAAGACCTCGGCCTCAAGCCGAGTGCAAAATGGATGCTCGCAGAAGGTATCGACAGCTCACACATGGGCCGTACCGTACCGGTTGACAAAGTACTCGACGATGCGATGATCGTCTGGGGCCAGAACGGCGAAGCGCTTCGCCCGGAGCAGGGCTACCCTGTCCGTCTCCTCCTCCCGGGATGGGAAGGTAACCTCTGTGTCAAATGGCTCGGACGCCTCGAATTCGCTGCTGAACCGTTCTACGCGAAAGAAGAAACAGCGAAATATACGGCACTCAAGCCGTCCGGCAAAGCGATCCAGCACTTCTATGCGAACGAAGTCAACTCCATCATCACTTCACCGTGTCCGGAAAAACCGTGGACCGACCTCAAAGCAGGCGACCTTGTCGAGATTGAAGGTCTCGCATGGAGCGGTATGGGTACGATCGAAGGCGTCGACATCAGCTTCGACGGCGGAAACAACTGGGTTGAAGCAAACCTCAAAGGCCTCGTCCTTCCGAAGTCCTGGACACGCTTCAGCTTCATGTACAAATACGAAGGCAAGCCGCTGATCCTCGCAAGCCGCGCACGCGACGACGCAGGCTACATCCAGCCGACCATCGATGAAGAAACCGCAGTGATGGGTGTCGAGTCCGTCTACCACAGAAACGGCATCGCCACTTGGGAAGTCACTGCAGAAGGGAAGGTAAACAATGTTCAAATTCGATCGTAAATTTATTCTTGGCGCCTCCGCAGCGGCAGCGGTCGCTATGCTCGCCACGGGCTGTGTCGAAAGCGGCGACGCCGCGGCACCGTCTGCATCCAACGGTGACAATGTCCTGACATACGCCAACGGCAAGCGCGTCATCGACGGCGGTCGCTACTATGCAACCGTCAATGGCAAAAGCGGTCCGTACTATGTCAACACTGATGCGGAAAACGGCGGATACTCCTACGGGCGTACACCGACAGCCAACGAGCTCGAGGCATGGAACACGACGGTCACACCGTGGCGTCTGCCGCCGAAAGGCCAAGGTACTGCCGAAGAGGGTGAAGCGGTCTACGAAGCGAAATGTGTTATGTGTCACGGTGACTTCGGTTCCGGCGGCGGCGGTTATCCGGCGCTCTCCAAAGGCAACGCTTACGACAACATGGCGACACTCAAACACCAGCGTACTACACCTGATGCAGAAGGTCCGATCCGTGTCTTCGGTAACTACTGGCCGGAAGCGAGCACCCTGTGGTGGTACATCATGGAAGGTATGCCGCACCCGGATACACGTACACTGACTGATGATGAAGTCTACGGACTCGTTGCCTATATCCTGAACCTCAACGAGATGGAGATCGACGGCGAAGAAGTTGATTACGAATACGTCCTCGACCAGGAGAAATTCGCGAAGATCGTTATGCCGAACAAAGACGGCTTCGAACCGGTCATCGACGGTGCAAACGGCCTCGAGAATGTCCGTGCCTATTTTGCGGACCCGGCAAACTTCGGTGCGCAAAAGATCGCTTCAGCAGACGAGCGCTGTATGAGCAACTGCCAGAAAGAGACGGCGAAAGTTGTCCCGATCTCTATCGAGCAGAAAGATTTCCTCCCGCCGCTCTCCCAGGTACGTGACCTGCCGGAAGTTGAAAACACTGCAGGCGTAGACCTCGAAGCGAAAAACACCTATGAATCCAGCTGTGCCGTGTGCCACGGTGCTGCGGGCATGGGTGCTCCGGTAGTCGGTGACAAAAAAGCGTGGGACGCTGTTGTAGGCAAA
Source organism: Thiomicrolovo sp. ZZH C-3 (assembly GCF_054862725.1). Classification (NCBI taxonomy): domain Bacteria; kingdom Pseudomonadati; phylum Campylobacterota; class Epsilonproteobacteria; order Campylobacterales; family Sulfurimonadaceae; genus Thiomicrolovo; species Thiomicrolovo sp. ZZH C-3. Next base: position 292,395 of record NZ_JBTKXX010000002.1, read on the forward strand.
GGTATGGACCAGGTCTATGCACGCGCTATCAACGGTACCGACGCGGGCATGCCTCCGAAGGGGGGCACGGACCTGTCTGACGACAAACTCAAGGCGGTGGTTGATTACATGATCAGCCAGAGCAAATAAATCTCAACCAAAGGATAAACATATGCAAAGAAGAACATTCCTCTCTCTCGCAGCTGGCGCTTGCGCCCTGGCTGCTGTACCGGCAAGCGTCCGTGCGGAAGATTTCCGTAAATCCAAGCCGACTGTCTGGACAGCTAAAACTGTTGACGACGCGCTCAAAGCGATGTACGGCACGACTGCTACTGTCGCTGAAGGCGTCACTGTCGTCGCTCCGGACGTTGCAAGCAACGGTGGTGCGGTTCCGGTCGATGTCAAGTCTGACATCGCTGCAAAATCC
>NZ_JBTKXX010000003.1:0-279216 GCF_054862725.1 Thiomicrolovo sp. ZZH C-3
CCGGCCCCATTCCGAACCCGGAAGCTAAGCCTCTCATCGCTGATAATACTGACCCTTTCAGGGTTGGGAACGTAGGTCGCCGCCTGGTTCTCGGATTTACTTCCTCCTTAATCAAATCAATCAACAATCTTTTTACTTTGAACTATCTCTAAAACTAAACTATGTGTCTAGACTCTTCGTCTAATTCATAGAGCTGTTTTGATATGTATTTAGGGGATATAGATCTTGTCTATAAGCTCTTCATACTCTTTCTTTACGTCACTGTCTATAGTGATGCCGCCGCCGCTCTTGTACACAAGTCCACCAGTTGTCTTTTCAATAAAACGGATAGATACGGCACTGTAAAGGTTATTTCCATCAAAATAGCCGAAAACGCCGGTGAAATATCCGCGATCATAACCCTCGATCTCTTTGATGATCTCCACGGTACGTTTTTTCGGTGTACCGCTGATACTCCCTGCCGGCAGAAGGGAACGTAGTATCTCCTCAATTCGCGAAGGCCATGCGTTTTCCAGTTCTCCTGAGATCTTGGAACTGACCTGCAGAAGTTCTTTGGAACCGGCTTTTATCCTGTCGATATATCGGAAATTTTCTACACGTATATTGGTCGCGACGATACCGAGATCGTTGCGAAGGAGGTCGACGACCATCAAGTGCTCCGCCATCTCTTTTTCATCGGCAAGGATCGTTGTCTCTGCATCAGGCAGTGCGGCGTCTATTGTGCCTTTCATCGGATAGGTATAGATCTTATCATCGATGATCTCAATGAATTTTTCCGGGGAGAAGCAGACGAACTGATCTCGGAATCGCAGTTTGAAGGGTGCATTGGCTTTGGCGTAAATGGTATGCAGACTATCGCTGCATTCTATCGGTGTGGGCTGGGTCAGATTCAGCATATAGGTTTCGCCGTTTTTAATGTGCTCCTGTACCTTCAGAAGTTTCTCTCTATAACTCTTAAAACTGACAGGGTACTTCTCCACATTGGAATCGTGGGGGGTGCCTGTCGCATGGAATGCAAATTCGATATCTTCTTCGGTCAATGTATCGAGGGGATAGCAGGTAAGTTCCTTCCCTTCAAAGTCTGAGAGAAAGAAGAAAGGGATGGACTGTTCGCAGAGAGAGTTAAGACTAGCGGTTGCCATCAAGGATCAGTTTCTTGAGCACGGCCATGCGTACGGAGACGCCGTTTGAGACCTGTTCAAGGACTTTGCAGCGCGGATCGGCCAGGAGGTCATCATCAATGTCGATATTGCGGTGTACCGGCCCCGGATGCAGGATAATGATGTCTCGGTCGCCGACAAGCTCTTTGGTGATGCAGAAGTCGCTGGCATAATCCTGCAGCGATGCGTAGCTGGGCTGGGAGTGGCGCTCCGTCTGGGTTCGGAGGCTCATGATGGCATCGACGTCGTCCATTACGTCTTGCAGGTGGTAGGTGGATGGCAGGTCAGTCTGCGGCATGAATTGGGGCGGACTGACGAGGGTCACCTGCATACCGAAGCGCTGCAGCAGCTCGATGTTGGAGTTTGCGACCCTGGAGTTCTTGATATCACCGACGATGGCGATGCGCTTGCCGTTGACGTCCCCGAAATGTTTGCGCAGGGTAAACAGATCGAGCAGGGCCTGCGTCGGGTGGGCATGGGCCCCATCGCCGGCGTTGATGATCGCGGCACGGGTGTGGTTGGAGAGGATCTTCGGGACCCCGGCGTTGGCATGGCGGACGATAATGGCATCCGGTCCCATCGCATCGAGGTTCATCGCTGTATCGACGAGGGTTTCCCCTTTTTTCGTGGAGCTTTTGCCGACATCGAGGTGGACGACTTCGGCACCGAGACGTTTGGCGGCAATCTCGAAGGAGCTGCGGGTCCGTGTCGAGTTTTCAAAAAAGAGGGTAATGATGATACGGTCCTGCAGAATGCGGTGAAAACCGCCCCGGGCGTAGAGGTCCGCGTCATTGTAGAGGGAGAGAATCTCTTCAGTGCTGAAGTCGTCGGTACGGATGAGATGCTGCATGGATCCTCTTTATTTTTGGAGAATTATAGCAAAAGCGCGTCGCAAAGTTGCCCAATATCCTCTTCGAGATTGAACCATCCCGGCGCGGCGGTATCGAACCAGGGACGGGAGGTCGCATCGAACCCGTTATCCCCTTTCCGGCAGTTCAACACCCATTCTGCTTCGATGCCGCGCCGTTTTAGCGCTTCAAGGCTGAGACGCAGGTCGTTGATGCCGCCAAGGCGACAGTGGGCAACAAGCAGTGCTTTAGCCCGGTATCGGGGGATCAGGTCGATCATATCGGTCTGGGCGTCAACGGGTACGAGCAGTCCGCCGGCTCCTTCGATCAGGCAGACGTCACAGATCGCATCCATCGCCTCGACGGCATGGTCGATGGCATGCCAATCGATAGCGGCCTCCCCCTTGGCGACATAGGGGGCCGCGGGCAGGGTGAACTGCACAGGAACGATATCATCGATGTCGAGCGCCCATGCCTGGGGGTTGAGCTGTTTGAGCTCCTGCAGCAGCAGGGTACCGTCCTCCGGAGCGGTCGTCACGCCGGTCTCGATCGGCTTGACAACGCCGACATGGAGGCCGCGTGCACTCAGTGCATGCATCAGTTTGACAGTCGTATAAGTTTTGCCTATCTCCGTATTGGTCGCTGTGATAAAAATGTGTTGCGCCACCTAAACCTCTTTCGGCTATAATGTGACCCAATTCTACAGTCAACAGGTTTAAAGAAATGAATCGTTTTGAAGCGTTTACGACACAGATCGTGCAGGGGAGCGGGGCGAAAGAGGGGGCGATCTCGTCCGTGATCGCCAACTCTGCGGCCTTTGCGTACGGAGATCCGGAGACGGCGGAGGGAATCTTCGACGGCAGCGTGAAAAAGCCGCTGTATGCTAGGGTAGGCAATCCGACGTCCGGAAAACTGGAGAGCCTCCTGGCCCAGATGGACGGTGGCGTCGGCGCCATCGCGACGAGTTCGGGCATGGCGGCGACGACCCTGGCGGTTATGTCGCTGCTGGAGAGCGGGGACGAGATCATCAGCATCGGCGGTTTGTTCGGGGGAACGTACTCCTTTTTTGAGGAGACCCTGAAACGCTTCGGCATCCGTACCGCTTTTTTCGACGTCGATGCTCTCGAAGAGGTCGAGGCGGTCATCAATGCGAAGACAAAGCTGATCTACCTTGAAAGCGTCGGAAACCCGAATATGCGTCTGCCGGACATTGAGGCCGTCGCAGCGATCGCCGACGCCCACGGGGTCGCTCTGATGGTGGACAACACCGTGACGCCATTGAGCATCCAGCCGCTGAAGCTCGGCGCGGACATCGTCGTCTATTCGACGACGAAACTGATTGCCGGAAACGCGTCGGCCCTCGGCGGCGCCGCCGTCTTCCGGGCGATCGGGGAAGGCAAGGACAAGTTCAAAACGCCGCGCTATGCGTCGATCCACAAGTTCATCGACAAAATGGGAGCCATGGCCCTCATCGCCGTCGGCAAGAAACGGGCGATGCGCGACTTCGGTATGAGCCCGTCGGCCTTCAACAGCTACCTGACGATGCTGGGGCTCGAGACGCTGCCGCTGCGCCTGGACCGGATCATCGGCAGTGTCGAAACGGTCGTGCATGCCCTGAAAGAGGCGGGGCTGAACGTCAATCATCCGGCCCTGAGGGATCACCCGCATCACGACCGTTACGCCACGCAGTTCGGCAACGGGACGGGACCGCTCTTTACGATCGACATGGGAAGTGCGGAGGCCGCCTACGACTTTCTGCGCAAATCGAAACTGGTGACGATCACGGCCAATATCGGCGACACCCGGACATTGGCGCTGCACATGGCCTCGACGATCTACAGCGACTTCGGCGACAGCGAACGCGCGTTTCTCGGCATTACGCCGGGGCTGATCCGTGTTTCGGTCGGCCTGGAGAATCCCGATGACCTGATCAGGGATTTTATCGCGGCCGCAGAGTAGCGGTTATATAAGTGCGGCGTGGGTATCACAAAAGCCGTTAGTGGCCATAGGTTGTTAGATTTAATTAGATTGTAAGCTTAAGGAAATGATAATATAGGCCACTTGATACCCCTGCAAGGCTAACCATGCGTACTTTTTTCCTCTTGATGTTCCTGGGTGTTTCGCTTCTCTTTTCCGCCACCGTAGAGCAGATGAAGAGTGAGAAGCGTTATGCTTTGGTGATCGCCAACGGACTGGCTACCGAGACGAACGACGACAAGGCGGTCGCGTCGGCACAGGTCCTGGCCACTTTTTTGAAATCCAAGGGCTTTACGACGGTCACGGCTTTCAACCTCGACCGGGCAGAGCTGATCAAAACCTTCCGCAGCTTTGACAAGCGCATTACCCCCAATGCCGTCATTACCCTTGTCTACAGCGGACGGACGGTCGTGCACGACTCACAGGCGTGGATACTGCCGGCACGGATGAAGCTGGAGGGATTACCCCAACTGCGCCTCTCCGCGGTCAGTTTTGATTTCCTGCTGCAGAAACTGCAGCGGCATACCCCCCGGGTGAGCCTGGGAATCGTCGACGCGTTCCGTTACAGCGGCAAGGCCAACACGACGGACGGAGAGCTGATCCTGGATGCCGTCAAGGATATCAAGGAGGCGGATACCCTCGTGCGCTGGAACGGTAAAGCGGCGGCCTCTCCATTCTTCGATCACCTTTTGCAGGCGGTGGGGAAAGGCCATGACGATATGGACGCCCTGGCGGACAAGCTTTCCAAGGCGGGGGTCCACTCCCGGATCGCCGCGGCGGACTTCTATTTCAATGTCCCGGCCAAACTGTTGACGCCTGCGGACAAGGCGTGGCAGCGCGCGGAGGCCAAAGACAATATTGTGGGCTATGAAGCCTTCCTGATCGCTTACCCCGATTCGGCCTATCAGCAGAAGGCCAACAGCCGTATTAAAGCGCTTAAAGCCAAAGAGCAGGAGAAGGTCGAAGCCGAGCTCAAAGCGCAACAGGAGACCCTCGCACGCCTGAAAGCGGAGCAGCAGGCGCTTGCAGCCGATAAAGAGGCGGTGGAGGAAGCCCCGCGTTATTTCGAACCGACGGAGATGGTGACGATTCCCGAAGGGATTTTCCTCATGGGATCCGAGCAGTTTGAAAACAGCAAACCCGTGCATATGGTCACAGTCAGGTCGGGACTGAAAATGAGTGCCTATGAGATCAGCAACAAGGCATACGCTGCCTTTTTGAAAGCAACGGGAACGCAGTACCGCAAGAAGAAACTGCTCAAAAACGAAAGCGCCGCGGTGGCGTACGTCAGCTGGGAGGATGCCGTGGCGTATGCCGAATGGCTGAGCAAAATGTCGGGCAAGCACTACCGCCTCCCGACGGAAGCGGAGTGGGAGTACGCCGCCCGTGCCGGCAGTGATGCGCTTTATCCCTGGGGTGACAGTGCCGCCAATGCCGCCCAGTATGCCTGGATGGCGACCAATGCCCACGGCTTCGTGCACTCCCGCGGTCTGCTGCAGCCCAACGCCTTCGGTCTCTTCGATATGGCCGGTAATGTGGCCGAATGGTGTCTGGACGGGGCCACCCCCGATTATAAAAGCGCCCCTTCCAAAGCGGGGAAAGTCACCTCCGACAACGAAGCGATGAAAATCATTCGCGGGGGCTCCATCAAGAGCAGCGGTGAGGGGCTTTCGCCCTCCTACCGCGACTCCAACATCCCTACCTTCCGCAGCGAAACCATCGGTTTCCGGCTCATCCTCGAGCCGTGAAGCCGGAACATCTTCACTACCTACTTTCACATTAATAAAAATCAATAAAATTTAATCTAAAAAAATAAGTAAAATGTAATATATTATTTTCAGTAATAGTTTATTCTTCCTTTAAGCTTGAAGAAGTGACAATGGGAGCTCACCAAAAATGGCCGAGTAGGCCGCATGAATTGTTTAAGGAGGGAATCATGGGAGTGTCACGTAGAGATCTACTCAAACTTTCCGGTGCCGCCGCCGTTGCGATGGGGGCTGCAGGGTGTTCGCAGATGGGACTTGGACCGGAAGAGGAGGAGGTACCGAACGCGGGGAGCGTCGGTGTCGGAACGAAAGCGGCGCTGCCGGAAACCGATACGCCCCGCGTGGTCGTCGTCGGCGGAGGATGGTCCGGTCTGACGGTGGCCAAGTACGTCAAAAAATATGCGCCGAATGCCGACGTGGTCCTGGTCGAACAGCGTGGGGAGTTCATGTCCTGTCCGGTTAGCAACCTTTGGCTGATCGACGCGGTGGAGCTCGACTTCCTCATGCACGACTACCTGCAGGCCGCACGGGAAAACCATTACACCTTTTTCAATGCGACGGTCGTCGGGGTCGACAAGGAAAACCGTACCGTGATGACGAGCGACGGCGATCTCACCTACGACTATCTGGTCCTCGCACCCGGTATCGATTACGACTATTCGGGATGGACGAAGGACCCGGCAATGGAGCTTCGGCTCCGTACGGAGTACCCGGCAGGGTTCAAACCGGGTTCGGAACACCTTACCCTGCGCAACAAAGTGCTGGATTTCGAAGAGGGCAACTTTATCCTGACGGTGCCCGGCGGAAACTACCGCTGCCTTCCCGCCCCTTACGAGCGGGCCTGTCTGATCGCGGATTATTTCAAGAAAGAGGGCATTGAGGGCAAGGTGGTCCTGATCGATGAAAATGACGATATCACGATCAAGGCCGAAGGGTTCCACTCGGCCTTTGACAAGCTCTATAAGGACTACATCGAGTATCACCCGGGGACAAAGATCGCGAAGTTCGATCTGGACAAAAAAGAGGTGACGACCGATTACGATGACGTCATCGCCTTTGAAGACGCCGCGTTCTATCCGCACGTCCGGGGCGGGAAAGTGCTGGAGGTCGCCGGCGTGGCGAAGGATAGCATTTTCAACAAGATGGAAGCCGATATCAACGTGCTGACCTATGAGGTCAACGGCCACCCGGAGATCTACTGCGCCGGTGACGTCCGCCCGATGGGCTTCAGCAAGTCCGGGAACACGGCCAATACGGAGGGGGTCTATATCGCCAAGCGTATCGCCGCCAGGATCAACGGCAGCGGGGAGACCCCGTGGGAGTCGCCGCTGACGATCTGCTACTCGGCCGTTTCCAGCGATCCGGTCCTGGCCATTTCGATCAACGCCGCCTACGCCTACGATGCGAAGGCCAAGCGCTTTGCCTTCGCCAATGTCTATGCCAACGAGACCTGGGACGGGCGTGTCGGTATGAATAACGGTCGGGGCCTGATGGAGTGGGCCAAGGGCATGTACCGCGACATGTTCAATGCATAGGAGGTAACGAATGGAACGCAGAAATTTTTTGAAAGTACTCAGTGCTACCGGTGCGGTGATCGCAATCAACCCCTCGACGATCGGGCAGACGCTGATGGCCAAGGACGGGGCGCTTTACAAGCGGTACGCCAAGGTGCAGCTCGTTGACGGCAGCGGCGCACCATTGAAGGCCGATGCGCTGAAAACGGGGGAGAATTATGTTTTCAACTACCCCTATGCCGGCACGTCATGCCTGCTGGTCAACCTGCCGAACCCGACGGCGAAAGAGGTTGAGCTGACCGACGAGTTCGGGAACGAATACGTCTGGAAGGGCGGCGTCGGCAGCAAGGGGACGATCGTCGCTTATAGCGGGATCTGCCCGCACCAGCTGACGCATATCAACAAGAGCGACAGTTTCATCACCTTCCGCAATCCCGGGGAGCGTTTCGAGGGGGATATCGTCTGTGACGGGCATACCTCGGTCTATGACGCGGGCAGAGGCTGCCGGGTCAAGGAGGGCAAGGCGCCGCAGCCGCTGGCGGCCATCGTGCTCGAAGTCGGCAGCGACAATACGCTCTGGGCGGTCGGGGTGCTCGGTAAAGACAAGTTTCACGAGTTCTTCGGCAGTTTCCGCCGTGAGCTCAAAGAGCAGTTCGGCAGCAAACGCAAGGCGAAAGCCAAGGTGGCCGAACGCGCCGAAACCGTTCCCCTGCGCGACTACACGCAAGACGTCGTCAAACTCTGATTTTTCTTCCCGCGGCAGGCTTTTCCGGGGCCTCCGCCGTTAATCTGCATTCTTAAGTCGTTGCTTACACAATCCCTGCTAATCTAACTGGCGTTAGTAAAGAACAAGACCGATTTATGCATTTTCACCGCAGAAGCAGTGGAATGCACGTTTTAAGGACAATGTTTGAGTACCAAAAAAGAGCTTGAACTTGAGGGTGAACTGCTGCTCAAGGAGCCGGGACAATATAAAGTGATTTTGCTCAACGACGATTACACATCGATGGATTTCGTCGTCGAGGTTTTGATGAGTATTTTTCATAAAAATTATCAGGAAGCGGAGCAGATTATGCTCGATATCCACCGCCAGGACCGCGGTATCTGCGGCGTCTATACCTACGAAGTGGCAGAGACCAAAGTAATGCAGGTCAGCCGCCTGGCCCGGGAGCATGGGTACCCGCTCAAAGCAACGATGGAGGAAGCGTGATGATCAGTGCCGAACTTAATGCCGTCTTTCAAAAAGCGCTGCTGTATGCCAAAGATCAGCGGCATGAATACCTGACGATCGAGCATGTCTTTTATGCCCTGCTCGGTTCCAAAGAGGGGATCGCCATCATCCGCGAATGCGGCGGCGATGTCGCGTCCATGCGTGCCATGGTCAGCCGCTACCTCTCCATGACGATGGACCCCCTGCCCGAAGACGTGACCCAGGAACCCTTCGAGACGGTCGCGCTTTCACGGATGATCGACCAGATGATCCGCCATATCCAGAGCGCGCAGAAGCAGCAGGCGGAAGTCGGCGACCTCGTGGCGGCGATCTACGAAGAGAAGCACACCTACGCCTGCCAGGTCCTGCTCGAGAGCGATATCAACCGCGTGGACGTCCTGGAGGTGATCTCGCACAAGGATGTGCAGCCGCAGTCTGTTTCGGATGCGGAGGAGAGCTACGTCGAGAAGTATACGGTGGAGCTGGTGGCGCAGGCGCGCGCCGGCCGTATTGATCCGGTCATCGGCCGGACCGACGAGATCGAACGGGTCGTGCAGACGCTCTGCCGCCGGAAGAAAAACAACCCGCTGCTCGTGGGCGAACCGGGCGTCGGAAAGACGGCCATCGCCGAGGGGCTGGCGCTGCGCATCGCCGACGGCGAGGTGCCCGAACTGCTCGAAGAAGCTCCTGTCTACGCCCTTGACCTCGGCGCGATGCTTGCCGGCACAAAATACCGGGGAGATTTCGAAAAACGTCTCAAGGGGGTGATCGATGAGGTGACGGCGCACAAGAACGCCATCATGTTCATCGACGAGATCCACACCCTCGTCGGCGCCGGTGCCGTCAACGGCGGCAGTATGGACGCCTCCAACCAGCTCAAACCGGCCCTGGCATCGGGGGCGATGAAGTGTATGGGGGCGACCACCTATGCCGAGTACCGTAACGTTTTTGAAAAGGACCGCGCGCTGAGCCGCCGCTTTGCCAAGATCGACGTGGACGAGCCGAGCCAGGCGGAGAGTATCGAGATCCTCAAAGGGCTCCGTCCGAAGTACGAGAAGCATCACAAACTCACCTACGAGGACAAGGCCCTCGAAGTGGCGGTATCGCTCGCGAAAAAATACATCTCCGACCGTTTCCTTCCCGACGTCGCGATCGATCTCATCGACGAGGCAGGGGCATCGTTCCATCTGAAAAAACATGACCGCAACGTCGTCGAGGCCCTCGATATCGAGAACGTCATCGCGAAGATGACCGGGGTCCCGACCTCGCAGGTGTGCGAAGACGACACCCTGCGGCTTGAACACCTCGAGCGCGACCTTCGCAGCAAGGTGATCGGCCAGGATACCGCGGTCGAAAAGGTTGCCCTGGCGATCAAACGCAGCCGCGCCGGGCTCAACCCCGAAGAGCGCCCGATCGCGTCGTTCCTCTTTGCCGGACCGACGGGTGTCGGTAAGACCGAACTGGCGAAGTCCCTGGCGGAGACACTTGGGGTGCACTTTGAGCGTTTCGACATGAGCGAGTACATGGAGAAACATGCGCTTTCCCGCCTGGTCGGGGCTCCTCCGGGCTATGTCGGTTACGAGCAGGGCGGTCTGCTCACCGAGGCGATCCGCAAGCACCCCTACACGGTGCTGCTGCTCGATGAGATCGAAAAGGCCCACCCGGAGCTGATCAACGTGCTGCTCCAGGTGATGGACAACGCGACGCTGACGGACAACAACGGCTACAAGGCGAACTTCAAGAACGTCATCCTGATCATGACCTCCAACGTCGGCGCGACGGAGCGCAGTGTTATGGGCTTCAATGCCGACAGCAGCCTGGCCCGCGGCGAGGCGCTCAAGGCTTTCTTTACGCCGGAGTTCCGCAACCGCCTCGATGCCGTTATCGAGTTTGCACCGCTGGACCGCGAGATCGTCGAGGGGATCGTCGACAAGTTCATCGTCGAGCTCAATACACAGCTGGCGTCGAAGGGCATTGCGATCACCTTGGGCGAGAAGGCCCGCGGTTACCTCGCGGAGATGGGTTATGACAAAGCGATGGGTGCCCGCCCGCTCGGACGCATCATCCAGGAGAAGATCAAAGATCCCCTCACCAACGAGATGCTGTTCGGCCGCCTGAAGGCGGGCGGAAAGGTCCACGTCGATTACAAAAACGAGATCGTTTTCACGTACGACGAACATGCGGAGGAAGAGGCGGCGGTGTGATCCCGCAGCAGATCCGATACGAACTGGCGTTTCCCGACCCGAGGGATGCGGATGAATCCGGCATCGTTGCTTTCGGCGGCGACCTCTCCCCTTCACGGCTGCTGCTGGCCTACCGCAGCGGCATCTTCCCCTGGTACAGCAAAGGCGACCCCATTTTGTGGTGGTCCCCCGACCCCCGGTTGATACTCAATCTTGAGGAGTTCGTATTGCGCCGCTCCCTGCGCAAACGGCTGAAGCATTTCGAGATCCGCTTCAATACGGCCTTTGGCGACGTGGTCCGCGCCTGCGCGACGACACCCCGTCCGGGGCAGGAGGGGAGCTGGATCCTGCCGGAGATGGTCGAGGCCTATGAGGTGCTGCACGCGATGGGGCATGCGCACTCGGTCGAGGCGTGGCAGGAGGGGCGGCTTGTCGGCGGGCTCTACGGGGTCGAGGTCGGCGGGATGTTCTGCGGCGAATCGATGTTTGCCCATGTCAGCGACGCTTCCAAAGCCGCCTTTGCCGCCCTGGTGGAGCATCTGAAAGCGCGCGGATTTGAAATGATCGATGCACAGGTACCGACGGAACATCTCAAAAGCCTCGGCGCCATCGAGGTGAGCCGCGACTATTTCCTGATGCGTCTCGAACAGCTGCGCGATAAAGGTATAATGGGTTTCATGCAAGCGTAAAAGGAGTGGGCATGAAACTGCAAACGATCAGGGCAGCCGTTGCGGCACTGCTCGGCGTCATTCTGCTTTCGGGCTTCTGGAGCGGGAAGACGGCGGAGGAGAAACGCCAGGAAGTACAGAAGATGAAGGCGGAAACGCTGGCGATGCTCTATAAAGAGGCGCCGGAGGCGAAAGCGATCATCAAGAAAGCGTACGGCTACGCCGTGTTCAGCAATATCGGCGTGAATATCATTCTTGTCTCCGCCGGCGGCGGCTCCGGGGTGGCGCACGACAATCAAACGGGCAAAGATACCTATATGAATATGGGGACCGTCGGTGTGGGGCTTGGACTCGGCATCAAGGATTTCCGCGGGGTCTTCCTTTTCGAAAACAAGACAGTCTATGAGGATTTCATCAACAAGGGGTGGGAGGCAAACGCCCAGGCCGATGCCGCCGCCAAAGCGGACGACAAAGGGGCTGCCTTCGGCGGGGCGGTGACCGTCGCCCCGGGTATCCGACTCTACCAGTTGACCAAGACGGGCCTGGCGCTGCAGGCGACGATCCAGGGAACGAAGTATTGGCAGGATGAAGAGCTTAATGAATAGCCGTTGCCCGCAATGGTGAAATAGGGTGTTTATTAGACCGCTTTAAGGAAACAATTCCTATACTGAACCATCATCAAACGATGAAGGAGTCACTATGAAAAAAGTACTTGTAAGTCTTGCTGCGGTTGCGGCACTCAGTTCGGCGGCGTTCGCCGGTGTCAATAGCCAGACAGGTTGTGGTCTCGGCGCAATGATCATCAAAGATGACAGCTCCGCGATTATGCTTGCCCTTCAGGCGACAACAAACGGTACCTCTGCAAACCAGACATTCGGTATCACATCCGGTACATCCGGCTGTAAGCGCATGCCGCTGGTAATGAACGACCGTGCGGCCGAATTCGTCGCATCCAACATGGATCAGCTCGCCAAAGAGGCGGCAATCGGCGGCGGTGAAACCGTCGATACACTTGCGGAACTGCTCAAAGTCGACGACAAAGCGGCTTTCGCGGCATCCCTGCAGCAAAACTACAACAGCATCTACACGTCCGGCGACGTCAAGATGGCTGACGTTCTCGACAACATCGCAACCGTCGAGGGCTGAATCTGCTTTTACCGGGCCGGTTCCCCGGCCCATCCTTCCATCTTCCCTCAAAGGGTTTTTTCTTGTACCGTTTCCTGATGATACTGATGATCGTGCCGTATATCCTGCAGGCAAACGTATTGGAAAATGCCCTGGAGAAGGCGGCGAAGACGGGTGTGGCCCAGAGCCGCTACTGGCACCTGCTGCTGCATATGCCCGAAGATGTCAGCGAAGTCGACGACCCGGCGTTTTTTCTCGCTCCGGGGGGCAAAAGCAACGCGGAAGCCGAACTGAACGCTACGCTCACGGCGCTTTACAATGAAAGCCGTTTCGACGACAATGCCACGGGGTGTCGTTTCCCCGCCCGCCGCTTCTGGCTGCAGGAGACACTGGGCTTGGAAGGTCTGCCGGAACTGCGCTGCACCTCCTACGAGACACTGGTGCGTAAGATGGACCCGCAGTCGGTGACGCTGGTTTTCTCGTCGGCGCACATCAACTCCCCGGCTTCCATGTTCGGCCACACCTTCCTGCGCATCGACTCCTCCTATGAATCGAAGATGCTCTCCTATGCCATCAATTACGCCGCAGGGGCGGACCCCGACAAGGAAAACGGCATCATCTTCGCGGTCAAAGGGCTTTTCGGGGGCTATCCCGGCTTTTACTCCCTGCTGCCCTATTATGAGAAGCTCAAAGAGTACCGGGATACGGAACAGCGCGACGTCTGGGAGTACGACCTGGACCTGAACCATGATGAGGTGATGGCGATGATCCGTCATATCTGGGAGCTGAAGGGGGTGTACAACTGGTACTATTTCTTTGACGAGAACTGTTCGTACAACATGCTCTGGCTGATGGAGATCGCCCGTCCGGACGTGGACGTGCGCGGCCGCTTCGCCTATCACATCATCCCGATGGAGACTGTGCATGCCACCGAGGAGGAGCAGCTGGTCCGGGCCAAGCACTACCGCCCCTCGAAGCGGACGCTGCTGCTGGCTTATGAGAGGGTGTTGGACGTGCGTGGCGAGGCGGAAGCCCAGGCCCTGGCCGACGGCACGCTTGCTCCTCGAGCAGTAGTGGGGGAGCCGGCGCGTGACACGCAGTTGAAACGCTACACCCTCGAAGCGGCATCGGAGCTTGCCGAGTACCGTCTGATGAAAGGGGCCGTCGATAAGGCGACCTATTCGGAACGGTTCCACGCCATCCTCTCCGCCCGGGCGGCACTGGGGCAGGGGGAGAAACTGCCGGTGGCACAGCCGCGCAACCCCGACGAGGGGCACCGGGCGACCCGGGCGCGGTTGGGGACGGGGTGGCGGGACGGCCGCCCTTATCAGCAGCTCGGCATCCGCCCGGCCTATCACGACCTCGGCGACAGCGATATCGGCTTCATGCCGGGCACGCAGATCGAGTTCCTGGACCTCGAAGCGCGCTATGACCAAGCGGGTGCCGCGGTCGAAAAGGCGACCATCGTCTCCATCACCTCCCTTGCCCCGCAGAGCGCCTTTTTCAAACCTTTCTCCTGGCGGATGCACGCGGGATGGGATCAGAACTTCGTGACACGGGATACGGTCTTCAGCACGGCGGTGGGAGTGGGCATCGCGGCCGGAGGCTCCTGGGGGTACGGGTACGCACTGGCGGAGCCGGAACTGTTTGTGACGGACAAAGGGTACGGTGCGCTCAAAACGTCGCTCGGGCTTCTGTTTGACGTCGGCGGCGGAGCTAAGCTGACCGGGGAAGGGGGGTACCGTTTCTATGCCGACGGGATGCGCCAGTGGACGGGCACGGTCAGGCACACCAGCCGCCTCTCACAGAACAACGCGCTGAAACTCGGCTTTGATTACACGGACAAAAGGGCGGGGGTACAACGCAGTTTCACGGCCGAATTCGTCCACTATTATTAACGAGCCTTTATAGACACCGGTGCCGCTTTCGGTTATAATCAGTAGACTATATCAGATAAGAAGAGAGACGATGTACATCCCGCAAATAGAGTTTTCCCTCTGGGCCGATTTCATTGAACGCGATTTTATTGATACGGGCCTCAAACGGCTTGTTGAACAGGGAATTGTCAACGGGGCGACTTCCAACCCCGCTATTTTCAAAAGCGCTATTTTAACGTCACCCGCATATCAGATGCAGCTGCAGACGCTGCAGAACCATACCCCCAAGGCAAAGTACGAGGCCCTGGCCATCACGGACATTCAGAAGGCGGCAGACGCCCTGCGGCCGCTCTATGACCAGGGCAATGACGGCTATGTCAGCATCGAGGTCGATCCCTACCTCTGCAATGACGCCGTCGGTACGATCGAGGAGGGGCGCCGCCTTTTCCGTGAGATCAGCCGTCCCAACGTGATGATCAAGGTCCCCGCAACGGAGGCGGGCTATGTCGCGATGGAGGCGCTGGTCGGTGAGGGGATCCCCGTCAACGCGACGCTGATCTTTTCCAAGGCGCAGGCGCTCGCCTGTGCCAACTCCTTCGCCCTGGGGCTGGAGAAAGGCTCGACGCAGGTCGATACGGTGATCAGTATCTTCGTCAGCCGTCTGGACCGCGCTATCGATGCGACCCTCGAAGCCAAAGGGGTGCAGCCCGCCCTGGCGGGCGTCTACAACGCCGCTTCGATCTATGAAGCGATCGAAGCGCTGGAGGTGCCGCGCTGCCGCGCACTCTTCGCCTCCACCGGCGTCAAGGGGGGCGGCCTGCGTCCCTCCTACTACGTCGATGCGCTTCTGGCGGCGCACAGTGTCAATACGGCGCCGATCGAGACGATCGATGCGTTCGTGGCCCATGGAGACAAAGCGGCGAAACTGCCCCTCGATGCGGACCGGATCGAAAAACATTTTGAAGCCGTGGCAGCGGCCGGGATCGATATCGAGGCGGTCTGCGCCCAACTGATGGCCGAGGGCCTCGAAGCATTCAAAACAGCATTTGCCGAAATCCTGGCGGAATTGGAGTAATTTATGAGTACAAATCATGTCGATACCGAAGTCAATATTGAGAGTCTGACCTTTGAAACGCTCCGGCGTGTCCGCGGTTACCTGAAGCGGATGATGGACGCCGGAGGCTCCGACCTCCACCTCAAGGCCAACTCCGTCGTGCGGGCCCGCATCAACGGTGATATTACGCCGCTCAGCGGCGAGATCTTCAAAAAAGAGGAGGCGCTCACCTTCGCCAAGGAGCTGCTGCGGACCCGCTTTGCCGAGTTCGTCCGGCAAAAAGAGCTCGACCTCGTCTACTCTTTCGACGAGAATACCCGTTTCCGTGTCAACATCTTTTTCCAGATGGACGGGGTCTCCGCGGTCTTCCGTGTCATTCCCGTCAAGATCGTCTCCATCGATGACCTCGGGCTGCCGAAGGTCGTCCACAAGTTCGCCCATACCGAGCGGGGCCTGGTCCTGGTCACGGGGGTCACCGGTTCGGGTAAATCGACGACGCTCGCGGCGATCATCAACGAGATCAACTGGTCGCTGCGCAAGCACATCGTCACCATCGAGGACCCGATCGAATTCGTCCATAAAGACCGCAAATGTATCGTCAACCAGCGCAGCGTCGGGCAGGATACGAAAAGCTTTGCCAACGCTCTGCGCGCGGTACTGCGTGAAGACCCGGACATCATCCTCGTCGGGGAGATGCGGGATATCGAGACGGTCGAGACGGCGCTGCATGCGGCGGACTCGGGGCACCTTGTCTTCTCCACCCTGCACACCCTGGATGCGAAAGAGACCATCAACCGTGTCATCTCCATCTTCCCGACCGGGGAGCAGAACCGTGTCCGTATGACACTGGCAGCGGTCCTGGAAGGGGTCATCTCCCAGCGTCTGATCCCTACGGTCGACGGCAAGCGGACGGCAGCGCTCGAGATCCTCGTCAATACCCCCTATATCGCGCAGCTCATCATGGAGGACCGCGACAGCGAGATCCGCGACGCCATCGAGGAGGGTAAGGATATCTACGGCTCCCAGAGTTTTGACCAGGGGATCCTGGACCTCTGGCACGCCAAACGGATCTCGACGGAGCAGGCGTTCAAGTACGCGACCTCGCCGGCGGACCTCAAGCTCCGGATGGAGGGACTTACCAGCCGCGTCACCGCCAAAGACGGCAGTACACAGCAGTCCAGCGGCGAGGATGACGACAAGCCGCGCTTCAGTGAGGATGAGATCTTCCAGCTCAAGGGCGAGTAGCATCGCTTTTAGCTGTTTTTAAAGAATATTTAAGTATTATTCCGTCCTATTTTATTACAAGGACACACCTATGTTGGAAGGTATTGTTAGAGAGAGTACCGGTAAAAGCGCTACGAAAGCGTTCCGCCGCGATGGTTATCTGATTGCCAACATCTACGGAAAGGGGCTTGAAAACGTTCACGCCGCTTTCAAGATGAATGAGTTCATCCGTACAGTTCGCAACAAAGAGACCCTGGCGTTCCCGGTAAAAGTCGGTGATCAGGAGATGAATGTTGTCGTTCAGGCGTATGAGTCTCACCCGGTGTCCGGTAACCTGCTGCACGTTGACCTGATGGTCGCGCAGCCGGGTGTCGTTACCCACTACAACGTTCCGGTCAAAACGGAAGGTTCTCCGCTCGGTCTGAAGAACAAAGGGATGCTCTACATCGCGAAGAAGCGTCTGCGCGTCAAAGGTGCGATCGATCAGATCCCGAACGCGATCACTGTCAACGTCGCTCCGCTCGACCTCGGTGATTCCATCCTGATCCGTGACCTGGAGAAATCCGAAGCGTTCACGTTCACAGACGCTGACCGCGTTTCCGTTCTCTCCATCATCAAAGCGAAGTAATTTTGCTGATCGTCGGACTGGGTAACCCGGGTTCGGCGTATGAGAAGACCCGGCACAACGTCGGGTTCATGGTTATTGATGCGCTCCTGCAGCGCCATCAGTGCGATGCCGTCAAAAAAGCCGTTTTTGAAGGCGACCTCTATAAATTTTCCTCCCACTTTTTACTCAAACCGCTCACGTTCATGAACCTTTCGGGCCGCTCCATCGGCAACGTCAAGCGTTTTTACAAGATCGATGAGGTCATCGTCATCCATGACGACCTGGATCTGCCGTTCGGGACGCTGCGCTTCAAACGCGGGGGCGGCCACGGAGGGCACAACGGCCTCAAATCGACCGATACGGCGATCTCATCCGACTATATCCGGGTGCGGATGGGCATAGGCCACCCGGGGGACCGCAACCGTGTCGCCGATTATGTGCTGAGCGCCTTTACACCGCAGGAGGTCGAATGCCTCCCCGCGTGGATCGAACGGGCCGCGGACGCGGTGGAGGCGCTGACACGCATGGGCATGGATGAGGTCGCCTCTAAGTACACCGTCAAAAAAACTCCGTTACAATAACCGATATTTTTCAGGGGCCTGCGATGTTGATGTTCCGCTATATTGCCTACCACTATCTCAAATACATCGCCGTCATTCTTTTTGCCCTCGTCTTTTTCATGGTCGGGTTTGATTACATGGAGAGTGCGGACAAGCTGCAGTCGGCGAACCTTATCGTCATTTATCTCACCTACAAAACCTTTTTTGCCGTCGATATGCTGCTGCCGCTCTCCCTGGTCTTCGCGATGATCGCGACGAAGATCTTTCTGATCCGCTCCAACGCCCTGGTGGCGATCTATGCGCTGGGGTACAACAAAACCGATGTCATCAAACCCTTTGTCGGCGTCGCCGTGGTGATCATGACCCTCTACATCGCCCTGCATGCGACCTCGTTCGCCCGGGCGGACGAATACGCGAACAATATCCGCCGATCGGCGCAGTACCTGCAGCCGACCTCCAACCTCTTCTTCACCTTCAAGGACCGTTACGTCTATTTCGGGAAGCTTTATCCGCTCCAGGAGCGCGCCGAGGATATCCGTATCTTTACCCATGAGAACGGGGAGCTGCAGCAGGTACTTTCCGCCGAGGGGGCCTACTACACGGACGAACATTGGCACCTGAGCCACGCCGTGTCGCTCCAAAAGCCCAAAGCCCTGAACCTGGCGGGGGAGGGGATCACCGTGACGCAGCTGCAGGATCTGATGATGCTCGAGGGGTTCCGGCCGAAGATCCTCGACCAGGTGTATGAGGGGAAGGTGAACTACACCATTCTCGACGCGATCGATGCGCTGCTGCTGCTGGGGAGCGAGAACCTCAATATCGACAAGATCAAAAGTGCGCTCTACCGCATCTTTATTACGCCGCTGTTCGTGCCGAGCCTGATCATCCTGATCTTCTTTTTCGTCCCGATCAGCCCCCGTTTCCTCAACATTACGCTGTTCAGTTTCATTGCGATCCTGGCGACGATGATGACCTGGTCCTTTCTCTTTATGCTCACCGAGCTCTCTAACAACAAAACGATCCCCAGCGAGGTGGGCATCGTTATGCCGGTCCTGGCGCTCTTCGCGGCGGCCCTGATCCTCTGGTACCGCAACCACGGGCACGGGGTCGACGCACACTCCTAACGCCCCCTTTATCCCTTTTTCGCTATTATCGCGCAACAATTTTCCCGGGCACGGTGCCGCTGCAGCTGTCACCCAGGCCCCGAAAGAAGGAAGCATGTCAATGGACTTCAACGCCCTGGCAGAGACATACGGTACACCGCTTTACGTCTACGATTTCGATGCAATGCGTGCGCAGTACGAGGAGCTCAAAGAAGCGTTCCGCGGCCGTAAATCCCTCATCTCCTACGCCGTCAAGGCCAACTCGAACCTCAGCGTCGTCAAGCAGTTCGCCGACCTCGGTGCGGGTGCGGACTGCGTCTCCATCGGCGAGGTGCGCCGCGCGATGATGGCGGGCGTGCCCAAATACAAGGTGATCTTCAGCGGTGTCGGCAAGCGTGATGATGAGATCCGCGAGGCGATCGAGCGCGACATCCTCTACATCAACCTCGAGAGCGAAGCGGAGCTGGGCCGTGTCGAGATGATCGCGCAGGAGCTGGGGCAGGTCGCGCGGATCAGTATCCGCGTCAACCCCAACATCGACCCCAAGACCCACCCCTACATCTCCACGGGGCTGCACGACAACAAGTTCGGCGTCGAGATCGATGCGGCCAAGCGGATGTACATCCGTGCCAACGCCTCGGAGTGGATCGAGCCTGTCGGGATCCACTTCCACATCGGCAGCCAGCTCACCGAACTCGACCCGATCCGCGAAGCGAGCGAGATCGTCGCCGACCTCGTGCGCTCCCTCAAAGCGGCCATCGGGATCGAGCTGAAGTTCTTCGACATCGGCGGGGGACTCGGCATCCGTTACAAGGATGAAACGACGATCGCACCGTACGACTACGCCCAGGCGGTGCTGTCGACCCTGACGGGAATGGACATTACCGTCGTCTGCGAGCCGGGCCGCTTCATGACGGCCAACGCCGGCTATTTCCTGACACGGGTGCTCTACGAGAAGCAAAACGGGGCCAAGCGTTTTGTCGTCGTCGACGGCGCGATGAACGACCTGATCCGTCCGAGTCTTTACAGCGCTTACCATCGTATCGCCCCGGCGACGGCGCATGAAGGCGACGAGACCCCGGCGGATATCGTCGGTCCGGTCTGCGAGAGCGGGGACTTCCTCGCCAAGGAGTATCCGCTGCCGCCGATGGCGCACAACGACCTGCTCGTCGTCCACAGCGCAGGGGCCTACGGCTTCGGCATGGGCAGCAACTACAATACCCGCGGCCGCGCGGCGGAAGTGGCCGTCGAAGCGGGTGCAGACCGTCTGATCCGGGACCGGGAAACGTTCGAGGACCTGGTCGCGCCGGAGCTGAAATACCTCGGCTGAGCCATGTACTTCGTCGACGTTCAGGGCACCCTGATCGATGACCGGGCCCAGGCGCCCATCCCCGGGGCGGTCGGCTTTATCGACGCCCTCAACCGCACCCATACCCCGTACCTTGTCGTCACCAACAACACGAAACGCGCCAGCCGCGATTTCCTGACCTACCTCCAATCACTCGGTTTTGCCATCCCGCAGAGCCGTTATCTGGATGCCCTGATGCTGCTGGAGAAGGAGGTCCCGAAGCAGGGGGTCGCAGCCTACGGCAGCGAGACCTTCCTGGCGCAACTCGACGCCATGGGGTATGAACGCGATTACACCGCGCCGCAAACGCTCCTGCTCTCCGTCCGGGCCGACTACGGGGCGGAGGATTTCGCACAGATGATCAGCTTCCTGATGCACGGCGCTCGCCTGGTCGGGATGCACGACACGACACTCTACGCGACACAGGGAACGCGTTACCCCGGGGTGGGGGCGCTGCTGCGGATGCTCTCCTATGCCGCCTCCGTCCCCTTTACGGTTGTCGGCAAACCCTCCGAGGCGTTCTACGGCGAGGCGCTGCGTCTGCTGCGCATCCATTCTCCGGAGGCGGCCTTTGGGCGCGTGACGATGATCAGTGACGATTACGACGGCGATCTGACCGGTGCGGCGGCAATGGGGATGCGGACGACCCTGGTGCTCAGCGGCAAAGTGCGCCCCGAAGACGCGCTTGTGACGCGGCTGCGCAGGGAAGAATCGGGGACGGTGGTGTATAATGACATCACTGAGATACCGTCCGGAAAGAGTGTGATGTGAAAAGCGAAGCGATAAAAGCGTTGGACACCCTCGAGGCGTGCCGCGATGCCATTGACGCCATCGATACCAAGCTGCTGGCCCTGATCAATGAGCGTATGGCCGTGGTGGAGCGCGTTGGGGAGATCAAGAACGAAAGCGGTGCCCCGATCTACCGCCCCGAACGCGAACGGGCGATTCTGAAGCGGCTCGAAGAGCTCAACGTTGAACAGAAGGGACTGCTCAACGCCGGGGCGATCGAAGCGATCTTCTTGGAGATCTTCGCCGTGGCCCGCAACCTGGAACTTCCCGAACGCATCGCCTACCTCGGGCCGGAAGGCACCTTTACCCACCAGGCGGCGGAGAGCCGGTTCGGCGCCATGAGCGAATACCTTCCGATGGGAACGATCCACGGCGTGTTCAAGGCCCTGGAGAGCGGACGGGCGAAGTTCGGGGTCGTGCCGATCGAGAGCCGGCGCGACGGCGTCGTCGGCGAGACCCTCGACCTGCTGGCGGCAAGCCCCGTGAAGATCGTGGCGGAACTCTACATGCCGATCCATATGACTTTCGCGACCAAGGCGCCGCACCTTGAGGGGATCAAGCGTATCTACTCCAAGGACAAGGGCTTCGGCCAGTGCCGCGCCTTCCTGGACGAACATGGGCTGCACGATGTGGAGCAGATTCCCGTCGAGTCGACGGCGAAGGCCGCCATCCTCGCCGCGAAGGACCCGGAGTCCGCGGCGATCTGCAGCCATATCGCGGCCAAGCTCTACGGGGTGCCGATGCTGTTCGAGAACATCGAGGACGTGACCGACAATACGACGCGCTTCTTCATCCTGAGCGATTTCAAAAACGTGCCGAGCGGCCATGACAAGACCTCGATCCTGGCCAAACTCAAAAAGACGACGCGCGCCGGTGTCCTGGTCCATTTCCTGCATGATTTCGACAAAGCGAAGATCAACCTCAGCAAGATCGAGAGCCGTCCGGCCAAAAACGGTGCCGGTTTCGGTTACTGGTTCTTTATCGATTTCTACGGCCACATCGATGAGAAAAACGTGCAGCGTGTCCTGAAAAAATATACCGAAGAAGTGACGTGGCTGGGAAGCTACGTCGAAGGGGAACAATGAGATTCAATTCCGTACTTGATGCCATCAAAGTCTATGAGGCGGGCAAGCCGATCGAGCTTGTCGTTCGCGAATTCGGGATCGCGCCGAAGGATATTATCAAGCTCGCCAGCAACGAGAACCCGTTCGGCTGCTCCCCGAAAGTGCAGGACGCCGTCGGTGCGATCGTTTCCAAGATGGCGCTCTATCCCGACGACTCCATGTACAAGCTCAAAGACGGGCTCTCGAAACGTTTCGGCGTCGATCCGCACGAAATCGTCATCGGTGCCGGTTCGGACCAGGTGATCGAGTTTGCCGTCCACGCCAAGGCGGGGCCGGGCAGCAAGGTGCTTGTCAACAGCGTCACCTTCGCGATGTACGAGATCTACGCGCACCACGTCGGCGCGGAGGTGATCCGCACGGCATCGCGCGAACATGACCTCGACGAGTTCTACGCGCTCTACCTGGAGCATAAACCCTCCATCATCTTCCTCTGTACGCCGAACAACCCGACCGGGGACAGTGCGGACGCGGCGGAGGTGAAGGCCTTCCTCTCGAAGATCGACAAGGAGACCCTGGTCATCGTCGACGGCGCCTATATGGAGTACGCCCGCTACAAGGATGCGCGCAAGGCCCTCGAGCCCAAAGAACTTATCGAGACCTATGAAAATGTGCTCTACCTCGGGACCTTCTCGAAAGCGTACGGGCTGGGGGGGATGCGTGTCGGGTACGGGATCGCGCAGCGCGATATCATCACGGCGCTCTACAAGCTCCGCCCGCCTTTCAACATCACGACCCTCTCGCTTGAAGCGGCTTCTGTGGCCCTGGAGGACGAGGCGTTTGTGCAGATGAGCATCGCGAAGAACTTTGAGGAGATGGCACGTTACGAAGCTTTCGCCGAGGCGCACGGTATCCGGGCGATCGAGAGTTATACGAACTTCGTCACCCTCTGCCTGGGGGAGGGCAAGAACTCCACCGAGGTGGCCGACGCCCTGCTGCGCCAGGGGGTGATCGTGCGTAACCTCGCCGGGTACGGGCTCAACGCGATCCGCGTCACGGTCGGCAAACCCGAAGAGAACGACCGCTTTTTCGCCCTGGCTGCGGAGCTGGTCTGACCGGAGGGCGGGATGAAGGGCGCGGAAGGTTTTTCACCCCTGCCGAAAACTGCCCTTCTCTCCGCACTGCTGCTGGGCAGCTTCTTGCTGCTGGCGGGGATGCTGTACCGCACCCTCGTCCATACGGATATCGCTATCGGCTCTATTGCCGACCCGGTCGGAACGGGGCGGCTCATCGAGCGGCTGGAGCTGCTGGACGCCGACTACCGTGTTCAAAAAGACGGCAGTATTCTCGTGAACGAGCATGATGCCGCCCGTCTGCAGCGCCAGGGGCTCCCGCTGGGGCAGGCGCGTCCGCAGCCCGACCGTGCGGCCCAGGGCGGATTGATCCTCCTGCTGCTGGCGACGTCCGGGGCGTTGGCCCTGGCGTTGCGGCGGCTTGCCGCGCTGTTGCGTTCCATGCAGCCGCGCCCGTCTGCGGCCCGACCGGTCGACGAGACACCGCCGGTCCCGACATCTTCCGAGATCCCATCGGCTGCCGATGCTGACCCCGTCACGGCACGGCTGTTCGAGGGCGAACACCCCCAGACTGTTGCGGTCTACCTGCTTGGGCTGGCGACGGCGGATGCCGCTGCCGCCATGGAATCGATGGCGGCGCAGGCACGTGACCGTGTCTGGGAGCGGATGGCTTTCAGCGGCAGCTGCGACGAGGGGCTCCGCACCCGGGTGGCGGAGCTCTTCGCGGTGAAAGCGAAAGCGCTGCATAAAAGGGTACGTCCCGCGGAGACGACGGCGAAGATGCTTGCCATCTACCGGCGCCTCTCCCCCGCGACGCGCAGTGCGCTGCTGAACGCACTGCGCAGGGGGCACCCCGACGAGGGGCTGATCAGATTACTCGAAGCTGAAGCCGTGCAGGCGCACCGGGGCGAAGAAGGTTGATAATAGCCCCTTTTCGCTAATATGCTTCACCTTTTTTTCCCTTTTTCGGGGAGAGGCCATTGTACGAGGACAGGATGAATCAAAAACCACTACACGATTATGAAGCGCTGGAGGCTGAGTGCCGCGCGATCCGGGAGCGGATCCTGGACGTGGTCAGTACCAACGGCGGGCATCTGAGCTCCACCCTGGGGGCGACCGAGCTGATCGTGGCGATGCATGCAGTGTTTGATTCGGCCAAGGACCCCTTCATCTTCGATGTCTCCCACCAGGCCTACGCCCATAAGCTGCTGACGGGACGCTGGGAGGAATTCGCTACCCTGCGCCAGTTTGACGGCCTCAGCGGCTATACGAAGCCCAAGGAGAGCGAGCACGATTACTTTGTTGCAGGGCACTCCTCCACCTCCATCTCCCTCGGGGTCGGCGCTGCAAAGGCGATCGCACTTAAGGGGGAACAGCACGAACGTATTCCCGTCGTGATGATCGGCGATGGGGCGCTGAGCGCGGGGATGGCTTACGAGGCCCTCAACGAACTGGGCGAGCGCGAATACCCGATGGTGATCATCCTCAACGACAACGAGATGAGCATCGCCAAGCCGATCGGGGCGGTGAGCCGGATGCTCAGTTCCGCCATGGCCAGCCCGCTCTACCAGAAGATCAAGCGGGGCACGGAGACCTTCGTGGACCACTTCGGCGAGAGTGCGCACTACCTGGCCAAGCGGTTCGAGGAGTCCTTCAAGCTCATCACCCCGGGCATCATGTTCGAAGAGATGGGCATCGAGTATATCGGCCCGGTGGACGGCCACGACATCAAGCGTCTCGTCGAGACCTTCGAGACCGCCCGCGCGATGGGAAAGCCGGTGATCATCCATGCCCAGACCGTCAAAGGCAAGGGCTACAAGATCGCCGAAGGTCAGCACGAGCAGTGGCACGGTGTCGGCCCCTTTGACATCGACAGCGGCATTTCACGGAAGAAGAGCGGGGGGAGCAAGAGTGCGACCCAGATCTACACCGAGGCGCTGATGCACCAGGCCGAGCGTGATGAAAAGGTTGTCGGCGTCACGGCGGCAATGCCGAGCGGCACCGGACTCACGCCCCTGCTCGAGAAGTACCCCGACCGGTTTTGGGACGTGGCGATCGCCGAGCAGCACGCCGTGACGTCGATGGGGGCGCTGGCCAAGGAGGGGTTCAAACCCTTCTGTACGATCTACTCCACCTTCTTGCAGCGCGGGTACGACCAGGTGATCCACGACGTCTGCCTGATGGACCTCCCGGTCGTGTTCGCAATGGACCGTGCGGGCATCGTCGGCGAAGACGGCGAGACGCACCAGGGGGTCTTTGATATCAGCTTCCTGCGTGCCATCCCGAACATGACGCTCTGCGCGCCGCGGGACGAAAAGTCGATGCACCAGGCCGTCGCCTTCGCGGCGGCCTTTGAGCGTCCGCTGGGGCTCCGTTATCCCCGGGGAGCTTTTTTGGAAGCGGAGCTGCCCGAGTCTGTCTCTTTTGAATACGGCAAGGCGGAGCTGCTGATCGAGGCACAGAGCGACATCCTGCTGATCGGGTACGGCAACGGGGTCGGCCGTGCGGCGCAGACCCTGGAGCAGCTGGGGATGCCGGCGGCCCTGCTGGACCTGCGCTTCGTCAAGCCCCTTGATACGGAATTGCTTCAAATGCTCTCAACACGCCACAAGCGCTGGTATGTCTTCAGCGACTCTGCCGCCGCGGGTGGTGTGGGCAGTGCCCTGCTGGAGTGGCTCGCCGCGGAGGGGATCGTGGATGTCCGTCTGCAGAGCTTTGAATATGCAGACGCCTTCATTACCCACGGCGCGACGCTGAAGGTGGAAACGTCACTGGGGCTGCGCCCCGAACAGCTCGCCGAACGTATCCGCGAAAGCCTCTAACCCTTTAGCGCTAAAACGCCAGTTCCATCAGCAGCGGCTGCTGCGTCCCCTTGGTCTTCAGGTAGAGCAGGTGGGAGTTGATTGTGCGCTCCCCCCCTTTCAGTACCGTGGTTGACGCCTCCGTCCCCGTGGCGGCAACAGGCGCAGTGTCGCCGGTAGCGGCGGTAGCGTTGGCGTCTGCCGTCTCGTTCCCTTTCCCTGTATAGATATTGAAGTCGGTCACATCACTCTCGATAACGTTGACGTGGATCCGCTCCCTGTCATCGTAGGGCACAGGCAGGGTAATGGGAAAGGCGGCTTCCAGGCGCACAAGCTGCAGGGTCTCCGCGTGGACGAAATAGGTCACGTAGGGGGCGGCGATACCGTAGAGGGAGTTCTTCGTCTGCAGCTGCAGCACCTGGTAGTGCTTGTCGTTGGTGGAAAGCACGCCGAAAGCGTAGGATTCGACGCAGTCGCGGTAGAGCAGCGTAAACTGTTTAAGCCGTCTGGTTTCCGCATCCGCGTGGGCTTTCATGGTCTGGTTGCTCGCGCGGCTGCCGCCGAGGGCGCCGTATAGGAAGAGCGCGAGCATGGCGATCAATACGACGGAGATCAGCAGTTCCATCAGGGTAAAAGCGGTACGTTTCATTGGGGCATTGGCCTGATCGTGAGAATGGAGCCGTGACGGCGTTCGGCACTGAGCGTCACCTGGATCAGCTCGAACTGGATGGGCGGGACGGCCCCCGCCGCCTGGATATCCTTGCTGTCGAAGGTTTCACCGGTTTCCGCACCTTCGGTCAGCATCCCGGTGTCGAAAGAGATGGTATCGACGAGGGTCTCCGTGTAACGGAACTGCTGGGATTTCAAATAGGTACGCAGATCGTCGTTTTCGATGGTATAGCTCTCGCGCAGCAGGTCGTACAGCGCCTTGTCGCTGCGGTGGAACCCCTTGTCGGCATGCAGGGAGGCGACGGCGAGATCCTCGGTCATTCGGGAGGTCTGTTCAAGCTGGCCGAGGAAGAAGAGGTTTGAACTGTTCATTTTCAGCAGGGCCGCGCCCGCAATCGCTGCGATCGCCACGGCGGCCAGCACTTCGACGAGGGTGAAGGCGGGACGCATCAGGCGTCCTTGACCCCGACGCGGATGATCTCGTGCAGGGACGTTGTGCCGTCGAGCAGCAGGGTCTTGAGCTGGCTGGAGAGCGGGGTCATCCCCAGGGCGATCGCCCTGGCCCGCAGGTCATGGTCGTTGACCTGGTCTTTGAGCATGGCAACAAGTTCATCGGTCATCTCGAAGAACTCCCCGATCGCCTGGCGGCCGGCGTAGCCCGTGTAATTACACGCTTTGCAGCCCTGCTCCTCGAAGACGACCGCCCCTTTCGGCAGATCGAGCTCTTCGGCATATTCGTCGGTCAGCACGGTCTGCTGTTTGCATTCGGGGCAGAGTTTGCGCACGAGGCGCTGGGCCAGGACCCCCAGCAGGGAGGAGCTGATGAGGAACTGTTCGATGCCCATATCGACAAGACGGGTGACCGAGGCGGTGGCGTTGTTGGTGTGCAGGGTGGAGAAGACCAGGTGACCGGTCAGGGCCGCCTGGATGGCGATCTCGGCCGTTTCGCTGTCGCGGACCTCCCCGACCATGACGACGTCGGGGTCCTGGCGCAAAATGGAGCGCAGTCCCGAGGCGAAGGTGAGGCCGGCCTTGGCGTTGGTCTGGACCTGGTTGATGTTGTCGGCCTTGTATTCGACGGGGTCCTCGACGGTGATGATGTTGATGTCGGGGGTCGCGACCTGCTGCAAGAAAGCGTGCAGCGTCGTGGACTTCCCGCTCCCCGTCGGTCCGGTGACGAGGATGATCCCGTGGGAGTGTTTGAGCATCTCATCCAGCTGCCGCGTCAGCGTATGGTCGAAGCCGAGCCCCTCGAGGTGGGGGATGTCCTCGGACTGCATCAGCATCCGCATGACGACCCGTTCGCCGTAGTAGGTCGGCAGGACGGAGACCCGGACGTCAAGGGTCTTGCCCGCGATCTTGACGTGGGTACGGCCGTCCTGGGGGATGCGTTTTTCGGCGATGTCGAGGTTGGAGATGACCTTGATACGGCTGATAATGAGGTTGGCGACCCGTTTCTCGATGTCGGCGTGTTTGGTCAATGCACCGTCGACCCGGAAACGGACCTCCCCCTTGTACTCGTGCACCTCGACGTGGATATCCGAGGCGCGCTGTTTGACCGCCTGGTAGAAGAGGGCGTTGACGAACTTGATGACGGGGGCGGACTCTTCGCTGGTGAGCAGGTCTGAGGAGGTGTGCAGGAAGTCCGAGAGCGACATCTCCTCCTCTTCGATCTCCTCCTGCTCCTGTTCGATCCCGCTGAGCTCCGAGTCGGTACGGATCTCGAGAAACTTGTTGTAGAGGCGGTCGAAGGAGTCGGCGTCGACGATGACGAGGGGGAGGTCGAGGTCGAACTTCGCGAGGAAATCGAAGGACTGGGAGAGGTGGGCGCGGGAGAGGACGATATGGACCTCGCCGTCGATCTCGCTGAACAGGACGTAGCTGCGCAGGCTGAGGTTCAGGTCCACCGATTCAAGCGGGTGGGGTTTGAGGTCGACCCCTTCGAGTTCGGGTATGTTCAGCATGGTTAACGCTTGGCCGGAGTGATGACGGAGAGAGCGCTGCCCGACGCGGCGGGTTGGGCGGCACCGGACATGTCACTGTCAGAGGCATCCTTGTCAAGCTCTTCTTTGCGCTCTTCGAGCTTCTCTTCGATCAGCTCTTCGTATTTGGATTGGATAGCGTCGAGCTCCTGGAGCATCTTGCGGACCTTCGGCATATCCTCGTTGTTGCGGACGATAAACGGTGTCAGGACGATGACAAGGTTGATCTCTTCATGGGTCGTGTATTTCCAGTCAAAAAGGCCGCCGATGAGCGGGATGTCGCGCAGCAGGGGGATCCCCTGTGCTTCGTCGCGGTTCTTGTCGTAGATCAGGCCGCCGATGATAACGCTTTCGCCATTGCTGACGATGGCCGTCGTGACGACCTCGCGCTTGGTCGTGCTTGGCAGGCCGGGGACGGAGCTGTTGAGAATGTCCTCGAGCTTGGCCGTCGTGATGAGCGTCACCTTGTTCCCCTGGGAGAGGCGAGGCTTGATTTTGAGGGTCAGACCGATATCTTCACGGGTGTAGGTGTTGCGTGCGACGGAGGTCGTATCGGCGGCCTGGGCCGTTGAGGTGACGATGGGCTCCGTGCGCCCGACGTAGATGGAGGACTCCTGGTTGTTGACACAGAGCAGGGTCGGCTGCGAGAGGGTATTGGCTGCGCCGTTGCTGGCAAGGAAATCGATCGTCGCGCCGAAGGCGATCCCCGAGTCGAAAGTGGCGCTGCTGAGGTTGATCAGCCCGCCGCCGTCGAAGGCGATGGCCGAGCCGCCGAGGTCCGCGGCGAAGGTGAAGAGGCCGGCATCGGTGACCGCGCCGCCGGCAAGGCCGTATTTAACCCCGATGCTGTCGGCCATGTTCTGGTTGATTTCGACGATGCGGGCCTTGACGAAGACCTGCGGCTTTTCAACGTCGAGGATTTTGATCATGGCACGGATATCGTTGATATCGGATTCCAGGCCGGAGACGACGAGGGCATTGAGTTCGTCATAGACGCTCACCGTCGGCTTGTCGGCCTCCTTGGCGTACTTTTTCTTGTCCAGCACCGCCTGCAGGGAAGCAACGACGTTCTTGGCTTCGCTGTTTTCCAGCGGGATGATCGTCAGACGCTGGTTGGTCGAGTCGTCTTTCTCATCGAGACGGCTGATGAGCGGGGTCAGCTTGTCGATATTCTCCTGGGTGGCGAGAATAATGATGGCGTTGGTGGCGTCGTCGCTGAGGATCTCGACTTTGTTGTTCTCGACCTTCTGGTTGATGATCGCCTTGGCGATCTTGGTGATGGAGGCGGCCAGGCGGCTCGCCTTGGCACTGGAGAGCTGGATGAATTCAGCCCGGACGTCCTTGGCCTGGTCCCGGTCGATCTTTTTGACGATCGTTTCAATGACGCCGATATTGCCCGGGGTGTCGCTGACGATCATCATATTGTTCTCTTTGATCGTCAGGAGTTTGCCGGCCGGGGAGAGGAACTGGCGCACCTTGGCCGCGATGACGTCGATGTTCTCGTTCTTGGCGGAGACGAAGCGCGTCTGCATCAGCGCCGAGCTGTTGCGGGTGTTGATCGGCAGGTTCTCCTTGACGGCAACGTTCTGGCGGACGATCTTGAGGTAGCTCCCCTCCTGCACCATCGTAAAGCCCTTGCTGTTCAGCACGGAGAGCAGAATCGTAAAGAGCTCGTCTTTGTAGATCGGGGTGGAGGAGACGAAGTTGACGGTGCCGGGGATCGGTTTGTCCAGCAGGATGTTCTTGCCGTTGGCTTTGCCGACCATCTTGATCAGCTCCTCGATCTTGATGTCCTGGAGCTTCAGGTTGACCTGTTCGCGTGCGGCCGCGGCAGTGCCGAACGCCAGGGCCCCCGCAACGAGCAGGGTGAGGAGTTTAGTCGTAAATTGCATAGTCAAGCTGCCTTTCTGTGTTGTTTCGCTGGATATCCAGGGTCAGGTTGTCGATCTGGTCCATGTTCTTGTAGAGTTTGAGCACCTCTGCCACGGAGGTGAGGGGTTTGCCGTTGATGCCGGTAATGATGTCGCGCTCCTGTAGTCCCATTTTAGCAAAGATCGAATCCTTTTTGATCCATTTGACCTCGAAGCCTGTGAGCTTCTTGTTCTTGTAGACCTCCTGGATCTTGACGTTTTTCCAGATCGCGTCGAAGTGTTCGGTGTAGTAACGCACTTCCTTGCGCTTGATGGAGGTGAAGCCGTTCTGGGAGACGACGGACGTCGGAGGGACCGTTGCCGACTGGAGCCCTGCGCTGCTCTCCTCTTTGAAGGCGAGGGCGTAACGCTGCCCGTCCTTTTCAAAGATGGCCTTGGAGGGGAGAATGTCGACAAGGGTATAACGCTTGTAGCGGTCGCCGATGGAGAAGAGCTCGGTTTTGGTTCCCTCTTCGACGAGGATGAAGGCGTTGGTCTCCTCAAGGTAGATCCCGCGCAGCGTCAGGGCGTCGAGGCGGTAGACCTCGGTCTGCTTGCCGCCGCTTGTCGGCACGGCTTTTTGCGCTTCGATCCCGAAAAGACGCGACGGGCTGTAGCGGGAGTAGGTGAGGCTGTCCCCCGGGGCGACGGCCGGTTCGACGCCCCCGTAGGGCAGCTGGGTCGCCAGGACGAGCATCAGGGCTTTGGCGACGGCGGCGAGGGTGGCCAGGACGATAAAGCGCCGCACCCAGAGAGGATTAATACGTTGTTTCATAGCGGTATGCCCCTCCTTCGATACTCCGCAGCTGTTTCAGCCAGAAGGGACGCTTGGCGCGCAGGGCGGCGGAAGGAGTCAGATCCACCGTCACCTTGCGCTCCGTCAGGGCCACCTGGCCGGTGACGCTGCCGAACTCCCCCGAACCCTCGAGGCGGATGTGCAGCGGATCCAGCACGGAGTAGGTGATGTTGATGCCGTCGACGCCGGCGGGGGTGAACCCCTCCATATCCGGGCTGAACGCGAAAGGGGCGATCCGGACGCTGTTGTACAGCAGCCAGGGGGTCACGGTGAGCCGTTCGAGGTCCGCGACGTGCAGATCCTCGAAGTAGAGGCTGCCGCCCTCAAGAACGAAGTCGAACCCGCGGTCCACCGGGGTTTCGGCGGCAACGGCGAGGCCGAGGGGCTTGAGCTGCTGCTCCGCCGCATGGTAGAGGGCCGTCTTCGGCAGGAATACGAGGAGGAAGAGCACGAAGGCAGCGGTATAAAGCAGGGGCATTTTCAGGCGGCTCACAGGGCAAACTCCATGCTCAGGCTGACGTTTTGGTCGCCGCCCCGGCTGACGGTCATTTTCGAGATCGTGACCGGGGTGTTGAAGAGTTTCGTCGTCAGGCGGTCAAAGGTCTGCGCCGGCAGCGGGGTGAACTGTACCTGGTAGGTGCGGCCGTTTTTGTTTTTCCGGTCGACATAGCGTTTGAATTCGCCCTGCGTCAAAATGGCGTCGATGCGGCGCTGGATCTGTTTGCTGTCATCCCACTGCTGCTGCACGGTACGGATCTGCTTGCCCAGCCGTGCCGTTTCGGCATTCGCTTTGAGGGCGCTACCGACGGCGTGTTCCGTCCGGCTGCTCTGTACGAACATCAGCAGGGCCAGGAAAAGGGCGGCGCCGAAGACGTAGACGATATTGATCTTATTCATACGCCACCTCCAGGTAGAGGGTATCACCCTTGCGTTTTTCCGAGGTGACGGTCCCGATCTGTTTCAGCGCTTTTTTGAACGCTTCGGCCTTTGCAGGCTCCTTGAAGCGGGCGGCGACGCTCAGGCTCCGGGGGGTGAGGGTCAGGCGCTCCAGGCGGTTATCCGCATCGGCGGGCAGCGCGAAGAGGGCCTTGGCCGCCTCCCGGAGCCGCATCTGGCGCTTCTGTTTCTTCTCCAGAGCGTTGATAAGGCCGTCGCGTTCGAAAGAGGTCTGGGGGAGGCGGTAGGTGTCTGCGATCTTCTCCTGCTCCTCGAGCACGTCGGCCAGGTGCGCGCGGGCGGTGAAGTATTCGATGCCGTAGAGCAGGGCGAAAACGGCGGCGACGATGCTGAGGCGCTTGAACTGTTTCTTGTCCAGCAGGGTGCTGTGGTAGAGGGTGATGCCGACGGCGGGTCCTTTGCGCGCATGGGTCTCGAAAAAGCGGCGCGCATCCTCGGCCTCGGCGGCGTACCGGGCGGGCAGTTCCGTGACGACGCCGTCGACGCTGGAGAGGATCCGCGTTCCGCCCAGACGCAGGGGGGTCTGCAGGGCGACGCATTCGGTCTGGGCAAAGTAGATGTGCCGGATATCGGTGGGACGGATGCCCGAACGGGTAACGGCGTCGATGATCTGCTCTTCACTGTAGGCAAAGAGCCAGAAGGTCTCATCGCGTTTGAGCACATGGTAGCTGTAGCTGCCCTCGGGGATGATGGCGTCAAAGACGGAGGGGACGAGTTTTTTGGCCTGGAAGACCGTTTTGACGGGCAGCGCCTCGGTGCGGAACCAGTACAGTGACGGGGAGAGGACCAGGTCCACCTTCCCCTGCACGTCGACAGGCTGTGCCTCCTTGTCGAGGAACAGGGTGGTTACGGGCGTTTCCGGTCGGGAGAAGTTAATTGGAAACTGCAATTTCGCTCACTTTCTGGTTGGCTAGATTGTAGGTAAAGCTGTAGGTGGTCTGACGGGTTTTGCTCATCAGGTTCATGGTACCGACCACGTTGGGGGCGTAAAAGGCGACGCCGAGATCTTCGAGTAGCTGCCTTGTCTCCGGTTCGAGGGGGAGGGTGTCGAGGGAGGCGTAGGTTTCAAGCCGCTGGGTCGTCATCTCCGCCAGGGTCGCCGGGTCGATGGCAGGATCGATGAAGTGGAGGGTGTCGGGTTCGATATGATTGAAATCGATAGTCTCGTTGCGGAAGCCGATGAGGTGCTTCCAGGGGATCTCGTCGACGGTGAAATCGAAGGTCACCGCTTTGTAGGCATCGAGCACCTGTTTGAAGTGCGGCATGTCATAAAGGTGCCCCTGGGTGAAATCCGGGTCTTTCAGGCTGAGTTCCGAGCCCGGGAAACGTTCGTTGGTGTCCATATCAATACTGTCCGCTACCATGGAAATGAGCAGAATGGTATCGGAAACATTGTAAACGCTTAGTATACGCTCCAGGTACCCCTCTACCGCAGTATCGAGGGGGAGGGGAGTATAGGGGTCCGCTGTAACCTCGCTGTTACTTTTGACAAGGTGGTTGATGTTGACTTTTCCGGCATCGGAAGCGAAGGTGATGTCCATCATCATGCCGTTGCGTTTGTTCTCGAAGAAGAGGGGCACGCTCAGGAGGATATCGAGGGTGTCGGAGTCGTTGATATCCCCCGTATTCTGTTTCAGAATGGTGTAGATACGCGGAAGAAGGGTGTTGCTCTGTACAAGGAACGCTTTGTTTTCCGTCTGGCTGTACCCCCGCTGCAGGATGCTTCCCCCGACGGCGATCAGAGCTGCAATGGCGGTAACGAAGGCGAGCGTCATCAGCAGCGCTATCCCTTTTCGGTGCAAATCATACCTCTTTTCGTGCTTTGGCCCAGCATTTTATCTCTGTTTATTTTAAGTATACTATAATCGCCGAAAAAATTATCTTTCGTGAGGCGGAGTGATACCGTATGACGCGAAGGGTCCAAGGATGTGCATGCAGAGCAATAGAGTCTACCGGGGTGCGGCCCGCGGGGCGTTTACGTTGATGGAGCTGATGATCGTTATCATTATTCTGGGGCTGCTCGCAGCACTGGTCATGCCGAACCTGATCGGCAAGAGCGAACAGGCGAAACAGAAACTCGTCTGTGTCCAGATGAAGGGGATCAAGAACGCCCTCGATATGTTCCGGCTCGATAACGGCAGCTACCCCGACGCGGAGGAGGGGCTGGAGGCCCTGGCCAAGAACCCGGATGCGGAGAAGTACCCCAATTACGCTTCGGGCGGCTACTTTGAAGAGGGCATCCTGCCCAAAGATCCCTGGAAGAACCGCTATATCTATGTTCCGGGTGAGGAGGGCATCAACCTGATCTCGCTGGGGGCAGACCGCAAAGAGGGCGGCAGCGCGGAGAGTAAAGACATTACTTATGCCGAGTGCATCAAGCAGTAGGCGGGGGTTCACCCTCTTCGAACTGCTGCTGGTCGTCGTACTGATCGCCATTCTGTACGGCGTCTTTATCAACAAGTTCGCTAGCGGCCGTACCCCGATGGAGGGGAAAGGGGCCGTGAAGCTGGAGACCCTGCGCGACTACCTTGCCCTTTTCCGGACGGAGAAGAAGGCGGTCTCGCTCATCTGTCCGGAACCCTGTGCGCAGTGCAGCGTCGTTGTCGACGGCCAGCCGGTGGAGGGGGCGGACATAGCGCTTTTCAAGCATGAACCCACCGTCTACCGCAAAGACCGCTACGGCCAGTTTGAACCCTACACGTTCGTGCCCGTCCGGCAGGGGGAGACGGATACCGTGAACGTCTGCTTCGCTTTCACGCTGCGGGCGAACGACAGCAGCTCAAGCTACATCGTCGAGTCCGAGGAGCGGTTTTACCTCTTCGACGCCTACGGCGAACCGACACAGAGCTTCGAGACGCTCGAGGATGCGGCGGCGGCCTACAACCGCACGGAACTGATACCCGACGACAAACGGGTCTACGACTTTTAAGGGGGAAGCATGGTATTTGCCTACCGGGGCCTGTTGCAAGACGGCAAGAAGACCAAAGGGGTCCTCGAAGCCGCCGATCTGGAGGAGGCGAAGAAGCGTCTTCGTTCCCAGGGGATCTTCTATACCAAGCTTGATGTGGAGAAGCGTGCCGCCGTCGGCCGCCTGAATTTCACGCGCAAGCGGGTCGCCGGGGCGAACGAGCTCTCCATTCTCAGCCGCGACCTCTCCATCTACATCAAATCGGGTATCTCCATCGTCAACGCCCTGAAACTGGCCCGCAACCAGTACGCGAAAAACAAGAAGATGACGAACTTCCTCAGCAGCATCATCACGATGCTCGACGAGGGGAAGAGCTTCTACCAGGCGCTGGAGCGCCAGAATATCCTTGCGCTCCCGGAGTTCTACAAACAGTCGATCCGCGTCTCCGAAGAGAGCGGGATTTTGCAGGAGGTCCTGCTGGAGATGGCGATCTTCCTCAAAGAACAGGACCGGATCACCAAGCAGATCAAAAGTGCCTTCGCCTACCCCGCATTCATCATCGTCGTCTCGATCTTCATGGTGGCGTTCATGATCACCTTCGTCGTCCCGAAGATCACGGGGATCTTCGACCAGCTCGACCAGGAGCTGCCGCCGGTGACGCAGTTCGTCATTGCGACGGGGGATTTCTTTACCGCCCACTGGCTCGGGCTCGCGATAGGCGTGGTGGCACTGATCGGGCTTTTCGCCTCGGCGATGAAGTACAACCGCCCCTTCCGTTTCGGCGTGCATATGCTGCAGCTCAAACTCCCCTTTTTCGGGCAGGTCGTGCAGACGTCGGAACTGGGGCGTTTCTCCTATATCGCGTCGGTGCTGATCCGTT
Organism: Thiomicrolovo sp. ZZH C-3; assembly: GCF_054862725.1. Classification (NCBI taxonomy): domain Bacteria; kingdom Pseudomonadati; phylum Campylobacterota; class Epsilonproteobacteria; order Campylobacterales; family Sulfurimonadaceae; genus Thiomicrolovo; species Thiomicrolovo sp. ZZH C-3. Next base: position 36,051 of record NZ_JBTKXX010000003.1, read on the forward strand.
CGGGGGTGCCTTTCGCGCAGACGATCAACCTCTCGGCGAACGTGCTGCACAACCAGGTGCTCCAACGCAAGTTCGCCGACGCATCCGACCGGGTCGTCGAAGGCTCCAAGCTCTCCAATGCGCTGCTGCGTGAAGGGTTCGAGATCGACCCCTCTTTTGCCCAGGCGATCGCGCTGGGGGAGGAGACGAGCGAGGTGACGGCGATCCTGCAGAACCTCTCCGAACTCTATTTCGAGGAGAACAAGGACAAGATCGGGCTTTTCCTCTCGCTGCTGGAACCGATGCTGATGCTGTTGGTGGGAGGGGTGATCGGCTTCATCGTCACGGCGATGCTGCTGCCGATCTTCTCGATGAATATCGGCTAGACCTTAGCGGCGGCCGCGGTTGCGGTCGCCACGGTTGCGGTCGCCGTCATTGCGCCGGCGGTTGTTGTAGCCGCCGCGGCGCGGTTTGCCGCCACGGCGTCCGCCTCTGTCATTGCGCTCCATTGCTTCCATGATCTTGTCCAGACGCTGCTTGGGGACACCGATGTTCTGCGGCCCTTTGACGTTCATGTTCTTCATCAGAAGGGAGATGAGCTTGTAGGCGATCTGTGTCTGGTCCATGTCGTCGCAGAGCACGTTGAACAGCTCGGTCGCCTCTTCATAGATCTTCTGTTTTTCGATCTCGTCGACGAGGCGGGACATCTGCTTGGACTGCACCTGCTGCTTTGTCGGGATATAGGAGTGGGCCATCTGGGTACCGACGATCTTGCGGATGCGCTGCAGCTCTTTGAACTCCAGCGGGGTGACCAGGGTAATGGCGACCCCTTTCTGGCCCGCACGCCCCGTCCGTCCGATACGGTGCACGTAGCTTTCGGGATCGAAGGGAATGTGGTAGTTGATGACGTGGCTGACGTCGTTGATATGGATCCCCCGGGCAGCGACGTCGGTCGCGACGAGAATATCGATTGCATTGTCTTTGAGGCCCTTGATGACCGATTCGCGCTGCCGCTGTTCCATGTCACCGTGCAGACCGTTGGCGTTGTAGCCGACGGAGGAGAGGACATTGGAGAGGCGGTCGACTTCGCGCTTGGTGCGGCAGAAGACGATGGTCTTCTCCAGCTCTTCGGCGTCAAGCAGGCGGATGATCGCGTCGTCGCGTTCATTCTCCTCGATGACGTAGTACTGCTGGGCGATGTCCTTGTTGGTCGTCTCTTCCTGGGTGATGGAGACGAAAGCGGGATTGACGAGGATGCGTTCGGCGAGGGCTTTGATGGGCTTGGGCATCGTCGCCGAGAAGAGCAGGGTCTGGCGGTCCGTCGGCAGGAAGTCGAAGATCGTATTGATGTCGTCGAGGAAGCCCATGTCGAGCATTTCATCCGCTTCGTCAAGGATGACGGTGGAGGGGGCGAAATCGCTGAGCATGTTGCGTTCAAGGATGTCTTTGAGGCGTCCCGGGGTCGCGATGACGACCTGCGCACCGCGCTCGATCAGGCCGATCTGACGGTTGTAGGAGCTGCCGCCGTAGACGGTGACCGTGTGAATACCGAGCTTCTTGCCGTATTTGAAGAGCTCGTCGCTGACCTGGTTGGCCAGTTCGCGGGTCGGGACGATGATCAGCGCCTCGACACCGCGGTCGAGGGCCATCTGGTTCAGCGTCGGCAGGCCGAAGGCAGCGGTTTTCCCGGTCCCGGTGTGGGCCTGGCCGACAACGTCGCGCCCTTCAAGGACGAGGGGGATTGCCTGCTGCTGGATCGGGCTGGGGACTTTGAAACCGGCGTAACGGATGCTCTGGAGGATCTCCGGGCGAAGACCGAAGTCGTCAAAGGAGGCCGTCGGTGCGGCGACTGTATCGTCTTGTGTTTCGATGGGGGGTGTCTGCATTTTCTCTCTTGAAACGGACACGGCTAAACCATCGTTGCGACTGAAGTGAATCAAAAATTGAGTTGCATTTTCTGAAGCGGCTTAAAAAGCAGGAAGGACAGTTTGATCGGGCCCGGTAAATTTGAATGCAATTATAGCGAAATTTTTGCATTTTGCGGTGTGTACCGGGGTGCAGGGCCGGCGCGGCGCGTCCCTTTAACTTTTTTCGCTAAAATGGCTTCACTTTTTGGAACCCGTGTGGGAGAGAATGATAAAACAGACAATTGCAACCCTTTTAACGCTGCTGGTCCTTTTCGGCGGCTGTACCAAAGAACTTGATGAATATAACAAACCGGCCGCGTACTGGTACGAGAAGATGGTCGCGGCGGTTTCCGACGGCAGTCTGGACAAGGCGGACAACTACTACAGCTCCCTGCAGAGCGAGCATATCGGGTCGCCGCTGCTGCCCGAGGCGACGATGATCATGGCGATCGCGCACCTGCAGTCGGAGGAGTACCTGCTGGCCGAGCACTTCCTGACCGAATACATCAAACGCTACGCGACCCCCGCCGAGCGCGAATATGCCGAGTATATGAAGGTCAAGGCCAAGTACATGGCCCTGCCGAACCCGCGCCGCGACCAGGGGCTGATCAACGAAGCGATCGCAGAGGGCGAGCGTTTCATGCGCCTCTACCCCCGTTCGACGTACGCCCCCGTCGTCGATACGATGGTGACAAGGCTCTATCTTGCCGAAGCGGCCCTGAACGAGTCGATCGCCGAGCTCTATGACCGGCTGGACAAGCCCAAAGCCGCCGCGTTCTACCGCGAAAAGAAGCCCCAGCCGTGGATCGACTGGAACAAAGTAGACCCGGCGCAGACGGCGTGGTACCGCAGGATGTTTGAAGGCGACGGCCACGCGAGCTGGTACGCCTTTATCATCCCCGATACCCAAAGCGTCGTCTCCCGCCACCGCTACAACGCTGCAGCGGATGAAAACCGAACCGATATGAAGGAAGAGTAATGCAACTGGACCACTATGCAAGTTTCCCGACCGAACTGCCGGTCATCTTCGAAGACGGGCTGTTCCTCTACCCGTTCATGATCTCGCCGCTGTTTCTCAAAGACGATGAGAACATTGCGGCGGTGACCTATGCGATCGAGCATGACTCGCTTGTCATCGTCTGCCCTACGAAAGAGGGGCAGGAGGGCGAGCGCAGCCTTGAGAACATCCACGACGCCGGGGTGATCGGTTCCATTATGCGCAAGGTCTCGCTGCCCGACGGCCGCGTGAAGGTCCTTTTCCAGGGGCTGGCACGCGGCAAGGCGATGGAAGCGCGGGGCGAAGACCCGCTGCGGGTGCTGGTCGACACCATCGACCCCAAGCCCGTCAACGAGATCAAGATGGACGCGATCCTGGAAGTGGTCCGGGAGAAGGTACGCTCCCTGTCGCAGGTGAGCAACTTCTTCCCGCCGGACCTGCTGCGCACTATCGAGGAGACCCAGGAGTACAACCGCATCGCCGACCTGATCTGCAGCACGGTCAAGCTGCCGAAACAGCGCGCCTATGAGATGTTCGTCGAGGCCGATACCGAACAGCGCCTGCTGCTGCTCATTGATTACCTGATCGAGGAGATCGAAGCGAGCAAGCTGCAGCGCGAGATCCGCACCAAGGTCAACACGAAGATGGAGCAGATCAACAAGGAGTACTTCCTTAAAGAGCAGCTCAAAGAGATCCAGCAGGAGCTCGGCGTCGACAACCAGCGCGAAGAGGAGATCGCCGAGTACCGCAAGCAGCTCGAGGGGATGAAAGAGCATATGGGAGAGGATGCCTACAAAGAGATCTCCAAACAGCTCGACCGCTATGCGCGCCTGCACCCCGACTCCGCCGACGCGGGGATGATCCAGGGGTACCTCGAGTGGGTGCTGGAGATCCCCTTCGGCAAACTCGCCAAAAAAGCCCTCAAGATCGAGAACGTGGAGTCCCAGCTCGACGCCGACCACTTCTCCCTCGAAAAACCGAAGAAGCGGATCAGCGAGTTCTTCGCCGTCAAGGAGCTGATGGAGCTGCGGGGCAAGAGCGCGCAGAAAGGGAGCAGCGCCATTCTCTGTTTCGCGGGCCCTCCGGGCGTGGGGAAAACCTCCCTGGCGAACTCCATTGCCACCGCCCTCAAGCGTCCGCTCGTGCGGATCGCCCTGGGCGGCCTTGAGGACGTCAACGAACTGCGCGGCCACCGCCGTACCTATATCGGTGCGATGCCGGGCCGGATTATTCAGGGGATCATCGACGCGAAGAAGATGAACCCCGTCGTCGTCCTGGATGAGATCGACAAGGTGGGGATGTCCCACCGCGGCGACCCGACGGCGGCGCTGCTCGAGATCCTCGACCCCGAACAGAACAGCCATTTCCGCGACTACTTCGTCAACTTCGACCTCGACCTGAGCCAGGTGATCTTCATTGCGACGGCCAACGACGTCGGCCGCATCCCGGCCCCGCTGCGCGACCGGATGGAGTTTATCGGGGTGAGCAGCTACACCCCGCAGGAGAAGTTCGAGATCGCCAAGCGCTACCTGCTGCCGCAGGAGCTGAAAAAGCACGGCCTGAAAAAACAGGAGGTGACGGTCTCCGCCCCGGCGATGAAGGAGCTGATCCACAGCTACACCCGCGAGGCCGGGGTGCGCAACCTGCGCCGCCGCATCGCCGACATCGCCCGCAAGTCGGCGAAGATGATCCTGGAAGATCCGGCACAGGGCAAAGTCTCGGTGACGGTCAAGAACCTCAAAGATTTCATGGACAAGACGGTCTTCGAGATCGAGAAGACCGACAACGTCAACCGCGTCGGCGTTGTCAACGGGCTGGCCTGGACTGCCGTCGGCGGGGACGTGCTCAAGATCGAGACGATCCGCATCAAGGGCAAGGGGCAGATGCAGCTTACCGGCAGCCTCGGCGAGGTGATGAAGGAGTCCGCGCGTATCGCGATGAGCGTCGTCAAGACGCAGATCGACAACGGCAAGGTGAAGGTGGACCACGCCGTGATCCCGCGTACCTTCAAAGAGCAGGAGGAGCAGATAACGCTGGACGCCAGTGAAGTGTACAAGCGCTACGACCTCCATATCCACGTCCCCGACGGCGCGACGCCCAAAGACGGGCCGAGCGCGGGGATCGCGATGAGCACGGCGATCGCTTCCATCCTCAGCAACAAGCCGGTCCGCGCGGGGATCGCCATGACGGGCGAGGTGTCATTGAGCGGTAACGTCCTGCCTATCGGCGGGCTCAAGGAGAAGCTGATCGCCGCGCACAAGGCGGGGATGCATACGGCGCTGATCCCGAAAAAGAACTATGAGCGCGACCTCGACGAGATTCCGGATGAGGTCAAAGAGAGCGTCACGATCGTTCCGGTCGAACGGATCGAAGAGGTCCTCAAACTGACACTCCTTCCGGAATAAGCCCATTGCGGGCTGCCCCATTTACGCTTCCCTAATTATTTTCTCACTATAATCAATATCAAAATCCAGCAACAAAAGTGTGCCGTGTCTATAGAAACCTTGACCCCTCTTGAGATCGTTCCTCTTCTAGTGATCCCGCTGCTGGCGGGTGTGGCGCTGTACCTGTTTGTGCAGCTCAGACGGCGCGGCGCGGCACTCGACGCGGCACGCGCCTTTGCCGAGACGCAGCAGGCGGCGCTGCAGCAGCACGAGCAGCAGAGCATCCGCCTGAACGATACGCTGGCGTGGCGTGAACAGGAAGAGGCACGCCTTCACGACAGTCTCGAAGCAACGACGCTGAAACTCGAAAACGCGCGGCAGGCGCAGCAGGGGCTGGAGCGTGAATTCGCGGTGCTGCAGACCCGTTATGAGGAGGCGCAGAAGCAGCATGCGGAACAGCTCCGCCTGCTTGACGAGGCCAAACAGGCACTCAGCGCGCAGTTCGAGGGGCTGGCGCACAGGATCTTCGAACAGAAGGCCAAGACCTTCGACGCCGCGAACCAGCAGCAGCTGAAGTTGCTGCTGGGGCCCTTCCGCGAACAGATCGACGCTTTCTCCAAACAGACGCAGAGCCAGTACGTCGAAGAGAGCAAGGAACGCCACCTGCTCAAAAGCGAGATCGAGCGCCTCAAGGTCCTCAATGAACGGATCGCAGAAGATGCGCTCAACCTCACCAATGCCCTCAAGGGGGAGACGAAAACCCAGGGGAACTGGGGGGAGATCGTGCTGGAACGGGTTCTGGAGAGCTCGGGATTGCGGCCGGGGCACGAGTACGAGACCCAGGGGACCTACAAGGATGACAAGGGGAATATGCTGCGTCCCGACGTCGTCGTTTTCCTCCCCCAGGAGCGCTGCGTCATCATCGACTCCAAGGTCTCCCTTGTCGCCTACGAGCAGTTTATGAGCAGCGACGACCCCGAGCAGAAAGCCAAAGCGCTCCGCCAGCACCTCGTCTCGATCAATGCCCATATCAAAGGGCTCTCCGAAAAACGCTACGAAAACCTGCCGGGGATGCGGACGCTGGATTTCGTGCTGCTCTTCATGCCGATCGAAGGGGCCTTTCACCTGGCCTTGCAAAACGACAGCGGGCTCTTTAAAAAAGCGTACGATTCCCGGATCATTGTCGTCAGCCCCTCCACCCTGCTGGCGACGCTGCGTACCATCGAGAATATCTGGCGGACTGAGCAGCAGCAGCAAAACGCCGCTGAGATCGCGCGGCAGGCGGAGGCGCTTTATGACAAGTTTGTCGGGTTTGTCGACGATATGGACCGTATCGGCGACCAGCTCGCCAAAACCCAGGGGCAGTGGGACGCGGCGATGAACAAGCTCTCCAGCGGCAAAGGGAACCTGATCCGCCGGGCGGAGCAGATGAAGAAGCTCGGGCTCAGTCCGAAAAAGTCGCTGCCGGGCAGTGACGACGAGGGGACGGCATGAAACGTGACGGATGGATACCTTGGGTCACCGCCATTGTACCCGTCCTGTTCGCGCTCATTGCCGGTGCGATTCTCTATGCCGTGTTCGGGGTGAGCCTGCAGCAGGATGAAATGGTTATCGGGGCGGCATTGATCGCATTGATGACACTGCTTGCCGTTTTCGTTTCGGGGTACTGGGGATATGCGCTGCTTGTACGACACCGGGAACAGGTATATCTGCGCGACAATGCCCTGCGGGAGTTCAATGCGACCGTAGAAGAACGGGTGAAGGAGGCGGTGGAAGCACAGCGCCGCAGCGACCGTCTGGGGATACAGCGTTCGGTTACCCAGGCCATGGAGGAGACGCTCAGACTGCTTACCGGCCGCTGGCGTGAACCGCTGCAGCGGCTCGCTGCGCTGGGGGAAACGCAGGACGACCGGGACGGGCAGCTGGAGTCGACGGCGCTGATCGCCACTTCGATGCTTCAGAGTCTGGCGGAGTGGGAGGAGTTCTTCCGTCCCGATACCGTGCGCGAGCCGGTCGATCTTAGTGAAAGCGTCAACAGCGCGGTGGCATTACTGGCGCTGGAACTCGACGATGCAGCGATCCGGGTCGATACACACCTGGAGTGTTCCATGACGCTGCCCCTTTACCGCAATGAAGTCGTACGGGTGCTGATCAGTCTGCTGCGCAATGCCAAGGAGGCCCTGGTCGAACGGCGGATAAGCCTGCCGAGGATCACGATCGAATGTTATGAGACGGGACAGTTCATCGTGATCCGTCTGAGCGATAATGCCGGCGGGGTCGAAGTGAACATCGCCGACCGGATCTTTGAACCCTATTTTTCGACGAAGAGCCGTTCGGCGGGGCTTGGGCTCTATATGGCGCGTAACATTGCCGAAGAGCACTGCAACGGCGAGCTGACCTTTGACAACATCGACGAGGGTGCGTGTTTCTACCTCAAGGTCGGAAAACATCAGACCGAGGAGGGGGAGTGAAGAGACCGACGCTGCTGACCTGTTTCATCAAAGAGACGCGCTGGGTACCGACCCGGCATGAGGACGCCCTGCGCATTCTAGCAGAGGAGATGGAGGGGGCGGATCCTGAAGGGCTGCTCGCCTATGTCCTGGAGGCGACAAAAAGGGGAAAGACGGTAACGGTAGGCGAATGCCGGTTCCGGCAGGAGCTTACGGGTGGGGGACCTTCACCTTCGAGTTGAGCAGCCAGCCGATGAGCAGCATGGCCCCCATGACGATAGAAGCATTGGTGAGATCATAGGCGGCAGTGAGGTAGGCCAGCCAGAGCAGAATGGCTCCCAGCGGTGTGGGGACGCCGGTAAAGTATTTTTCGACGCTTCCCTCTTCGGCATTGATGTTGAACTGGATCAGCCGGCGCAGACCGCTGACGACGTAGTAGATGCTCACGGCCCCTGCAAGCAGCAGCATTACACCGTCAAGTCCCGCGTACACCGCCTGGAAGATCAGAAAGACGGGGACGAGCACGAAGGAGAGGAAGTCGGCAAAGGAGTCGAGCTGAATGCCGAACTCGTTCGAGAGGCGGTATTTCCGGGCGATTTTGCCGTCGAAAATATCGAAAGCCCCACCGATCCAGGCGAAGATGATGGCGGTAAAAAAGTTGTTCTGACTGATAAAATAGACGGCCAGGAGCCCGCTGGCAATGTTGACCATCGTAAAGAGGTTGGCCAGGTTGAAATGGTTGTCGGCACGGAACAGTGACTGCATAGATTTCCTTGATCTAAAAGGGGGAATTATAGCAAATTCTCCTCCCTCTTCGGCTAAGTGCGCCGCAGCAAGCGCGGCAGGTACGCCTCCCTTTAGATGCATTTAGTTATAATTATTATAAGTATATATTTAAATAAAGTGGCGTGAGTCGTTAAAGAGAAACGGGGGGAGTGATGCGAAAAGGCGTGCTGCAGATACTGGCGGGGTGCAGCCTCGCACTGGGTGCGGCGGAGATGACCGAGGAGATGATGACCGAAGAGGGGTGGTTCCACGGCAGACAGGCGGGGTGGGAGGACGACATGAACCGGAGTGCCCCTTCACTGCAGGGTGTCGAACTCTTTGGGACGCTCAGGGGGATGTGGATCGACGCCCACAGGGATAGCGTGCAGAAAACGGCCACGGCCGTCGGCGGCCGATTCGGCGTGCAAACGGCTGAATTTTACGGGGTCTCTGCGATGGCTGCGCTCCAGACGTCGCAGCGGTTCTGGGGCATCAACCCGACCGGGGCCGCCACCCTGCATCCGGAACTGTACGGCAGCGACGGTGAGCCTTTTACCTATCTTTCCGAAGCGCAGCTGCAATACCGGGTCGGCGACCTCCTATTGCGGGGCGGGCGGATAAAGGTCGAGACACCCTTCGCCGATCCGGACGATATCCGGATGGCCTGCAACACCTTTGAAGGGGTGAGCGCAGGGTATGCTCTCAACGACCGTTTGAGTGTCGACCTGCTCTATCTGGTGCGCTGGGCCGGGTTTGACAGCGGTGAGGCGCAGTCGGACTTTGTCCGGTTGGCGGAGGAGTCGGAGGGGCTCCTGGCGGCGGGGATGCTCTATACGCCAGCGGACGAGGCGGAAGTGTCGCTGTGGGCCTATCATGTCGACCGGCAATACGACCTGCTCTACGCGGAAGCCGTGGGGCGGCTCCATTTCCGGCCGCTGCTGCACCTGGAGTGGGGTCTGCAAGGGGCGCAGATGCATGCGCTGGCAGACTCCGGGATCGGGGGAAGCGTTTTGGGGGCCATGGGCATTCTGCACTACCGAAACCTCTACGGCGGCCTGGCCTACAACCGGGCAGTGGTGAGCGGGGAGGATGTCGTGACGGACGGGTTCGGGGGCGGTCCCTATTTCACCTCGCTGGACGAAGCGACGGTGGCGGCGGCGTCGGAGATCTTCCCCGGCCACAGCCTTTCGGTCTACCGTGTCGGCGGCGGAATCGGGCTCGGTGATGCGGGAGCAGGGGAGGGACTCCACCTCGAAGCGGTGTACGGGCTCTATGACCCCGACGCATCCCCCGCCTCGATCGCCGAGACGGACCTGCTGCTCTGGACGGAGGCGATCCCCCGTCTCCGCGTGGACATGGTGTTTTCAGATTTCGACGGCCGGCGCTGCGATCATCCCGGCTGTTTTGATTTTGAACGTTACTGGATCCGATTGGATTACAGTTTTTAGTAAACATTTATTTGATTTTTATTATCATTTAGAAATTACTACGAGACGGGATGCAGCAAACAGTGAAATTGACAGAGTGTATGAAAGGGTGCAGTGCCACCATAGTGAAACTGCATGCGCAGGGGCCTCTGAAGCAGCGTCTTGTCTCCTTCGGCGTGATGAAGGGGGCGCGGGTTGAGCTGATAGGCTTCGCCCCTGCCAAAAGTACCGTAGAGATCAAGATAGGGCGCATGCGCCTTGCCCTGCGCAAAGAAGAAGCCGAACTGATCGAGGTCACCACCGATGTCTAATACCGTCCCTGTCTGCCCTGTGACCGAGAAGCATATCCGCATCGCCCTTGTCGGCCAGCCCAACGTCGGAAAGAGTATGCTGATCAACGCTATCAGCGACGCCCGCCTGCACGTGGGCAATTTCAGCGGGGTCACGGTCGAGAAGTCCGAGGTCTTTTTCGACTACAAGGATTACCACTTCACCATCGTGGACCTGCCGGGCACCTACGCCTTCACCGACTACTCCATCGAAGAGCGGGTCACCCACGACTTCTTGTGCAACGAAGATTACGATCTGATGATCAACGTCGTCGATTCGACGAACCTCGAGAAGAACCTCCAGCTCACCGCCGAACTGATGACGATGAACAAGAAGATGGTGCTCGCGCTCAATATGAGCGACGAGGCGGACCGGGAGGGGATCCGGATCGATTACGACTATCTCTCGCAGCTGCTGGGCGTGACGGCCGTACGGGTCTCTGCGGCAGCCAAAATCGGGATCGACACACTGATCGAATCGGTCATTGAGGCCCATGAGACCGCCTACCAGGAGCCGAAGCTGATCTTTTCGCAGGCCGTGGAGGAGGAGATCGCCATTATCGCCTCCTACCTCGACGAGCACCGCTTCAAGGCGGCGATCTCCAACCGCAACATTGCGATCAACCTGCTTCAGAACGAGACGAAGACCTACCGCACCCTCCATGACCTGCCGCTCTGGACGGAGCTGCAGCCGCTGCTCATCGAGGCGGACAAGCACATCGAGACCCACCACGATACCGACGATGTCAAAGAGGTGTTCGCGGAGGAGTACGCGGCGTTCATCCGCGGGGTGATCACGGAAACGGTCCGGATGACCGAACAGCCGGTCGAGAAGAAAAGCCTTACCGAGCGGGTGGACGACCTGCTCATCCACCCGGTCCTGGGGATCCCGATCTTCCTCTTCCTGATGTGGGGGCTCTTCCAGCTCACCTTCGAGATCGGCAGCATCCCGATGGAGTGGATCGACGCCTTCTTCGGCTGGTTTGGCGAGACGGTGGGGGCGACGATCCCCAATGCCGACATCCGCTCCCTTGTCGTCGACGGTGTCATCGCCGGGGTGGGGGCGGTGGTCCTTTTCACGCCGAACATCATCATCCTCTTTATCGGGATCGCCCTGCTCGAATCGACGGGGTACATGTCGCGGGTCGCGTTCCTGCTTGATGGTATCTTCCACAAGTTCGGCCTGCACGGGCAGTCTTTTATCCCGCTCGTCACCGGGTTCGGCTGCTCCATCCCCGCCTACATGTCCGCGCGGATCCTGAAAAACGACAGCGACCGCCTGCTGACGCTCTTTATCATCGGCTTCATGAGCTGCGGGGCGCGTCTGCCGGTCTACGTGCTTTTTACCGGGGCTTTCTTCGCGCCGAGCGTGGCGGGTAACGTCCTTTTCGCCATCTATATCGCCGGGGCGATGATCGGGCTCGTCGCGGCGAAGGTCCTCAAGATGACGGCCTTCCGCGGGCAGGATGAACCCTTCGTCATGGAGATGCCCAAGTACCGTCTCCCCTCGGTCAAACTGATCTGGCACACGGTACTGACAAAGACGCTGATGTACCTGCGCAAAGCGGGGACCTTCATTGCCGGGGCGTCGATGCTGGTCTGGTTCCTCAGCAGCTACCCCCACTCCCATGAGATCGAGGCGGCGTACAGCGTGAAGATCGAACAGGCGGCCGACGAGCGTGCGGCGGCACACCTCACCGTCGAAGCGGATGCGGCCCAGCTGGAGCAGAGCTACCTGGGGCGTATCGGCAAGGCGATCGAACCGCTCTTTACCCCCATCGGGCTGGACTGGAAAATGGCCATCGCCCTGCAGACGGGGCTGGCGGCCAAAGAGGTGGTCGTCTCGACCCTCGGCGTTCTCTATGCCGTCGGCGAAGGGGTGACGGAAACGGACAAGACCCTCATCAGCGCCATCCGCGCGCATATCCCCTTCGCGTCGGCCGTCGCCTTTATCGTCGTGATCATGCTCTACCTTCCCTGCCTCGCGGCCTCGGTCGTCTTTACCCGGGAAGCGGGCGGGATCAGATATTTCTTCTACCTTTTCCTCTTTACGACGGCGACGGCCTATGCGCTCGCCTTCGTCGCCTACCATCTCACCCTTATGCTGACGGGGGCCGCAGCGGTGCTGCCGCACTAGGGGACCGTTAGCTAAAAGTTAATGCTGCTGGGATAGAATGCTCGCATGAAAAAGATATTGATGATTGAAGACGATCTGGAGCTCGCGGAGATCCTGACCGAGTACCTCGAGCAGTTCGGGTACGAGATCGAAACGGAGGACGACCCCTTCAAAGCGCTGAGCATTCTCAAGCTCAAACCCTACGATCTCGTCATCCTCGACCTGACACTGCCGGGGATGGACGGCCTGGAGGTCTGCGAAGCGATCCGCGAACGCCAGGATATCCCCATCATCATCTCGTCGGCCCGTTCGGACGTCACCGACAAGGTCAACGCCCTGGAGCTGGGTGCGGATGACTACCTCCCCAAACCCTACGACCCCCGTGAACTCGAAGCCCGCATCAGCTCGGTCCTGCGCCGCTACGCCGCGAAGACGGAGGCGAGACAGGCCGAGGAGCACCACAGCGACTTCAAGCTCGACGAAGGGGCGATGCAGATCAGCTACAAGGGGCGCGCGCTGGACCTGACCAACGCGGAGTACGGCATCCTCGCCTTTATGATCAAAAAAGAGGGGATGGTCGTCTCCCGCGAGGATATCATCCTCAACGTCAACGCGATTAACGAGGACTCCTCGAACAAAAGCATCGATGTCATGGTCGGGCGGATCCGCAACAAGCTCGGTGACAAATCCCTGATCGAATCGGTGCGGGGCATCGGCTACAAGCTTATCAAATGAGGCGCAATGCCGTCTTACTGACCATCCTTTTTGCCTTCGCGGTGACGCTGCTGAGCGTCACCTTCGTCTTCTGGGAGTTCTACAAGAACAACCGCGCCCAGTATATCGACAACATTTTCAACAAATACACCGTCATTACGCAGATCTACCGCGAGCATATGATGAAGCATACCTCCGAGGCAATCCTGGAGGCGAACCTTGCTGTCTACGGACTGTCGAACATCCAGGGGGACAAGGCGGTCCGCGCCGTTTTCGACAAAGCCGACGTCCTCAAGCGTGTCGGCTTCCAGGAGGTGGTGCGTACCATGCACTTCTCCCACGAGGCGATGCATGCCCTTGACCGGGTCAGCGATCTGCGGGCGACGATGCTGGAGTCGCAGGGGAAGATCTACTTCTTCCTGGAGACGCCCCAGGGCAGGTTCCTGCTGCTGGATGAACAGCTCCGTCCCTACTTCCCGACCCACCTGCTCAGCGCCTACCTGACGATCGTCTTCGTGATCGCCTGGGCGGTCTTTATCATCTGGCGCCGGATCCGCCCGCTGCGCCTGCTGACCAAGCGGGTGATCCGCTATGCCGAGGGTGACCGGAACGTCGTGTTCAGAATGAACGGCAGTAACGAGATCGCCATCCTCGCCAACGAACTGGAGCAGGCGCGCAAGAACATCAACACCCTGATCGAGTCCCGGACCCTTTTCCTTCGCAACGTGATGCATGAGCTCAAAACGCCCATCGCCAAGGGGCGGATCTCTGCGGAGCTGCTGGCCGACCCCAAGCACAAAGCACGTTTCAACAATATTTTCCTGCGCCTCGAGCAGCTTATCAACGAGTTCGCGATGATCGAAGAGGCCTCCTCCGGCTTCGGCAACAAGAACATCGGGACCTACCGGCTGGTGGATCTGATCGACGAGGCGATCGACCAGTCGATGCTGGAGCCGGAGATGGTCACCGTCGATGTGGACAGCAGCGAGCGGATGGCCTGCGATTTCACGATGATGGCGACGGTCATCAAGAACATGATCGATAACGGGGTGAAGTATTCGCCGGACAAACGGGTGTCCATCAGGATGGAGGGCAAAGAGCTTGTCTTCGAAAACCGGGGGGAGAAGCTGCGCCATCCGCTGCGCTATTACGTCGAGCCCTTTACGAAAGAGCACCCGGCGCGCAACAGCTTCGGACTGGGGCTCTACCTGGTCGATGCGATCCTGCACGCCCACGGGCTGCAGCTGGCCTACGCCTATGACGACGGGGTCAACCGCTTCTATATCACTGCGCTATGAGAGATCATACACCTCGTGAAGGGGCTTCGTCTTGCGCTTCTTGGTCCGTACAACGCTTTTATGGGTCCGGTTGTACTTGATCATCATGTAAAAGATGACCGTCAGGGCCACGGAAGCGCAGATCTCATAGCCGATCGCCCAGACGGCGGCGAACATGGCGATATCGAGGGCAAGGAAATTGTCGAAATTGCCCTTGGCGATAAAGATAAACAGAAAGATCAGGCCGGTGACGTAGGGGATAATGATAAAATAGAGTCCGAGAAACAGACGCTCATACCCCTCCGGTAACGGGAAGACCTTGGCGAGGTCGACTTGTTGTTGTGAGAACGGTTGCGGGTCGTCTTGACCCTCATGCGGGGGGTGTGTATGAATCATGGAACGAACTCCGGTATCAACTACCATTGATTTATAGCAAACTATAATATCACAAAGAGTAAGGAAATACAACGTGAAGCAAATTCTTGTCACCAACGACGACGGCTATGAATCGGAGGGGCTGCTGGCGCTGGTCGAAGCCTTGCGCCCCCACGGCCGGGTAACGGTGGTCGCGCCCTCGAGCGAAAAATCGGCCTGCGGCCACTCCCTGACCCTGTCGCACCCGCTCAGTTTCATCAGCGTCGGTGACGATTTTTACAAGCTTGACGACGGGACGCCGAGCGACTGTATCTACCTGGCCCTGCACTCGATGTTCGAGGAGCAGAAACCCGACCTCGTCGTCAGCGGTATCAACAAGGGCTCGAACATGGGCGAAGATATCACCTACTCCGGCACGGCGGCCGGGGCGATGGAGGCGGTGCTGCACGGGGTACCGGCTATCGCCGTGTCGCAGGTGATGGATTTTGAAAAGCCCCTGCCGGACTTTGCGCTGGCGAAGGAGACTATTTCCACCCTTGTGGAAAAGATCTTCGCCTCCGAATTCCCCCTGCCGCCGCGCCAGTTCCTCAACGTCAATATCCCGCCGGAGCTCACCTCTGCCGCGACGAAAGTGACCTATGCGGGGCACCGCTTTTACGCGAACGATGCCCACCTGCACCGTAATCCCCGGGGCAAAGAGTACTACTGGCTGGGGCTGCACCCCCTGGAGTACAAAGCCAGGGAGGGGCGCGAGGAGCTCTGCGATTTCGAAGCGGTGATGCAGGGGCACATCTCCGTCTCACCGATCATGCTGGACCTGAGCGCCTATGCGTCCATGCGCACGCTCGATGACTGGCTGGGAGTCTGAGCGTGCGCTATGAACGTTCCCGCATGCTCCTGGGAGAGGACTTTGAAAAGCTGCAGGGGGCCAAACTCCTGCTGCTGGGGGTCGGCGGGGTCGGCAGTTTCTGCCTCGACTGCCTGATCCGCTCCGGGGTGAACGACATCACCATCGTCGATTTCGATACCTATGACGAGAGCAACCAGAACCGCCAGCTCTGGAGCGAACACCACCTCGGCGAGTCGAAAGTCCAGGCGCTTCAGACCCACTATCCGCAGATCACCGTGATCGAAACGCGCATTGACGAGGCGTGGGTGGAAGCCTTCGACTTCGAGCCCTTCGACCTTGTGCTCGACGCCATCGACGATACGAAGGCGAAGCTGGCCTTGGCGCAGAAGTGCTATAAGAAACTGATCAGCGCGACGGGCTCCGCCAAGCGGCTGGACCCGACGAAAATCGAGGTGGGGACGATCTGGACGGCCCACGGCGACCGCTTCGCCTCCAAGCTGCGCTACGAGCTCAAAAAGCGCCGCTTCAGCAAGAAATACCCCGTCATTTTCAGCAGCGAGCCGCCGCGGGTGAAGGTCAAGGGGAGCTTTATGGGGGTGACCGCCGCCTTTGGCCTGACCATGTGCTCGCTGGCGGTACGGCGGCTCATCGGTTCAAAATGAGTGTCCGCGCCCCCGAGCTTGACCGCGGTACATGGATCGCTGGAGGGCCGCTTTCCCTGCGTGGGCTGCGTCCCCGGGCCGTGCTGCTCGACTTCTTCACCTTCGGCTGCATCAACTGTATGAACAACCTTCCGATGCTCACCCGGCTGCAGGCACGCTACGGCGACAGTCTACAGGTCATCGGGGTGCACAGCGGCAAATTCGCCCACGAGAAAACTGCCGACGCCGTTCGTGCCGCCGCCGCGCGTCTCGGGATCACTTACCCTGTATTGAACGACACAGAGGGCGCCCTGGTCGATCAATACGCGGTCAAGGCGTGGCCGACGATGGTCCTGGTCAATGCAGAGGGGTATATCGCGGCGACCTTCCGGGGGGAGGCGCAGGGGGTCGCCATCGACCTGGCGCTTCAAAAGCTGGGTCTGCTCCCGCGGGAGGGCGCGGCCGAACGTGCGGTGCCGCAGGGCCCGCTGCGCTTTCCCGAAGCCGTGCTGGTCTCGGATGAACAAACGTTCATATCCAACAGCGGGGGCGGGGATGTGCGCGAATATAACGCGTCGGGGCAGCTTGTCCGCCGTTTTACCCCCTTTCGTACCCCGGCGGCCCTGGCCCTCTCGGAGGGGATGCTCTATATCGCCGACCGTGCCGGCGGCAGTGTCTGCCGCATCGATCTGCGCAGTGAAGAGCGGACGGTGCTGTTCGAGCAGCTGCGCGCCCCGTCGGCACTCATAGTGGAGGAGAAGACGATCACTATTGCCGAAGCGGGGGCGCATACCGTCACGGTCTACGACAAGGCGACGCTGCGCCCGCTGCAGACCTACGGCAACCGCTTTGAAGCGCTGCGCGACGGGGCGGGGGAGGCCGCACAGCTGGCCCAGCCGATGGGGATGACGCGCTGCGACGACGGGACACTCTGGTTCGTCGATGCGGAGAGCTCGGCCCTGCGATTTATAGAGCACGGTCACGTGCAGACTGCCGTCGGTGAGGGACTGTTCACCTGGGGGGATTCGGACAGCGATCCGATCCTGCTGCAGCACCCCCAGGGCATCACCTGCGGCCGGATCGGGGACGGCTGCGGCGGTGGACGCCTCTTTATTGCCGATACCTATAACGGCAAGCTCAAGGTGTACGATCCCCAAAGCGGACGGATGATGACACTGATGGAAGGGCTGAACGAGCCCGCTGGATTGTGCAAGCAGGGGTGCAGCCTCTATATTGCCGAGAGCGGGGCGCACCGTATTATCAGGTACGATCTGTCGTCCATGACTTTCGAGTCCTTTATCGGCTAAAAGAGGGGAGGAGAGCATGGAGATTTATCTGCACACGCTGAGCTCGATGCTGGTGCTCACCGGTATCATTGTGCTCATCGCTTCCCTGCGCCGTTCGGGCATGTTCAGCCCCGATAACGGCACGCTGTTCGCCTCCCTCATCACACAGCTGACCCTGCCGGCCCTGATCTTCTATGCGCTTTCGCATGCCGCGTTGGAGTGGAAATATCTGCTCATCACGGGCCTGATGCTGGCGGGGGAACTGCTCCTGTTCGCGCTGGCCTGGGGTGCGGGCAGAGCGATGGGGCTCTCCGCGCCGAAAATGGGCAGCTTTATCCTGGCATCCGTCTTTGGGAGTTCCGCGCTGCTGGGATACGCCCTGGTGGCCGAGGTCTTTGGAAAAAATGCGGAGGCGATGGCCGAAGCGTCACTGGTTTCGGAGCTGGGGGTGGGGTTGCCGCTGTTCACGCTGGGGGCGATGATCGCCATGCACTACGGCAGCAAAAAAGCGCCGGGATCCGGCGGGGCAGGGGCCTTTTTCCGCTCGCCGATATTCATCGCCATTGTGGCGGGGAGTGCCTGGAGTGTTGCCGGACTGCCCGTGACCGGCATGGTGGCCGCGCCGCTCTTCGATGCGGTGCAGATCGTCGCGAAGGCCAATACGCTGCTGGTCACCCTGCTCGTCGGGGTCACCCTCGGATTCGACCGCCTCAGGGCGATCGCCGGTATCGCTGCGGTCGTGCTTCTCCTGAAGCTGGTCGCTTCCCCCCTCCTTATCGCATTGCCGGCCCACTATTTTGCGCTGGAACCGTGGCAGCTCCAGGTGCTGGTCATCGAATCCGCCATGCCTTCGGCCATGCTGAGCGTCGCCTTCGCCAAGCGCTACGGCTGCGACGTTCAGCTTGCCTCACAGCTGGTGTTCGCCACCCTGATCGGCAGCATGGTGACGGTGACGGTCATGATGCGTCTGCTGGGGTAGACACCCGCACCGTCAGAAGTGCAGATAGATGTAGTTGATCTCTTCGAGATAGACCCGCGAGTGGGTGCCGTCGTCCGGCATGCCGCTGATGCCGCTTTCATGCATGCTGAAATAGACGTAGTAGCTGTGTCCGGGTTTTGCGGTAAAGTGACTGACCCCTTTGGGGTGGTGATAAGTGTCCTTGACCTCCGCGACCGTATCCTGGTGGTGGTTGTAAAAGAGGGTGACCGCCTGCCCCTCGGTCGCATCCCAGACGCCGAAATGGACATAGGCATGGGCTTCGCTTGAACCTGCGCCGGTGTAGTAGCTGTTGGTGACCATATGGTATTTGGCATCATAGTCGATATAGAGCGTCCGCTCTTTGGCCCCATCGTAGTGAAAATGGCCCTCGAGCTCATAATGGCCGGTATATTCGTACTCCCCGTCGGCCCATCCGACGATCCCCGTTCCCCAGGGCGCGGTGCCGTAGGTATGGGAAAGATACATGCCGGTTGTCGAGGTGGTCCAGTATGACGAATCCTTGCCGAAGTGGTTCAGTGCGCTCCGCCGGAAAAAGGTCGTCTGGCCGTAGGTATAGTTCCCGTCGGGCTGCACGGTGTAGTTTTCGTCATAGCGCTGCACGGTGATGGTGCCGATGGCGTTCGAGGTTCCGAGTGACGCGATGTAGGGGTAGGGGTTCTGATCGAGGATTTCGTAGGTGCCGGGGGCGATCGGATCGGCGATCGTACATTCGTAGACGTTGTAGGCGGTTTCCGGTTTGATACGGTTGCCGTCCCAGTAGACGTAGGTGGCGCCGGGCACCGATCCGGAAGCCTGGGTACAGCTGAACTCCGAATACTTCAAGAAGGCGTCGGGGTTGGCGATGTAGAAGCTGTTGTCGCTGGGGATGTCCTGCGTCTCGAATACGAGGATACGCGGCCCGAACGTTTTGCTGCCGGAGGCCAGGAGGCGGTAGAATTCGGCGCGTTTGAGCAGCGCGGCCGCTTCGTCCGTGAAGTAGTCGTCACCGGACTTGTACGGCAGCGGGTTGGCATGCATCAGGGCCAGGCGGTAGGCATTGTAGATGAAGCTTTCGCCGTTGCCGGGATCGCCGAGCATCTCGTGAAGCTTCGTCTGGTAGCTTCCCATGTACTGCGCAACGGACGCGTTCCCCTCTTCGACGTGTTTGGCCTCGACGACGAGGTTTACCCCCTTGAGCTGGTTGACAATAAGCTGCGAGGTGTAGAGCTCCACGGCCTTGTAGGCGTCGGTCAGGGTGCCGTTGCCCTGGTTATGGCTGTCGTTGACGAAATTGGTGAAGTTGGTCAATGCCGGGGTTTTGGCGATATCGGGCGGGACGATGGCGTCGTGGATGGTGTTCACGTCGTTCTCGATGTGAAAATTATTAACGATGTGGTTGTCGATAAAAGCGTGGATCTCCGTCTGGTTCCCTTCGCCCGCCGCCACGCCGCCGAAGGTCGCGTTGAACTCGTCGTGCGTCGTGCCGATATCGGTGATGGCGTCGGTGGGGTCGAGGATGTTTTTGTTGATGATCTCCATATCGAGGTTGAGCTGTACCTTGAGGGAATCAAGGCTCTCCTTGATCGCCTGTAGATCGTTGAGGATGTCGTCTAGTTTGGCGTTCATGCTTTGAAGCAGTTGGTTCTCTTCGTCATCCCCCTGGCTTCCCCAGCCGATCTTCTCCAAGATCAGTCCCATGACCACCCCGCCGATATCCCCCGTCGCCCCGCCGATGAAGCCTTCGACCGACGTCCGGATGATCGACGCGAACATCGAGCCTCCCTCCTCTTCGGTCGCATTGACCTCTGCAGCGCGAGCGAACAGCACTTTTTGCATCGGGACTTCCGTTTCGATCTGCTGGGTCCAGGTCGTGCCCCCGTCACGGGTCAGCAGGATCTTCCCGATCAGCGGGTAGCCTGCCGACATGCCGGTGATGACGGCGTGCTGCGCATCGGCGGCATCGATCCCGACCAGGAACATATTGCCCGCGCCGCTGCTGTTCTGTTCGTTCCAATGCACGCCGGCGTCGGTGGTCAGGAAGATGTTGTCAAGGTCCATGGCGCTCCACCACTGCGTGCGGTCAAGCATGATGAGGTCGTTGATGTCGGCTCCGTCGACACCCCCGCTGACATCGATCAGACCGTTGGTCCAGGTCGTACCGCCGTCGGCGGTCGCACTGTAGTGGCCCCTTCCCCCGTAGACGACGATGTGATCTTTGTCGGTGGCCTTGACCCCGATCCACTCGTTGGTATTGTAGTTGTCCGGAAGCGTGATCGCTTCCCAGCTCTCACCCCCATCTAACGAACGGGAGACAAACCCGCCAGTACTGTCGGCGGGCTTTCCGACCGCATAGACCGTCAGGGTATCGATCGCTTTGATCCCCTGCACCATGCCGTATCCGAAGAGGGCGGGGTCCATTTTTTCCCAGTGGCGCGCAGCATCTTTCGTGTGGTAGACGCTGCCGTTGCTGCCGCTGACCCAGAACTCGTCGGGGGAGAGGGCGGAGATACCGTAGAACTCGACCGAGCTGTTCTGGTCGGGGAAGGTCGCGTATTTCTCCCAGGTCTGTCCGCCGTCAGCGGTATGGACCAGGGTCTGCGCCGTCCCGACCACCCAGACGTCGTCCCTGTCGGCGACGTAGAGGTTCTGGGCGTCGAACCCCTCCAGCATCGTGGCCTCGGCATTGGGCCGGTACCAACGCGTTCCGCCGTCGTCGGAACGGTAGAGGGCGGCGTAACCGCTGCTGTCGGCATTGCCGACGGCCCAGACAACGTCGCCGTTTTGGCCGCCCGACGAGGAGCCGCAGCCGGTGAACATGGCGACGGCGAACAGGAGGCCGAATCCCCCGCGCAAAAGAGTATGAAGTCGCATTGTTTTTCCTCGTTTGGTCTTTGTACCTATTGTCCTGCAACTTCCGTTAAAGGAGTTTTAATTTCATTGATTTTCATTTTTTAAAACTTGTGTGATACGGCATTGTCTGCAGCTTCGGATGATGATGAGGGATGGGGAAAAGGGAGTGCGGCACGGGGGAGGATGTGCGCCCCGGCGATGCCGGTCACACAGGGAAACGCTCCGGCGTCAGCTCTTGGCGGCCCCGAACATATCGATGTAGCAGGCCTCCGCCCAGCCGTAAATGTTGCGGGCATTCTCCAGCCCCTCTTCGCCTTTCCAGTGCTCATCGGTGACCGGGGTGGCGAATTCGAACTGTTTGTGCTTCGGGTTGTAGGCGTATTCGGAGTGGATAAAGATGCCATGTTCGGGAAAGGCGGAGACGGCGGAGATGCAGAGCGTCACCGGCGACATCCACTTCAGGGGAGCCTGTTTGTTGATCTTCGCGGCGAGCATTTTTGCGACGTTCTGCCCTTCGCTGAGCGACGTGTTCCCCGATTTGGAGAAGCCGGTGGGGCGGGCATCGCCGGTGACGTAGATGTTGGGATGGCCGCGGACCTCGTAGGTCATGGGGTCGATGTCCCCCTCGAGCCGGTTGTAGACGGTGTCTTTGGCGACCCCGCACATCTCCAGGAGTTTCCCGCCGCGGACATGGGGGTAGAAAGAGGCGTCGTCGAACGCGAAAGTGTCGAACTCGGTTTTGACGATCTTCTTGTCAAGGTCGATCTCCTCGATGACGGCGTTGGGTTCGTAGACGATGTACTCCTTGTAGAGCGCTTCGAACGCCGTATGGAAACCGTGGGCCTTGATCGTGATGTCGTTGTTCTCATCGAGCAGGAGCACCTTGCCCTTGATGCCGTTGTGCTTGAAATAGTCCGCAATGAGGCAGGCGCGCTCATAAGGGGCGGGCAGACAGCGGTAGTTACCGCCGGGGACGGTCATGAGGAAGGTGCCCCCCCGGAACTGGTGGATCTTGCGTTTGAGGGTCATATGCTCCGAGCCGGGGCGGAAGGCGGCGGGATACTCCTGGCTCAGGCGGTTCTGCAGCGCCGGGTCGTCGGTCCAGAAAGAGTAGTCGTAGTCGATGCCGGGGGCGAGCACCAGGTAGTCGTAGGCGATGTCGCCCATGGTCGTATGCAGGATGTTCTTTGCCTTGTCCACCCCTGTCGCCGCGGCGTGGAAGTAGGTGTAGCCGTGCTGCTGTGCGGCCTGGTAGTAATCATGGGTGATGAACTCCAGGTCGACCTTGTCCACCAGCCACATATTGCTGACGGGGCAGGAGATGAAGACGTCGCGCTGCTCGACGAGGACGACCTCGGCCGTTGGGGCGAAGAGCCTGGTGTACTTGGCCAGGCTGAGCCCCGACCAGCCGCCGCCGACCACGACGACACGGGGGCCTTTGGATTGCGGCAGCGGGGCCGGGTTACCGGCTGTTTTGGCTTTCGGGACCGTTTGGGCGGCTTCGGCGGCCGTGCCGGTCGCGACGGCCGCGGCAAGGGCTCCGCCGAATTTCAGGGCGTCTCTGCGGGAAAATTTCATGATAATGACTCCGGTATAGTGGGATCGGGTAGGGACCTTCTGTTGGACGTTTCGGGTACGCTTGAAACCAAAATGGTAGACTAAAATCGATTAACCTGCCGTTTCGCCCCGGCGGCGTGCGTTGGCAAGGGAGGGGGATTGTGCGCTATAATTCATCTAAAAACGAGGAATGATTTTGAGCCAGGCACAACCGATGACCCGTTTCGGATACGAAAAACTGCAAGCGGAGCTGAACCATCTTAAAACGGTCGAACGTCCGGCGATCGTCAAGGCGATCGAGGAGGCCGTGGCCCTGGGGGACCTGAAGGAGAACGCGGAGTACCATGCCGCCAAGGAGCGCCAAGGGCAGATCGACGACCGTATGGGCGAACTCTCCGAGCTGTTGGGCAATGCGCAGATCGTCGACCCCTCCACCCTGGAACACAGCCGCGTCAGCTTCGGCTCGACGGTCGTGCTGTGCGACATGGACACCGATGAAGAGATGACCTATACCATCGTCGGCGGCTGTGAGAGCAACCCCGAACTGGGGCTGATCTCTTTCGCTTCGCCGCTGGCCAAGCAGCTGCTGGGCAAGGAGGAGGGCGACGAGCTCAAGGCCAAGCTGCCCGGCGGGATGAAGGAGTTCGAGGTCATCGAAGTGAAATACCAGGAGATTGTTTTTGAGTGCCATGATTAACGTCGCCGTCATCGGCGCCAGCGGTTACACCGGCCTGGAACTGGTCAAGATCCTGGTCGGGCACCCCCGGTTTGAACTCGCCTACGTGGCGACCAGCGAAGGCGGGATGCGCCTGACCGAGTTGCACCCGGCGATGCAGGGGATCTTTGAGTGCGATGTGCACAAAGCGGACGCCGCGGCCGTGGCGGCTTCGTGCGAGCTGGCGTTCCTCGCCCTGCCGCATATGACGGCGATGGGGTTCGTCAAAGAGCTGATGGCGCTGGGGGTCAAAGTCGTCGACCTCTCCGCGGACTACCGCCTGAAACGCGAGACGTACGAGGCCCACTACGTGCCGCATACCGACCCGGAGAACCTCGAACACGCCGTCTACGGCCTGCCCGAACTCAACCGCGAGGCGATCAGATCCGCACGGCTCGTTGCGAATCCGGGCTGCTACCCGACCGCTTCGATCCTCGGCCTGCTTCCGTTCGTCGACTATATGGATGAAGCGTTTCCGGTCTTTATCGACGCGAAGAGCGGCGTCAGCGGGGCGGGCAAGAAGTGTACGACCAGTACCCATTTCGTTTCGATCAATGAGAACATCTTCGCGTATAAACCGTTCGAGCACCGCCATGAACCGGAGATCGGGGAGAAGCTCTATCTCAAAAGCGGGAAGACGTTCGATATCAACTTCGTCCCGCACCTGATCCCGGCGACGCGGGGCGAGCTGATCGACGCCTACGCCCTGCTCAAAGAGGCGATCGACCCGATCGCCGTCCTGAAGGCGTACTATGCCGACGAACCCTTCGTACGTGTCTTTGAAAACCCGGTCGATATCAAAGCCTGCTCGGGGACGAATTTCTGCGATATCTACGCCAAGGTCCGCGGGAAGAAGCTCTATGTCAACAGCAGCGTGGACAACATTGTCCGCGGCTCCTCTTCCCAGGCCGTTGCCAACGCGAACCTGATGATGGGACTGGAGGAGAACACGGGCATTCCGACCATCGCCTATGTCCCGTGATCCCTACGAGCTCCTCCCCGGCGCCCTGCTGATCAGCGACGCCCACTACTCCGCGACACGACCGCAGATGCTCTCGTTGCTGCAGGCGATCGAGGCGGGGCGGCTGGAGGTCCCGCAGCTGCTGCTGATGGGCGATATCTTCGATCTGCTGTTCGGGCAGATCAAGGTGACCCATGCGATGAACGCGGAGGCCGTTGCGGTGCTGCAGCGTATCAGCCGCCGCCTCCCCGTGCTCTACCTCGAAGGCAATCATGACTATAACCTTGCCGCGCTCTTCCCCGAAGCCACTGTCGTACCGCTCTCACGCCAGCCGTTTGCCTGCCGCTGCGCCGAGCGCACTCTCCTCCTGGCCCACGGCGATTTCAACCAGCCGCTCTCCTACCGGATCTATACGGCGCTGATACGCAACGGCGCAGTGCTGCGTTTGTTGGGCGTCATCAACCGCCTGACCGGCAACGGGATCATCACCAGGCTCGAGGCCTATCTTGAGCGGAAGAACCACTGCCACACGATGACGGGGTACGAGGCGTTCGTCCGGGCGCATCTCGCCCCGCTCGCACTTGAGGGCGTCGATGTGCTCATTGAGGGGCACTACCACCAGGGGGTCGCCTATGACTTCGAAGGGCTGCGCTATTTCAACCCGGCCGCATTTGCCTGTAATCTTCGCTATGCTATCGTTAGAAACGATCAAAACGGTTTTGCCCTGCAGACGCAGGAGTGGAACGAGGGGTAGGAGCAATGGCGCAGCTGCAGATCGAAAAGAGCGGACACGGGATAACGCTGCACTGCAGCGGTCCGTGGCATGCCACGACGCTTGACGCGGTTGCCGGGACGATCAGCGGGGAGCTGGCACGCCTGAAAGAGTATGAGGTCGTCCTCGACCTTTCCGCCGTGACGGGCATCGATACGGCGGGTGCGCTGCTGCTGCAGAAGCTGCAGCGCAGTCTGGAAGCTGCGAACAACCTTGTGGTGATACGGGGTGCGGATGCCCATACCGAGCGGGTGATGGCGATGACGCAGCGCTACGGCCACCCCGATGCCGACTTCGCCGTTCCCGTCCCCGGTGTGCTGGCACAGACGGGACGGAACGCGCTCGAGGTCGTCGCCAACGGTGCGGGGATCGTCGCCTTTGTCGGCCGGACGTTCATGGCACTGTTGCACCTGCTGTCGCGCCGGGTGGGGTTCCGCTACAAAGAGACGGGCTACCAGATGATGGAGAGTGCCATCAAGGCCCTTGGCATCATCGCGCTGACGATGTTCCTCGTCGGTGTCGTCGTCGCCTACCAGTCGGCGGTGCAGCTCAAAACCTACGGCGCGAATATCTTCATCGTTGATGCGCTGGGCATCTCCATTCTCCGTGAACTCGCCCCGATGCTGACGGCCATTGTCGTTGCCGGACGCAGCGGCTCCTCCTACGCCGCGCAGATCGGAGTCATGAAAATGACCGAGGAGATCGATGCAATGCGGACGATGGGGTTTGACCCCTATGCCTTTTTGGTACTGCCGCGCCTCTTCGCCCTCATTATCATGATGCCGATCCTCATTTTCTTCGCCGACGGCTTCGGTATGCTCGGCGGCATGCTGATCGCGCATACGGAGCTGGGGCTCTCCGTGACGCTTTTCACGGACCGTTTCACCGAAGCGGTGGCACTGAAGCATTTCTGGGCGGGCTTGGTGAAGGGGCCGTTTTTTGCCGTACTGATCGCCTCCATCGGGATCTACCGGGGCCTGCAGGTCAAAAACGATACGGAGAGTATCGGGATCAATACGACCAAAAGCGTCGTGGAGGCGATCTTCGCCGTGATCATCTGCGATGCGCTCTTCTCCATCGTCTTTACAAAGCTGGGGTTCTAGATGGGGGCGGTGATCGAGGTCGATAACGTCGTGACGCGTTTTGGGGAGCGCCTGGTGCACGACGGGGTGTCACTGCACGTCAATGCCGGGGAGATCTACGGTTTTCTCGGCCCCAGCGGCTGCGGCAAATCGACGCTGATGCGTGAGATCATTCTGCTTGAGCCGCTCCAGAGCGGCAACATCCGTCTCTTCGGGGAACCGCTGAACTCCCTCTCCTTCGACGCGGCCCAGGCGCTGCGGCGCCGGTGGGGGGTGCTGTTCCAGTCCAATGCCCTTTTCACCTCGCTGAACGTCGCCGAAAACATTGCCGTGATGCTCAAGGAGTACACGGAACTTCCGGCGGCCCTGATCGACGAGATCGTCGCGTTCAAACTCGACATCGTCGGGCTCACGCCCAACGAGGGGAAGCTCTACCCCTCCCAACTCAGCGGGGGGATGAAAAAGAAGGTGGCCCTGGCCCGGGCCCTTGCCCTGGACCCGCCGCTGCTATTCCTGGATGAACCCACCTCGGGACTCGACCCCGTGTCGGCGCGGGAGTTCGATGCCCTGATCATGCGGCTGCGGGACATGCTACAATTAACCGTAGTAATGGTGACGCACGACCTCGCGTCGATCGAGACGACCCTTGACCGTATGGCGATCATCGATGAGCGGCGTATCGCCGCCGAAGGGACGCTTTCGGAGGTGAAAGAGGTGCCGAGCCCCTTTATACGTACTTTTTTTGGAGGTGACGTGTCGTGAACGCCAAGACGAACGAGACGGTCGTCGGAATTTTTGTGCTGCTCTCGCTGGCGCTGATGGCTTTTTTCGTCATCTGGATGCTGCAGCCGGCAAAACAGGATGAGCTGCAGCGCTACCGCATCGACTTCGGGGAGTCGGTATCGGGGCTGAATATCGATTCGCCGGTCAAGTTCCGCGGCGTGACGGTCGGGAAAGTCAGTGCCATCCGCATCAGTCCCAAAAATATCGAGAAGATCGAGGTCATCATCGATGTCTGGAAGACGACCCCGGTGAAAACCGATACGATCGCCATGCTCAAATCCCAGGGCATTACGGGCTTGAGCTATGTGGACCTGAGCCGCGGGAGCGAGGCGGCCCCGCTGCTCAAACCCGAGGGGGAGGAGACGGTCCCGACCATCCCGTTCGAACCCTCCTTCTTCGTGACGCTGGAGCGCACTTTCGGCTCGGCATCCGATAACATCTCGGAGCTTCTGCTGCGCCTCAAAGAGCTGATCGGCGAACAGAACCAGGTGGAGGTGACCCGGCTGCTGCACCACAGCGCGAATGTCGCGGAAAAACTGGACGAAGGGTTGACCGCGGAACGGTTTGCACGCCTGGACGAGACCGTGCGGAAACTGGGAAGGCTGGTGGCGAACCTCGATGCACGGACGAAAGCGCTCCCGCAGCTGCTGCAAAGCGGTGATGCCGCGATGGGACAGGCCAGAGTCTCGCTCGCTTCCCTGCAGGAGAGTTTCGCCTCCATGGCCGAAGCGCTGCGGGTGATCAACGCGCGCAACAAGAACGGCGATTACAGTATCAAAGAGACGATGGGGCCGGGGATGGCACAGTTTGAAGTGACGATGCGCCAGATGGAGCAGAGCCTGGTGTTGCTCAACCAGATGCTGCTGCGTTACGGTGAGAACCCTTCGGATATGCTCTTTGAACATCAACCGCCGCAGGTGGGACCGGGAGAAGCAAGATGAAATGGGTAATCGGAATCCTGATAGCAGTGTTGATCGGCGGCTGCAGCGTGACGCGCGAAGCGCCGCCGGTGCAGAGTTACCGGCTCGACGGCGGGGCGATGATCACCGTTGCCGGGGCGGAGGGGTGCCATGAACGTGTGATCCGCATCGCCCTGATCGAGGCCCCGCAGTGGCTGGAGGGGACGGCGATCCATTACGCCGGGACGGACCACCGTTTCTACCGCTATACCCGTGCACGCTGGGAACAGTCCCCGGTGCAGCAGATCCAGCAGATGATCGAGAAGAGCGTCATTGAAAGCGCGCTGTTTGACGGGGTTGTGCCCTACAAGTCCCTGGCCAAGAACGACTGGCTGCTGGAAGTGCGCATCGAACAGATGCTGCAGACGATCGGTGAAACGGGGGCGGGCGAAACGGAACTGATGCTCTACGCGGTGCTCGTGGACCAGTACAGCCGGCGCATCCTGGCGCAGAAGAGCTTCACCTACCGGCAGCAGAGCAGCGCGGCGGACGTACGCAGTGCGGTGAAGGGGTGGAACGAGGGTGTCTCCGCGTTCAAAACGGCGCTGATCGCATGGCTCGCACAGCAGTGCGGGACGCAGGAAAAGGTTAACCGCAGCGATGTCGATCTTTGACCGCGTCACGGAGCGCAGCGGCGGTAACGCCGAAAAGTACGCCCTGCGCCAAAAGCTTTTCGGCACCGAAGACGTGCTGCCGATGTGGGTGGCCGACATGGATATCGAGACCCCGCTCTGCGTCCGTGAGGCCGTACTGCGGCGGGCGGAACACGCGGTGTACGGCTACGAGGAGATGCCCCGCAGCGCCTTTGAAGCCCAGTGCGGCTGGATGGCGCGCCGCCACGGGGTGACGCTGGAGCCGGAAGATCTCCTGTACTCGCACTCCGTGGTCGCTTCCATCTCCGCGGCCATTGCCGCCTTTACCGCGCCGGGCGACGAGGTTGTCGTCCAGCCCCCGATCTATCCCCCCTTCGTCAGTACGGTCCGCCATAGCGGCCGAAAAGTGCTCTCCAACCCGCTGCGGCAGGATGCGGAGGGCATCTACCGTTTCGATCTGGAATGGCTAGAAAAACAGATCACGCCGAAAACGAAACTCCTGCTGCTCTGTTCGCCCCACAACCCCGTCGGGCGTGTCTGGGAACGTACGGAACTCGAAGCGCTGGCGGAGCTGTGCCTGCGCCACGGCATCAGGGTCTTTGCCGACGAGATCCATTCGGACCTGGTCTTTGCGGGCCATAACCATACACCTTTTATATCGCTGGGCGACGCCGTCCGCGCGATCACACTGACGGCGATCGGGCCGGGCAAGACGTTCAATATCGCGGGCCTGGCCGTTTCGACCGTGGCGATCACGGATGCAGGGATGCGGGCACAGTTCAAAGCGGTTTACGACACGATCCATTTTGCCCAGGGGACGGTCTTCGGCCATGTCGGTTTCGAAGCGGCCTACCGTGAGGGGGAAGGGTGGCTGGAAGCGCTGCTCGTGCACCTGCAGGGCAATCTCGACAGGCTCGCCGCGCTGCTGGGCCGCTATGAAGCGATCGGTTTCCGGCCGCCGGAAGGGACCTATCTCGCCTGGCTGGATTGCCGGCAGATGGGGTTTGATTCCGACAAGGCCCTGCGGGAGTTCTTTATCGGCGAGGCACGCCTCGGGTTGAGCCCCGGCATATCGTTCGGACGGGAGGGGAGCGGGTTCATGCGCCTCAACTTCGCCGTGCCGACGCCGACGATGGATGCGGCATTGGAGCGGCTGGGAGGGGCGCTGGAGCGCTTCTAGCCGGTGCCGGGTCTGTAACGGGACCGTAATCTCTTTTGTCTACACTTCGCGCCAAAAACGGGGGCGTTGTTTCACGCCTCTTTGGAGGTGTGAGAGGCATGATGAGAGTTGTTCTTTTGGCGGTTTGTATGTTTACGGGGTTGAAGGCAGGGATGTTTGAGACGGATGTGCACGAAAAGGCGGCGCAGCGGATGGGGCTGCTGAAGCAGTTCAAAGAAAATGCCAGCGATGCCAGTGCCATTACGAAGCGCGGTGAATATACGTTGCGAAGTACCCAGGAACAGGGGATCACCCGTATCCGGGCGGAAGTGGCTTCACTGGGGCTGCCGGAGCAGGAACGCAGCGCTATCCTGAAGGATCTTGACACCTACAAAGCGACGGTCAGCAGTATCGGGGCCGAACTGCAAAAGAGCGCACCGTATCTTCATCAGCACTACCGCCGGCTGCTCGACGGCCTGGGTGAATTCAACAGACGCCTCGGCAGCATCGGACTGCGGGAACTGCTGCATGGCTGGCGGGAGCTCAGCCGCGTCAAGGGGCGCTTTGTCAAACAGCCCGATGCGCGGCTGGCCAAAGCGTTCGATACGGCCTGGACCAACGTCAGCGTCACCATCTCGGAACTCTACCTCGACGAGGAGATGGAAGCGCCCCTGCTGGAGTACCTCGATGCGTACAAGGCCTATTTCGAGGAAGTGAACCGTGCCTATAAAGCGGTCGGTTATGCCGATGTCAGCCGTCTGAAACCGCTGACCTACAAGATCAAGATGCAGCTGGAGATGATGGCGCCGCGTCTGGCGCAGCGCCGCTGAATCCGGCGTACTGACACCGCTTTGTTTACGGCGGACATGGTATCCTGACCGGAGTGCGAATGGGGAGACACCCGTAAGCGTTCTGGAAGGAGCGGCCATGAAAAAAGTGATGATCCTCAGCGGTGCCGGTCTCAGTGCCGAGAGCGGGCTGCGGACCTTCCGCGACCATGACGGGATGTGGGAGGAGTACGATGTGATGCAGGTCTGCTCGACCGAGGGGTGGGAAGCGGACCGGGAACTGGTGACCCGTTTTTACAACGCCCGCCGCCGCGACCTGGCGGACAAAACGCCCAATGCGATGCACCGGGCCATCGCCGAGCTGCAGCGGCGCTACCCCGGGCAGGTCTGGAACCTGACGCAGAACGTCGATGACCTGCTGGAGCGGGCGGGGTGTGAGGAGGTGATCCACCTGCACGGCACGCTGCGGGATCTGCGGTGCGAAAGCTGCGGGCATCTTTGGGATATCGGTTATGCGGAGCAGACGGAGAGTGCGTGCTGCCCGCGCTGCGAAAGTGCCTTCGTCCGCCATAACGTCGTCATGTTCGGCGAGAGCGCGCCGATGTACCGCCGGATCTACGAAGCGGTGAACGATGCCGCGCTTTTCGTCGCTATCGGCACCAGCGGCCAGGTGATCGACATCGTTCCCATCGCCCGGGAATTCGACCGCTCCGTGCTTGTCAATCCCCGCCGTGAGGAGTATGTGACGATGTTCGGTTCGTTCGAGCGGAACATCGATACGTTCTTCTCCGACTTTCTCCAGATGGGCGCCGTGGCGGCGGCCGAACCGCTGATGGAGCTTGTGGAACGCTTTATGCATGAGTGAAGGCAGCGTTATGAAATGGAAATGAGACGTTGCCGTAACAGGGAGGAGATGAAACGCCATTAACATTGCGCCATCTTGCATCCGGAGTGAGCAATGAAAGAGACGACCTTTGAAATCCATCATCTGGAGAACGGTTGGGGCTGGCCCGATATCGACTGCGACGAAGTCGCGGTAGAGTACCTCTGCGAAGAGCTTGAGGTTCCCGAAGAGCTGATCAGCGAGGTCCACTGCTGCGACGGGACGATGCAGCTCTCTTTGATCCCCGACCGTGGCTATATGCGCGACGACTGGTACGTCAACCTGATGCGCAGCGCCTGAGGGGTCGGGCGCGTTTCGCGCTATAATCCCTCTATGTTATTACCTCTCTTCCCGGGGCGTCGCAATGCGCTCCGCCCTTGACGCCATCGCCGAGTTCGTGCGGGAACACCATGTCCTGACCCTAGCCACGAGCCGTGACGGCATTCCCTACGCCACGCCACTTTTTTACGCGTATGACGATGCGCGCAACTGCTTAGTATTCGCCTCGTCGCAGGAGACGGAACACACGGCCCAGATGAAAGCCAACCCCTCGGTCGCGGCAGGGATCGCCCTGGAGACGGATGCCGTCGGCAAGATCCGGGGGCTGCAGTGCCGCGGCCGGGTCGTCGACGGCGATGCGGCGGACGCGCGCTGCTACTATGCCCGGTTCCCCTATGCCAAAGTGATGCGGCCGACGCTGTGGCGGCTGGAGCCCTCCTGGATGAAACTGACCGATAACCGGCTGGGATTCGGCAAGAAACTGCTTTGGGAAGCCGCACTGCCCGATGAGCTCCCTCCGGAGTGAACAAGCTCCGCTTCCGCTTCACTTTTCCTCTTGCCCGCAGAAGGGGGGCTGAATGCAATTCCCGGTAGAATGTCGTCAAAAAACGGAGCGTACCCATGAACAGAGCTTTACAGATGCTGCAGCTGCAACAGCAGCTTAACGATGCCACGAACGGAGCAGACTGGGAAGCGGGTACGACCAAGAACGGCAAGGCGATCAACTGGAAGCGCTGCATCTACATGGAGTGCGCGGAGATGATCGACTCATTCGCCTGGAAGCACTGGAAGAATATCGCCGCCGACCCGGACTGGGCGAACCTTCAGATCGAGGTCGTCGATGTCTGGCACTTCGTGATGAGCCTGGTGCTGCAGGAGTACAAGCGCCGTAACCTCGGCACGCTCGACGATGCGGCGAAGGCTATTGCCATCATGCCCTTTTACGAGATGCTCCACGACGACGCGGAGGGGTTCGCCGACGAGAAACTGGTGATGGCACAGGTGGAGTCGGTGATGAAAGACGCCCTGGACAGTAAACCCGACCTCACGAAGCTGCTGGCGGACTTCTTCGAGCTGGTCCGTATGAGCAACCTCGACCTCACGTCACTCTACCGCCTCTACGTCGGCAAGAACATCCTAAACCGGTTCCGTCAGGACCACGGCTACAAAGAGGGGCACTACGTGAAGATCTGGAACGGGGAAGAGGACAACGTCGTGATGAAACGGCTGTGGGAGGAGAAGGGCGATATGACGCCTGAGGAACTCTATGCTGCTTTGGAAAGCGTCTACCCGGCAGCGTAATTTGCAATTGTTTGTTCCCCTTCTTCTTTGTGTGCCCAAAGAAGAAGCCGAACCGGGAAGAAGAAAGGGCTACAAGCTGCCGCTTTCGGGATACTCTATTCCTCGGTGATCCGGCTGACACGCTAATGATCGTTTCGGCCTTAACAGAATGGACGGATTGTCACAGGCTGCTCCTAACTCCTAACTCTGACTGCTATTCAACTGATATCCGTCGCCCGTTCGCTGATGGCGTTTTTACGCTCCATCAACGTCAGCAGTGCCATGAAGAAGGCGGTGATGGCGGGGCCGAGGATCATCCCCCAGAACCCGAAGCTCGTCAGCCCCGCGATGATGGCAAAGAAGATGATCAGTTCGTTACGCTTGCTCTCGGTCGTGGAGAGGCGGCTGTCGATGCTCTTGATAATGACGGGTTTGATGAAGGTGTCGGCAATGACGGAGATGACGATGATCGTGTAAAGGGCGATAAATACGGCACTGCCGATATGGCCGAGGGAGAGCTCGTACAGGGAGAAGGGGACCCACATCAGGGCACCGCCGATAACGGGGATGAGGGAGGCGAACCCGAAGAGGATGCCGAAAAGCAGCCCGTTGTACCCCATGAAACTGACGGCGATCCCGAAGAGCGCCCCCTCCAGGGCCGCGGTGAGCAGAATGGAGTAGAAGACGATGCTCATGACCGAAGAGACCTCCGAGCCCAGCAGGGCGGCATCGTCGGGCGGGAGGTTGATGACATGTTTGAAATAGGCCGCCAGCCGCTGCCCGTAGAGGTGGGCGAAGAAGTAAAAGACGATAATCATAAAGGCGTTCTTGACGAACGATGCACTGATGCTGCCGATGGTCCCGGCGTAGGCGAGGGCTTTCTTGGTCAGGTCGGCGGGGTCGTACGAAGCGATGAAGTCCGAGATATGGGACCTGGAGCGCCCGGAGAAGCCCGGCGCCCGCTCAATGAGCTCCTGCAGGTAGTCCATGACCGATTCGAGGGTTGCGGGGTCGAAGTGCTGCAGGTAGATGGTGATCTTGGCGAGAAAGTAGCCCAGAGGGGCGAAAAAGAGCAGGGCCATCATCAGGGTGGAGAGGGCCGCTGCCGCGAAGACCGATCCGGTCAACTCCCGAAGCCGCCGTTTGAACGAAAAGGTCGAGACCGCCAGCAGCGAGGCGATCAGGATACTCATCAGGTAGGGGCTGTAGAGCAGGTACATCCAGTAGAGCGACGCCGCGAGCAGGATGGCAAAGATCGTCTGCGGCTTCACGGCGCGATCCTAGAAGAGCCCGCTCTGTTCGGCGGGCGGGGTGAGCCGGAGCACGTCGTAACACTTGGGCGTGGCGACGCGGCCCCTGGCCGTACGCTCCAGGTAGCCGTTGGCAAGCAGGTAGGGTTCGAGGACATCCTCGATGGTCCCCTCATCCTCGCTCAGCGCCGCGGCGATGGTACTGAGCCCCATGGCCCGCCCTTTGGCCTGGACCAGCAGCTCCAGGAGGCGCAGGTCCATCTCGTCGAAGCCGTGGGCGTTGATGCCCAGTTCGTTCAGGGCGTAGACGGTGCGTTCGTGCCCGATGGTGGTTTCGTCGGCGACGTCGGCAAAGTCACGTACCCGGCGCAGCAGCCGCAGGGCGATCCGCGGCGTTCCCCGGGAGCGGCGGGCGATCTCCAGCGCGGCGTCATGCTTGATCGGCTTGCCCAGCTTCTCGGCGGCCTGCATAATGATGCGGGAGAGCTCTTCTGGGTGGTAGAAGTTCATCCGGAAGTTCATGCCGAAGCGGTCGCGCAGGGGGTTTGAGAGCATCCCCGCCCTTGTGGTCGCCCCGATCAGGGTGAAGCGGGGCAGGTCGATCTTGACCGTCTGCGCCGCGGGGCCGCTGCCGATGATAATGTCGAGGCGGAAATCCTCCATGCTGGGGTAGAGGATCTCCTCAACGGCGGGGGAGAGGCGGTGGATCTCGTCGATAAAGAGGATATCACCCTCCTCGAGGTTGGTGAGGATGGCGGCCAGGTCGCCGCTCTTTTCGATCATCGGGGCGGCGGTGACCTTGATGCTGCTGCCCATCTCGTTGGCGATGATCAGCGCCAGGGTCGTTTTTCCCAGGCCGGGAGGGCCGAAGAAAAGGGTATGGTCCAGGGCCTCGCCCCGCTTTTTACTCGCCTCGATGAAGACGCCGAGATTCTTCTTGATCTGCTCCTGGCCGATGTAATCCTTCCACCCCTCGGGGCGCAGAGAGGTCTCGACCGTCTCCTCGGCGCTGAATTTTTCGATCTCTACGATACGTTCCATCGTTACTGTCCCACCGGATATTGTTCCGCAGCTTTGTACTCCTGATAGGGCCGGTCGTGCTGCGCCTCGCAGGCGCGCCGCTCATCGGGGCTGGTGATATTGCGGCAGTTCTGTTTGGCGATGTCATGTGCCATGTCGTAGCGCATTGCATTGGAACAGCCGGAGGCCAGTACCCCCAAGACAAGTACAGTCACGGTTTGAGGGATCAATACGTATGCTCCTCTGCCGGGAAGGTGCGCGCCGCGACCTCTTCTTTGTACTGCGTGACGGCCGCTTTGACCGCATCGGCGCCCTGCAGATACTGCTTGACGAACTTCGGCACAAAAGGCTCGTAGAGGCCGAGCATATCGGAGAAGACGAGCACCTGCCCGTCGACGCCGCTGCCCGCACCGATACCGATGACCGGGACCGATACGGCTTCCGCGATCCGCGTCGCGACGTCGGCCTTGACCCCTTCGACGACCATGCAGAAGGCGCCGGCCGCTTCGACGGCTTTGGCATCCTCGATCAGGGAGAGGGCATTTGCCTCATCCTTGCCCTTGACCTTGTAGCCCCCTTCGCCGCGTACTGCCTGCGGCAGCAGGCCGATATGGCCGCAGACGGCAATGCCGTTGGCCGTGAGGTGGGCGATGATGTCGGCCTTGTCCCGGCCCCCTTCGATCTTGACGGCGTCGGCCCCGCTCTGCCGGTAGACGGCGATGGCGTTGTCCAGGGCGCGATCGGCGGTCGTATAGGTGCCAAAGGGCATGTCGCAGATGACGAAGGTGCCCGGCGCGCCGCTGCAGACGGCCTGGGTATGGTAGATCATCTGTTCGAGCGTGGCGCTGAGGGTGTCCGGTTTCCCGGCAAAGCTCATATTGAGCGAATCCCCCACCAGCAGAATATCGGCAATAGGGTCGAAAAGGCGTGCGAAGAGGGCGTCATACGCGGTGATCATCATCAGCGGGGTACCGCCTTTGGCGTTTCGGATGGCACCGACGCTCAGCTTTTTAGCCATAGATTGCTCCTGTAGGCGGGCCGGAATAGGAGGAATACCCCTTCCCGGCGCCCTAGTCAATTGAGAGCGATTTTATCCAAAAATGCTACAATTGCGGATAAATATGGCAGGCCGCCGTCCCGTTGCAGCGGGCGGGAATGCCCGGGTACGGGCGATGCGGCAGAAGGGTAATCGGTGGAAAAACAACTGGTGGGCTACATTACGACGGGCTATCCCGACAAAGATTTTACGATCGACCTGGCGCTCTCGATGGGGGAGAACGGTGTCGATTCGCTCGAGCTGGGGATCCCTTTCTCCGATCCCGTCGCCGACGGTCCGGTGATCGAGGCGGCGAATTACGTCGCCCTGGAGAACGGGTTCCGCTTCAAAGACGTCCTGGACGTCTCCCGTGCCGTTGCACCCCGCGTCGACACCCTCTGGATGGGCTACTTCAACCCTTTTTACCAGTTCGGGATGGAGAATGTCCTGCGCGAAGCGAATGACCTCGGCGTCAGCGGCCTGATCGTCCCGGACCTGCCGCATGAAGAGGCGGCCCTCTATGCCGACGCTTTTGCCCGGCACCGCATCAGCAACATCGCCTTCGTCGCACCGACGGATACGGATGCCCGGGTGCAGACCGTCGCCGGTACTGCGCAGAAGTTCATCTACCTTGTGGCCTACGCCGGGATTACCGGGGCGGGCAAAAGCGAAGATCTCGGTGAGGTCGTCGCTTCGATCCGCCGCCACACGCAGACGCCTGTTTACGTCGGTTTCGGTGTGAATGAAGAGACGGCCAAAGCGAAAGCGGAGGGGGTCGACGGTGTTATCGTCGGTTCGGCGTTCATCAACGTGCTGTTGCGCGAAGACCTCTCGCTGTCCGAAAAGATCAACCACTGCAGCCGCATCGCCAAAACGATCAAAGAACGCATCAACGAGTAGGGCGAAACGCTCCCGTTTTTTAGCCCCTCTTTATGGCGTATCGGCTATAATTGTCTTCTAAGCCTGAGCGGTACGAGCTCTCGCATTTCAGGGGGTTCTACATATCTACTTTATGGACGGTGTAGCCGCTTCTGTGTGCCGGTGATCTCGCTTGAAGGCGCAAGCCTGAGAGACTGCCGCCTGAGGAAGCCCTCAGTCCGTATTATTTTGGCTTTGAGAACCAAAGCTATCTTGCGGAACGGCCGCCCGGGTTTAGATGCCGCTTTCATTCAAGAAGATGCCGTCTTTTTGAATGAAAACAGCAAGAAGGATCGGCAAAAGAATGAATGTAATGGTTATCGGCAGCGGCGGGCGCGAATATGCGATCGGGCGTGTACTGGCACAGGATGAAGCGGTAGAGAAACTCTATTTCGCACCGGGCAACGGGGCGACGCCGATGCTGGGCGAAAACGTCTCAATCAAGGAGTACGACGCGCTGGCGGATTTCGCGATCGCCAACAATATCGACCTTACCATCGTCGGGCCGGAAGCGCCCCTGACCGAAGGGGTCGTCGACATCTTCAAGGCGAAGGGGCTGACGATCTTCGGCCCCTCCAAGGCGGCGGCTCAGCTCGAGGGCTCCAAGGTCTACATGAAGAACTTCCTCGCCAAGTACGGCATCCCGACGGCCCGCTACATCGAAACGGACCATATCGATACGGCCTTCAAGTTCATCGAGACCCTGCCGACGCCGGTCGTTGTCAAAGCCGACGGGCTCTGCGCGGGCAAAGGCGTTATCATCGCCGCGACCCACGATGAAGCGAAAAAAGCGGCTTCCGAGATGCTCAGCGGACACTCCTTCGGCGACGCGGGCAAAAAGGTCGTCATCGAGGAGTTCCTCGACGGCTACGAACTCTCCATGTTCGCCATCTGCGACGGGGAAGATTTTATCCTGCTGCAGGCGGCGCAGGATCACAAGCGTCTTCTTGACGGCGACCAGGGACCGAACACGGGCGGCATGGGGGCCTACGCGCCGACGCCGCTTGTCAACGACGACATCTACGAGAAGGTCAAAGAGCGCATCGTCCGCCCGACGCTCGACGGGATGCAGGCGGAGGGCGCACCCTTCGAGGGGGTTCTCTTCATCGGCCTGATGATCGTGAACGGCGAACCGATCACCCTGGAGTTCAATGTCCGTTTCGGCGACCCCGAGTGCGAGATCCTGATGCCGCTGCTCAGCTCCCCGGCGAGCGAACTCTTCTACAAAGCCGCGACGAAGCAGCTCGATACGCTTGACGTTCAGTTCAAGGATGAATACGCGGTCGGCGTCGTCATGGCGAGCCGCGACTACCCCTACAGCAGCAGCGAACCGGCGGAGATCGTCGTCGACGAGATCGTCCATACCGAACTGGCCGAACATTCGCATATCGCCTATGCCGGCGTCAGCGAGGAAGACGGCAAGCTCTTCGCGACGGGTGGACGGGTCCTTGTCTGCGTCGGGACGGGAGCGAGCATCCGCGAAGCCCGCGACCGCGCCTACCTGCTCTGCGGCCAGGTGCACTTCGCCGGGAAAAAACTGCGGACCGACATCGCTTACCAGGCCCTCTAACCCGTGAACGAGACGATCGAAACGCTGCTGGATCGGCATGAACTGCAACTCGCTTCCATCCCGAAGCGCGCCGTGGCGTTCCTGATCGACGAGCTCCTGCTGAGCCTGCTTTTTACGATCATGCTCTGGGGGCCTATCTCCAAGGCGGAGGACATGGAGACCTTCTTGTTCATCACCAACGCCTATGCCCTGGAGTACCTGGGGATGAAGGTCTTCTACCAGACGCTCTTCGTCGCCCTCTACGGTGCGTCGCTGGGGAAGATGGCGATGCGCATCCGTGTCGCGGCGATTGAGGACGGGGGGATCCCGGGCTGGCTGCCGGCATTCAACCGCGCCGTCTTCCGCATTCTGAGCGAAATCATCTTCTATCTCGGGTTCATCTGGGCGATGTTCGATCCCAACAACCAGGCGTGGCACGACCGCACCGCGCGCACCGTAGTCGTCGATGCTTAGGTTCTTCCTTCTTCTTGCACTTTTTCTGACCGCGCTGCGGGCGGAAAACCGGATCGAGTTCTTCGCGACCCGTCTTGATTCGAACCTCAGCGTCGTCCATGCGAGCGGCGACGTCCTCGTGCTTTATAAAGAGTATTATCTCAGCGCCAATGAGGCCTACTTCGACCGCAACAGCAGTACGCTGGAGCTCTTCGGCAACATTGTCGCCATGCAGGGGTCGGAGTATTTCGCGATGGGGGATTACGCCAAGCTCGATGTCGCCAATAAAAGCCGGGAGTTCTCACCCTTTTTCATGCTCGACCGCCATACGAACGTCTGGATGAGCTCCTCGCGCTCGGGCGCGGAGGACAAGGACTTTACGGTGGAAAAGGGGATGGTCTCGGGGTGTGACCCCAACGATCCGTTCTGGGTGCTGTACTTCTCCAGCGCCGATTTCGACAGCGACTCGCGCTGGATGAACGTCTATAACGCCTATCTCAAGATCTACGGCATTCCCGTTTTCTATTTCCCCTATTTCGGCTACTCCCTCGACAACCGCCGCCGCAGCGGTCTGCTGGTCCCCTCCTTCGGTGTCTCCAGTACGGAAGGTTTCTTCGTCGAACAGCCCGTCTACATCGCGATCGATCCCTCCTGGGACGTCGAACTGCGGCCGCAGCTGCGCACAGAACGGGGCGAGGGGCTTTACGGGAAATTCCGTTTTGTCGATTCGAACGTCTCTGAAGGTTCGATCAATGCGGGATACTTCCAGGAAAAATCCTCCTACGTCGATACCTACGACCTGGCCAATTCGAACCACTACGGTTTCGACTTTTTCTACACCAATACGGCGGTGCTGCAGCGCTGGCTGGGGGTGGATCTCCCCGGACAGTCTGGGCTCTACGCCGATATCAGCTGGATGAACGATATCGACTACATCAACCTTTCGTCCAACGATACGGTCAACTACGCCACCTCCAACCAGGTGCTCTCCCGGGTCAACCTCTTCTATAATGAGGAGGATGCCTACTACGGCATGAACCTCCGCTACTATCTCGACCTGAACAAGCAGAGCAATGCCGATACGCCGCAGAACCTGCCGATCCTGCGTTATCACCGCTATATCAACACCTTCCTCGACGAACATGTCTACTATACCTTCAACCTCCGCGGCAACAACATTTTCCGTGAAACGGGGAAACGGGCGGTCGAAGGGGAGGTCGATCTGCCCGTGACGCTGCAGACCTCCGCGCTGGAAGATTATCTGCTGCTCTCTTACAGCGCACGCCTCAACGGAAAATACATCACCTTCGGGAACGAGCCGACGAGCGTCTCGGCGATCCCGACGGGCGGCATGTACGAGACGGGGCTTTTCGGACGCATCTACCATGTCTTTGATGCGGGAACGCAGGTGACAAAGGCGTTCGACGGGTTCAGCCACACCGCAGGGCTGGACCTCACCTATACCAAAGCCGGTGTTGACGATGCGACGGGCTATTACGAGACCCAGCAGTCGCTCTGCACCGGGAGCGATGCGGCGCTCTACCCCGAGTGCGACTTTTATGCCGTCAACGAGATCGAAGAGGCGCTTGATCTGAAATTCAGCCAGTTCTTTGTCAATGACGTGGGC
This sequence comes from Thiomicrolovo sp. ZZH C-3, assembly GCF_054862725.1. Taxonomy (NCBI): domain Bacteria; kingdom Pseudomonadati; phylum Campylobacterota; class Epsilonproteobacteria; order Campylobacterales; family Sulfurimonadaceae; genus Thiomicrolovo; species Thiomicrolovo sp. ZZH C-3. The sequence goes on from NZ_JBTKXX010000003.1 coordinate 77,042, forward strand.
GAACAGGTGCTCTACCACCGCCTCTCGCAGCGCTTCTCTTTCGACCGATACCAGGATCAGCTCAGCGAGCTGGAAAACGAACTGGACTGGCAGGTGACACCGGAGGTTTCGCTCTATTCGGACGTTTTCTACAACTACGACTACCACCGGGTCTCGAAGACGCTCAACGGGATCCGCTACGACGACGGTGCGCTCAATGTCGGCGCCACGGACCTTTACGAGGACCAGCCTGACGTCAACGGCACCAACCGGGTCAATTACCTGACCTTCGATGCCGCATACCGCTATAATGACCATTACCGCTATTTCGGACGCTACGCCTATGACCTGGAGGCCAATGTGAAGAAGCTCTCCGAGATCGGGTTCGATTATACGAAACGCTGCTGGAAGTTCGGGATGCGATACGTCGAGAATAACCGCCCGATCCTGACCAACGCCCAGACCGATGCGGTGCTGGAGAAGTATGTCTATTTTACCGTGGAGCTCCGTCCGATCGGCGGGACCGAGGTTAACTATAAACTCAGCGATGTATTGGATGGTTCGTAATGAGACTGTTTGAAGATAGAAAAGCGGCCGTTGCGGCACTCAAAGAGCTGCTGCCGCTGGCGCAGATGCAACGGGAGTCGTGGGTCCTGATCGCGCTTTCCGAAGGGGGCGTCGCACTGTGCCAGGAGCTCAACGGTCGGATGAAACTCAAGGTCGACTGGCTGCTGGGCGAGTCGATCATGGCCCCCCAGAATCCGGAGTGTGAACTGGGGAGGGTGAGTGAGACGGAGGAGATCGTGATCAACGACGACCTCGTGAAGGCCTTCGGTATCCAGTACGACTACGTCTACGGCGAGGCGCACCGCAAGCATGAAGAGAAGATCCTCTCCCGGATCTACCACTACCGCAAAGGGCGCCCGCTCACGACCCTGCGCGGCAAGAAAGTGCTGCTCGTCGACCAAGGCGCAGAGAGCGGTCTGAAGCTGATGTGCGCGATCAAAACGGTGCTTTCGCGCTCGCCCGATGCCCTGTTCGCCTGCGCGCCGGTACTGCCCAAAGAGGTCTACGCGGCCGTTGAACCGCTCTGCGACGCACTCTTCTGCCCGCACGTGCTGGAGGATTATATAGAAACATCATGTTATTATTCACAATTAGAAGATGTTTCGGATGAAATGATTATCAAGATACTAGGGGACTAAATGGATTATGATGTACTGGTAGCCGTCGAGAACAGAACGGAAGAGTATGCGCTTACAAGCGTGGCCCGTCAGGCAAACGGAAGCGCATGGCTCAAGGCCGGCAACACGGTTATCCTGGCCACAGTCGTCATCGACGAGACCGAATTCGTCGAAGAGGGCTTCCTGCCGCTGACGGTGCAGTACATCGAAAAGGCGTACGCCGCGGGCAAGATCCCCGGCGGTTTTATCAAACGTGAGGCGAAACCGAGCGACTTTGAGACACTGACCTCGCGCATTATCGACCGCTCCCTGCGTCCGCTCTTCCCCAAAGGATTTGCCAACCCCGTCCAGATCACCGTGATGGTCCTCAGCGCGGATGAAGATGCCGACCTCCAGGTGCTCGGCCTCAACGCGGCCTCCGCGGCCCTGTACGTCTCCGACATCGACATCGACATCCCCGTCAGCGCCGTCCGCGTGGCGAAGATCGACGGTGAAGTCGTCTTCAACCCGACCCTGCCGCAGCTCAAAAACAGCACACTGGACCTCTTCCTCGCGGGAACGGAGTCCGATCTGCTGATGATCGAGATGCGGGTCCAGGGTTCGGTGGAGACGGAGCTGCTCGATACGATGATGGTCGATCCGCTGGTCGATCCGGCACTCGCCGCTGAGACGATCGCCCGCTACCGCAGCAACGCGATGGGCGAGGATGATTTTATCGTCCTGCTTTCCGAAGCCCAGCAGTTGCTGGCGACGGCGAACGTTTCCTATGCCAAAGCCTTTGCTCCGTTCAAAAAAGAGACGTTCAAACTGACCTGCATCGCCGCGGAGCCGGAGGAGCACCTGATGGCGTACGTCAAGGAACACCACAGCGACGACATCGCCGCGGCGATCGCTCAAATGGCGCGCACCGAACGCTCGACGGCCCTGCGCAACCTGCGCAAAAAGATCCTCGATGCGGAACCGGAGTTTGACGAGCACGCCCTCAAAAAAGCGATCGAAGCGGTCAAGCGCGAAACGGTCCGCGCGCAGATCCTGCAGACGCAGACCCGCGCCGACGGCCGCAAACTCAATGAGGTGCGTCCGATCAGCATTCTGACCAATGTCCTGCCTTCCGTCCACTCCTCCTGCCTCTTTACCCGGGGGCAGACCCAGGCACTGGTGACCCTGACCATCGGCGGCAACAAAGATGCCCAGATGTATGAAGAGCTTACCGACAGCTCGGCGCAGTACGAGAGCTTTATGGTCCATTACAATTTCCCGGGCTTCAGCGTCGGGGAGGCATCGCCGGTCCAGCCGCCGCGCCGCCGGGAACTGGGACACGGCAACCTCGCCAAACGGGCCCTCGAACCGGTCCTGGAGGCCCCGGGACAGACGGTCCGTCTCGTCTCCGAGATCCTCGAATCCAACGGTTCCTCCTCCATGGCGACCGTCTGCGGCGGTTACATGGCGCTCAAAGCGGCAGACCTTGAGACGACCGACCCGATCGCCGGCGTGGCGATGGGACTGGTCAGCGAAGGGGACCTGAACATGGTCCTGACCGATATTACCGGTCTTGAGGACCACGACGGGGACATGGACTTCAAGGTCGCGGGTTCCAAAGAGGGGATCACGGCGCTACAGATGGACATCAAGCTCGGCGGCATCTCCCTGGAGCTGCTCAAAACCGCGCTTTATCAGGCGAAAGCGGGGCGGGCCCACATCATTGATATCATGGCCGATGCCGAGCACAAGATCGAACTGAGCGACGAGCTGCCCGGCAGCGATTTCTTCAGTATCGATCCCGACCGTGTCGCCGATGTTATCGGCCAGGCGGGCAAGACGATCAGAGAGATCATCGAGAAGTTCGAGGTCGCGATCGACATCGATAAGAAAGCCGGGAACGTGAAGGTGACGGGCAAGAACCGTGATGGGGTCAAAGGCGCGCGCGAGCATATCGAGCAGATCGTCTCTGTACCGAAGATGGAAAAACCAGAATACCATGTCGGCGACATCGTCAAGGGACGGGTCAAAAAGATCGTCGATTTCGGCGCCTTCATCGAACTGCCCGGCGGCGTGGACGGTCTGCTGCACATCTCCAAGATCTCTGATTCGCATGTGCGTAACGTTTCCGATGTCCTGAGCGAAGGGGATGACATTGACGTCGAGATCCTCGAGTTCAAAGGGACCAAGATCAGCCTCGGCCGCGCACCGGCCCTCTAGACACCCGCAGGGCTGCGCAGCCCGAACGTATGGAAAATACCCCACTCTCAGCACTGCTGGATACGCTTCAATCCGGACAGAACCTCTTTCTCACCGGCGGGGCCGGTACCGGCAAAACGACCCTGACCCGCCAGATCATCGCCGCCTACGGCGCCGAAGGGAAAAAGGTCGCCAAGCTCGCATCGACGGGGATGGCGGCGGCCCTGATCGGCGGACAGACCCTGCACAGTTTTTTTGACCTGGGCATTGCCGACAGCGAAACAGACCTGGAACGCCGGGGGAAGCTCATCCCCAAAAAGAAGATCGTCAAGCTGGTGCGCGCCATGGACCTCATTGTCATCGACGAGATCTCGATGGTGAGCGCCGAGGTACTCGACATGGTCCGGTTGCGCCTGCTGCAGTGCGGTTTTGAGGGCGTGCTACTTGCGGTGGGGGATTTTCTGCAGCTTCCGCCGGTGACGAAGGGGGCGATCCGATTTGCTTTCGAGTCTTCCAGCTGGGAGCAGTTCGCTTTTGAGACGCTGACGCTGACGCATAACTGGCGCAGCGAGGACAGCCAATTCAACGGCATCCTGAACGCCGTGCGGCATGCCAGGGTCACGGAGGAGGAGCACCGCTATCTGCATGAGCTGATCAAGCCGACAGGTGATGACCTCTCAAGCTATACCTTCCTTTACGGGACGAACCGTTCGGCCTTCGGACACAACCGCGAGCAGCTCGATGCGGTCGAGGGGGACCTCTACGCCTTTGAGACCCAGAGTGTCTACCATGATGCTAAAACGCAGCCGCGGGAGGTGGAGCGTTTTATGGCGGATGCCCGTATCCCGGAAGTACTCGAGCTGAAGGTGGGCGTGCCGGTGCTCTTCACCCGCAACAGCTGGAACTACGTGAACGGACAGCGGGGGATCGTCGTACGCCTCGAACAGGACAGCGTCCATGTCCGCAAAGAGGACGGCATGGTCGTCAAACTCGAACGTGTCGGCACGGAGAAGAGCCGCTGGGAGGAGCGTACGGTCGAGAAGGAGAAACAGATGGTAGAGGTCCCGCAGTTTACGCTCTACCAGTTCCCCATCGTGCTTGCATTCGCCATCACCATTCACAAATCCCAGGGGATGAGCATCAGCGACCTGGTGATCGATACGACGGAGATCTTCGCCCCGTCACAGTTCTATGTCGCCCTTTCGCGGGCGGTGTCGCCCCACAGCCTGATCCTGAAACAGCCCCGTGTCAACTGGGCAAACCTGGCCTTTGTACACCCCAAGGCCCTGGCATTCGTCCCCGCCTGATTTTTGCAAAATAAACTATTATTTATTATTATATGATGCAGTTGAATTTTAACAGCTAGTTTTGTTCTCCGCCGTCAAGCGAAAGGCGCTGCGTTGTAAGATGGTTTTAATTCACGTTTTTCCCTGTTAGTATGCGAAGGAGGGAATGATGAAAACCATGAAAGCGAAAGGAATCGTTCTGCTTGCCGCGGTGGCACTGATGGCCGGAGGGTGCAAGGTCGAGAGCGAAACGGCGGACAGTGGCGGCGGCGGTAACACCGGGGGCGGCGGCACGGTGGTCGCAGCGGCTTTTCCGACCGGAGCCGACGGCTTTGAAGGCAGCGCCGGCGACAATACGAAAGAGCACTCCAGCAGTATCCTGGTCGGGGGGCTGCAAACGCGTACGCTCTATCCGCAGGGGGATGAGGATTGGGTCAAAGTGACGTTGAGTGCGGGGAAGACCTATGAAGTTTTCGCCACGAACCTGAACTACACGGCCGACACCGTGATAGAGCTGTACAAGCCCGATGGCGTTACGCTGGTAGCGTCCAATGATAACTACCTCTCTTTTGACAGCAATATCGAGCAGGTTGCGATCACGGCTACAGGGGAATACCTGATCCACATTTACTCCTACTATGCATTTGACATGGCCAGCTATCAGCTCGGCGTCCGCTCTTTTGTCGACGCGGACAGCGACGGCTACTCCGAAACGTTTGACTGCAACGACAGCAATAATGCCATTTACCCCTATGCGACCGAGATCGCCGGCAACGGGATCGATGAAGACTGTTCCGGGGCAGACGCCCCGTCCGGTATAGACGGTTTTGAATCGGATGGGAGCTTGGGCAGTGCGACAACGATCTACAGCACCGAAAGTGCCGTCGGTGAGATCATTTATCAAGGCGCCCTCTATACCCTGGCGCATACGATCAACCCCGGGAGTGAAACGGACTATTACAAAGTGACGCTGCCGCCTTACGGTGCCGCTTATGTGGTGGATTTTTCCCAGGGGCCCGCGGGGCTACAGACTTCGCTGCTCGATGACGGTGGTGGCGCGCTGGGCATTACCGATTCGAAAGGTCCGGGAGGTGTCATCGAGATGAGTACACCGGATGCCGGGGGGATCGCGACGACACAGACCTATTACCTCCAGGTGATGTCGGAGGACGGATCATCCACGACCTGGTACGCCCCTGCAGTGATCCCGATAGGAACGGACAGTGACGGTGACGGGTTCTACACGAAAGACTGGTCCCCTGACTGCGATGACACGAACGCCCTGATCTACCCGGGGGCGACGGAAAGACCGTTGGACCCGAAGGACTGGAATTGCGACGGCGATCCGACGAGTTAGGCAGGAGTTACAGATGCGCTGGATCGTACTGGCACTGGGTGTGATGACCGCCGCATTTTTGGCGGCAGGAAGGATGGAGGGGCATCCGAACGCACCGGTAGACGGAAAATTCAGCATACCGTCTGTGCCTGAAATGGCGGTGCAACCCGCTCCGATGATGAAAAAAGCCCCGGAAAAAGCAGTGATGACGGGTTTACCTCACGATACGCCTCTCCTGACGGAGGAGGAGAGAGCTTATAACCGTCTCGTCGCCGCGGAGCGGCGTATCGAACGTCAGCGCGCCCGGGTTGTCTATCTCAAGGCCCGCCGTGAATGGCGTCAGGCGCTGAACGCGGCAAGGCGCAGCGGTGATGAAGCGGCGCTCAGGCGCATCGAGGTGCAGGAACCCGTTCGGCCGGATAACGGCATGGGTGAATAGGCGGCGGAGGGAACGTCAGAACCCGAGGGTACGAAAGAGGCCCCGCTCCCGAATGCGTTTTTTGAGCTCTTCGGCCGTACGGCGCTTGGCGTCGCTGAAACTCTGTGCCGATACGGCTTCCAGGAAAAACTCGTTTTGTGCAAAGCGTGTACCTTTGGCGACAGACTCAAGCCGGAGCCGCATGGTGACGCTGAAAAGCCCGTTACGACGTTCCTGCTGGCTGTCGGCATGGAGCAGGAGCAGGCCGATACGGTTCCCCGTCGCCGTCATTCCCTCTGAGCGGAGGGCCTGCTCGACGGTATTGACGTAGACAATCGCTTCCGCATCGCTGATCACACTGAGTGCCACACCGAATTTGAGCGCGTTATAGGCTGAATCCGTCTCTTTTGCGAAGGCATAGGCGGGTTTCGTGTCGGCAGACGGGTCGGCCGTTTCAAGGAGGAATACCTCCCCCAGCAGCATCGGTTTCTCTTCATGGGCAGCGCCCAGCTTGCCCAGGCGGGCAAAAAGGGGAAGGTCATCGACCGGCAGGTGTGCTTCGATTGTTTGACGGTGCGCTTTGAGCCGGGCATCGAGTTGTGCCGCCAATACACTACGCGGCATGGTGATCAGGACTGCATGCTCCTCTCCCATTTCTGCCGCTTCTTTGACGGTCACACCCGGATAGTCGATCTCCCGGAGGACCGTACGCATAGCAGCCGTGATCTGTTTGCGCTCATTGAGATCGCTGACACGCAGTTCGAGGTCGGATTCCGCACCCTTGAGCATGGTCGAAGCGATATTGCCGATGGCGGAGATATAGGCCTCCTCTTTGCTTTTGGCCACGGAGACGCCGTAAAGCGTTGTCGCCGTCGGCGGCGGGGGGTGTTCGACCCAGGCGGGGACTTCGGGGGGTGTCGGTGCCAGGCAGCCCGAAAAGAGGAGGGTGACGGTCAACAAAGCCAAGAAATCCAAGCGCATGAAACTCCCTTTTCGTCATGGTAGCAATGCATGGGTAAAGGGGGGCTTTAGAGATGCCCTTTAGTGGTATAATGCGGCCATGTATTATTACAGCTATGAGGCTTTTGAAGCGGATATGCGTGCATTGCTGCCGGCATGCCGTACCTATGCGCCGGATCTGATCGTGGCGCTTGCGCGCGGCGGCATGATGGGGGCGCAGCTACTCGGTTACGGGCTGGATGTGCGCAACATCGGTCTGCTGCGGGTGGCGTCATATGATGATGAATCGCAGCGTGAAACGGTCACCATCGAAGGGGATTGCCCCGGCGGTGACGTACAGCGGATATTGGTCGTCGATGATATCGTTGACTCGGGCAAAACGCTGCAGCAGGTGAAGGCTTATCTTCGGGAGCGTTTTCCGCAGAGCGAGATCAAATGTGCAGCACCGTGGTATAAACCCACAGCCTGCGAGCAGCCCGACTTCAGCTGCCGGGAAGCGACGGAGTGGATCGAATTTTTCTGGGACCGCTTTGATGGCTAAAGTGCTGGTATGGCTGCAGTATCTTCGGACGCTCATTCTGGCGTTCAGAGTGATCGCTTTTGAAAAAAGCGATGAGGCGGCACTTGTGGTATGGGGGGCGCTGACGGTGCTTGTTGCAGCCGTCGCTTTCACGTACACGGTTGTGGCCGGCGGTGCTGCGCTGCTGCTGATGGGTACACTCTGGTTCGGCGTACGCGGGTGGGCCCGCCAAAACCGTTACCGGCTTGTCCGCACCGCCGATAGGGTGGAGTTCGCCGATATCGATACGGCGGCCGATGACTACCGGCAGGGGTTCAGTACCGGGGTCGTTTTGCGCCGGATGGAGACCGAAGACGTCAAACGTACAGGGGAGTATGACGAAGCGCTGATGGCAGGGAGCCGCTGGTTCTTTGTGGTCAGTGCCCCCGGAAAGACACGCATTGTGCCGTGTGAGCGGGTCGTCGGCATCGAGATCGATGGTGAGGGGGATAACGTATGGGCTCACTGATATTTTACCTGTTTGTGGGATTTTTCCTGATCTGGGTTTTCAGGAGCTACGGCCGCTACCAGTACCGGGCGGAAGCGACGGGGAGAGGCCCCGTGACCTCCGAAGCGGTACGCAACTCCGAACTGGGGCTTTTTGTCGCCCTGATGGCGAAGGTCGCCAAGGCCGACGGCCGGGTTGATACCCTGGAAGCGGAGCTGATCGGCAACACTTTCACGGACATTGCCAATGCGTTTCCGGATCCGCAGATGGTCCGAGAAGAGCTCAAAACGATCTTCAACCGTGAAAAGGAGCAGCGTTTCAATGCCGATGCGATCGCGCAGCGTCTGGCCTATGCGACCGTGCACCACCCGCAACAGCGCCTTGGGATGTTCTCATTCCTCGTCAACCTTGCCTTTGTCGACGGGGAGCTCAGCCGAAACGAAGAGAACCTGCTGATCAAAATCGCGGCGTTCTTGCAGATCGCCCCGGAACAGGTCGAGGCGATCATGGCCCGGTTCGCGCAGATCTACAAGGCGGGGCCGACCCGTACCAGCCTGCAGGAGGCCTATACGCTGCTGGGGGCGGAAGAGGGAGAAGCAATGGAGAGCATCAAAAAGAAGTACCGTGCGCTTGTGAAGCAGTACCATCCCGATCTTATGAAGGCAAAAGGGGCGGATGAAGCCTATATGGCGGAGGCAACGCAGAAGATGCAGCAGATCAATGCTGCTTATGAAATGATCAAAGCGTCGAGGTAGCCGAGCGTTCTTAGGGGGATGCGATACCGGGTTTGTTAACAACCTCTGGTATAATCCTATTTATTTTCGGCGGCACTGCCGTGGCACGAAAAGGGTATAAAATGGATGCATCATGGCTTTATCCGGCGACGATAGTCGTCTTGTTGATTCTGGCGTACATGCAGTGGCAGACCAACGCCAAGAAAACGATGGTATTGGTCCTTGTAGTTTTGGGATATATCATCTATTCGCATGAAACGGGACATTCGCTGACGGAGTTCCGGGAGAAGGCGGTCGACGATTTTGACGAAGCCGTCGGGAACAGCAAGTACAAAGAGCGGGTCGTCTCCCCGCAGATGCGGCCGGTCGAATCCCAGGCTATGGTCGAGGGTAACGGGAGCATCGAATGATTTTAATGTCGGGGCCCTGCGTCATTGAGAGCGAAGCATCCCTTTTCCGCATCGCCGAGGCGCTGCAGCCCTATCATGAGGATGCACGTTTCGACTTCTACTTCAAGGCGAGTTTTGACAAGGCAAACCGCACTTCGCTCGAAAGTTACCGCGGACCGGGACTGGAGGAGGGACTCCGTCTTTTGCAGAAGGTGAAAGATCAGTTCGGCTACAAGATCGTGACGGATGTCCACGAGTCCTACCAGGTGGCACCGACGGCGGAAGTCGCCGATATCCTTCAGATCCCCGCGTTCCTCTGCCGCCAGACCGATCTGCTTGTCGCCGCGGCGAACACGGACCGTATCGTCAATATCAAGAAGGGGCAGTTTATGAATCCTGCCGATATGCGCTACTCGGTCCTCAAAGTACTCAAGACCCGCGGATGTGACGAGGTGGGGTATGAAAACGCCAAGAAGCATAAGGTGCTGCTCACCGAACGCGGTTCGAGCTTCGGCTACGGGAACCTCGTCGTCGACATGCGTTCGCCGGTGATCATGCGCGAATTCGCCCCGGTCGTTTTCGATGCAACACACTCGGTACAGATGCCCGGCAGCGGCGGCGGGAAAACCGGCGGAGACAGTTCGATGGTCCCTTACCTGGCCAAGGCCGCGGCTGCCGTCGGGGTCGACGGGTTCTTTTTTGAAACCCACTTCGACCCTTCCTGCGCCCTGAGCGACGGCCCGAACATGATCACGCTCGATGGACTGAAACAGCTGACAGAGACGCTGCTCGCCATCGAGGGCTGCAGCCGTTAAGCTGAACAGTAGAGAAGAAAGTTAAACAAGGAGAAAGAAAGATGCAAGTAATCGAGGGAAAACTGCAGGTCCCCACGGACAAGAAAGTCGCTATTATCGCGGCACGTTTCAACCACCTGATCACCGACCGCCTGGTCGAAGGTGCCAAAGACGCCTACGCCCGCCACGGCGGCAACGACGCGGAGCTGGACCTTGTCCTGGTCCCGGGCGCGTTCGAACTGCCGATGGCAACGGAGCGCCTGCTTGCCAGCGGCAAGTATGACGCTGTCTGTGCACTGGGTGCGGTGATCCGCGGGGCGACACCGCATTTTGATTATGTCTCTGCGGAGGCCACCAAGGGGATCGCGACGGTCTCACTCAAGTACGCCAAACCGGTTGCATTCGGTCTGCTGACGACCGACACGATCGAACAGGCGATCGAGCGGGCCGGTACGAAAGCGGGGAACAAGGGCTTTGAAGCGATGACAACAGTCATCGAGATGCTGAACCTTTATGCGGAGATCGAGGCGTAATGGCGACACGTCACCATGCACGTATGGCGGTTGTCAGCCTGCTGTATGCCTATGACCTCGGTAACGGGGCGATCGCCGATCATACCGATGAGATCCTTGAGGAGAAAAAGATCCGCAACAAGCAGAAGGATTTTGCCCTGACGCTTTTTGACGGGGTTATGGCCCATCTGGAAGAGGTGGACGAAGCGATCGTCAAACACCTCAAGGAGTGGGATTTCGACCGCCTGGGCTCCATCGAACGGGCAACGCTCCGCCTGGGGGCCTACGAGGCGCTTCACAGTGACCTGGATTCCGCCGTCGTGATCAACGAGGCGATCGAAGTCGCCAAAGCGTTCGGCACGGAACAGTCTCCCAAATTCATCAACGGCGTGCTTGATGCGATCGCCAAAGAGAAAAGCGCTTCCTGAGCCCCGCCTGCGCTTAAATCAAACTTTTCAAACTCCTCTGTCTTCGGACGCGGGGGCGGAACTGAATCCTTGAACAGTTATACTGCGGCCAAGGAAAAAATGTACGAAAATGGAATCATCATGAGCAGACTCACCAAAGAAGAAGCGGTTGACCTGATCCGCAACGCCGACCTCAAAACCCTCGGAAAGCTTGCCACGGCCCGTAAAAAAGAGCTGCACCCCAAAGGGGTTACGACTTTCGTCGTCGACCGCAATATCAACTACACCAATATCTGCTGGGTCGATTGCAAGTTCTGCGCGTTTTACCGCCACGAGAAGGACGAGGATGCGTACGTCCTCACTTACGATGAGATCGATGCGAAGATCGATGAGCTGCTTGCCATCGGCGGGACCCAGATCCTTTTCCAGGGCGGCGTTCATCCCAAACTGAAGATCGAGTGGTATGAGGATCTTGTCGAACATATCCATACGAAATACCCGCAGATCACCATCCACGGCTTTTCGGCCATCGAGATTGACTTCATTGCCAAAGTGTCGCGCATCAGCGTCGAGGAAGTTCTGACCCGCCTGAAGGCAAAAGGGCTCGCTTCCATCCCGGGAGCGGGCGCCGAGATCCTCAACGACCGTGTCCGCGATATCATCGCCCCGCGCAAAATCGACGCCGACGTCTGGATCGACATCCACCGCAAGGCGCACAAGCTCGGGATCAAATCCACGGCGACAATGATGTACGGTACGATGGAGACGGACGAAGAGATCGTGGAGCACTGGGATATGGTCCGCCGCCTGCAGGACGAAACGGAGGGCTTCCGTGCCTTTATCATGTGGTCGTTCCAGGGAGAGAATACCAAACTGCTCGAAGAGTTCCCCGAGATGAAGAAACATTCGGCCAACCGCTATCTCCGTCTGCTGGCGGTCTCTCGCCTCTTCCTGGACAACGTACCGAACCTGCAGAGCTCGTGGGTTACCCAGGGACCTTACATCGGGCAGATGGCGCTGCAGTTCGGTGCGAACGACCTCGGCTCAACGATGATGGAGGAGAACGTCGTCCGCAGTGCGGGGGCGGGCTTCCGTATGGCCAAGGAGGAGATGGTCCGCCTGATCCGCGATCTCGGTGAAACGCCGGCGATCCGGAACACGGCGTATGAAACGCTGGAGCTTTTTGCGTGAGCCTCAAAGCGCTACTATTATTCATTTTTTTGACAGGACAGATTGTAATGGCTGAAACGACGGTGGAACAGGTAGAAGTAGACGGCATCAAAGTGCCGATGATATTTGAGCAGGATTCCCGGCTGCCGATCGTCTCCATGCAGCTGGTCTTCCGCCAGAGCGGTTCGATCGAGGACGGTGCTCGCGCGGGGTTGGCGAAGGTCAGCGCTTCGATGCTCAACGAAGGGACCAAAAAACGCGGCGCCGTCGGTTTTGCCGAGGCACTTGACGCGCGCGCCATCCACCTCAGTGTCCATGCCGGGACGGAGACGATGGTGTTTGAAATGGGCTCGCTCAAAGAGGAGTTCGGTGAAGCGGTGGAACTGCTTGAAGAGCTTCTTTCTGCGCCGAATCTCAGCAAAGAGGCTCTGCAGAAGGTGAAGACGACGATGGTCGGCGCACTGAGCCGGAAAGAGAACGATTTCGACTATGTCGCCAACCGCGAGCTGCGCGCGGCGCTCTTCGCCGACACCCCGCTGGCATCCCCGGCGTCGGGAACGGTTGAAAGCGTCAAGGCGATGGAGCTCAAAGCGGTCAAAGCCTTTGTCGAGAACCATCTCCAGACCTCGCGGGCTATCGTCGTGATCGGCGGCGACATCTCCAAGGCAGCCGCAGAGGATGCCGCACGTCGTTTGCTGAGCACCCTGCCGAAAGGTTCCTTGGAGACGCTCGGGTATTACCCGGCAAGTGCCGCGGCACAGACGGAGCTGTTCAAGCGGAAAACGGAACAGGCCTATGTCTATTTCGGCGCGCCTTTTGAGATGAAGGTGGGGGATCCCGAGCACTACATCAGCCGCGTGGCCATGTTCATCCTCGGCAGCGGCGGTTTCGGCAGCCGGATGATGGAAGAGATCCGGGTCAAGCGCGGGCTGGCCTACTCCGCCTACTGCCGCGCGAATATCGCCCGTTCCAGCAGCTACTTCTTCGGCTACCTCCAGACGAAGATCGCTTCGCAGAAAGAGGCCGTTGAAACTGTGCGTGAAGTGATCGATACCTTTATCGAGCAGGGGGCTACCCAGGAGGAACTCGACCAGGCAAAACGTTTCCTGCTCGGGTCCGAACCGCTGCGGGTCGAGACACTCTCCCAGCGCCTTTCGCGCACGTTCCTTGAGTATTACAAGGGGGAGGGGATCGGTGCGTCTGCCCGCGAACTTTCCCAGATCGAAACGCTTGATCTTGCCACACTCAACGCCTTTATCAAGAAGCATAAAGAGATCGAGAAACTGACCTTCGCGATTGTGACGGAGGAGTAACGGGTCTTTTGTTCGGCTTCTTCTTTACTTGTGTAAAGCAGAAGCCGAACCGGGAAGAAAAAAGGATAAAAGGCTGCCGCTTTCGGGGCACTCCATTCCCCGGTGATCCACCTGACCCGCTAACTACCGTTCTTGCCTTGACAGAAGTAGAGGGTACTGACAAGCTTCTTACCACTGACCACTTACCACTTACCACTTACCACTTACCACTTACCACTTACCACGCGACAGCGCCGCTTTGACCTCCCGCACAATCGCCTCATCCTCGGACATGTCGGCCCAGAGGAATTTTTTGCCGCTTTGAATACTGCCTTTGAGAAGGTCGCCGCTTTTGCGGTATTTGAGGTCCAGGGCGGCGATGTCGAAACCGTTGTCGGTCTTCCGGAAGGCGTTGAGGCGCTCGCTCTCTTTGAGGTTTGTATAGAGAAAGCACCACCCTTTGAGGCCCGTTCGGCTGACGCGTCCGCGCAGTTGATGCAGGGTGGCGAGTCCGAGCCGTTCGGCACCGACGATGACCACGGTCGTCAGGCGCGGCAGTGAAATGCCCACCTCGATGACAGTTGTTGCGAGCAGGATGTCTCCCCGCTCTCTGAAGGTCTCCAGGATCGCCTCTTTCTCCTTGTCTTTTCCGTGCGTGACGTAGACGTTCTTGAAATGTTTTTCCCAGTAGCCTCTTGCTTCCTCGATGCTCTGATAGCCGAAATTCTCGCTCTCTTCGACAAGAGGGTAGACGATGAGAACCTGGTGCCCTTGCGCGATTTCCGAGCGGATATGCTGCAACAGAGCGGGGAAGTCAGGTTTGTGGATGACCGAGGTTGAAATGTCTTTTTTAAAGGGAGTCTTGGTGATGAGGCTGACGTCGATATGGGCGGAGTCGATCATCGCCTGGGTACGGGGGATGGGCGTGGCGGAGAACTGAAGGTAGTGGGGGTGTTGGGCACCCTCCGAGAGCAGTTTTTCCAGCCGGTGGCGCTGTGCGGTACCGAAGCGGTGTTGTTCATCCACCATGACGAGCACGGCGTCGGGGAGCTCACGGTAGAGCAGGGCATGGGTGCCGATAAGGACATCGGCCTCCCCCAGCGCCATTTTCTTAGGCGTGGCATTTGTGACGAGGAGAATCTTCTTTTCGGGCAGGAACTTCCGCGCTTCTTCGTAAAGCTGGTTGGCGAGGATGGTGGTAGGGGCCATCAGGATGCTCCGGTGGGGAGAAGCCATCTGCATGGCGGCCAGGATCACCATCGTTTTGCCTGCGCCGACATCCCCGACGACCATCCGTTTGGCGGCATGGGGCTTTTTAAAGTCCGCTTCGATCGCCTCGATCGCTTTTGTCTGCTCATCCGTCAGGAGAAAGGGCAGACGCATGGCCCAGCCGCGCCAGTCACTATCCAGTTTTTGCAATGCATGGAAGTAGCGCCGCTTGCCCTGTAGTGAACGCATATAACTGTAGAGTTCGGCGTATTTGAGTGCGTAGAGCTGCTGGGGAGTCGGTTCTTTCAGCGGCGCTTCCCTGGGGAAGTGCAGTCCAAGCAGCGCATCGGCGACAGCGGGGGGCAGTCCTTCGTCCAGGAGGTTTGCGCGGGTGATATAGCGCGCGGCGATACGGGCCATGACGTCGGTGCGAAGTGGTGTTTTGTATTTGGGGGTGAGCGTACCCGCTTCGGGGATGCGCTGGGGATGGCTCATCTGGCAGCGCCCCTGCCTGCAGTCGATTCGGCCGTAGAAGAGGGTGCGCTCCCCTTCGGTGAAAAAACGCAGCATATAGGGTTTCGGATTGAACAGGACCCCCTCGATGCGGTGGTCGAAATTGTGCACAAACAGGGTGATTGTGACTGTACGCGGCGAGCGGTGTATCGATTCGACGGTGGCATCGATGGCCTGCTCGGTGCCTTCTTTGAGTCTGGGGTAGAGCCGGCGGTCTTCAAAACGGACCGGTATATGAATCGCAAGCTCTGTGGCCGAGTAGACCCCGAGTTTTTTGAATTTTTCGATATCGGCCTGTTCAATCTGCATGGGATATTTTAGCGCGTTTATGGCGGTCCGGCTTGAAAAATGACATGTTTCCTGTGCTATAATCGTTGCCTACGACAATACAACAGAGGGCGAGGCCCGGAAAGGTTCCATGATGAATATCTCACTGACCGGAAGAGCGATCGAGTTGACCGATCCTATCAAAGAGTATTTGCAAAACGCGATTACATCGCTCTCGAAGTTCAATCTGGACATCATTTCGGCACAGGCGGTCTGCGCCAAACGAAGCGCCGGCAAAAAGCAGGGGGTTTCTGTAGAGTTTACCATCAACCTGGCCGGCAAGAATACCGTTGTCATCAAGCAGAGCGACGATGATATGTATGCCGCGATCGACATTGCGATCGACCGTGCCCAAAAGGCGCTGCGCCGCATGCATGACAAGATCAATGATCATCACCATGAGAGCATGAACGATGCCAAAAGCGGATCGGCAGACGTCAAAGCGGCCGCCGAAGCGCTTGAAGACGAGGTGATCCCGGTCGAACTGGACAGTTACAAACCACGGGAAGTTGCCGATGTACTTGAGGAGTTGAAAGGGAGTGAGAAACAGTTCGACATCTTCCTCGATAACGACGGAAAGACACGGGTACTTTACAAACGTAACGATGGCCGCTTCGGCCTTTACTGAATTATTTATTTGACGGCTTTTGCCGTCTCTTCTTTAAAGACTTCTCTGAGTTACAATTTTTGCAGTGTTTTACGATGAAAACGGACAGGTTCACTGAGGTTCAGGGTGTCGTTGGTAGTGACGATGACATCGACAACAGCGGCCCCGTTTGTAATATTACTTTCAAGCTGGTACGTGGCTCCAGCACCTATATAGTTTCGACAACTCGCATCGCCCGGCGTTAAATCTGTCGCCCATATATAACTGATACTGACGTTGATATCGAACATGTAGGGCGCGGCAGAAGGGTAGTGTATATTGTAAGATTGTGTACAGGCATTTCCACCGCTGCTATTTTCTCCGGAAATACGGTAGACCGCATCCTCGGTGGCATTGAAGGCCAGCAATTGCGCTTGCTCATTGAGGTAATTGTTGCTGGTACGCTTTGCGGTGTCTGTTGTGTAAGAGAGCATTTTCAACAGCATCAACGTGATCAGCAACATCATAAAGACGGAGGCGATGACGGCGAAGCCGCCGCGTTTTAGAACACGATTTTTGTTTTGCATATGGAGTATTCCCCTTCGCCCATGAAATTCGCATTGCTAAGGCAAAGCTCGATTTTGATGATATCGCCTGATTTTTGCAGTGTAAATGTACTGACATGATCGACAAGAAGGTCAGGGGTGACATCCGTATAGACACCATCAAGCCACGGGTAGTAATTCTGGTACAAGAGAAGTTTTTTATTTGAAGCGTCTGTCGTATCGAGTTCGAGTGCAAAGGCGCTGCTGGCTACCTGATAAAACTCGAAGATTTCATCGCCTGTTTTAAAACTGTTCGTTGCAAACGAGATAGCTCCACCACCTGCTGCAACACCGTCATAAATGTGCAGATCGCTCGTATTTTCATCATAGGATCCATACCACCCGAAACTGTTTGCTACATCTATTTTAGAACCGGCGAAAAGGAGTGCTCCATTCACGGGCAGTGCACTCGTTCCGGGGCTGGCCAATAGCGTTTTTGTACTGAGGTCGAGGTCGATGATACCGCTGTAGTCACCGTCATCCCAGCCGTTATGATCAAGCCCGACCCATTCAAAAATCTTTTCTGTGCCGTTTGCACTTACAAGAGGTCCAAACCCGCCGGCTGCATCCGTTGCAATAACAGAATCTTTGATCCTGTAAGTCAATCGGTTGGCGATCTGGCCGACGGCTGCTTCGGTTTTGCTCAGAAGAGAGGCCCCGATTGTTGTTCGGGTGTACCCTTCATATATCTGAAGAAAAAGATCGACGCCGAATTTTGCAAGAATCCCCATCACGACGATGACGAAAACGAGTTCGATCATTGTAAAGGCATGACGCGTTTTCAAATGAAGCTTTCTCATTCGAAAATCCTTTTAGAAAAGTCAATCTCACCGATGTTGTAGGAGTATACGCGCATTTTGACGAGATTGACAGTATTCCCGTTCTCGGTTGCATTGATATTGATCTCTGTCATTTTGATATCCGTCTCTGCACCGCCTGTTCCGTTCGTATTAAACCCGTTGTTATTAAAGTTTACATAGTCTGAGCTTCTTGAAACTTCATACGTGTGTTTATACCCATTGGGACCGGTAATAGGTAGTGCGGTCGCATTGTCAGGCATCCCCTCAGGGTAAGGTACGGAACTTGCGGTAGGTTGGCTATGGAATCGTCGGTGTTTGTCTTGGGCGATCCCTCCATAACGCAAAACGCTCGATGCTTGTGTAGCGGTGCAGGGTTGATTTGACCTTATATCGGTTATAGGGTCGATACATGTACGCATATAATTTGCCAATGCATTTGTGTCAAGGATCTTCGAATATGAGAGTTCACTTGCACCATCTTTGGAGTTGGGGTCCCAAAGACTGGAAAAGACTCTGGCCCCTTCCATGGAGGCCAGGAAAACAGCCTCCTGGGAGAGTGCCCCCTCCATGGTCTGACCACTCCGTGTCATGATCTGTGAGACCCCGGCAACAGTGATACCGATAATGACGATCGCAAAGATCATTTCTATCATAGTAAAGGCGTGTTTGCGGCTTACCATCGGATCCTCCTGTTGGAGTTGGCCGGTCCATCGCCCGGATCTGCTAAGGTCCCATCACCCGTCTCCTGTCCGATGGCATTGAACTCAATCAGGAATGAGCTGTTGACATCCGGGTTCGGGTTGAACCGGTCATAGTTGAGCCATTTCTGGGTATGGAGTTCGACTGAGCCTTTGTAGGGATAGCCGTCGCTACCGGTATAGCCAAGCGTTACAGAAGAGATGCCGGCCGCAGGCGTGCTAATACTCCCGATCTGTTTCAGAGGTCCGGAGGTCCCATCAAGATAGTAAAGGAAATATTTGTGACTCAGGCCGGTAATATTTCCATCCGATGACAAGCTATGATGGGTATTTCGGAACCAGCGAATGGCATCCTTACTTCTTTGGTTGTCCTGTGCATACTCTTTCCGCAGGGTCAGGTTCGAATCGGTACTGTAGAACTCAAAGAAAAGTTCCAAGGGGGACGAGGTACAAGGACCGGTATTCGTCGTATTACAATCAACACGATAGCGGGGTGAATGGGCCCGGCCATAAAGGAATGTTGCAGTATCCGTCGTAACGTCCTGGCCAAATACATTATAGTCCGGATCCGTTTTGGTGTTATTGACGTCGACGCTCTTGAGTGAAAGGCGCATTGGATTGGCTGCTTTGTTTATCTTTCGATCGAAATTGAGTTTGTATTGAATAAAGACCGTCCCATTTCCATCGGGTTCTGCATCTTTAATAAATACAGGATGCAGCGCAGCGTTGTTTTCAATGTGCAGCTCCGTTATAGTCGCATTCTGGGTCAGTGTGGTATTTCCATCCCACTCCGCAACACTATTGTTGTTGTCCCTGGCGTAATAGTGATAGAGGAATTTTGTGAGTGCATTTGCGGGTACAACCTTAGTTCCTTTGATTTTCAAGGTAACGTTTACGTCAGGATCAGCAAAACACTCATCGATATAGTTGGTCGTGACTTTATCGTACTTTCCGACAGCTTTGATCTTCACATCCAAAGACGCCGTACTGAGATTATATTCATTCGAAGCAGCATCCCCATCGTAGAGGTTCATATCAAACATATAGGTGAATGCATTGGCTTCATCATAATCGCTGAGGTTGCCATCGACGTTGAAGTGGTGGGGAATGATTGTGATGTTTGAAAGGCTAAAGTCTTCAATAAACAACATGCTTTCCGTCTCGGCGGTGTCGTTGGCGTCGATGCTTGCGTATGCAGTTGCATTGTTCTCATGGTCTTCATGTATAGAGAATGTGGCATCCGTGACAACGTTATCGAAAGCGAAATCGCCAAGGTCGACACCGTCTTGAAACTGGACATAGGGTGTGAGGTTGACGTCATTACAGATTGGCTTCTTGGTGAAGTTAAGATCGACGATAAACGATGTGTCATACATGGGATTGTTTGTTTCGTTGTAGTCGAGCGTGGCCTCGGACGTCAGTGTCGGATTTGCCGTTAATGCTTTGAACGCCCAGCTGTTTTCACTGCCCGCTCTAAAGACATCGCCGTTGGAAATGTTGACATCAAATGCCTTCGGACGAATGGCAAAAGGGTCTCGTGCACACGAACCGCTGCCGCCAAGGGTACATTCATAGCATCCGAAATCATGGTCATATTCGTCATTATATCCGGGACACCCATTGACGATACCACCGCAGCTTCTACCGTGATTGTTAGAGTCACATGGATTGCCGTTTCCTAGAATACATCGGACATAAGCATCGGCTCCAAAGACAGTAATATATTTATTATTGTCGAGCTTGGTGGAGCCGCCCGAGTTGAAGCATTGTGGAATACCGGCCAGGTTCGAAGACATGTTGGATTGTGCACAGTCCTCATCTTTGAGGTCGAGCAGTTTATTGATGTCGATATATTTCATAATCAGACGGGCTTTTTTTATGGCCTGGTTCCGCATCTGGAATGCATTACTTGTCCGGGGGCTCTGATTATTAGTCTCATCGAAGATGGCAACGACTTGTGAACCGTCATAAGTGAGTCTGTCATCGTCTGTCAAGACACAACGCCCATTGCTGTCTTCATGACCCAGCCTGAAAATAACTGTCAGCGGAACAGCCTTACCTTCCACGTTAGTGTCGTAGGGTGCCGTGAGATTGTTGTCAAAAAAGTAGACATTTTCAACCTGATTTGGTTCGGAAGCAACCCTGGTATGCAGATAAGCTAGGCTGCGATGACTTCCCATACTGTTAAGCGAGACATCCGAGGCGTCGACAATACCATTTTCCGGGTAAATACCGCCGACAACCGCCGAGCTGTTATAGCCGATGGTAAAGTTCGCATCATCGACGTGCGGATGGTCAGGTTCGTCCTCTAGGGGGTTGATGGCATCGACTTCGGCAACATTGTATACATTATCGCCGTTGGCGACAACGGTCAAATCTTTTGTACGTGCATTGATGACCAGAACGGCAATGTCATTGCTTGAGAGGGTACTGTCATAGGTACAATTGAACGATGCGGGGTTTGTCGCAGTACCGGTTGGCGGTAGTGTCGGACAGGTCCAGCCTCTGGTAGTATCATAGCTCACGACGTCTACCTGCCCATTCGGAAAGCTGTCGGTGACATTGATCATATAGGCGTCTTTATTCCCGTGATTGAGAACGAAAATCGCGTATTTGAAATCGGTGTCAGCCGGAATCATGTCCGCTTCGGCATACTTCTGGATCTCAAGGTCCACGCTGTTGCCGTTGTCAACTGCCTCGACGGTGGAAGCAGCATTGGCTACATAACCGGAATCCGGATCATACAAGGTTGCTGTATTCGTAATGGGATAGGGCGTCTGATTGACTGCGACATCGGGTTGAAGTGTTGCAGCGAATGTGAGCGTTGTACCATTCTGGGCAACATCGCTGCCGTACATCGTACATGTGAATGTATTAGACGGCGCTGTCGGATACGTACAGTTCCAACCCGGCGGGGTGCTGATCGGTTGGATCGTTGAAACATTCAGCTCAGCCGGGAGGGTGTCTTCAAGCGTCAGCAACCCTTGAACATTGCTGTAGTTGTAAGCCGTCAGCGAATAGGTGACCTCCGTGTCGGCACCATTTAATATCTGCATGGGGTAGTTGCTTTTTGAAAGCCCGATCGGGGATGGTGTAAAGGTGGCGCTAATCGTATAAAGGGTTTCGTTATTACTGTCTGCATAAGCTGTCAAGTTAAGTACAAAAGGCAGGGTCTGCGGGTCGCTTTGAAACTCAAACGTCGTGTTGAATGATGGACTTGTCCCCGGAGTAGGGCAGGAAACACCGTTACTGTATGCCAAGTTCACTTTACTGGCGGGGCTAGAGATTTCAATTGTCAGTGTCCCCGGATAGTCTATTTGAAAGTAATAATCAGTGGTACTATTGTAATCAACAGCGCCGCTCCAGCTTCCTGTTGTATTCGTTTCATTGAACGTAAAACTGTTTGCTGCTGTCGCACCGCAAACCCCCTCAGCTTCAGCCTGCGTCACTGAAAAAATGAGGAGGATGACGGCTGCAACAATTTTCGTCAGGATACTTCTCTGCATTGTCTGCCCTTTAACGTACTTGCATACATGTAAATCAACCTGAGTGGGTTGACGAAATAACAGTAGTTTATCTTTTAGTATAGAGTGCAATAGATTTAAGATATCTTAAAACAATGAAAACAGTGAAGTGAGCCAAGGATCATTTTAATGATATATTGTTTTTTGTTAAAAAGCCGGAACAACTCACAGTTCCAGCGCTTTTTTGTAGGCTTTTTCAATAGCCTGAATCATCCCTCGCCGGACACCTGCAGCTTCCAATGCGCCATATCCGGCGGCCGTTGTGCCGCCAGGGCTCATGACTCCGTCCTTGAGGAGGGCGGGGTGTTCGTTCTGGATGAGTTCCCCAAAACCGCCAAAGAGACCGCGCATCACTGTCATAGCATCGTCGCGTCTGAGACCCTGCTTGACGGCGCCGTCGGCGAGGGCTTCGGCGATGAGTGCGAGGTAGGCCGGACCGCTTCCGGCGAGTGCCGTGGCGATATCGAGCTCTTTTTCGCTGCCAAGCCAGAGTGTCGTACCGATCGCGTTAAAGAGCGAAATTGCTTCGGCCTCGAGGTGGCGGTCGCCGGTGAGGGTCGTCATGGAACGGCCCACGGTTGCCGCAAGGTTCGGCATGGCACGTACGGTACCGGCGGAGGCGATATGGCTTTTGAGGACTTCGATCTTTGTTCCGGCCAGCACGGAGAAGAGTGCCTCGGCTTTGCCGGTCAGTTTGGTGCCGACTTCGGCGATATTGGCCGGTTTGACGCAGAGCAGAAGGGTCTTGCCGGTAATATCGAAGTCGTTGAGGAGATGCTTGCTGACGTCGGTGCCGACGGCCGCTTCGAAGGTATCAAGATTTTCCAGGTTCCGGCCGACAACCTCTATGAGGTAGTTGTTTTTAAGGGTCTTCGCCATGGACGTGGCCATGTTGCCGTTGCCAATAAAGGTAATGGTCTTTTTCATGTTGACTACTCCTCCTCTTCGCGCATCATGTCGATCTCATCGATGATGGCACGGCACTCTTCCTCATCCAGGTCACCGTTTTTGACGTCGTCGAGCAGCAGGGCGAACTCTTTTTTCAGCTCCTGCAGTTCAGCAAGCTGTGTTTTGTCCTCTTCCGTGGCATTTTTCGTTTCGGCGATCTTTTCGTAGAGGTCGTCGATAAAGGATTCGATCTCGGGGATCACGTCGTTTTCCAAAAGGTCGATAAGGTCTTCGGCTTCGGTCATAAGGGCCCTTTGCAAGTGTTTATAACACTATAACATAGGGCGGCTTGAAGCCTCGTGGCGTCGGATAAGGGCCTCTTTTGCCGCCCGTGTCATCTGTTTGATGGCATACTCGCGTTTTTGGGCGCTGCTGCGGTCCGGATGTGTTTCTGCGTAGACGAGGACGACCGGACGTCTTGCACGGGTATAGCGGGCCCCTTTTGAAGTATGGTTGTGCTCATGAAGACGTTTCTCCGTGTCGACAGCGACTCCCGTATAGTAAGTTCCATCACTACAGTGGACGATATACACGCTGTAGAACATTACTGTTTCCTTTGCACTCTTTGTTCACACCATTGTTTCCTTTGGCATCTTTGAACGGGCTGAAAAACGGGCCTCATTGCATTACCACCTGATCCTCCTGTGTGAATTGGCTGGTGCACTATGCGTATCGGATAAATTGCCTTCGCCTGCCTCTAGGCCGACGGCATTGAATTCAATCAGGAAAGAGGCGTTGACATCCGGATTAGTGTTGAAGCGATGGTAGTTCAACCATTTCTGCGTATGAAGACCAATCGATGATTTATACGGGTAGCCTCTGCTGCCGTCATAGCCGATTGTTACCGTGGATGTGCCGGCAGCAGGAACGCTGATAGTGCTGTTTTGATGCAGCGGCGCGGATGTCGTAGAGAGGTTATAGCCGTTGTATAGGTGGCTGAGAATAGTGACATTGCCATCGATCAGTGCACTATGGTTTGTATTGCGAAACCAGTAAATGGCATCTTTGCTTCTCTCGTCGTCATGGGCGTATTGACGCCGTAGTGTCAGATTGGTATCGGTGCTGTAAAAAGCGAAATAGAGTTGGAGTGGTTGTGTGGAATTACAGGGACTTGTTACGGCAGTGCTGCAGTCGATACGGTAGCGCGGTGCATGCACCCGACCGTAGAGGAAGGTCGCAGTATCAGGGCTGGGGCTGAAGTCGGAACCGGAGACGCCGTCGGTATCCACAATGTCGACGCCGGCCAATGCAAGGCGGAAAGGGTTGAGGGGAGTGTTGACCTTGCGGTCGAAGTTGATTCTGTAGGCGATGGTTGTTGTTCCGTTGGCATCTGGCGCGCTCCGAGCGGGGAAGCTAGCCGTGGTGTTGGTAAGGGGCAGGGAGGTTATGAGACCGTGTGAAGGAAGGGTGGTATTTCCTTCCCCGCTATTGGATAGCGCTGGATCCGCTTCGTTCGGGTTGAAATAAAGAAAGTAGTTCAGCGCCGATGGCGGGTCGAGTTGTGTACCTGATGTCTGTAGCGTGATATTGGTGTCTTTGGCGTAACAATTGTCGAGATAGTTGCTCATAACTCCGACCCCGTTTGCCCCCATTGCCGAGACCTTGATCTCGAGGGATGCCGTTGAGAGGTTGTAATCGTAACCTGTCTGGTTGACATCATTGTATCGGTTCATGTCGTAGAGGTAAGTGAACCCTGCACCGGCATTGTTAAGCGAAGCATTGACGTCGAAATGATCGGGAATATAGCGCTCGGAGATACGCGCGCTCACGAGACAGCCTACGGGATCGGGAGAGGTTCGGTCCGAATCCGGCAGACACTCCAGCCATCCGTCTTTGTTCTGATCCACGCCTGTCCAGTTCGCATCGGCCAGAGTGATATTGACATCGCCGACATTCGGATAGGTGATTGCGGTACTCCCCGTTCCGTCCGTGAACGTGTAGTCAAAGCCATGGTCACCGCCCGGACAGTTCGTTGCCGTAGGCATGGGGTTGAATGTGAATGTAGCGTTTTTGTCTGCCGTATTGTTGAGCAGAACAGTATATCCGGAGGTAGGGGAGACACCACCTCCGACATACGTGGCATTGGCTTCCAGTGTATAGGCTTCTCCACCGATTTTGGGGGTGGTTGAGTCGTTGATATCAAGGCTGTAGGATGCAGGCCGAATGGCAAAATTGTCACTTGAACAGGCCGTCACATTCGCGGCGTTGTCCAGAATACAGGCCAGACATCCGTAGGCGTGATTGTATTTTTCCGGCAGGATAAAACCTTTGGAACCACTGTTGTCGTAGGCGGAGGAGCCGCAGGGTTGCTGGTCGGTCGTTAAAAGCGGGTTGAGACACTCCGTGGCGATATTGGGGTATTTATCTATCAGTTCTTGAGAAATTCCGCTGGAGCTTCCCAGATTGTTCAGACATTGAGGAAGACCGTTCAAGTTCGCGGACCAGTTGGAGTTCAAAAAGCAGCTGCTGGCCGATTCAAGGTCATTGAGCAGATCTCCCCAGTCTGCATATTTGGCAAGTATCCGGGTATTGCTGTTGGCGACGGCAGCCATCGTAAAGGTATTGGCGTCCGCATAGCTCGTGCCGTTTTCAATGAAAGCGATGACCGGTTCGCCCGCGGGGCTTCCCGCTGTCGGTGCCGCCAGCGGAAGCTCGTCCGTACAGCTGCTGTCCGTGCGGTAGAGCAGGACTTCAAGGGGCGGTAACCAGTTAAACTCCCCGCTGCTGTTATAGGTTTTGGGCTCATGCGTCGTCGGATCGAGGTAGGCTACGGTCAGCGCGATTTCGGGGTTTCCTGCAACCTTTGTTTTCAGGACCTGTCTCGTTCCAAAATAGGGGTATTCATCGGTGTCGACAATATCTGCCGTTGAGGGTATGGAAGGTTCCTCGCTGTTTCCACCGCCTCCGGAACAGCTGGCAATTCTCCCTCCGTAAGTTTCACCATTTTTTATGTAGCGGCCGTATAGCAGCGGCGAAGCAGAATCACCAAGCAGGGATGCAAGATCAATATTAAGCGTGGTTGTTGCGAAAATCGAATGGTTGCCGTCTGCGACATCCATGTCCGGCATGTCGTAAACGATGGCGTCGCTCAGGAGATCGAGGAGTCCCAGATAGCCAAGATTGAGGGACAGTGCACTCTCGTACTGACAGTTCCCGGCACTCCCGTCAACACCGCAAAAATCCACGACGCCTAGTAGGGACTGAAGCAGTGTATTGTCGGCGATCACTTCGACATCGGTGAGATCGCCGTCTGTATTGGCATGATTAATGGGGATCGTACTGGTCCGAAGGATCTGGATACCCTCTCCGAGATTGATCTGGATAAGCCCCCCTAGCAGCTCGATATTGATGGCATCCAGAATGCTTTGCACAAGGTCGACAACATCGCAGGCGATATAGATAACACCGTCGACTACGGTGTAGACGATTCCTGCATCATCAAGAATGGGGGTGAGGATCGGGAGAAGGTCCGTCGCGATGTCAAGCAGACCGCCAACGACAGCACCTAACGAACACTCTGTTACCGGCGTACCGTAACAAAGGTCCTGCTGCGGACCTGTTTTACAGGTCCCAATATCAGAATCCCAGGTACAGTATCCGGCCCGTTCGCATAAATTTTGATTCTGTTGCTCTGAACAGGCAGCATTCCCTTCGATGGTGAGAAGGAAAAGGATTGCACTAACCTTGACAAACAAACGAATGAACATAACACGTTTCAAGGTGTATCCTTTGGCGGATAATATCAGCTGAAAAATATTAATTTTTCACGATTTAATCTGGATTTTTTTTGAGTATAGAGCAAATATGTTCTAAAGAGTGAAAAAATTGAAAAAGATTTCAGTTTAGTATTATTCATATTGTCAAAAATTTATACTTATTTTTTTATGTATGTTTTTTATGAAAAATCATAAGTGAAGAGGTTGGATGTAGCTAAGCTTGCTTCGGTATCAGAGCAGGTAACGGTTTCCATCGACGCTGAAAGGGAGGTCGGCAGGCAGGGTGTGGTAGAGCAGGGGGCTGTCGAGGTCGATCCAGGCGAAACGGTCGGGGTGGGCAACGGCGAGATGCAGTGCCGCGGTGATGGAGACGGGGCCTTCAAGCATGGAGCCGAGCATACACCGAATATCGTAAGCGCGGCAGACGTCGAGGATGGCAAGGGCCCCGGAGAGGCCGCTGCATTTCATCAGCTTGATATTGATGAGGTCCGCCGCACCGGCATCAAGTACACGCCGGGCGTCTTCGGCATCGAAGACCGCTTCATCGGCCAGGATCGGGAAGGGGGAGTGAGCGGTGATCTGCCGCAGCGCTTCGAGATCCGGTGCGGGTACAGGCTGTTCGATCAGGGCGAGGGGCAGGTCGGCGCAGGCGTCGATGAAGGCCAGGCTCTCCTGCAGGTTCCAGGCCTGGTTCGCATCGACGAGCAGTTGTGCGTCGGGCAGGACGGCTGCGATCTCCCTGATGCGCAGGGCATCCAGCCCGTCCCCGCCGCCGACTTTGACCTTCAGAATATCGTAGCCGTTACGGAAGAGTTCGGCAGCTTTCTCCCGCATCATTTCAGGTGTCCCCAGGCTGACGGTGACGGCGGTGGTGACGGGGGCCGCTTCATTTGCTCCAAGGTAACGGTAAAGCGGTAGCCCGTCGCACTGTGCGGCCAGGGAGTAGAGCGCCATGTCGGCTGCCGCTTTGGCACTGCTGTTGCCCGGCAGTGATGCGGCAACGGTTTGAAGTAGTGTTTCGAACTCGAAGGGACGGCCGAACAGTCGTGGCAGGATATGATGCTGCAGGGCTTCTTCGATGCTCTCGAGCGTTTCACCCGTGATCGCCTTGGTCGCGGGGGCGCTGCCGTAGGCGGTGTGGCCGCTGTCGGTCTGCAGCTCGAGGATGACAAAGACGACATCGTCAACGCGCCGCAGGGCCGTGACAAAGGGGGTGGCCAGGGGGAGTGACGCCCGAAAAACTCTGGCACTGCTGATGGTCATGCGGCCACACTCCGCAGGCCGGTTGCGATGGTGAGGCCGACGAGGGTGCCGATGAGGTAGCCCATGATCGCCATGATAACGGCGGGACCGACGAGCAGGCGGCTATAGGCGGCGGCAAGGATGGGGGCGGAGGCGACCCCGCCGATATTGGCAAGCGACGCAACCCCGATGCTGAAAAGCGAGAGCCTGAAGGTCCGGGCAAACAGGAGCATGAAGAGTGCGTGCAGGAGCAGAATGGCCGCACCGGCGGCAAGATAGACAGGCACATCGGCAAAGCCGTGCAGCGCGGCATGGGAGCCGATCAGCGCGATCAGAACGTAGAGGAGAAAAGAGGCGAGGGTACTGCTGCCGCCCAGCCGCCGCATCGGCGTGAAACTTCCCGCGACACCGGCAAGGGTCGCGAGCAGTACGCTCCAGGTGCTTGCGGGCAGCAGGGGCAGCAGCGGGGATGCTGTTTTGATGGCGAAGGCGATCAGGAGCGCGCCTGTCAGAAGGAAGAGGATGGTTCGCGGGCTGCTTTTGGTTTCCTCGGGCTTCGTCAAGGTGATCTCTATGCCCTCCGCACGGCTCCAGCGGTCAAAGCGGCGGGCAAAAGGGACGGCGAGCAGCAGGGCGCTGACCCAGAGGGTATAGAGCAGCGAGTCGATGACGAGGGCGGGGCCGAGCTGGGTTTCGGAGATCTCGAGAGCCGCTGCGACGGCAAGCATATTGGCCGTCCCGCCGGTCCAGCTGCCGCCGAGTGCCCCGAAAACCCCGGCGGCTTCCGGGCCGAAACCAAAAAGGGCAAAGACGGCGAAGAAGGCCCCGGTAATGGAGAACACGGCGCCGCCGTAGGCCAGCAGAAGGGGTTTGCCGAGTGCGGCGAAGGCCCGCAGGTCGAGCTGAAGCAGCATGCTAAAGAGCATCATCGGCAGGAGCCAGGCTTTCAGCTCGCCGTATGCCGCGGCCTGTACGGCATTCTGCGCAAAAAGACCGCTCTGCGACAGGGTGATGGCAATGAGATAGATGAGGACGATGGCGGGGAGCCAAGTAAAGAGTTTGAGGGGCGTGCGCATCTCGATCCACCACAGACCGCCGCCGAGGGTGATGACAATGCCGAGGTAGCCGTAGATGCTTTCTATCATGGGCACATTGTAGACACTTTTTGGTTAGTTACGGGTTTGCTATGGCACAATGACAGGATGTTTTATTCGCTCCAGTTCTCTTTTTGGTACCTCTTTTTCGGGTCAATCCTCACCTACCTTGTCTGGGGCTTTATCGTATCGTTCGAAGTCAACCTGGCCATGGGGGGATCGAAGATCGCCCAGAAATGGATCCGCGCACATCACACCTACAAGCAGCTCTATTACGAAGTCAAAATCTTCTATCCGATGATCTATGCGGGCTATTTTTTCCTGGAACTGCTGCCGCATCTGCTGTGGAAGGCACCCAAGGCGGTATTCGATATGGAACGGCTGTTCAGCGAACTTTATGACGAGGAGGAACAATAGGCATGGCGAAATTCGTACTGCTGGACACGGAGACGACAGGGGCGGGAGAAACGGACCGCATTATACAGCTGGGCTTTATGGTACTGGAGGCGGGACAGCAGACGGAAATCTATAACGACTTCTGCTCCACGGAGGTGCCGATCGCGTATGGCGCGATGGAGGTGCATCACATTACCCCGGAGATGATCGAAGGCAAACCGCTCTGTACGGAGACGCCGGCTTACCGGGCCCTCATGGCCCTCAACCGGGACGAGAACTACCTTGTGATCCATAACGCCCCCTTTGACCTGGGGATGCTCGAAAAAGAGGGCTTCGCCAACGGGATGAAACTGATCGACACCCTGCGCTGCGCCCGCCATGTGTTTGACGATGAAGAGGCGCACCGCCTGCAGTATTTCCGCTATAAGATGGGGCTTTACAAAGAGGAGCCAGCGGAAGCGCAGAAGCTCGGCGTCGAGATCAAGGCGCACGACGCCATCGGCGACGTGTTGACACTGAAGCTCTTTCTGAGCCGTCTGCGTGCGCGTGTCCAGGAGCGTTTCCCGGGTGAGAATCCCGTCGAAAAGATGGTCGCGCTGACGAAGGAGCCCGTCTTTTACAAAGGCCCGATGCGCTTTGGCAAGTACAAAGGGAAGACCCTCTTTGAAATCGCGGCGGATGATCGCGGCTATCTGCAGTGGATGGTCGAAAAGATGGAAAGTCTCGATGAAGATATGCGCTATTCGATCAACAGGGTATTGTCGGGCGTATAAGGGAGAAGAGGGGAAAGCCCCGCCGATCAGAGGATCAGCTGGGAGATCTTGGCGCTGAGCTCTTTTTCGCGGACCGGTTTCATCAGGAAGCCGTTCGCACCGGCCTCGAGAGCCTCGGCTTTTTTCGTCTCGTCCGTGGTGAGCACGATGACCGGCGGCTGCTTCAGGTTTTCGTCTGCACGCAGAACGCGAAGCATATCCAGCCCGCCCATCACGGGCATAATGATGTCAAGCAGTACGACATCGATATCCGGAGCGTTTTTCAGCTCGCCGATCGCGTCGGCGCCGTTTTTGGCTTCGATAACCTCAGTGACATATCCCGTTTTCATCAGCATGGATTTGAGCAGTTTCAGGTTGATCAGGTCGTCATCGACGGCAAGTACTTTCAGTTGTTTGTTCGGCATTCAGTTTCCTTTAGTATTTATACGTATTTTTCAAAGATCAGACGCAGAAGGTCTTTGTTGATGACATTCTTGATAACGTCATCCACCTGGCTGCGTGTGGCGTCGTCAGGTTCGACGCCCGGGTCGATCATCATGACGGTTGCGGTTTTGTGCGCATTGCTGTCCAGCGCCCGTTGCAGGAGCTCCATATCGAGTCCTTCGATCTCCTGGTCGAACAGGACAAGCTTGTAGGCCTTGTCTTCGATGGCCTCGACCATATTCTGGGCACCGCTGACGCTGTCATACGTAAAGCCGAGATCCGAGAGGAGCTGTCCGAAGAGTTTGTTCTCCAGTACCCCTTTCTTGACCAGCAGGATATCGGCACTGTAGGTGACCTCCGCTGCCGGTTCGGCTGCGGTTTCTTCGACGGCAGCTGCGACCTCTTCCGGTGCCGATTCCGCCGGTTCTGCCGTTTCGAGTGTACGGGTATCGACGATCTTGTCTCCGATGAACTGGCTGAGCAGGTTGAGGATCTCGGTGCGGACCAGCGGTTTGGTCGTATACTCATCCATCCCGACGTCCATGAAGCGTTCGCGGTCCCCTTTGAGGGCATTGGCCGTCAGGGCGATGATCGGAACGTGCGGCTGGTTCTCGTCCTCTTCATAGTCGAGGATCTCCATGGTCGCTTCCATTCCGTCGAGGACCGGCATCTGGATATCCATGAAGATCAGGTCGAAGTCGCCGTTTTTGCGTTTTTCGAAAGCTTCGAGTCCGTTGTTGGCGATGGTGATCTCCAAGCCGAGCTCTTCGAGGGTGCGGCGGATAAGCTTCTGGTTGATGATATTGTCTTCGGCGACGAGGACCTTGGCATCGAAACGGCTGTCCGCACTGACTTTTTTACGTTTTTTCTGCGCCTTTTTGACGACATAGTCTTCGGCGTCGAAGGATTCAAGCACCGACTGCAGTTTGGTACCGTTCAGCGGCTCGTAGAGTACTTTGAAGAGGTCGAGCTCCATGCTCTCGATCTTCTTCATGTAGTAGGACTTGGTGACAAGTACGGTCGCTTCCGGTGTGGCGCTGACCTGCTGAAGTACCTCTTCGTCGCAGTAGTCGAAGTCGGCGATCAGCATGTCATAGCTGCCCTTCTCCTGAAGCTGTTTCAGTTCGCGCAGGTCCTCGAAGGTCGTATGTTTGACCCCATAGAAGTTGAGGTACTCGAGCAGGTACTCCGTCTGCGCCTTCTGGCGGGTGGCATCGTTCATAACCAGGGCGTTGATATTCGAGAAGGTGTTTCTGAGCGAATCGTTCAGGGTCTCAATCTCTTCGAGCTCCAGGGTAAAGAAGAAGGTGGTTCCCTGTCCCGGTTCGCTCTCGAGATCGAGCTTGCCGCCCATCAGTTCGATGAAGCTGCTCGAGATCGTCAGTCCCAGGCCGGTACCGCCGTATTTACGGGTAATGGAGGTGTCTGCCTGACCGAAGGCTTCGAAGATACGGGCTTTCTGCTCGGCGGTAACACCGATACCGCTGTCTTTGACTTCAAAACGGATACGGGCACGGTTCGGCGTATCGCACGCTTCGCGGCGGACATTGACGTTGATCGCGCCGCCGCTGTTGGTGAACTTGACCGCATTGGAGAGGAGGTTGATGACGACCTCTTTGATCTTGGTCGGGTCCCCTTTGAGCGGACGTTCGAGGCTCGGGTCGATGAAACAGCCGAGGTCGATGTGTTTTTCGGAAGCACGGACGGCATAGACCTCGACGGCGCTTTCGAACTCTTCGAGCGGGTTGAAGGCGATCTCTTCGATCTCGAGCTTGTTGCTTTCGATCTTGGAGAGGTCGAGGATGTTATTGATAATTTCCAGCAGGTTCTCGGAGCTTTTCTCGATGATATCGATAAACTCGCGCTGCTCCTCCTGGAGGTCGGTGTCTTTCAGGAGTTCGGTGAAGCCGACGATACCGTTGAGCGGGGTACGGATCTCGTGGGACATGTTCGCCAGGAACATCGATTTCGCTTCACTCGCTTCCTGGGCGGAGACCTTATCCATCCGGGTCTGTTCGATGACCCCTTCAAGCAGGGCGTAGGCCTGCGCCGTACCCTTCGCCGTCTCGAGGTTGATATCGGTGCTTTCCGTTTCGATACCCTCTGCCGCACGTTTGAGGACCGATTCGAGGTCCTTGATGTTGCGGGCGATATCGTTGGCGAGGAAGTAGCCCAGCAGTGCGATAATGATCGCAATGGCCCAGATGACGACGGCGGCGGTCAGGATCTCGAGGGCCTGGGTCTGAACCACGGCCGCGCGTTTATCCATCGCTTCGATCAGGACATTTTCCGCTTCGGAGAGAAGGTTGGTCTTTTCTGAGAGCATGGCGAACCAGACACCGGACTGTGTGGAGTAGAGTCCGTCGTTGATCGCTTGGATGATCTCCGCACGTTCGGCAGTGATGTCTTCAAAGAGCTCGATATTATCCTCCCCTTTGAAGAGGGCATCCATCGCGGCTTTGAGGTCGGCATCGAGGGCCGTATCGTAGCTGATGGCGTCCGCCCGGCCGATCAGTGAGAGCCAGCGGTTGACCTCTTCGGTCTCCAGCGCCGTCGAACGGGCGAGAATGAAGGAGATGAAGTCGCGTTCGGAAGCGGTGTAGAACTCGGACTGGAGCAGGTTGAAGTAGGCCGAAGCACTGGAAGAGAGCGCTTTGTCATCGGAGATCTGGGTAATGTGCCCCAGGATCTCGAGGATGTTGCTCAGGACGACCCCGTAGGCTTCTGCATAAACGGATTCGAACTCCGCATTGCCGGTATCGACGGCATTACGCACCTCTTCGATGGTGCCGGTGATGCCTTTGAGCGTTGCTGCATCCTTTGAGTTCAGGGTACCGGCAAGCTGCCCAAGCGACTGGTCGACGATATCGCGCTGGGAGAGCAGCGATTTTTTGGTCGCTTCGGAGTGGTTACCCATGTACATAACGGTCATCCCGCGTTCGCGGGAAATATTGGTGAACAATCCGTTGAGGTATTTGTTCTCAGCCAACTTCGTCTGCAGGACTTCCGCGGACTGGTAGTCCCTGAACGAGGTATAAACGTAGAAACTGGCCAGGCTCAGCAGGAGGAGGATCGGCAAAAGGCTGATCAGGCGTAACTGGCTTTTAAGTCCCAAATTCATATAGCTTCCTTTTTAGAGTTGATTCAAGAGTGAATAAAAGTGTTCCGCTTCCCGTTTCAGGGCGGGCTGCTGTTCATGACGCAGCAGCTTGGTGAGGCTGCGGGAGACATCCTCGATACGGAGGTTGTCCGAAAGGCCTTTGAATTCGAAGGCCGCGGCACGGATTTTTTTCAGGTCGCCGTCATCGATCGCCTGCATGATTTCGCCTTTTTTCTTCTTGGCGTCATCAACGAAATCCTCTACCAGGCTTTTGACGAAGGAGTCGCTCAGACCGATCTCGGCCGCCGCCCGTGTGAGGTCGTAATGCAGCTCTGCTTCTTCGGCTCCGGACATCAGTGCGGCGTCTTTTGCGGCGTCACCGCTGACCTGCTTGTAGTGTTCTCCCTCTTCGGCATCATCAATAAGGTGCTGCTCTGTCTCGGGGATGATGTCGAGACCGAACGGTTCGACATCCTCGACCGGCTCGTGAGGCTCTTCCTCGACCGGCGGCGTGTGCTCATCTTTGAGCGGCGGGAGTTCGACGGACTCCTCCGCCTCTTCCGGAAGCTCCTCATCCGGAAGGCCGAGGTCAAGGGGCAGAAGGTCCTCTTCCTCTTCCGGTTCGGGGATCGGGGCCGGCGGCTCTTTATCGAAGGCGGGCAGTTCCTCTTCTGTCTCCTTGGTTCCAAGAAGGTCGCCGAAGTCGTAGAGATCCTCTTCGGGCTCTTCCGCCGGTGCCGGCGGGAGGGATTCCTCTGCAGCCGGTGCGGCTGTCTCCAGCATCTCCGGAAGCGGTTTGCCCTCCATCTTCGCGACGATCAGGTAGAACTGCTTCAGGTTGGCCTCGATCTCGATCTGGTCACGGGAAGAGTTGATAATGCTCAGGACCTCGAAGGCGTCTTCGATCCGCAGGTTGGCCGCGACCCCTTTGAGTTTGTGAGAGAGCAGGTGGACTTCGTCGAAGTCCTCCTCGTGGTTAGCGTTGAAGAGGCCGTTTTTGAACTCGTGGGCCTGCTGGATAAAGTCACCGATGAACTCCTCGATCAGATCGACGGGGAGGCCGAGCTCATCCGCCGCAACGTGGGGATCGAAAACATAGTCGCTGTCGGTCTGAAGGTTGTCGAGGTAGGCCTGCTCTTCTTGGTTGATATAGTCACCGAGCATCGGTCTTTCGGTTTTGGCCGGGGTGACAGCCGGTTCAAAGGTTTCCGGCATATAGGGCTCTTCTTCGAGGGCGAAGGGTTCCGGTTCAACACTTTCGGCTTCAAAGCTCTCCGGTTCGTTGAGCGACCCGTCGAGGTTGATGTCCGGCAGGTCGATCGCCGGCAGCTCTTTGAACTCAAACTCCTCTTCTGGCTCGCTAGGGGGCGCGATCGGTGCTTCGGGCTCGGCAGCAGGGTGGGGCGGTTGCGTGAATGCAGCCGGTTCCGCAAAGGGTGCCGGCTCCGTGGGTGCGGGGCGTTCGAAGGGCTCCATCGTTCCGCTGAGGGATTTGATCTGTTTCAGGTGGACGACGTACCCCTCATTCTCCGGGGCATCGGTCATGAAGATCGGCGAGAGGCTGAGGACACAGGAGAAGTTGACCTTCTCGTTCTGGATGATGGCGCGGGTATCTTCGGCGTCGGCGTGAAGGACAAAATCGATCCAGGGGAAATTCTGGAAATTGTGGATATAGCCCGGCTTCTTGACGAACATTTCAGCTACATCCTTGTAGTCCGCCAGAAACTCGGAGAGGGTTTTATAGCCGAGATGGTGTAGCGTTTCGTCGTCAATACCCACCAGTTGTTTGTTGTGGTTGTAGATTAGCACAATGCCTCCTTCACTTTATGATTCTGCTTCTTCGCCGCGTAGGCGCTCGTAGAGGGCCTCGGCCTCTTCGACGGCCGCTTCGCTGGCCCCTTTGCGTGCGGCGGCGTATTTGGTGATCGCCCCGCTTTCATCCTGGATCGGCGTAATGGTTGTTTCGACCCAGTAGTAGCGCCCGTCTTTGCGCAGGTTTTTGACAAGACCGGTCCAGACATTGCCCTGCTTGATGGTGTTCCACATCATTTCAAACGCTTTTTTCGGCATATCAGGGTGGCGGATAATATTGTGCGGCTGTCCGATCAGCTCCTCTTTGGTGTAGCCGGAGATTTCACAGAACTTCCGGTTGGCAAAGGTAATGACCCCGTTCAGGTCTGTTTCACTGACGATCGCACGGCCTTCGAATTTAAACTCTTCATCTATCGGTTCTAC
This sequence comes from Thiomicrolovo sp. ZZH C-3, assembly GCF_054862725.1. Taxonomy (NCBI): domain Bacteria; kingdom Pseudomonadati; phylum Campylobacterota; class Epsilonproteobacteria; order Campylobacterales; family Sulfurimonadaceae; genus Thiomicrolovo; species Thiomicrolovo sp. ZZH C-3. Next base: position 112,877 of record NZ_JBTKXX010000003.1, read on the forward strand.
TACCTGCATAGTCGGCCTTGTTTTAATTTGTGTCTGGATAAATATAGCATATTAACCGCAAAATGCAACTTATCGATAACTGTTTTTGATCTTTTTTGCATCAGCGGTGTTGAGGAGGGCGGCCAGTTCCGCCTCGGGGGCTGCATAAATGGCTTCAAAGGTGCCGTAATGATTGAGAAGTTTTTTCACCTTGGCTTCGGAAATCCCCTTCAGTTGCAGCAGATGGGAGCTTTTTGCTTCTTTTTCTCGTTGCTTTTTGTGAAAGGTGATAGCGAAGCGGTGGGCCTCGTCCCGCAGCCGCTGTACCCAGTGCAGACGGGGGTCGGTCGTCGGGAGTCTCAGGGTCTCTTCGGCGGTGTGGATCAGGTCGGCGGCCTTTCCCTTTGCCCGGTGCGCTTTGGCATCGATTTTCTCCTTGCTGACGGCGATGACGTCAAGGTTGACCCCGGCCGAGGCCAGTAGCTCCTGTGCCAGCAGCAGCAGGGTGCGCCCCCCGTCGATCACCCAGAGGTCCGGCGGCGGGTTGGTGCCGAAACTCTCGATCCGGCGGGAGAGCATTTCGCGCATCTGGGCGTATTCGTCCCGGGCGTCGAGGTTGTAGTGACGGTAGGCCTTTTTCAGGAACGTCCCTTTTTCGGCGACGATCATGGCACCGACGGGCGCGACCCCGGCAAGATGGGAGTTGTCGAAGACTTCGACACGTTCGGGGAAGGCGGAGAGGTTGCAGAGCTCCTGCAGGGCCTCCGCCGTCCGTTCCGCACCGCTGTGGCGCTGTTTTTGGAGCAGCTCCACGGCATTGAGGCGTGCGGTATCGATGACCTTGCGCTTCTCGCCGCGCTGCGGCACGTGGATCTGAACGTTGCGCCCCAGGTGTTTGGAGAGCGCCGAGGCGACCCATTCGCGGGTCTCGAAATCGTCCGCAACGAGGATGGGGGCGACGATGGGGGGCTGGTCATGGACATAGAATTCCAGCAGGGTGCGTTCGTAGAGTTCGCCGGGATCGAAGAGGGCACCCGTACGGATCGTATCGAAGGCCGAAGAGACGATCTTGCCGCGCCGCATGAAGAGGCGCACGATGGCGGCGTAGCGGTCGTTGTGGGCGACGGCAAAGATATCGTAATCCGCCGCGTTGGCCAGGTCGATCTTGGAGAGCTGTTCGCTCCGTTCGATACGGTCGATGCGGTCGCGCAGCTTGGCCGCCTCCTCGAAGCGCAGCGCTTCGGCGTAAAAGGCCATCCGCGCTTCGAGGCGGGCGAGCAGTTTCCGTTTCGAGTCGATAAGGCTTTTGGCCTCGTCGATGAGCTCGGCGTACGCCTCCGGCGTCACCAGCCCCTCGCAGGGGCCCAGGCACTGTTTCATCTGGTAGAAGAGGCAGGTTTTTCCCCCGGAGAGGCACCCCTGTTTCTGCACGAGCGGTACGAGGTCATAGAGGGAGTCGAGGATGTCCCGCGCCCCGACGGAGTAGGGGCCGAAGTACTCGATCTTACTGCCGGTAATGACTTTGCGGGTGATCTCGAAACGGGGGAAAGGGAGGGCCCGGTCGATGTAGATATAGGGGTAGGTTTTGTCATCGCGCAGCAGGATGTTGTACTTGGGTTTGAGCTGCTTGATCAGGGAGTTTTCCAGGATCAGCGCGTCGTGCTCGCTTTCGACGACGATATAGTGCAGCGACACCGTTTCGCCGAGCATCTTGCGGATGCGGGGGGAGAGGGTCGGGTTGGGGGCGAGCACGGGGGTAAAGCGGAAGTAGCTCTTGACCCTTTTCTTCAGGCTTTTGGCCTTGCCGACATAAAGCAGGTGGCCGCCGGCGTCGTAGTAGTGGTAGACGCCGGGACGGTCAGGCAGGTTCTGAATCTGTTCGAGCATGGATGTGTTCTCTGATCCGTTCGATAAGGCGGTGCAGTTCGGGGTGGTGCGTATCGTTGCCGAAGTCCCCTTCGGCGCGTTCGATATAGTGCGCTTCGCTATCGCGTACCATCCCCGGGTCGTTGCTGTTCACCGCCGGGGCGCGGTGGGTGACGAAGGCGCGGATGTCCTCGGGAAGCTGCTCCCGGCACTCCGGCGGCGTATAGCGTTTTAAAGGGGCTTTAATCGACGCAATGATATTATCGAACTCCTGTTTGGCGCCCGGATGGCTGAGGACAAAATAGAGTATTTTGTTGTGAAAATAGCCGTACCGTACGAGCCGCTGCAGGTGCGGGGGAAAAAGCCCCTGGATGCGGCGGATGCACTCGAAGTGCGCCAATTTTGAAAACGACGGCTTTTGCCGCAGTGAAGCGAGAATATGCGAAGCATTTTTCATATGATGATTATAGCGGTTTGCCTGTTAAGCCTTACTGGATGCGGCTACAAGGGCGACCCCTACTATGAAGCCCCGCAAAAGGTGCGCTGATGCAGTATGACATCCTCATCATCGGTGCCGGGGTCGCGGGACTCTACGCCGCACTGAACATTCCCACCGACAAAAAAGTCCTCCTGATCAACAAGACCCGCCCCTGGGAGTGTAATACCTACTACGCCCAGGGCGGCGTGACAACGGCGCGTAACGACGCCGATATCCCCATTCACATCAAAGACACCCTCGAAGCGGGTGCGGGCATGTGCAACGAGGAGGCGGTCCGGGTCCTGAGCGAAACGTCGCAGGAGGTGGTCCGGGACCTGATGGGGCGCGGGTTCAAGTTTGACACCGCCGAGGACGGGCGCCTGCTCTATACCAAGGAGGCGGCACACTCCGCCGACCGGATCCTGCACGCGGGCGGCGATGCGACGGGACGGCACCTCCACCACTTCCTGCTGCTGAACAACCCCCACCCCATGCTGGCCAACGCCACCGTCATCGATTTCCTGATCGAGGAGGGGCAGATCTGCGGGGTGGAAGTCGTCTACAAGGGTGAGCGCAAGGTAATCCTGGCGCACCAGGTGATCCTCGCCAGCGGCGGTGTGGGCTCGCTCTACCGCTTTCACACGAACGCCTACAGCATCAGCGGTGACATCCAGGGGATCTGCGTCGAGAAGGGGATTGCCCTGGAACAGATGGAGATGATGCAGTTCCACCCGACCGTCTACCTCGGCAACCAGTCGGTACAGAAGCAGTTGCTCAGTGAAGCGCTGCGGGGCGAGGGGGCGCAGGTCGAAGACGAGGACGGCTACCGGTTCCTCTTCGATTACGACCCCCGGGGCGAGCTCGCCCCCCGCGATATCGTCAGCCGGGCGCTTTTCGACTACCGCCGCAAAACGAAAAAGCAGATCTACCTCTCGTTCCGGGAGTTTGATCCGGCCTATTTCCACAAGCGTTTTCCCAATATCAGCGCGAACCTGCAGGATATGGGCTTTGATGTCCCCAAGGACCGGGTGCCGGTCTCCCCGGCGTTCCACTACGCTATCGGCGGGATCAAAACGGACCTGAACGGTAACGTGGCCGGCATCAGAGGACTCTATGCCATCGGCGAAGCCGCGTCGACGGGGGTACACGGTGCCAACCGGCTGGCCAGCAACTCGCTGCTGGAGGGGCTGGTCTTCGCCAAACGGGCGACCGCGGCACTGCTGGCCGAACCGGGAACCCGTTGCACCGCGCATTTTGCCCCCGGAGACGACCCCCTGTTTGTCGAGGGAGACAAAGAGAAAAAGGAGCAGCTGCGCCGTATAATGTGGAAATTCGTTTCCATTGTCCGGACGACTGAGGGGCTTCAGGAGGCATTGGCCACCATTGACACGATGCTCGCTTCCCCGATCGGCCGGATGCTGAGACTGCGTCTGCTGACGGCGCACGAAATCGTCCGTGCCGCCCTGGCCAGGGATGAATCGGTCGGTGTCCATTACCGCGAACACTGAGTTAATGACACCTTCGGAGGTGTGAAATCTATTTCAATTGGGAGTTTTATATGCATGATACCATGCTTGATCTGACCTCGACGTGGGTCGGGATCGCCGTTCTTGCCGTCTTTGCCGTCGGCTATTATTTTATTGCAACAGAAGAAAAATATGAGTTGAACAAGGCCAAGCCGGCGCTGTTCATCGGGACGTTCTCGTTTATGCTGATCGGGATCTACTATGCGCTTAACGGGCTCTCCCCGGACCCGCTGCACGAGGAGATGCGCACGCTGATCGAGGAGATCGCGGAGATCTTCTTCTTCCTGTTCGTGGCGATGACCTTTATCGAGACCCTGATCGAGCGGGGTGTCTTTGACGTGCTCAAGTACAAGCTCGTCTCCAAGGGATACAGCTACAAGAAACTCTTCTGGCTGACGGGGCTGTTGGCGTTCTTCATCTCCCCCGTGGCCGACAACCTCACCACGGCGCTGATCCTCTCGACGGTCCTCTTTACGATCGACCGCGACAACCACAAGTTCCTGGTCCCGGGCGCCATCAATATCGTCGTCGCAGCCAATGCGGGCGGTGCTTGGAGCCCCTTCGGTGACATTACGACCCTGATGGCGTGGACGGCGCAGAAGGGCGAGTTCGTTGACTTCCTCTTCCTCTTCGTCCCCTCCATCGGCGGCTGGGTCCTGACGGCATGGCTGCTGGCGCGTTTCGTTCCCGCAGGAGCGCCGGCATTTGATGCCAGTACTGAAACGGCACCGCAGATGCGCGACGGCGGGATGGCCGTCGTCTGGCTGGGGGCCTTCACGATCTTTACAGCCGTCATGGGGCACCAGTTCTTCCACTTCCCGGCGATGTGGGGCATGGTCTTTGGCCTGGCGCTGCTCAAGCTCTACTCTTTCCGCCTCACCAAGCAGAAGCGCGACTCATTCGACATTTTCGTCAATATGCAGAAGATCGAGAATGATACGCTGCTCTTCTTCTTCGGGATCCTCTCCGCCGTCGGCGCGCTGCATTATGTCGGCTTCCTCAACTACATCCACGACCTCTACGGCGTGATCGGTGCGACGGCGTCAAACATCGGCGTCGGGTTCCTCTCGGCGATCGTCGACAACGTCCCGGTTATGAGTGCGATCCTCAAGGCAAGCCCGGAGATGGGGCTGGACCAGTGGATGCTCGTGACGATGACGGCGGGAATCGGCGGGAGTTTGATCAGTTTCGGTTCCGCCGCAGGTGTCGGCGTTATGGGGCGTCTGCGCGGGATTTATACCTTCGGTGCGCATATGAAATACTCCTGGACGATCCTGGCGGGGTATATCCTCTCACTGGTGCTCTGGTACATTCAGTTCGAGATTCTCGGGCTCTACTAGGCCCGCCTTTCGGCGTTGCCCGCCGGGGCGCAACACCCCTCCGGCGTACTGCCCGACACTAACCCAAATCTAACCCCTTTTAAGCTATCCTTCCATTATCAATCAACCATTCATAAAGGTCCTACCGTGAAAGACGTCAGCATTATCGTACTGGATTTCGGATCGCAGTATACGCAGCTTATTGCACGCCGCCTGCGCGAGGAACGTATCTACTGTGAAATCGTTCCCTACTTCACCAAGGTCGAAGAGATCACCGCGAAAAACCCCAAAGGGATTATCCTCAGCGGCGGCCCGGCCTCAGTGTATGACGAAGACGCCTACGAAGTGGACAAGGCGATTTACGACCTCGGCCTTCCCGTCATGGGGATCTGTTACGGCATGCAGCGGATCGCCGTCGATTTCGGCGGTTCAGTCATCCGTTCCGATCACCACGAGTACGGCAAGGCGGAGCTCTATATCAACGAGGAGCACGGCAACGTCTCCCCGCTGTTTGAATCGTGCGAGAACGGCCGCATCGTCTGGATGAGCCACAGCGACCGCGTTGACGAACTTCCCGAGGGATTCGCACCGATCGCCCACTCCGACAACTCCCCCTTCGCAGCGATCGCGAACGAGGAGAAGCGCGTCTACGCCATGCAGTACCACCCCGAAGTTCAGCACAGCGAAGAGGGGTATCTCATGCTGCGCAACTTCGCCCGGAAGATCTGCGGCGTAACGGAGAAGTGGGATATGGGCCACTTCCTCAAAGAACAGATCGCGAAGATCAAAGAGCAGGTCGGTGACGGCAAGGTGCTCTGCGGGCTCTCCGGCGGCGTCGACTCTTCCGTTGTCGCGGCACTGCTGTACGAGGCGATCGGCGACCAGCTGGTTCCCGTCTTTGTCGATAACGGACTGCTGCGCAAGGGCGAGCGTGAACAGGTCGAGGAGGTCTTCAAGGTCAACTTGAAAGTCCCCCTCGTTGTTGCCGATGCCTCCGAGCTTTTCCTGGAGCGCCTGGCAAACGTCACCGACCCGGAGACGAAGCGTAAAACGATCGGCCACACCTTTATCGAGGTTTTCGAAGCCGAGGCGAAAAAGCACTCCGGCATCAAGTTCCTGGCCCAGGGGACACTCTACCCCGACGTCATCGAGTCGGTCTCTGTCAAAGGGCCTTCCGAGACGATCAAGTCCCACCACAACGTCGGCGGCCTGCCGGACTGGATGGATTTCGAACTGATCGAACCGCTGCGTGAACTCTTCAAGGATGAGGTCCGCAAGCTCGGCCGCGAACTGGGACTTCCGGAATCCATGATCAACCGCCACCCGTTCCCGGGACCGGGCCTGGCGATCCGTATCATGGGCGACGTCAACAAGCCCGACCTTGATCTCCTGCGCGAAGCGGATGTCATTCTGCTCGATGAGCTCAAGGCGAGCGGGTACTACACCCGTACATGGCAGGCTTTTGCCGTCCTGCTCAACGTCAAGAGCGTCGGTGTCATGGGCGATAACCGTACCTACGACAACACGGTCTGTGTCCGCGTCGTCGAGGCGGTCGACGGGATGACGGCGACTTTCGCACACCTGCCGCACGAACTGCTCGAGCGCATCAGCCGCCGCATCATCAACGAAGTCGACGGGATCAACCGCGTCGTCTACGACATCAGCTCCAAGCCGCCCGCAACGATCGAGTGGGAATAGGAAGCACGGCCGATAGGCCGGGCCTTCCGCATCAGTAACCCTTCTTTTCTTCCTTTTTTCCCTTTTGTTTCCGCTTTGTATCAAAAATCTATCAAATTTTGTGTTTTCCTCATTAATGATGAGAATTTGTCGTGCTATAATGCAGCCAAGATGACGAGTTTTCCATGAACCGAGGGGAAATTCCGTTATAAACAAAGGAGAAAATATGCGCAAATTAGGATTGATCACCTCTGCTGTTACCGCAGCAGTGCTTGCAACGTCCGCTGCTGCGGCGGATTATGAAGTCACACCGCTCTTCGGTGTGGTCTGGCCGGAGGGCAACCTCAACCTGAAACAAGAAGGTACCGTGGGTGCCGAATTCCAGTTCAACGGGATCTTTGAGAGCATCAAACCGGAACTGGCGGTGCTCTATTCGCCGGATGCGGACTACAAGCCGGGACCGGATGAAACGACGATTACCCGTGTTATGCTCAACGCCGTGCATGAATACGCGCCGCTGGGTTCGGCGATCCCGTTTATGAAAGCCGGTCTCGGATATGAGAATATGACCGAGGACATGTACGACAACAAAGACAGCGTGATGGCCGATGCCGGCCTGGGCTTCAAATTCCCGCTCACCGAGATGCTGGCCCTTAAAGCCGAAGCGCTTTATATGCTCAAATACAACGACGACCGTTGGGACAACAATCTGGCGGCGCTGGTCGGGTTCACCGTCAGTTTCGGCGGTTCCGAGGCTGCGGCAGAGCCTGCACCTGAGCCGGAACCGGCACCGGTAGCCGCAGCGCCGGCGGACAGCGACAATGACGGCGTTGCAGATGATGCGGACAAGTGCCCCGATACGGCAGCCGGCGTTACCGTCGATGCGAAGGGATGCCCGCTTGACAGTGACAAGGACGGTGTGGCCGATGCGGCGGACAAATGCCCGGATACCCCTGCCGGTGCAACGGTCAACGCGGAAGGGTGCCAGCTTGACGGCGATAACGACGGTGTGGTCGACGCTTCCGACAAGTGTCCGAATACGCCGGAGGGTGCCGTGGTTGATGAACTGGGATGTGCGGTCGACAGCGACGGTGACGGCGTCAGCGACCTGAAAGACAACTGCCCGAACACGCCTGAAGGGTTCAAAGTCGATATGGTCGGCTGCCCGGTTGTCAAGACCCTGAAGATCCGTTATGAGACTGCTTCTGCGGTCATCGCCAAAGAGTCTGAAAGCAAAGTCGTTGAGTTCGCCGACTTCCTCAAAGAGAGCCCGGCATACAACGTGAAGATCCTCGGCCATACGGACAGCCGCGGCTCCGACAAATACAACCAGGGGCTCTCTGAAGCGCGTGCAAACAGCGTCAGAACCCTCCTGATTGCCAACGGTATTGCTGAAGACCGCATCATCGCCGAAGGCAAGGGCGAGTCCCAGCCGGTCGCCGATAACGGTACCAAAGAGGGCCGTGCGGCCAACCGCCGCATCGAAGTCTGGCTGCTGAAATAAGCCACCGCTTCCCAGCGGCCGGCGCGCCGTTTTCTCCGGCGTCTCCGGAATTATGGTATAATTGAATGTTTACTTAAACACGGGGCTGACCTGGTTTCGACGGGAGCAGGTCGCCTACGGTTGCATGCCGGGCTGAGCATCCCGTTATACGGCTCAGATTGCATAACTGCAAACAACACAAATTATCGTCCTGCTTACGCTGTAGCGTAAGTTTTAACTAACCTTTAGGACTGCTTCGCCTTCCGACTCTGGATAGGAAGGATTTTGAAGTATCACCCTTCTCCAGATATATCTGCAGAGCGTCTCATCTGCAGAAGAACTTCGAGACTCGCCCGGTCTAGCTTTGCAGGTTGTGTGAAGCCCGGTTAAATCAAACAACCTCTCTAAGCATGTAGACGCCGCAGGTAGCTTGTTTTCGGACTGGAGTTCGATTCTCCACAGCTCCACCAATTTCTTTCATACAACACTATCTCTCACTATACTGTTTATCAAAAATATCCATTGCATCCAGCTGTAAAAATACAGTCAGCAGTTCGGGGTCATGCTTGGTGCCGCTTTCGCTTTGCATGATGCTAATGGCTTTGTCATGCTCCAGGGCTGCGCGGTAGGGACGCGTTTCACGCAGGGCGTCGTAGCTGTCGAGGATGGAGAGCATCCGGGCGATACGGGGGATCGTCTCGCCGCCGAGCCCGTCTGGGTAGCCGCTGCCGTCGTAGTGCTCGTGATGGTGCCGGACATAGGTGGCGATTTTGTCGCCCTGGGGCAGCTGCATCAATCTGACGATGGATTCACCCATGGTGGAGTGCAGCTGCATCGTGTCGCGCTGCTCGGGGGCAAGGACGTCCGGGTGCAGAAGGATGCTGTCGGGAACACCGATCTTACCGATGTCGTGGAACATGGCACTGTAGAGCAGCTGGATCTGCTCGTCGGGGGAGAGGGCGCAGGCACGGCCGAAGGCGTCGGCGAGCAGGACGACACGCTCGCAGTGCTCATGGGTCTGGATGTGGCGCTGCCGAAGGCTTTCACGCAGCCCTTCAATACTGCAGGGCTGCGCGTGAAGGGACTCGAAAAGGTTCATGTTTCCCCCTTTGCGTGCATCGTTGCGTCGGATGGAAAACGCCGGCGCAGCGATCGATAAGCACCCATTGTACCAGAAGAATGGCCTACGCGGGATGGGTACCGGAACGGGTGAGGCCGGTGCGTAATAGGACAGTAACCGTACCGGGCTACTATGGCAAATCCCGATGCCGCGTCGCCGGAGGTTTTCTTCTCCCCCGGGCGCGACGGGGCTGTGGGCACTATTTATACAAAGACGTAATCTTTTCTATACACCATTTCTACTATAATGGCGAATAAATCATCCTGCGAGGAAATAAAAATGGCAATCAAAGTAGCGGTAAACGGAACGGGACGGATCGGTCTGATCGCGATCAAGATCGCGGCGCAGCGCGACGATATGGAGCTGGTGGCAATCAATACGACGGCCAAACCGGATATGCTGGAGTACCTGCTGAAGTACGACTCCGTTCACGCGGGGATCGAGACGAAAGTGATCGATGAGAACACCATCGAGGTCGGCGGTAAGCCGGTCATGATGCTGAGCGAACGTGACCCGGAGTCCCTCGACTTCAGCAAAGCGGGCGCGGAAGTCGTCGTCGAGTGTACCGGCGTTTTCCTGACCACGGAGACGGCGTCCAAACACCTCAAAGGCAGCGTCAAAAAGGTCGTCATGTCCGCACCGGCCAAGGACGATACGCCGACGTACGTTATCGGGATCAATACCGACAGCTATCAGGGCGAAGCGGTCATCTCCAACGCCAGCTGTACGACCAATGCCCTGGCACCGGTGACGAAGATCCTTGATGACACTTTCGGGATCGAGAACGGTCTGATGACGACGATCCACTCCTATACAAACGACCAGAACCTGCTCGACGTCAAGCACAGTAAAGATATGCGCCGTGCCCGCGCAGCGGCGGTCAACATGATCCCGACGACCACCGGTGCCGCCAAGGCGATCGGCCTGGTCATGCCGCACCTGCAGGGCAAGCTCAACGGGTACGCGATGCGTGTCCCGACGACGGACGTCTCCGTCGTCGACCTGACGGTCAACCTGAAAAAAGCGACGACCAAAGAGGAGGTCATTGCCGCCTTCGAAGCCGCCGCGGCGGGCGAATACGCAGGCCGTGTCGAGATCGACCACGACAAACGCGTCTCCAGTGACTTCGTCGGTTCCTCCTACAGCTGTACATTCGTGCCGGATATGCTGAGCGTCATCGACGGTACCGTCGTCAAGGTCCTGGCCTGGTACGACAACGAGTGGGGTTACACCGAGCGCCTGATGGACATGGCAATGTTTGTCGGTGAGCACTGAGGAGCGCGGATGAAAAGCATTATCGGTCACTGCAACAGCAGCATTGCCGCGCTGAAACTCTCTGACGAGATCCTCGATAGGAATACGCTCATCCTCGCGGAAGAGGGGGCGGGAAAAACGAACCTTGCTTCGAAGATCCGCGAGTTTGTCATTGCCAGCGGTATTCCGACGTTCTATATGGACTTTTCGGACCCCACCATCGATGAAGTCGAGGCGCGCTACAAAGATGAATACTTCTTCTATATGCAGTTCGAAGAGAGCGATGCCTTTGACGCGGCCTTCGACGAAGCGGTCAAAGAGGGTAAGCATATCTACCTGGCGGTGAACCCGAAATATTTCGCCAACAAGCGCGATGTCAAAAGCCGCCTCTCCCAGACGATCTCCAAGCAGGAACTGCTGGAGAATTACTACTACTTTTTCCATGAGATCGCCCAGCTCGGCGGCTTCTATACGAAGTTCGAAGACTTCCTCATGTACATCTTCAACATGATCAACATGAAAAAGTACGGGCTGACGTTCCTGACGCAGCCCCATGAGATCTTCGAGAACGCCCAGCTCAAGCTGCTCTTCTCCTTCCTCTTCCTCGGTCGCTGTTCCAACGCGAACTACTACAACACCTCCGAGCTCAAAAACATGAAGCGGAACCAGTTTTTCTACCAGCGCCGTATGAACCACAAGACCCTGCTCTTCAATGACATCCGGAGCGACGTCGTCACCATCGACGAATAAAAAGGAGCGCACATGGCACTGGCCATCATGTGTTCGGGCGGTGATGCGCCCGGTATGAACCCTGCGATCAAGAAGTTTGTCGATTACGCTTTCAAGCGGGGGCAGAAACACTACTTCATTCACCACGGCCTGGAGGGGATGATCGACGGTGAGATCACCGAGGCCTCCCACAGCGACGTCGCCGGCATCCTGCACCGTGGCGGCTCCATTATCCGCTCTTCGCGTTCCAAGCGTTTTTTTGAATACGACTACCGCAAACAGGCGTACGAGAACCTCAAAAAGTATGACATTACCGGGCTCGTCGTGCTCGGTGGGGACGGCTCTTTCCGCGCGATGCAGCGTTTCAGCGAGGAGTTCCCGCTGAATTTCGTCGGGATTCCGACGACGATCGACAACGATATCTACGGCACGGACTACTGCCTCGGCGTCGATACGGCGCTCAACGTCATCCGCGATGCCCTGGACAAGATCCGCGATACGGCCTCGACCTTTAACCGCGCCTTCGTCGTCGAGGTGATGGGCCGGGAGTGCGGCTACCTTGCCGTCGTTTCCGCCATCTCCAGCGGGGCGGAGATCTGTATCATCCCCGAAGCCGATTTCAATATCAAAGTCGCGGAGCAGAAGCTGCTCGAAGAGGTGGCCGGGGGGCGCGGCTACATTCTGGCGGTGGTCGCCGAAGGGACGGGGAAAACCGCCGAGATCGCGGAGTGGCTGGAGTCGGCCATCGGCCTGGAGACCAGGGTGAGTATCCTGGGGCATATCCAGCGCGGGGGGAACCCGACGGTGACCGACAGGCTGATGGCCTTTGAGTTCGTCATCCATGCCATCGACCACCTGCTGCACTCCCGGGACGCCAACAAGGTCGTCTACTACCGCGACGGGGTTTACGGCCTCATGGAGATCGACGACGTCGTCTCCCACTCCTACACGATCGACAGCGAACTGCTCTCGACCATCAACCTGATCGACTGAGCGCAGCGGCGCCTTTTTCCGGGGTTTTTGCCCCGATTATCTCCCTTTGGTTGCATACCGTTTTATTTAATTTGCCTTTTTCTTTCATCGGAGTACAATGGGCCCAAACGAGTCAATAAATTATGATAAGGAGCCCGCTATGTCACGGATTGTTATGGACGCCAATGAAGCGGTCGCGCGTGTCGCATTCAAAACCAACGAGGTGATCGCCATCTACCCGATCACCCCCTCATCCCCCATGGGGGAACACTCCGACGAGTATGCCGAGAACGGGGAGAAGAACATCTTCGGCACCGTGCCGGACGTCATGGAGATGCAGAGCGAGGGGGGTGCCAGCGGCGCGGTCCACGGCGCGCTGCAGGCGGGGGCGCTGACGACGACCTTCACGGCGTCGCAGGGGCTGCTGCTGATGATCCCGAACATGCACAAGATCGCCGGGGAGCTGACCCCGACCGTCTTTCACGTCGCCGCCCGTTCCCTGGCCGCGCAGGCGCTCTCCATTTTCGGGGACCACAGCGATGTCATGCAGTGCCGGCCGACGGGCTTCACGATGCTCGCCTCCTGCGATGCCCAGGAGGCGCAGGATTTCGCCCTGATCGCCCAGGCGGCTTCCCTGGAGGGGCGGCTGCCCGTGCTGCACTTCTTTGACGGCTTCAGGACGTCGCACGAGCTGATGAACGTCGAGACCCTCGACGATGCGGTGCTCAAAGCGATGATCCCGACGGCGCTGGTCAATGCCCACAAGGCCCGGGCTCTGGACCCCGAATCCCCGGTCCTGCGGGGGACGAGCCAGAACCCCGACGTTTACTTCCAGGGGCGCGAGAGCGTCAACCGCTACTACAATGCCTTCCCCGCCATCGTCCAGGAGCAGATGGACCGTTTCGCGGCATTGACAGGCAGGCAGTACCGTCTGTACGAATACCACGGCTGCCCCAACCCGAAAAAACTGATCGTGCTGATGGCATCGGGGGCCAAGACGGTGCGCGAGACGGTGGACGCGCTCAATACGCTGGGGTATGAAACGGGGGTGCTGATCGTCCGGCTCTACCGGCCCTTCGATGCAGAGCGGTTCCTCGATGCGATCCCCAAGAGTGTCGAGGCGATCGCCGTCCTTGACCGTACGAAAGAGCCGGGCGCCTACGCGGAGCCGCTCTTCTCGGACGTGATGCATGTCTACGCCGAAGCGTTCGCCCAGGGGCGCTGCAAGTCGATGCCCCGCATGATCGGCGGGCGCTACGGGCTCTCCTCCAAGGAGTTCACGCCCGCCATGGTCAAAGCAGTCTTCGACGAACTGAAAAAAGCGGAGCCGAAACCGCGCTTTACCGTCGGTATCACCGACGACGTGACGCACCTCTCCCTCGAGGTCGCCCCCTTCGAGACACCGGGCGAGGGGGTGACGCAGGCGCTCTTCTACGGCCTGGGCAGCGACGGGACCGTCGGCGCCAACAAGAACTCCATCAAGATCATCGGCGAGGAGGGGCGGCATGTGCAGGGCTACTTCGTCTACGATTCGAAGAAATCCGGCTCCATGACGACCTCGCACCTGCGCTTCTCCCCGGATCCGATTGAGTCAACCTACCTGATTGACACGGCGGATTTCGTCGGGGTGCACCAGTTCGTCTTCATCCTCAAGTACGATATCCTCAAGCAGGCGAAGCCGGGCGCGAAAGTGCTCATCAATGCGCCCTACGATGCCGACGAAGTGTGGACGCGCCTGCCGCGGATCGCCCAGGAGCGGATTATCGAGAAGGGGCTGAAGCTCTACACCGTCAACGCCTACGAGGTCGCCAAGGGGTGCGGCCTGGGACGGCGGATCAATACGATCATGCAGACCTGTTTCTTCCACATCGCCGGGGTCATCCCGCCGGAAGAGGCGATCGCGAAGATCAAAGAGAGCATCGAGAAGACCTACGGCAAAAAGGGCGAGATGATCGTGCGGATGAACTTCTGCGGGGTCGACAAGGCGATCGAGAACCTGCATGAGATCGCCGTGCCGGACGCGGTCGGCTCCGGGGCGGACCTGCTGCCGGTGTACAAGCTCGATGTCGCCGACCCGTTCTTGGAGAACGTCACGGCGAAGCTGGAGGCCTTCGAAGGCGACAGCGTCCCGGTCAGCGCCATCCCGGATGACGGCACCTGGCCGCTGGGAACGACCAGGTACGAGAAGCGCGAGATCGCCCTGGACGCCCCGGTCTGGGACCCGGATGTCTGTATCCAGTGCGGCAAATGTATGGAGGTGTGCCCGCACGCCGTCATCCGCGCCAAGGTCTTTGACGAGGCGCTGCTCTCCGACGCCCCCGAAGGGTTCAGCGCCGTGAACGTGAAGTCGAAGACTTTCGACGCGAACGAACGCTTTACGATCAAGGTCTCCGTGGAGGATTGTACGGGGTGCTCGCTCTGTGTCGAGATGTGCCCGGCCAAGAACAAGTCCGATCTCTCCAAAAAAGCGATCAACATGGCGCCGATCGAGCCGATCCACGACCAGGCGGTGGCGGAGTGGGACTATTTCCTCTCCCTGCCCGAGGTCGACCGCAGCCGCCTGGACCGCACCAAGGTCAAAGAGGCGCAGCTACTGCAGCCGCTCTTCGAGTTCTCGGGTGCGTGCCCGGGCTGCGGGGAGACGCCTTATGTCAAACTCGCTTCCCAGCTCTTCGGCGACCGGATGATCATCGCCAACGCGACGGGCTGCTCCTCCATCTACGGCGGGAACCTGCCGACGACGCCGTGGGCGAAAAACGCCGAAGGGCAGGGGACGGCCTGGTCCAACTCCCTCTTCGAGGACAATGCGGAGTTCGGGCTCGGGATGCGCGCGAGCATCGACAAGCAGTCCCTTTTCGCCCGGGAGCTGCTCGAAGCCCTGCGCGATGAGGTCGGAGCTGAACTCGCCGATTCACTCGCGGCCAATGCGCAGAAAACGGAAGCGGAGATCGCCCGCCAGCGTGCGGACGTGAAAACCCTTGAGGCGAAACTGCCCGGCATCGACCGGGAGGAAGCACGGCTGCTGGAGGGGGTGAGCTCCTACCTGATCCGCAAATCCGTCTGGGCGATGGGGGGCGACGGCTGGGCTTATGATATCGGGTACGGCGGTCTGGACCACGTGCTGGCGTCGGGACGCAACATCAACATCCTCGTTATGGATACCCAGGTCTACTCCAATACCGGCGGGCAGACCTCCAAGGCGACCCCGGTCGGCGCCGTAGCGAAGTTCTCCGCGGGCGGGAAGCCTTCCGAGGCGAAGGACCTCGCCATGCACGCGCTCAGTTACGGCAACGTCTACGTCGCCCGGGTGGCGATGGGCGCCAACGACACGCAGACGCTCAAGGCCTTTGTCGAGGCCGAAGCCTACGAGGGGGTCTCCATCATCATCGCCTACAGCCACTGTATCGCCCACGGGTATGACCTGCGCTACGGTATGCAGCAGCAGAAGCTGGCCGTGGAGAGCGGGCTGTGGCCGATGATGCGCTACAACCCCGAGAAGATCGGCACTGAGGAGAACCCCTTCTCCCTCGATTACAAAGAGCCCAAACAGCCGGTCAAGGCGTACATGTACAACGAGGCCCGCTTCAAAATGGTCCTCAAGATGAATGCGGAACGCGCCGATGCTTTCCTGGATGCGGCGGCGCAGAAGGCGCAGCGCGACTGGATCCGTTACCGTGACCTCGCCGAAAGCGGGAACCTGACCTTTAGCAAGGAGAACGTATGCAAATGAGTATCGAATACCTCGGACTGACACTGAAGAACCCCCTGATCGTTTCGGCGTCGCCGATGAGCCAGCATACCGACCGCTGCCGCGCCCTGGAAGACCACGGCGCGTCGGCCATTGTGATGCATTCGCTTTTCGAAGAGCAGATCAACGCGGAGCTGCATGAGGTCGACCATATGCTCTTTCACGGCAAGGATGCCTTCTCCGAAGCGCTGAGCTTCTTCCCGGAGGGGGCATTCGAGAACTATGAGACGGAAAACTATATGGGGCGGCTCCGGGCACTGAAAACGACCCTGGAGATCCCCGTCATCGCCAGCCTGAACGGGGTCAGTACCGGCGGTTGGACGACCTATGCGAAGATGCTTGAAGACGCCGGCGCGGACGCGCTGGAGCTGAACCTCTACTACCCGGCGAACCGGGCCTGGACCTCCGCGGAGCAGGTCGAAGCGCACTACCTTGAGGCGATCGCTTCCGTCCGGCGGGAGACGACCCTGCCCTTTGCCGTCAAGCTGGCCCCCACCTTCACGGCCCTGCCGCATTTCCTCAAGGCGGCGGAGGAGGCCGGGGCGACGGCCGCCGTGCTCTTCAACCGCTTCTACCACAGCGACATTGACCTGGAGGCACTGGAGTGGACCCGCAAGCTCTCCAGAAGCTCTCCGGCCGATTTCGCCGCGGCCCTGCGTGCCGTCGCCGTCTGTTACGGCCAGAGCGGCCTGCAGTTCTGCGCCGGGGGCGGGGTGAGCGAGGGAAGCGATATCGTCAAGGCCGTCATGGCCGGGGCGAGCACCGTCGCGGCCGCGACGGTCTTTCATGAACGGGGCGAAGCCCATGCCGCGGTCATGCTCGAGGCCGCCGAACGCTGGATGACGGAACACGAATACGAATCGTTTGACCAGATGCGCGGCGCCATCAGCTATGCCAAAGCCCCCAACCCTTCGGCCCTGGAGCGGGCCAATTACGTCGATCTGCTGCGCCACGGCGATGACCTCTGGTTTTAGCGGCGCAAACGCTGCTTCCTAATGAAACTTTTATCCCCCCGTCCGGCGGGGGTTTGCTTTTCTTAAAGCTCCTTTAAAGCGACTGTAAAATATAATTGCGGGATTTTATAAAGACACTTTTTGCGCGTAACAGGCGCCGCTGGTGTGAGAGAGGAGCGTGTTTGATGGGTCAAAAACGGGTGTTGGTTAAGTTTTCAGGTGAAGCACTGGCCGGTGAAGCCGGTCACGGGATCGACACCCAGATCCTCAACTACATCTCCCAGGAGATCAAGAGCCTCGTCGACGCGGGGATCCAGGTCGGTCTCGTCATCGGCGGCGGCAATATCATCCGCGGCGTCACGGCGGCACAGGACGGCATCATCCGCCGTACCGCCGGGGACTACATGGGCATGCTCGCGACGGTGATCAACGCCGTGGCGATGCAGGAGGCGTGCGAACACGCCGGATTGAAAGTACGGGTGCAGACGGCGATCAAAATGGAACAGATCGCCGAGCCCTACATCCAGCGCCGGGCCGTCCGTCACCTGGAAAAGGGACGCGTCGTGATCTTCGCGGCGGGCACGGGGAACCCCTTCTTTACGACCGACACCGCCGCGACGCTGCGGGCGGTCGAGATCGGGGCCGACGTCATCATCAAGGCGACGAAGGTCGACGGCGTTTACGACCGCGACCCGAACAAATTCGCCGACGCCGTCAAACTGGACGTCCTTTCGTACGACCAGGCGCTGCACGACCACATCAAGGTCATGGACGACACGTCCATCGCGCTGGCCAAAGACAACAAACTGCCGATTATCGTCTGCGACATGTTCAAACAGGGGAACCTGCTTGAGATCATCGGCGGCGATTACACCAACTGCTCCATCGTGCAGCAGTAAGAAACTACCCAAAGGAAAACACCATGACAAACCTTCGTCTTGAAGAGATCACTGCCAAGGCCCTCAACACTGCCGGCATCGACCGCTACCAGCTTGCCATTGCCGTGGCACAGCGCGCGAAAGAGCTCGAAAACGGTGCCCAGAGCAAGCTCAACCTTGACCTGAAGACCACCAAGTCGACTGATCTCGCCCTGATGGAGATCGCGGAAGGCCTCGTCCTTATCAAGGGCTTCAAGTCCAAAGCCTGACCCCTCCCCCTGCGTCCCTGGGGCGCTCCCACATCTGACCGCAAAGAGCAGCCATGGCAAATAATTTTGATATCAACCAGATCCGATCCATCCGGGATATTGAAAGTGCGACGGCGCTGCTGCACGAAAACATCGCCTTTGATGAACAGATCGAAGATGCGCTGCTCTTCTCCAAAGACGCCCACGCGCACCAGACGCGCAAAAGCGGCGAACCCTATGTCGTCCACCCGATCCTCGTCGCCGGGCTGGTGGCCTCCATCACCGGCGACCGGGCCATGGTCATTGCGGCCCTGCTGCATGATGTCGTCGAGGATACGCCCAACACCATCGAGGCGGTGGAGATGCGCTACGGCTCCGACGTCGCCCACCTGGTGCACGGCCTCACCAAGATCGACCTGATCCGTGACAAAGAGCTCATCCCGTCGCACTCGGACGAAAAGCTCGTTGTCTCTGCGCTGACGTTTCGAAAGATGCTGCTCGCCTCCATCAAGGATATCCGTGTCCTGGTCGTCAAGCTCTGCGACCGGCTCCACAACATGCTGACCCTCGATTCGCTGCCGCCGGCCAAACAGCGCCGCATCGCCGAGGAGACCCTGGTCGTCTACGCCCCGATCGCCCACCGCCTCGGTATCTCCTATATCAAGAACTTCCTTGAGGACCTGAGCTTCTCCTATGTGTTCACGGAAGAGAAAAAGCGCATAGACGACTACCTGAAGGCGAACTACCACGACATCGAGCTGCGCCTCAACGGCTTCCGCCAGAAGATCGCGAAACTGATGGAGCGGCATGGTATCATCCCGGGCAGCTACGAGATCCTCAGCCGGATCAAGCACGACTACTCCATCTACCTCAAAATGCAGCGCAAGGGGATCAGTATCGACGAGGTACTGGACCTGCTGGCCATCAGGGTACTTGTGAACGACCCGACCCAGTGCTACAGCGTACTCGGGCTCGTGCACCTGCATTTTCAGCCGCTCACCTCGCGTTTCAAGGATTACATCGCGATCCCGAAGGAGAACGGTTACCAGACCCTGCACACGACGGTGTTTGACGACACCTCCATCATCGAAGTGCAGATCCGTACTTTCGAGATGCACAAGACGGCGGAGCTGGGGGTCGCGGCCCACTGGAAATACAAGAGCGGGGGCAACACCATCAACCTCGACTGGCTGCAGAACCTGCAGTACCAGGAGGAGTCAATCGAGGACTTTTACGAGCTGGCAAAGACCGACCTCTACAGCGAGGATATCAGTGTCTTCTCCCCCAAGGGCAAACCCTACACCCTCCCGCGCGGCGCGACGGCGCTGGACTTTGCCTATGCCGTCCACACCGAGATCGGCGACCGGGCGGAGTCGTGCCTGGTGAACAAGGAGAGCAAGAGCCTGCTGGCGGAGCTGCACAACGGCGATATCGTCCGGATCATGACCGCCGAGGAGAAGCAATTGCGCTGCAGCTGGATGGACGCGGTCAAGACCTCCCGTGCCAAACAGCACATCCGCATCAACTGCCGCCACCGCATCCGCGACATCGACAGTCGCAGCGGCCTGCTGATCATGCGCGGGGTGATGCAGCTCAACGTCACCCGCATCCGGGAGTGGATGCGCGAGCACAACCGCCTGCAGAACGCCTGGATGATCGCCCGGGACGTCGACTACCTGCGGGAGGTGCTGCACCACTACCTCAAGGCGCTGCGTTCGCATAAGAAGTTCCGTGCCTTCCTGGCGACGCACCGTTTCAAGCTCAAACTCTACCGTTTCGGTTCGATCGAGCTCTTTTCGAACCACACCATCTCGGACGTCGTCTTCGATTTCTGCTGCCACCCCAAGGCCGGGGACGAGATCGTCGGTTTCCTCAGCAACGGCAAAGCGCACATCCACCACAAAATGTGCCAGCACGCCGCGACGCTGATCGAGGATGAGGAGCCGATGCTCTTCGTGCGCTGGAAGCAGGAGAACATCTTCCACTACCATATGATCGTCAGCATGCAGAACGCCAAGGGGGCGCTGGCGGATTTCCTCACCTTCCTGGCGAAGCTGGGGGCGGAAATCGTCAGCATCGAACTGGGCAAGGAGCGCCAGGAACATCAGCAGCTGTGCGAGCTGGAGTTCCAGAGTTCGGAAGCGGATATTAACCGCCTCCGCGCTAAAATTGAACAAAAAATTCATATCATACAGTTTATTCGAACGGACGACGCATATCGCTCCGTGTAAGAGGTGAAGGGAAAGAATGACAGTGACAGAAGCATTGGCCGAAATCCGCCGCGGTACGGCGGAGATTATCGACGAGGAGCGTATCGAAACGCTGGTAAAAGCGGCCCTGGACGAGGGGAAAACCTTCAGCGTCAAGGCGGGATTCGACCCGACGGCGCCGGACCTGCACCTGGGCCATACGGTCCTGCTCAACAAGCTGGCCGCTTTCCAGCGTATCGGCGGACGCGTCCAGTTTATCATCGGTGACTTCACCGCACAGATCGGGGACCCGACCGGCAAGAGCGAGACGCGCAAAAAGCTGCTCCCCGAACAGATCGCCGAAAATGCCAAGAGCTATAAAGAGCAGGTCTTCAAGATCCTCGACCCCGAAAAGACGGAGGTCCTCTTCAACGCCGACTGGATCAACCCCATCGGCGCGGCGGGGATGCTGGAACTCACCACCCTGATGAACGTCGCACGGATGCTCGAGCGCGATGACTTTGAAAAGCGCTACAAAAGCGGCACGCCGATCTCCATCAGCGAATTCATCTATCCGCTGCTCCAGGGCTTCGACAGCGTTCATCTCGACAGCGATATCGAGATCGGCGGTACAGACCAGAAGTTCAACCTCCTGATGGGGCGCCATCTGCAGCGCGCCTACGAGAAGGGCAAAGAGCAGGCGGTTCTGATGATGCCGATTCTCGAGGGCCTCGACGGCGTCCAGAAGATGAGCAAGAGTCTCAACAACTACATCGGTGTCGCGGAAGCGCCGGGCGAGATGTTCGGGAAGGTGCTCAGCATCTCTGATGACCTGATGTGGCGCTACTACGAGCTGCTCAGCCACAGGAGCCTTGCGGAGATCGCCCAGCTCAAAGCCGATGTCGAGCGCGGCGCGGCCCACCCGAAAAAGGTCAAAGAGGCACTGGCGATGGAAATAGTCGAACGCTTCCACAGCGCTGCCGATGCCGAAGCGGCGAAGGCGGAGTTTGACCGGGTGCACGCCAAAAGCGAACTGCCGAGCGACATGCCCGAATTCACGCTCGACGGCCCGGTCTGGATCGCCAAAGCCTTGCAGGATTGCGGCCTTGAAGCATCTACCTCGCAGGCCCGGCGCGACCTTAAGCAAGGAGCCGTTAAAATGGATCAACAAAAAGTGGATGACGAACAGCTTCAGCTCGAAGCGGGGGAGTACATCCTGCAGGTGGGCAAACGCAAGTTTGCCCGCGTAAAGGTGAAATAGATGAGTTTCGAACCGCTGAAAATCGGTAAATATACGCTTGAAAAACCGATCGTTCAGGGCGGTATGGGCGTTGGTATCAGCTGGGACCGTCTGGCCGGCACTGTCTCCAAAGAGGGCGGCCTCGGCGTCATCAGTGCCGTCGGTACCGGGTACTATGAGCAAAAAGAGCATGCGCACAAACTGGTCTCCGGCCGCCCGCTGGACGTGGAGAACTTCTACTCCAAAGAGGGGTTGACCGCGATTGTCGACAATGCGCGCAAGATCTGCGGCGACGCGCCGCTGGCGGCGAACATTCTCTATGCCATCAACGACTACGGCCGTGTTGTCCGCGACGCCTGCGAAGCGGGAATCGACATCATTATCACCGGGGCGGGCCTGCCGACGAACATGCCCGAATTCACCGAAGGGTACCCCGACGTCGCCCTCGTCCCGATCGTCTCCTCGCCCAAGGCGCTCAAGATCATCTGCAAGCGCTGGGAGAAACGCTACAACCGCCTCCCCGACGCGGTGATCCTCGAAGGCCCCAAAAGCGGCGGCCACCAGGGCTTTACCTACGAGCAGTGTTTCATGGAAGAGCACCAGCTCGAGAACCTGGTCGCTCCGGTCGTCGAAGAGGCGGCAAGCTGGGGCGATATCCCCGTGATCGCTGCCGGCGGGATCTGGGACAAGAAGGACATCGAAGAGATGATGGCGCTCGGGGCCAAAGGCGTGCAGATGGGGACCCGCTTTATCGGAACCTATGAGTGTGACGCCCACCCGAATTTCAAGAAGGTCCTGCTTGAATCCAAAGAGGAGGATATCCACCTCATGAAGTCCCCGGTCGGCTACCCGGCCAGAGGCGTACGCACGAACCTGAGCAGCCTGATCGAAACACGCACAGGGCCGGCGATCAAGTGTATCTCCAACTGCGTCGCCCCCTGCGAACGCGGGGTCGAGGCGAAAGCGGTCGGTTTCTGTATCGCCGACCGTCTCAGCGATGCCTATGAAGGGAACATGGAACTGGGCCTCTTCTTCTCCGGTACGAACGGCTACCGGATCAACGAACTCATCAGTGTCGCCGACCTGATGAAGAAGCTCACCGAAGGCGAATAGGTCGCAATGACGCTGAAGCGGCTCCGCGCAATCGTCACGGCTCTGTTGCTGACGGCAACGACGCTCAGCGGGATGAACCTCTCCCAGGCGGAGCAGGCGCTCCACTCCAATAAACAATCCGAAATCTTCCAGGCATACGATACCTTCAAGTCCGCCTATATGGACGCCACGGTCGCAGGTGACATTGCCAAGAAGCGGCGTGCGCTCGAGGGGATCGTTGCCAGCGGAAGCAAACTGCATATCGACGTCAGTGACTACCGCAACAAGCTCAGAACGCTGCCGGCTGCGGCACCGGAGGTTACACCGACTTCGGCTGCGAAGCCCGCACCGGTCGCCAAGCCTAAAGCGGTATCGAAAGGCAAACCGAAAGCGCCGAGCATCAAGGGGCAGAACCGTCTTGACGGGGTGGAGTGGGATCACGGCAACCTCGTGTTCCGGTTTGAGAAATCGCTCTCGAACAGGGACGTTAACTTCTTCAAACTGAAACGAAGCGGCAAGCACGGTTACCGCTACGTCTTTGACATTCATGCGGTACTGGACAAGTCCCACACACTGACCCACCGTGATCTCAAACGCATCAGCCTGACCCAGTATAAACCGCAGACCATCCGCCTTGTGCTCGAAAGTTCCAAGGCGCTGCCGGTCCGTTTCGCCAAGGTGAAGAACACCCTGACGGTGCGCGCCGGGCTCTCCGGGGTGACGTCGCCCAAACGCGTACCGGCGCTGAGCCCCTCCCGGGCCCGTAACAAAGAGCGGGTGATCGTGATCGACCCGGGGCACGGCGGCAAAGACGGCGGGGCCGTCGGGCACAACCGCTACAAGGAAAAGGAGATCGTCCTCTCCCTGGCCACCAAGACCGCCTTACGGCTGCGTGAACGGGGCTACACCGTCTATATGACCCGTAGCAAGGACAAGTTCATCAAGCTGCGCAACCGTACCCGGTATGCTAACAAGAAACGTGCGGATCTCTTCATCTCCCTGCACGCCAATGCCGTGCCCAAAAGCAAAGCGCGCAAAGCGTATGGGATCGAGACTTACTTCCTCTCCCCGTCGCGTTCCAAGCGGGCGACGAACGCCGCGGCGCTGGAGAACAAGACGGAAGTCGAGGATATGGATTTTTACGGGAAGAGCACCTTCTTGAACGTGCTCAATTCCGAGAAGATTGTTGCGTCGCACAAACTGGCAATCGACCTGCAGTCGAGCGTCCTCTCGTCGCTGCGGGCCCGCTACAAAGAGGTGAAAGACGCCGGTGTGCGGGAGGGGCCGTTCTGGGTCCTGGTCGGGGCGCAGATGCCGGCGGTCCTCGTCGAGATCGGCTTTATCACCCATCCCAAAGAGGCGGTTCGGATTCACAGCAATACGTATCAGGATTATTTCGCCAGGGGCCTGGCGGAGGGTGTGGAACGTTATTTCGCGAAGAACCGTTGAGGGCTATTCGCTCTTTTGCGGCAGTTTTCCGGAGACGGATTCGCGTTTGGCGATCAGCGATTCGATCTGTGCTTTGACCTTGTCGTAGCGGAACTGCTCTTTGAAGCCCTGGATCCGGCCGCCCGAAGCGTTGGGGTGGCCGCCGCCGCCTGCCCACTCCTTGGCGATGAGGGAAACGTCGACCTGGTTGTTGGCGCGCAGGCTCATCGTACCGCGGGGGCTGATGTCGACAATGAAGTCATACTCCGGGTAGGCGACGAGGAAGCCGTTGCCGATGATGGAGGTGTTGCCGACGGCATAGCTCAGAAAGCCGCGGTACCCTTTGTAATAGATTGTCATCTCCTTGCGCTTCGCCCCCATCAGGGAGACGATGTACTTCGTCACCAGGTTGTCGAGGGTGTTGTTCTCCTCTTCGCGGAAAAACCCTTTTTTCATCAGATGGATCTTCTCGTCCAGCACGATCGGGGCGTCGGGCAGCGCGATCATCGCCGCGGCTTCGGTCAGCAGGCTCAGTTTGTAGGCGCGGTCTTGCTCCGCGAAGAGGGTGCGTCCCAGTTCGCGGGTCTCGCTGACAAGGCGCATGAGCACCTTGCCGTATTCGAAATTCTCCGTTTCATGCTGCAGCCAGAGGTCGACGGCGTTGACGACGGCGACATAGGCTTCCATCCACACAGGCTCCTCCTGCAGCCACCCCTGTTCCTTGGCGAATTCGTAGGTGATCTTTGTTGCGCTGCGGTCGGTATCGAGCAGGTACCAGCCGTAGCGGGCCGCGCTCTCTTTGCCGCTGCCGTGGTGGTCGAGCAGCTGCAGGGTGATCTTTTTGCCCGATTCGTTGAAGCGCTTGACTTCGCCGTCGAGCCAGCGGGACTCGTCGGGGGTCAGATTCAGGTCGGTGACGAGGATCATCGCTTCGGATTCGTGTGTGATCGCCTCGACGATCTGGCGCAGGCGTTCGGGGACCTCTTCGCCGTAGTTGGCGTTGTAAAAGTGCATGGTATGGGGCGTGTGCTGCATGACAAGCTGGCAGCTGTAGCCGTCGAGGTCGATATGGGAGAGATGGTAAATGGTCACAATGGCCTTTCTTGGGTTACTGTTCGATCAGGTCGGCGAGGGTGAGTTTCTCGAGGAAAGTATCGATCTTGTCCTGGAGCCGGTTGACGACGGGCCAGATCTGGCAGGTGGTCGCCTTGTCGGAGGGGCAGTCTTTCTGGGACTTGGAGCAGTCGAAAACGGAGGGGTTTTTCCCCTCGGCGGCGCAGGTGATGTCCCTGACGGTGATGGCACGCATATCCTTGGCCAGGGCGAATCCGCCGTTGGCGCCTTTGAAGGAGTTGAGGATACCGTTGCGCGCCATCGACTGCAGGATCTTCGCGAGAAAGCTCTTGGAGATGTCGAGTTCCTTGGAGAGGGTATCGGCATCGAGCGGCTTCTCGGCCTTGGCCAGGACGATGAGCGAGAGCAGGGCATATTCGCTGGCACGGGTAATGAGCATGGCATCACTTTCCGATCCCTTGGTGCAGGAGATCTGGTTTAATTAAGAGTAATTATATCCGATTACTCTAAAGCGTAGCTCAAAAAAATCGACTATAGAGGATGGGTTTAGCAAAGAGGCCCGTTGCGCCCCGGTACGGATTGCCAAAACAGGAAAGTTTCGCTATAATTGCGCCCTTGTTCAATCTGTGAACGAAATTTTATTATACCCTCAGGAGGCTATTATGGCTTTGGATGCGGCGAAAAAACAAGAGATTGTTAAAAAATTCGGACGTAACGAAAACGACACCGGTTCTTCAGAAGTGCAGATTGCACTGCTCAGCACACGTATCGCTGAACTGACTGAACACCTCAAAACTTTCAAGAAAGACCACGCTTCACGCCTCGGTCTGCTTAAACTCGTCGGTCAGCGCCGCCGTCTGATGCGTTATTTCAAACGCACAAACCGCGCAGCGTACGACAAGCTTGTTGCCGATCTCGGTATCCGCGACAACATCTAACACACCCGACAATACGCCCAAGGAACAAAGTCCCTTGGGCTGCGTTAACACTGGGTTCGCCTCGGCGGCGGGCCCTCGCACCTTGCGCTCTTTTCTCCCTCAAAACTCATTTCCGTTACCTCGAAGCTATCGTTTATACTCCTAATTGACCCCGAAGATCTCTTTGGCCCGTTCCAGGTCCTCCGGCGTATCGATGCCGAAGCCGGTGCTGGCGACCTTGACCATGCTGATGGGCAGCCCGTGGTGCACGGCGCGGAGCTGTTCGAGTTTTTCGATGTCCTCGACGGGGGCATCGTCGAGGGCGCAGAAGTCGTGCAGGCTCTTCTTGGTGAAGCCGTAGATGCCGATATGGCCGAAGTAGGTGGCCCCGCCGCCGCGGTTGTAGGGGATCTTGGAGCGGGAGAAGTAGATGGCGTCATGCTTCGCGTTCACGACGACCTTGACCAGGTTGGGATCGTCGGCGGCTTCCGCGTTGACGGCGTTGTAGCAGCTGCCCATGACAAAAGCGCGCCCCTCCGCCTTGAGGGTACCCAGACGGTTGATCAGCAGGGTCAGGACCTCCGGTTCGATAAAGGGTTCATCGGCCTGGATATTGATGACGAGTTCGTCGTCGGGGATATCGAGGATCTGCGCGCACTCGTTGATGCGGTCGGTGCCGCTTTTGTGCGTCGTCGAGGTGAGCATCGCTTTGACACCGTGGGCCTTGCAGACCTCGATGATGCTCTCGTCATCGGCAGCGACGACGACGTCGTCGAGGTGGGCAACCTGCCGCGCCGTGCGCACAACCATCGGCAGGCCGCCGATATCGGCCAGGACTTTTTGCGGGAAGCGGGTCGAAGCCAGACGGGCGGGGATGATGATCATGCGAATCCTTTCTTTTGGGCGAGAACGCCGCGGCACTGTATAATGACGGAATTATAAATCAAAAGGCGTTCGATGCTGCTTTACCAGCCGCAGGAGGGGTACTGCTACAACAGTGACTCGATCTTCCTGTACGACTTCATCTCCTCTTTCGCGCCGCGGGGCCGTATACTCGACGTGGGGGCCGGCTGCGGCGTCGTCGGGCTTCTGGTGGCCCGCGACAACCCGAAAGTGCGGCTCGAGGCGGTGGAGAAGCAGGACACTTTCGTGCAGTACGCCTCGAAAAATGCGGAGGTTAACGGGATCGACTACCGCGTCCACCATACGGATTTTCTCGCCTTCAACGACCCGGAGGGGTTTGAGTACATCGTCTCCAATCCCCCCTTCTACCACGAGGGGGCCTCGCGCTCGGAGAACGAAATGGTGCACACGGCGCGCTACAACCTGCACCTGCCCATCGATGCATTCATCTCCCATGCCGCGAAGCTCCTGCGGCCCCAGGGGCACTTGATCCTCTGCTACGACCCCCAGCAGTTCGCCCATCTCTGCGCCGCCTGCGAACGCGCCAAATTAAGAGTGGTTGATGTACAATTCGTTCATTCGAAACCGGATCGCAACGCGA
Source organism: Thiomicrolovo sp. ZZH C-3 (assembly GCF_054862725.1). Classification (NCBI taxonomy): domain Bacteria; kingdom Pseudomonadati; phylum Campylobacterota; class Epsilonproteobacteria; order Campylobacterales; family Sulfurimonadaceae; genus Thiomicrolovo; species Thiomicrolovo sp. ZZH C-3. The sequence continues at coordinate 140,551 of NZ_JBTKXX010000003.1, forward strand.
CCCTGGTGATGCTGCACGCCCGGAAAAACTCCCGTTCGCTCATGCGCGTCCGGCCGCCGATTTTCGCCTTTGACGAAGATGAGTTCTCCGCCAAGAGCCTGCAGGTCTACCGCGATGCAAGGACGCACAGTATAAAATGCACCCTATGATAAGAGAAGACGGCTACCCCTACGCGTTCGACCCCTCCGCCTGCGCCGGGTGCGGCGGACGCTGCTGCACCGGTGAGAGCGGCAATATTTTCGTCTCCCCCGACGAGATCCGGGCCCTGGCGGGTGCGCTGGAGATGGAGGAGGCGGACTTCCGCCGTACCTACCTCGAAAAACGCGGCTACAAGTTCTCGCTCAAAGAGAAGATCGTCGGCCTCTCGCACGACTGCATCTTTTTCGACCGCGAGACGAACGGCTGCGGCGTCTACACGGCCCGTCCCCTCCAGTGCCGCACCTTCCCCTTCTGGGAGTATTACAAAACCCGCGTCGACGAGCTCAAACGCGAATGCCCGGGGATCGTCGATGTTTAAAGCGGCCCTGCTGAGCGGAATCCTGCTGCTGGTCCTGACGGGCTGCAGCCTGAAAGAACCGACGCTCTCGCCGCAGACAAAGGCGTTTGACGAAGAGGATGCCTACGCCCTGTTCGCCCTTGATGCGGAGGCGCACGGGCAGTACGCGACGGCGGCGCAGCTTTACGCGGTGCTTTACGAGAAGGCGCCGCGCCTGCCGTACCGCGACCACTTCTTTGAAAACCTCCTGCAGGCGAAACAGTATGACGACGTGCTGGAGAACGTGCAGTCGTTCCAGGCCCTCGAAGGGTTCGATCCCCAGGTGGAGCGCTACCGCGTCCGGGCGCTGCTGGGCAAGGGGGAACTCCAAAAGGCGGAACAGGCCGCACTCGCGCTGCTGGAGAAGACGAAGGCGAAGCAGGACTACATCGGGGTGTCGGAGATCTACGCGCGCCAGAAGCAGTACAACACGGCACTGCGTTACCTGGAGAGCGCCTACGACCTCGATTACGACGAGATGGTCCTGGACCGGATGGCGGTGATCCTCTACGTCAACCTCGACCGCCAGAAGGACGCTATCGCCCAGCTCGAGACGCATATCCGCCTCCACGGCTGCTCGCAGCGTATCTGCAAGCGCCTGGCCGGGCTCTACAGCGAGCAGAACAACGTCGAGGGAATGCTGAGGACCTACCTGCGGATCTACAGTAACTACCCCTCCCAGGACGTGGCCGATGCGATTGCCCGTATCTACAGCTATCAAAACGACATGGTGCATCTCAAACAGTTCCTGGAGCAGTACCATACAGACGATGCCATGCTGCTCAAACTCTATATCAACGCCAAGGAGTACGCCGCTGCCTCCGAACTGGCCCAGAAGCTTTACGATCAGAGCGGCGATGCGACCTACCTGGGACAGAGCGCCATTTTCGCCTTTGAGGCGGCCGAAGATAAAATGGACCCGAAGCTGGTCGCGGAGATCGTCGCCAAACTGAAGACGGCGGTCAAGAGCGAAAAAGACGGCCTGATGCTCAACTACCTCGGCTACCTGCTGATCGACAATGACGTCGATCCTGCGGAGGGGATCCGCTATGTGGAGGAGGCCCTGCGGGAAGAGCCGGACTCGCCTTTTTACCTCGATTCACTCGCCTGGGGCTACTATAAGCTCGGCCAGTGCCGCAAGGCCGATGCCACGATGCAAAAGGCCCTCAAGGCGATGGGGGGCGAGCGTGACCCCGAGCTGGACAAACACGTCAAAGCCATTGAAGAGTGTCTGAAACGCCAACGCAAAACAACACAAGGAAAGCAATGATTCTGGATGAGATTATCGAGAAGACCAAAGAGGACCTCGCCCGCCGCGAGAAGGAGTACAGCATGGATTGGCTGGGACGCTCCCTCGCTTTCAACGCCCGTGCGCCTCGGCCGGTCATCCCGCATCTTCAGGCGACGGAGGCGGAGCCCTACCGCATCATCTCCGAAGTGAAAAAAGCGAGCCCCTCCAAGGGGGTGATCCGCGAAGATTTCGACCCGGTGGCCATTGCGCAGGCTTATGAGCGCGGGGGTGCCAATGCCATCTCCGTACTGACCGAACCGCACTACTTCCAGGGGAGCCTGGACTATCTTGCGGAGATCCGCCGGTACGCGAGCATCCCGCTCCTGCGCAAGGATTTCATCGTCAGCAAGTACCAGCTGGTCGAAGCCCTCGTCTACGGGGCGGATTTCGTCCTGCTGATCGCCAAGGCGCTCTCACGCAAAGAGCTCAAAGAGCTGCTCGACTACACCCGCCACCTGGGGATGGAGGCTCTGGTCGAGATCCACGACAAGGCGGACCTGACCAAGGCGATCTTCGCCGGCGCCGACATCATCGGCATCAACCACCGCAACCTCGAGACCTTCGAGATGGATATGGAGCTGAGCTACAAGCTGATCCCGCTCATCCCGAACAACAAGATCATTGTCGCCGAGAGCGGCATCTACGAACACGGCCAGTTGGAAGACCTCAGCAAGGCGGGTGTCGACGCCTTCCTCGTCGGAGAGTCCCTGATGCGCCAGGATGATGTCGAAAGTGCTCTGCGCTGCCTGAAAACGGGTGAGGGCTGCCCGAACTAATCCCTCTTATGCCGGTGAGAGCCGGAGATAAACAGTCCTGCCTCGTCAACATGCGCCATGCCGTCTGAGGGGCATGGTCGTCGTCAATGCCCCCCGCCCATTAACTCCGATGCTTCCATCACCACCACGACTCCCGAAGGATCGTACGCCAGGACGATCTGCCGGACGCTCTGGACCTTATTGTTATCGACGATCAGCATCAGCAGCCGCCTTTCGTCCCCCGTATGCAGGGTCGTCCCTTCGAGGATGACACCCCCTTCGTGCCCCAGTTTATGCAACAGATGGGCTTTGAGGGTATCGGCATTCTCCGAAGAGATGTGCAGCACTTTTTTGGAGGGGTGGCCGGAGAGGATCAGGTTGATGCCCCGGGCACTGATGTAGACGCCGACCAGGCTCCAGAGCATGCTGTCGAGCTGAGGGAAGACGAATCCGGCGGAGAAGACGATCAGGGCATCGAGTGCGATGATGAGATCTCCCTCTTTCCAGTGCGTCCTGTGGGCGATCATGCCGGCGATGATGGAGGGACCGCCGGGCGAGGCGCTGGCTTTGACGATCAGCCCTACGCCCAGGCCGATCAGCATCCCGCCGAAGACGGCGCCCAGCAGCGGTTCCTGCGTCAGCGCGGGGAGCTTCAGGACCTCCAGAAACATATCTGCGGACATGGCGATGACGACGATGGCGAAGACGGTCCGGAACGCATAGCCCCGTCCGATGAATTTCATGCTCATCAGCACCATCGGGATGTTGATCGAGAGCATGATCGTTCCGATGGAGATCCCGGTGAAAAAGTTGACCAGAATGGCCATCCCCGGGGTGCCCCCGGAGGTGATATGGTTGGGGACCAGGAAGAGGGTGACTCCCGCCGCCAGTACCATGCCGCCGATGAGGATCTGCACGTAGCGTTTCAGCTCTTTTGTGATTTTCGTTGTCATGACGTTTCCTTTGTGAACATACTGTCGGACAGTGCTCAGAACTCTGGACGGCAAAAGGGTGTCGTGAAGAGAGGACAGGGGGTACTCCGTCCCGGAAGTGACGGAATGGAAAAATTTATGAAAGGAGTTGTTTTACGCAGCCGCTGATGCGTTTGCCGTCGGCCTGGCCCGCGAGCTCTTTGCCGGCCATGCCCATGACCTTGCCCATATCTTTCATCGTGCTTGCACCGGTCTTTTCGATGATCGCCTTGACGGCGCTCTCCAGCTCGGCATCGTCAAGCTGCGCCGGCAGGTAGGTTTCGAATACGGCGATCTCGGCCATCTCTTTGTCGTAGAGTTCGTCGCGTCCGGCTTCCTTGTACTGGGCCGCCGCGTCGTTGCGCTGCTTGATCTGCTTTTGAATGATGGCGATGACATCGTCGTCGCTGAGCTCTTTGCGTTCGTCCACCTCGATCTGTTTCATGGCACTGTTGAGCAGTCTGAGCGCATCGCGGCGCTGGACCTCTTTGGCTTTCATCGCCTCTTTAATATCGTTTCTGATCTGATCTTTGAGCTCCATAAACTATCCTTTGCATTTGATGGCGACATTATACCTGCCTTAGATAAGGCTAAAAGAAGAGGCCTTCCGTCACGGCTTTTCATATTATTAACCCTTATGCTATACAATGGAGGCAATTGGAGTGGAAAGGAGTCCTGTGAAACTTTTCAACAAAGAGTACATGAACATCTATTTCGTCACGGCGGCCCTGGTTGCGGCATTCGCCTTTATGGCGATCAGTACGTGGGATATCGTCGGCGACGTCAACGAGCAGACCAGTGCCGATCTCGCTATCGACCGCCAGGTCGATGCCTGCTGGGATGAAAAGAACCTCGACGAGTAGTTCAGGTTTTCGTGCGGCTGAGCATCAGGGTGCCGAGCAGGACACTGAGGGCGCCGAGAAAGACGATGGTGTATCCCGTCGGCAGGTCGAACAGGTAGGAGGCGGCGATCGCCGCGGCGCTGAAGGCCCAGCCGAAGACGAAGGCGAACCGCAGCGGCGGGAAACGCTGCTGCATGGAGGCCATGAAGACCGGGGCGATCAGCAGGGTAAAGACGACGAGCACGCCGGCGAGCTGCACCGATGAGGTGACGGTGACGGCAAGCATGACAAAGAAGAGCAGCTCCTGCATGAAGCCGCTTAGGCGCGGATAGAGCTGCCAGATCAGAAGCCCCAGGAGGGCATAAACACCGCTGCTGTAGAGCACGTGCTCAAGCGGGGTGAAGAGGATGTCGGTGGCCAGCAGCGCCTTGAAGTGCTCTATCCCCTCGGCGGAGTTGGCCAGGACCATCATCACGCCGCTGGCCCCCAGCACGTAAAGGATACCGATAAAGGCCTCCAGGTGGAGGTTCCGATGCGAAGCAAACGCGATGAGCACGGCACTGAAAAGGGCGCTGCCGAGGGTAAGAAGATAGAGATAGTCGCCGTGGAAATAGCCCAGGCTGACGGCGCTTCCCAGTGCCGCGAACTGGGCGATGGCGAGGTCGGTGAAGATGATCCCCCGTTCAAGCACCCCTTTGCCGAACCAGGCGTGGATCATGACGAGCACGAAGACGAGCAGCAGCGGGGGCAGGAAAATATCAATCATCGGTGAGGGCCTTTGTCAGGTAGTCAAAGAGGGCGGTGAGGGAGTCGACGGACTCCAGGGCTCCGATGTCATGGGGCATCAGGATGACCTTGATCCCGGTCTTGTCCCGGATGTACTCCGCGGTTTTGGTGGAGTGGTAGACGTCGTGCAGGATGCAGCAGGGGTGCTCGGCGCGGATCTGCCCGATAACGTCGAGGGTATGGCGCGGGGAGGGCGGGATCCCCGGCAGCGGCTCGATCGTGGCGATGTTTTCAAGACCGTAGGCCTTGTTGAAGTAGGCGAGGTTGTCGTGGAACTGCACGACTTTCATCCCCTTTTTCGGGGCCATGACCTGCGCCCAGCGCGCGAGGTTTTTTCCCCACTGCACCTTGAAACTTTCCAGGTTCTTTTCATAGATACTTTTATGCTCCGCGTCGATCGACGCCAGGAAATCCGCGATCCGCTGTGCCAACAGCGGGATGTTGTGCGGATCAAGGTGGAAATGGGGATTGCCGGCGGGGTGGATGTCCCCGTTTGCCCGGTCGACCTCGCTCGGTTTGTTGATCAGCGCGATGCCCTGTGCCAGGTTCAAAAAGGTCGCTGCACCCGGATTGACCCGGGGGTTGTTGCCGCGGCGGATCAACGGGGGGAGCCAGCCGATCTCCAGCTGGCCGCCGTTCATGATCAGGGCATCGGCCCGGCGCATCTTGGCGATGAGTGAAGGGCGGGGGACGACGAAGTGGGGATCCCAGTTGCCCTTGGCCAGTACGACGGTCGTGACGTGGTCACCGCCGACCGCCCGCGTCAGTGCCCCGATGTAGGGGTAGCTGACGGCGATATTGAGATGGGCAAGGAGCGCGGCGGGCAGCAGAAGGATAAAAAGCAGTTTTTGCATGTCAAACCTTAGTGATTGGATGTCGCCCCATACGCATCGCCAAGGGCGTGTCAGGGGCTTTCCTACAGGGAAGACCCATTGTCGATACGGCGGCGGGACGCTGTCCCCGCCGCGTACACATAGATGGCCTAAAAGTCGTGGGCTGCGTGTGCCCCGATGGCAATGTTGGCCTGCAGCATGATCGTATCGACGCTCTGGCGTTCACCATCCTCGTTGTAGAGGGCCGTATTGTGATTATACTGAAGACGGAAGCGGCTGAACTCGCTGGGGTGGTACTCCACCATGGCGCTGATACGGTCAAACCCGTCTTCCATATCCTGGGCGGTGCCGTTTTTCGTGACGTCGTTTTGATAGATACTGTCATAGCGGACGCCGGCGCGCCAGTTCATGTTGTAGGCGTAGACGAGCTGGGTGTAGTAACCGGCCTGCTCCTTGCGCAGGGAGACGGACGTCGTCGTATTGGCGTCGGGCTGCGCATACTGGGTGCCTTTCATGTCGCGCATCATCCATTCGCTCTGCCATGTCAGGAAGCTGTAGGAGTCGAAGTAGTGCTTGACGGTCAGGTCGGCACCGTAGAGCGAACTCATACCCGAAAAGGCGTGGGGATCTTCATCTTCGAAGTGGTTAAGCCGCGCGGTGCCGCGTGCGTAGGAGATGCCGGGCATGACGGTCGTCTCCCCGATATCAACGGCGGTTTTCGCATAGGCGACAAAGAGGGCGGGTGCGTCGGCCGATTCGGCCAGAGGGGCGGCGTCGGGGTCGGTCGCGGTCGGGTCGGCGATGCCGGCGGTGCCGAACATCATCTCGTTCTCGCCCTGGAGCACTTCGCCCCCGAACATCAGGTAGGTCTCCGTCGGGGCGACCCACTGCAGCTGGATCCCTTTCTCATTGATACCGTGATCGCCGAGGAAGGCCTGGTAGATGAGCGGCATATCCCCGAAGTCCCAGTAGTGGTGGTGCTGGGAGTTGATGCGGCCGAAGTTCGAAAGCAGTTTCCCGCCGCGGAACCGGAAGCCGTAGGGGAGGGAGGTCGAGGTGAAGTAGGCCTCTTCGATCTCGACGCCGTTTTCGCTGAAGTGGAAGGTGCCGTCAAGGGTGAAGTAGGGGTCGACCGAGCTGGAGAGTACCAGTTCGCCGTAGTTGAGGTTAAAGCCGTTGTAGGCGTTGTAGGTGGCATGGGAGTGCTCGCCGTGGGCGTGCGCCCCCATAATGCCGTGGGCGATGCCGGGGATCTCGTAGTGGGCGATCTCGTCATCTTTCTTGTTACGGGTGACGTAGGATGCATCGAGGATCAGGGAGATGTCCGGGATAAACTTGGACTGTTCGAAGGTGCGTTTTTCGACCGGAAGGATCGTGGCGGCATCCGCGAAGAGCAGCGTGCAAAGCAGTGGAATGGCAATAAGGGTTTTTTTCATTAAATCGGCTCCGTATAATCAGGGCACCCGGGTTGGATTTGGAGTGGGTGCAAAGATGGTATGGGTTGTTTTTCAGGGATTAAACGAAGCGGGGAGGGGCACGGGCCGGGACAAAACGGACGGCAAAACTGCCGTGATCTTCGTCGGAAAGCGCGGGCTCTGCCGTTTCATGAAGAAGGATAAACGGTTCGAACGGTGTGACGATATCGGGTGCTGCCGCGTGGGCGGTGACGGTACAGACGGGACAGTGGCTCCCGTCATGGTGCGCACTGATGGTGTGCAGCGCTTCGCCGCTGAGGGCGACGAGGAACAGCAGTAAGAGCAGCAGGCGTCTGGTTCGCATGCGGAATTATAGCGCACCGGGCAGCTTCTCCCGGGAAGATTAAATGTGATAGGAATGAATACTAACAATATCATTTATAAAAAATTAACACTTTAGTGCTACGATATTGATTATTGTTTAAAAAAGAGTAAATATGAAAATTTTTCCGGCCAAAATCATGGTGGTGGACGAGACACCGAATCATGTTGTCACCGTCAGGGAGCTGTTCGAAAAAGAGGGGTGCAGCGTGTTGGGTGCCGAGAACGAAGCCGCCGCGCTGGCGATCGCGGGTGCGTTGAAGATCGATCTGATCCTGCTTGATGCGACAGCGAAGAGCATGGACGGCTTCGGGATCTGTAGGCGGCTTAAGTCCGAGGCGAAAACTGAGGGGATCCCCGTTATTTTTACCGGGACCATTCCGGGGGCGCAGGAGATCAAGCGCAGTTTCGACGTCGGCGGCGCGGATTGCATTGTCAAACCGTTCAACCGCGAGGAGCTGTACGCGCGGGTACGGACCCATCTGGAGTTGAAAAAACACCGTGAGCGCATGGTGGAAGAGACGCAGGAGGATCTGGTCTATACACTGGCGTATGTGGGGGAACTCCGTTCGAAAGACAAGGCGCACCTCAAGCGGGTCTCGGAGTACAGCGCGCTGCTCGGCGAGCTCTGCGGGCTTGCCCCGGATGCGGTAGCGATGCTGAAGATGGCCTCGGCGATGCACGATATCGGCAACGTGGTCGTGCCCGAGCGGATCCTCAACAAGCCGTTTCCGCTGGATACGAAAGAGCGCCAGGCGGTACAGCACCATACCCAGTGGGGTGCGCATATCCTCAGCCGTGCAGACCGGCCCATACTGCGCGCCGCAGCGATCATCGCCGCCCAGCACCACGAACGGTTCGACGGGGGCGGCTATCCGAAAGGGCTTAAGGGGGAAGAGATCCACCTCTACGGGCGTATTGTCGCGTTGGCAGACGTGTTTGACGTCCTGGTGAGCAAACGCAGCTACAAAGAGGAGTGGCAGGTCAACAAGGCGCTCGCCTACCTGACGGAGGAGAGCGGAAAACATTTTGATCCGACCCTGGTAGAGCTCTTCGTCGACAACCTGTGGCAGTTCCTGGAAATACGCCAAAAACACGCAGCATGATCAGAATTTGATCCAATCCTAACCGCTCCTCTGTTAAAATTCCGTCAATAGAAAAACCCGGGCTGCAAGCCCGAAAAAAGGCGAAACGGAATGAAAAGAGCACTGCTGAGCGTGAGCGACAAGAGCAATATCGTCGAATTCGCGGCGTCCCTGGCCAAAAACGGCTATGAGATCATCTCGACGGGCGGGACGTTCAAGATGCTGAAAGAGGCCGGTATCGCGGCAATAGAGATCGATGAGATCACCAAGTTCCCGGAGTGTTTCGAGGGGCGCGTCAAGACCCTCAACCCCTATATCCACGGCGGTATCCTGCACCGACGCGACAAGCAGTCGCACCTGGACCAGGCCGCTGAGCTGGGCGTTGAGCCTATTGACCTCGTCTGCGTCAACCTCTACCCCTTCAAGGCGACCATCGAGCGTACGGACGATTTCGAAGCGATCATCGAGAACATCGATATCGGGGGGCCGGCGATGGTCCGCTCCGCCGCGAAAAACTTCGACAGCGTCATGATCGTCACCGATCCCTCGGACTACTCACTGGTCCTGGGTGCCATCGAGAACGACGAGAACAGCGTCGAGTTCCGCCGCAGCCTGATGATCAAAGCCTACGAGCACACGGCGGCCTACGACAGCATGATCGCCAACTATATGAACAAGCGTTTCAACGACGGTATGGGGGCGAAGCAGTTTGTCGTCGGACAGAAAGTGATGAATACGCGCTACGGCGAGAACCCGCACCAGAAGGGGGCACTGTACGAGTTCGAAGACCACTTCAGCAAGAACTTCACGACCCTCAAAGGCGAGGCGAGCTTCAACAACCTGACAGACATCAGCGGCGCGGTCAAGATCGCGGCGGCCTTCGGCGACGAAAATGCCGTCTGTATCGTCAAGCACGGCAACCCCTGCGGCTTTGCCATCCGCGACAGCCTGCTTGACGCCTACACCGAAGCGCTCAAATGCGACCCGGTTTCCGCTTTCGGCGGCGTCGTCGCCGTCAACGGAGTCGTCGACAAGGCGCTGGCGGAGAAGATGAACGAGATCTTCCTCGAAGTGATCATCGCCGGCCGTATCACGCCGGAAGCCCAGGCGGTGTTCGAAGCGAAGAAGCGCATCAAGCTCTTCGAATACGGCAGCGACAAGATCGTTCTCGCCAATGACGCGAGCGACTTCAAACACATTGACGGCGGGTTCGTCTTCCAGGATGCCGACAAGGTGGCCGAGGACGAGATCAAGAATGCCGAGCGCAAAAGCAAGCTGAGCGCGGACGACGCGGCGATGAAAGATGCGGAGATCGCGTGGAAAGTCGCGTCACTGACAAAGTCGAACTGCGTCGTCTACGTCAAGGACGCGGCGATGGTCGCGGTCGGTATGGGGATGACCTCGCGGGTCGACGCGTCGCAGTGCGCGCTCAAAAAAGCCGAGGCGATGGGGCTGGACGTTACCGGTGCCGCCCTGGCATCCGAAGCTTTCTTCCCGTTCCGCGACTCCATCGACGCGGCGGCGGCCGCGGGCGTCAAAACGGTCATCGAACCGGGCGGCTCCATCCGCGACGACGAGGTCATCGCCGCGGCAGACGAGTACGGCATGGCGCTCTACTTCACCGGCGTTCGCCACTTCCTCCACTAAACGTTTCCGGAATCCTCCGGAAGCTTTCTCCTCTACAATCCTTTTCACTGTTTCATTTTTATTCTTTAATAATTGCATTGATTATTCATCTGAATGGAGACTCGGAAGATGTCAAAGTGCAGAGGGTGTCTTGCCGCTTCTTTGAATTCAATATGACGACCAATAGAGATTGTGAAACGTTATATAACATAAAAAATTTATATACATTCTTTTAAGTCAATGTCCTATAGTATTGAATACATAAAATCATTTGGAACAGTCATGAAAAAAATTGCCTATTATGGATTAGTTGCATTTTCTACAAGTGTTATTGTATTGCTCGCTGTAGGCTGTGGCGGCGGCAGTTCGGGCGAGATGGCGATGCTGCCGCTGTGTGATGCGCAACATGGTACCGAACCCTGGATCACCGACGGCACGCGCGCAGGGACGCGGTTGGTCAAAGACATCAACCTTTATAAGAATGCTTCGAATCCGCAGGAGTTCGTCAAAATCGGTGAGACGATCTATTTTATTGCCGATGACAGTCTGGAATATGGTAACCGACGGCTCTGGAAGAGTGACGGGACGGAAGCGGGGACCGTGATGTTCAAAGGTGTATCGTTCCCCTTTGAAATGGAGCTGAACTATCAGGGTGGTGTATCGTTGCCCTATGAAAAGGACCCGGTCTATCTGACGGTTGTAGGTACGACACTCTATTTCCGAGCCTATGATGAGCTTCACGGGTATGAGCTTTGGAAGAGCGACGGCACGGAAGCGGGGACGGTATTGGTGAAAGACACTGTCGAGGGGGCAACGAGCGGAGAACCGGCTTATCTGATAGAAATGGGCGGCCTTCTCTATTTCAGCGCCGGTGACAGCGTTGAGGGCAGGGAGCTGTGGAAAAGCGACGGTACACCGGAGGGGACCGTCATGGTCAAAGAAATAAACCCGGTGGGAGATGCATACCCTTTAAACCTGACGAATGTCAATGGAGCTCTCTACTTCAGTGCCAATGACTCCGTGCACGGCTGGGAGCTCTGGAAGAGCGACGGGTCGGCGGAAGGGACTGTCATGGTAGCGGACATTTTCGAGGGCATTTACAACTCGGGACCTAATCATCTGACGAATGTGAACGGCATACTCTATTTCAGCGCTAACGACGGCGTGAACGGTGTCGAGCTCTGGAAGAGTGACGGCACGGCCGGCGGGACCGTGATGGTAAAAGACATCAATCCCACTGGAAGTTCATTTCCGGGTGATATGACGAATGTCAACGGGACCCTCTATTTCACAGCCTATGATCCTACAAACGGCAGGGCAATCTGGAAAAGTGACGGTACGGAAACAGGGACCGTCCTCGTGAAGGATAGCGCCGAGGGGCCCAGCTATGGCTCTCCGCAGAATCTGGTAGAAATGGGAGGGCTGCTTTATTTCAGTGCCAGCGAGGATACCCATGGCCAGGAGCTCTGGAAGAGCGACGGTACAGAGGAGGGGACCGTTCTTGTAAAAGATATCTATGCCGGTACGTCTTCATCGTATCCTAACAGGCTAAAGGCGGTGGGGAACACCCTTTATTTCGGTGCCAGCGACGCTGATCACGGCAAGGAACTCTGGCAGAGTGACGGTACGGAGGTTGGGACCGTGATGGTCAAGGATATTATGGAAGGAGTGTCAAGTTCCTATCCGGCTCCGGCGATTGCAGTCGGTGACACGTTCTTCCTTGCCGCGGAAGACTTTATGCACGGCAGGGGGGTCTGGCGGAGCGACGGCACGGCAGAGGGGACTTCTATGGTCAAAAGCACCAACGAGACAACCCGGAGTTCGTTGAAGACTGACGAAGAGCATAAAACATTCGTTCAGATCGGCGGTACCTATTACTTCGTTGCCGATGACAGATTACACGGTGAAGAGCTCTGGAAAAGCGATGGTACCGAGGCGGGCACCGTGATGGTAAAAGAGATTGTCGAAGGGCCAGATAGCCCTAGTTTCTACGACTTTGAGGCGGTCGGGAATACCCTCTACTTCAGTGTCAATGAACCTGCTCACGGCTGGGAGCTTTGGAAAAGTGATGGCACGGCGGCAGGGACTGTGATAGTCGCGGATATTGTCGAGGGCATTGACAGTTCAGGGCCGGATTACCTGACGAATGTGAATGGCACGCTCTATTTCACCGCATACGATGGGGTGAACGGCCTGGAGCTCTGGAAAAGTGACGGCACGGCGGAGGGGACTGTGATGGTGAAGGACATCCAAACAGGCCCTAACTCCTCCTATCTGAGCTATCTGACGAATGTGAACGGTACTCTATATTTCACTGCCTATGACGATACAAATGGCAGAGCACTTTGGAAGAGCGACGGTACGGCGGAAGGGACTGTGATGGTCAAAGCTGTCTTTGGATGGTCACCGAAGCGGCTGACAGCTGTGAATGGCACGCTCTATTTCACCGCCGATGACCTCGTGCATGGCGAAGAGCTCTGGAAGAGCGACGGCACGGCGGCAGGAACTGTAATGGTCGCAGATATTCGTGAAGGCCCGGACAGCTCGTATTTGGATTATCTGACAGCGGTGAACGGTACGCTCTATTTCAAAGCGTTTGATGCAGCGCATGGTTACGAACTTTGGAAGAGCGATGGCACGGTGGAAGGGACCGTGATGGTGAAGGACCTGGCCCCCGGCAGTGACAGCAGTAACATTGAGCAGCTGACGGCAGTCGGCAACACCCTCTATTTCACTGCATATTACTATGATGGCCTTTACGGCAGAGAACTCTGGAAGAGCGACGGTACGGAAGCAGGCACTGGATTGGTGAAAGACATTAGGCCTGGCGTAGGCGGCTCAGAGCCAATCATCGTCGGCGGGCTTAACCGCAAGGTGCTTTTCTACGCATGGGGCGAAGAGGGCTTCGCCCTCTGGAAGAGCGACGGCACGGTAGCGGGGACGCAAGTCGTGATGGAAAGCTGTTCTTCGTACCTTTATTGACGCCAGCCCGGTCTGTGATTGCATAAGGCTCTGATCCATAAGGGCCGTGAACGCTGCGCTTACTTCTCATTGATACTGCATAATGTCAATCATTTTGCCAATAATGACTTCTCGATCATGGATATATGAATAAGTGCCAAAGGAAACGTCTGAACGCTATATCTATCAATTTGTAAAGATTAAAAATCAGTTGTTCTGCAGCATGATATGGGAACCGATACTGACATTTTAAACGTAAAAGATTGTGTAGAAAAGTAAGAAGAGTGGTCGGGGTGACAGGATTCGAACCTGCGGCCTCTTCGTCCCGAACGAAGCACGCTACCAGTCTGCGCCACACCCCGAGGGCCGAAATTATACTACCGTAAACTTAAAAATTACCTAAAGCGCCATAATTCAAACCTTGATTGACATGGACTCAACTTATGTGCTATACTCCCTCTTAAAAAGAAAATATACAATTAGGTAACTGTCAATGAGTAAAAGTCTGTACGAGACCCTTGGCGTCAATGAAAACGCGACCGAATCGGAAATCAAAAAAGCCTACCGGAAGATGGCGCGCCAGTACCATCCCGATGTGAACAAGTCCCCCGAAGCGGAGGAGAAGTTCAAAGAGATCAACGCGGCGTACGAAGTACTGAGCGACAAAGAGAAGAAGGCGCAGTACGACCGTTTCGGCGACCAGATGTTCGGCGGCCAGAACTTCCAGGACTTCGCCCGTTCGCAGGGCGGCAACGTCGACCTCGATGAGATCCTCCGCCAGATGTTCGGCGGCGGCGGTGGCTTCGGCGGTTTCGGCGGCGGCTCCGGAGGATTTAGCGGCGGTGCCGGCGGTTTCGGAGGCTTTGGCGGTTTCGGGGGCGGCGGGTACCAGCAGCCGGTGAACCTTGACCTTGAGACCTCCATCACGGTGCCCTTCCAGACGGCCATTCTCGGCGGGAAACACCAGGTGAACGTCGAGGGGGAGAGTTTTGACATCAAAATCCCGGCGGGCATCAAGGCGGGCGAGAAGCTCCGTGTCCGCGGCAAAGGGCGCAAGCAGGGCGGCAGCACCGGCGATCTCTACCTCAAGATCAATATCGCCTCCAACCCGGAGTACGAGCGCGACGGCGATACGCTGATCAAAACCTTTGACGTGCCGCTCTATGCCGCACTCTTCGGTGATAAGGTGAGCGTGAAGACACTGGAGAAGGAGATCACCCTCAAAGTACCGCAGAACACGAAGAACGGCCAGCGTTTCCGTGTGAAGGAGATGGGGGTCATGAACCGCAAAAGCAGTGTGCGCGGGGACCTCTACCTCGTCGCGAACATCATCCTGCCGAACGTGGACGACCTTGATCCGGAGCTGACCGAGGCAATGAAAGCGCAACTACCAAAGGAGTAAGCCATGCATACGTATGACGAACCGGTCTACCTGATCAGTATCGTGTCGAAGATCCTCGACATCCATCCGCAGACCCTGCGCCAGTACGAGCGTGAGAACCTGATCACCCCTTCACGCTCGGACGGCCGGATTCGTCTCTACTCCCAGCGCGATATCGACCGTATCAAGCTAATCCTCCGTCTGACCCGCGAAATGGGCGTGAACCTTGCCGGCGTCGACGTGGCGCTGCGCCTCAAAGAGCAGATCGATACGATGGAACAGGAGATTGCCGAGCTGCGTTATCAGCTGGCCCAGGCGAAGCAGAGTACCAGCGTACCGCCCGAGAAGGCGCTGGTGACGAAAAAAAGCATCTACGAAATGATCATCTTCGAAGAGAAGTGATCCCCCTCTTCTTTTTCCCCTGCTACTCTTTCAGACGGGCGATGTCCGCGCCGATCTGACCGAACTTCTCTTCAAGCGCCTCGTAGCCGCGGTCGAGGTGGTAGATACGGTGGATGTTCGTCTCACCCTCTGCGACCAGTGCCGCCAGCACCAGCGCACTTGAAGCACGCAGGTCCGTGGCCATGACGTCCGCACCGAAGAGGGGGGAGGGGCCTTTGACCGTCGCGGTATTGCCTTTGAGAGTGATGTCGGCGCCGAGGCGCTGCAGCTCGCTGACGTGCATAAAGCGGTTTTCAAAGAGGCGCTCCTCGACGGTGGAGGTCCCTTCGGCCTGGGTACAGAGCGCGAGGAACTGCGCCTGCATGTCCGTCGGGAAGGCGGGGTACTCCATGGTCGTAATGTCAACCGGTTTGAGCGTCTCGACAGGGCGGACGGTGATCGTGTCCTCCGTCGTTTCGATGCCTACGCCCATCTCTTCGAGTTTGCCCAGGACCGCTTCGAGGTGATCGGGGCGGACATGGGTCAGGGTCAGCGGCGAGCGTGAAATGGCCGCGGCGCAGAGGTAGGTTCCCGCCTCGATGCGGTCGGGGATGACGGCGAAGGAGGCGATGTCGACGAGTTCGCCCCCGGTGCCTTCAATGACCAGTTCGGAGCTGCCGATCCCCTCGATCGTGACCCCCGCATCGTGCAGGAGTTCGCAGAGCTGGACGACTTCGGGTTCGCGGGCGGCGTTTGTGATCGTCGTTTTTCCCTTGGCCAGCGCCGCAGCCATTACGACGTTGGCCGTACCGGTGACGGTGATCTTGTCGAACAGAATGTGCGCACCCTTGAGGCCGCCGGGGGCTTCGGCGCGGACGTACCCGGCGTGGATGGTGATCTCCGCGCCCATGTGCTCCAGCGCTTTGAGGTGCAGGTCGATGGGGCGTTGCCCGATGGCGCAGCCCCCGGGAAGGGAGACCTCGCAGTGGCCGAAGCGCGCGAGCAGCGGTCCCAGCACAAGGATGGAGGCGCGCATGGTCTTGACAATGTCGTAGGTAGCCATCGTGTGGTTCACGGGGCGGGTGTCGATGGTGACGCGGTTGCCGTCGAGTTCAAACGCCGCACCGAGGTTGGTCAGCAGTTTGAGCAGGGTCTTGATGTCGACGACATGGGGGAGGTTCGTGATCGTGACAGGGTTCTTGGCAAGGATCGTCAGCGCGATCAGCGGCAGGGCGGCGTTCTTGGCGCCGGAGACGGCGACGCAGCCGTTTAGGGATTTGGGTCCGTTGATCTTGAAATAATCCATATCACCTCACAGGCGCAACGCGCCAAAGTTTTTGCTGATTATAAAGCACGGTTGGTTAAACTGCTATGATAATGCAGTAGATGGCTTGTGGGTTGAGCATCTTAATGTAATCGCTTGCGAAGGTGACGTTCTAAAAGCGCCGACGGTGCGTGGGCACTCCGCCGAGGAGAACAAAGCGTTAGCGTAGAGACGGGGGCTTTTGCTCCCGGAGCGTATGATATGGAAAGGAGCGCAGAGGTGTCAACGGCACTGGATCGTCTGAAAAACCTTACGGCAAAGATTTCAAGCTATGAAGTCGCACGCAAGGAGAATATGGCTGCGCTCGAATCCCTCTATCACGCCCTCGGCGTCGATGAAAAGGTCCCCGAATTCGCGGATCTTTTTGCATTCAAGGCGATGAATCTGGCGGGAATCTCCCTCGCCGACGATACGCTGGGTACGCCGCACGAAGGCAAGTATGTCCAGATCATCGCCATCACCTACGACCGCGAGGCTAAAGTCAGGAACAAGAACAGTTCGCTGGCCTATTTCGGGCGCGCCGAAAAGCTCGAACCCTCCCAGCGCGACGCCGTCGTCGCCTTCGTGCTGCGCTGGCGCTTTGAGAAGAGTTTCCGGACCCTTGAACACTACCACACCCTTTTGCAACGGTTTTGATGCTCTGTTACCTTGACGTAGAGACGACCGGTGTCGAAAAAAAAGACCGCATCTGTTCGGTGGGCATGATCCTCGATGAGGGGGGCAGGTACGAGACGGTTTATGACCTGGTCCGGCCCCCGAAAAGGGTGCCGCCGGAGGCGATGGCGGTCCATCATTTGACCAACGAGATGCTCGCCGATGCCCCGGAGTTCGACGCGACCGGCGCGGCGAAACGGCTGGAAAGCCTTAACACCCCCGAGACGATCCTTGTCGGCCACAACCTCTCCTTCGACCTCGAGATGCTCTCAAGGGAGGGGGTGACCTGGCAGGGGGGAATGATCGATACGCTCAAGTGTGTCAAGCATCTGCTCGGCGGCGAGATCGAACACTTCTCCCTGCAGTACCTGCGCTACGAGCTGCGGCTCTACCGTAAGGAACAGGCCCTTGCCGATGAACTGGGGATCCCCCTTTCCGCCCACCATGCGCTCAGCGACGCCCTGCATACGATGCTGCTGCACCGCTACCTGGAAGAGATGGCCGACAGCGAACGGCTGATGACGCTGACGACGGAGCAGGCGCTGGTGCACAAGCTCACCTTCGGAAAGTACGGGGGCAAATTCATTGAAGATGTCGCCCGCCGGGATCCGGGCTACCTGGAGTGGATGCTCCGCAGCCTCCCGGACCTGGACGAGGATCTGCGCTACAGCATTGAATATTACATGAACGAGGTGCGAGGATGAAACCGCTGACGAAGAAGATCGTGGCAGGAAAATACAAAGGGAAACTGTTGAAGCTGCCCTCCAAAACGACAACACGCAGTTCCAAGGGGATCGTGCTGGAGTCTTACTTCAATACGCTGCAGTTCGAGATCATGGATGCTCTTCTTGTCGAGCTCTTTTCCGGCAGCGGTTCCATCGGCCTCGAGGCGCTGAGCCGGGGGGCGAAACGCATTCTTTTCATGGAGCGGGACCGCGACGCCCTGAAGGTGCTGCGGGGCAACATCGCCCAGACCGATCCCGCAGCCTGCGAGGTGATTGCCGGCGACACTTTCGAGACGATCGCACAGACGCTCTCACGCCTCAGGCAGCTCGGTGAACCCGCTTACTTCTTCATCGATCCGCCCTTCTCCATCCGTGAGGGGCACGAGGATATCTATGACAACATGCTCGCTCTGATTGCGAAGCTGCCCCGCGAAGCGGTCCGCCTCATTACGATAGAACATATGAGCGGGCTTGAGCTGCCCGACGCGATCGGGCCCTACAGCCTGCAAAAACGTAAGAAGTTCGGGAAGACCTCGCTGAGTTACTATCTGTAAATATAGTTGGCTATACTTGCGTCCAATTCACTGAAAGAGCCGCCATGGAGTACTGGAACCACATCTACGAACATTTCAATCCCGTTGCCTTTTCGCTATTCGGTCTGCCGGTACACTGGTACGGGATGATGTATGTTCTGGCACTCCTCGCCGCCCTCTACGGGGCGAAGTGGTACGTGCGCCGCGACAGGGTTCCCGTCGACACGCTGACGCTGGACAACTATTTTATCTGGGTCGAGGTCGGCGTTATCCTCGGGGCGCGCCTGGGGTATATTCTCTTCTACGATCCCGACACGTCTTATTACCTGATGCACCCGTGGCAGATCTTCAACCCCTTTAAAAACGGCGAGTTCGTCGGCATCCGGGGGATGAGCTACCACGGGGCGGTCATCGGCTTCTTTATCGCATCGGCCCTCTTCAGCAAGCGCCACCATATCCACTTCGGTCAGCTGATGGACATTGTCGCGGTGGCCGTTCCCATCGGCTATGTCTTCGGGCGGATCGGAAACTTTCTCAACCAGGAGCTTATCGGTCGGGCGACCGAAGTGCCCTGGGGTATCTACGTGGGCGGGGTGCTGCGCCATCCGTCGCAGCTCTACGAGGCCGTACTGGAGGGGATCGTCGTTTTCGCCGTTATCTGGCTCTACCGAAACCACCGCCGTTTCCGCGGGGAGCTGATCCTGCTCTACGGGTTTGCGTATGGGGCGATGCGTTTTACGGCGGAGTTCTGGCGTGCGCCGGACCCGCAGCTGGGCTTTATCTGCTGCGGCTGGATGACGATGGGACAGCTGCTGAGTTCGCTGATGATGGCGGCGGCGGTGCTGCTCTGGCCGTTCTTCTACACTGTCGGGAAAAAGCGGAGCGCCCGCTAGGGGCTACGCCTCGTAGATCCCTTTGCTCCCGCCTTTCCAGCGGCGGTGGCACCAGAACCAGAACTTCGGCTCCTCCCGGATAATCCGTTCCATCACATCGGACTGGCGCTGCGTCGCGACGCGGATATCCTCTTCGGCGTTCTCCGTATGCGGTACGGGAACCTCCTCTTCGAAACGGACCGTAAAGTGCTTCTCGTCCTCGGTATGGATAAAGACGGGGATCACCGCCGCGTTGTATTTGCGCGCCAGGAAGGCGGGGGCGGAGGTCTGGGTCACCCGGGTGCCGAAAAAGTCGACGAAGATGCTCTCCCGCGGCCGGATGTTCTGGTCGATCATCAGCGAGACCGCTTCGCCTTTTTTCAGCGCCCGGGTCAGGTGCTTGACGGCGCCGTGTTTTTCGGCCATGTGCATCTGCAGGCGCGAACGCGATGCGAGCAGGTAGCGGTCGAAGTAGGGGTTGTTGAGCTGCTTGTGGATGCTGACGGTGGGCATGATCTGCGACGCGATGGCCGTCGCCCCGAGCTCCCAGTTGCCGAAGTGTCCGGAGACAAAGATGACGGGGCGGCCGGCTTCCCGGGCGCGGTCGACGATGTCGCGGTTGGCAAAGGTGACCAGTTCCGCCTGCCGCTGCGGGGTCATGCGCTGGTTCTCGAGCACCTGCAGGAAGTTCAGCAGCAGATTTCGGTAACAGTAGCGTGCAATCGTCTTCGCTTCGGCTTCCCCGACGTCCGGTCCGAAGGCGATCTCGAGGTTGCGGCGGATGACGGCGCGGTGCTGGCGGTCGATCAGATAGGCGAGGGAGGCGAGGCCGGTAAAGAAGGCTTTGCGCACGGCGTAGGGCAGGAGCATCAGGCAAAACTCGACGGCACGGAAAAAATAGTAGAGGATCATAGCAGCTCTTTCGCTTTCTGGATGACCGACGCGGGGGGAATCGTCCCGATGCTCATGTCGGTTTTGTCGATACGGAGGATATCGACCTCTGAGTCCGATTCGACCGCGACGTTCAGCGGGGTCTCGAACATCATCCGTGGGGTCGTCGGGCCGTAGAGGACGACGGAGGGGCGGTTCAGCGCCCAGGCAAGGTGGGTCGGACCCGTGTCCCCGCCGATGGTCAGCGCCGAGTGGCCGATGAGGTCGCGCAGCGCGGGCAGGTCGATTTTCGGTGCCACACGGGCGTTGGGTGTTTTGGCCGCGATCGCCTCGGCGTCTGTGCGCTCCCCTTCGGAACCCCAGACGAGGATGCATTGCAGGGGCAGGGCGTCGCAGACGGCGGTCAGCTGCGCCGGCGGGTAGCATTTCGAAGGCCAGGACGCCCCGACGACCACGGCGATGTAGGGGGCGTCTTCCAGGAAGCCCGGTCGGGGGCCGACCGGCAGCGCCGGGGCCTTGGCGAGCAGCTCCGCATCGCTGACGGTGAAACCGAGGGCTTCCGCGACGATGTCGCAGTTGCGGCGGATGATGTTGGCCTCGTAGGGGATGCGGCTTTTGGTGCGGTAGAAGAGCGCCGCGGCGCCCTCCCGGGCCGAAGCGGCATCGAAGCCGTGGACGTTCGGGCCGAGCAGGCGGGCGACGAGGGCTGATTTGAGCAGCCCCTGCATGTCGATGATGGCGTCGTAGGGGCCCAGGGCGCGCAGATCGCGGACCGTGTCGCGCAGCAGGCCGAACCGCTTTTCGCGCTTGAGCTGTTTGAGGGGGATGCCGTGGACTCTGTCCAGCTCCGGATGCCCCTGCAGCATGGGGGCGAACTGCGCCTCGGTGATCCAGTCGATACGGGCCTCGGGGTGGTGCCGGCGGACGAACTGCAGGACGACGGCGCTGTTGATGATGTCGCCCAGGGCGCTGAGGCGGACGATGGCGATACGCGCTATATTCATGGCGCTATTATAGCGACAAACCCTTGAGGCGTCGCGGCTGCTTTAGCGCTTTGCCATCGGGGGTGAGGTATAATCCCATACTACTAAATTGAGGACGGGACTGCCATGGTCGCACGCGACATACAGAACTTTTCCGAGATCCGCACGAAAGCGCGGGCCTACTTTTGCTACCTCTTCTCCAAGAACCTGCCCAACCGCCTGCCGTCGATCACCCCCGAAGCGATCATGGCGCGCATGCAGAAGATCATGGGCGATCTGCGGGATGCGGAGGGAATCTACCTTCTGGACCAGAAGGGGGTGCAGGTCACCCCGACTTTTCTGCCGGGAGGGAAGCAGCTGGACGAGGACCACGGGCGTATCCGCTCCGACCGCGCCTACTACTACCGTGCGGCGCGGGAGAAGCGCTGCACCATTACCGACCCGTACCCTTCGCTGATCACCCAGGACCTTACCATTACGGCGTCGCAGCCGATCTTCGACGAAACTGGGGAGCTGCTCTACGTTGCCTGCCTCGATATGCCGCTGGATGCGGTACTACAGATCGCACACCCGATGGCGCTGCACTCCTTCTACGGGCGCCTGTTCCGTTACGGGTACGCGGCCTTTACCTTTATGCTGGCCATGGTGGCGCTGCTGCTCTTCATCAAGGGGGTGACGACCTTCCTGCACTTCGGACTGGACGTGCGCAAGATCGAGATCAAGGAGGTCTTCGAGTCAACGATTCTCCTGACGCTGGCCCTGGCCATTTTCGACCTCGTCAAAACCCTCTTCGAGGAGGAGGTTCTGGGGCGCCACAGGCAGGACAGCGGGGCATCGGACCCGCATAAAACGATGGTACGTTTCCTGGGGTCCATCATCATCGCCCTCTCCATCGAGGCCCTGATGCTCGTCTTCAAGTTCGCGATGACCGAGCCGGCCATGCTGGTCAACGCCATCTATATCATCGGCGGGGTCTCGATGCTGCTGGTGGCCTTGGCACTCTATATCAAATTTACGAAAAGAGCGGTTGAAGAATGATTGGGATCTGTGACTACAACATGGGCAACCTGGCGAGCGTGAAAAACGCTTTCGCGCTGCTGGGTGAGGACGTTGCCGTCGAAAGCGACCCGGAGAAGCTTGCCGGGTACGATCGGCTGATCCTGCCCGGGGTCGGGGCCTACGGGGACGCGATGGAGCACCTGCGCGAACGGGGTATGGACGAGGCGCTGAAAGCCTATGCGCGCAGCGGCAAGCCGATGCTCGGCATCTGCCTCGGCATGCAACTGCTGTTTGAGAGCAGCGAGGAGTTCGGCCCGAACCCTGGACTGGGGCTGATCAAGGGGAAGGTCGTCGAATTCGATACGACAAAGTTCGACCACCCGCTGAAGGTGCCGCACATGGGGTGGAACCGCATGTTTACCCGTGAACATCCCCTTTTCGCGGGTCTTGACGAGGCGCATTACCTCTACTTCGTCCACTCCTTCCACGCGGTGGCCGATGAGGACGCGGACATCATCGGGGAGACGGAGTACGGCTACCGTTTCACCAGCGCCGTGGCCCATGACAACGTGATGGGCATCCAGCCCCACCCGGAGAAGAGCCACAAGAACGGGCTGCAGATCCTGAAAAACTTTATCAACCTGTGAGGAAGCATAGTATGACGTTATTACCGGCAATTGACCTGAAAGACGGCGAGGCGGTCCGCCTCACCAAGGGGCTGATGGAGAGTGCGAAGGTGTACTCCTCCCAGCCCTGGGAACTCGTCAAGCGTTTCGAGGAGCTGGGGGCCGAATGGGTCCACCTCGTTGACCTCAACGGCGCCTTCGCCGGGGAACCGAAGAACCTTGAACAGATCGAGAAGATCCGCCGGAACTGCAGCGTCAAGCTGGAACTGGGCGGCGGCATCCGCGACGAGGCGACGATCAAACGCTACCTCGACCTGGGCATCGACCGGGTCATCCTCGGTTCCATCGCCGTCAAGGACCCGGAATTCGTCAAGGCGATGGCGGCCAAGTACCCCGTTGTCGTCGGGATCGACGCCATTGACGGCTACGTGGCCGTCGAAGGGTGGGGCGAAGTGAGCGAGATGAAAGCAACGGACCTGGCCAAGGCCTTCGCCGATGCGGGCGTCGAGGCGATCATCTGCACCGACGTCGGCCGCGACGGGACGCTCAGCGGCGTCAATGTCGAGTTTACCCTCGATATCGCCCGCGCATCGGGTATCCCGACGATCGCCAGCGGCGGGGTCCGTGACGACAGCGACCTCGCGGCGCTGGCGGTGACGGACGAGGTTGCCGGCGTCATCATCGGCAAGGCCTTCTACGAAGGGACGATCGACCTCGAAGAGGTGCTGAAGGTGTACGGGAATGGATGAGGTCTACTATGAACTGAGCGTCAACCCTTCGTCGCACCGCGACCTCTTCGCCGATTTCCTGGCGGACACCCTCCCGGTCGGCTTCGAAGAGACCGAAGCGGGATTTATCGTCCGGAGCGAAGATGACCTCTCCACCCTGCAGTGGGGGCTGGAACAGTTTGCCGAAGCGCTGCAGAAGGCACTGGGGAGCAGTGTCGATGTCGAGATGACCCTGGAGAAGAAACGGACCGAGGACTGGGTGCGCGCCTACCAGGAGAGCGTCACCCCGGTCGAGGTGGCACCGTTTTACGTCCACCCGACCTGGAGCGATCCGCATCCCGAGCGGGTCAACATTGTTCTCGACCCGGCACTGGCCTTCGGGACGGGGCACCACCCCACGACGGCATCATGCCTCGAAGCGGTCGGACGCTTCGTCGAACCCGGAGACGACGTCATCGATGTCGGCTGCGGCAGCGGCATCCTCTCCATCGCCGCCTGCAAGCTCGGCGCGAATGTCGACGCCTGCGATACGGACCCGGTCTCGGTCGGCAACACCCTGGAGAACTGCGAACTCAACGACGTGGACCTCCGGCACATCTGGGAAGGCTCGGCCGCCCAGGCGACGGCGACGTATGACGTCGTCATCGCCAATATCGTCGCGGACGTCCTGGTCTTTATCGCCGATGAGCTGAAAAAGCTGTTGCGGCCGGGCGGCAGGCTGATTCTTTCAGGCATATTGGATAAATATGAAGCTAAAATTGTGGAGGCTTACGCGGATATGGATGTCGCGGAGCGAATCGCAAAAGAGGAATGGGTCACCCTGGTCGTGACACCAAAAGGATAATCACTTTATGGCGCAACAAGATAACAATCAAGACAACAATAACAAGAACTTTTTTAACCAGAATCCCCTGATCACCTTCGCGATCTTCTCGGTCGTGGTCATCCTGATCTTTAAGGCCCTGATCGGGGAGCAGGGCGGTAACGGCGTGATGGGGCAGAGTGTGAGCAAGACCCAGGAGGTCAGCTACTCCGAACTCAAGGATCTCATCAAGAGCCACAGCATCTCCAAAGTGGCCATCGGCCAGTCCTACATCCGTGCCCTGGGCGAGCAGAACGGACAGAAGATCACCTACACGGCGCGCAAAGTCGCCAACGATGACACCCTCGTCCCGCTGCTGGACGAGGAGAAGATCGACTACAGCGGCTTCTCCGAGTCCAACTGGTTCACGGAGATGTTCGGATGGCTGCTGCCGTTCCTGATCATCATCGCCATCTGGATGTTCATGGCGGGCCGCATGCAAAAAAACATGGGCGGCGGCATCCTCGGTATGGGGAACGCCAAAAAGCTTGTCAACTCCGAAAAACCGAAGACGAAGTTCGAAGACGTCGCCGGCGCGGAAGAGGCCAAAGAGGAGGTCCACGAGATCGTCGACTTCCTCCGCTACCCGGAGCGTTACGTCGAGCTGGGGGCCAAGATCCCGAAGGGGGTCCTGCTGGTCGGAAGCCCCGGTACGGGTAAGACCCTTCTGGCCAAGGCCGTCGCGGGTGAAGCGGACGTCCCGTTCTTCTCCGTTTCGGGTTCGAGCTTTATCGAGATGTTTGTCGGGGTCGGGGCCGCACGGGTCCGTGACCTCTTTGAACAGGCGAAGAAAGACGCGCCTTCCATCATCTTCATCGACGAGATCGACGCCATCGGTAAGAGCCGTGCCGCCGGCGGCATGATGGGCGGCAACGACGAGCGCGAGCAGACGCTTAACCAGCTGTTGGCGGAGATGGACGGTTTCAGCACGGACACGCCGATTATCATTCTCGCCGCGACGAACCGCCCGGAGGTCCTTGACCCCGCGCTGCTGCGCCCGGGCCGTTTCGACCGTCAGGTGCTTGTCGACAAGCCCGATTACGAAGGCCGTATCGCGATCCTGAAGGTCCACGTCAAAGGGATCAAGATCGACGAGGACGTTGACCTCGAAGAGATCGCGCGCCTGACCGCAGGCCTGGCGGGGGCGGACCTTGCGAATATCATCAATGAAGCGGCACTGCTCGCGGGACGCAAGAACCAAAAAAGCGTTCACCAGCGCGATATCCGCGAATCGGTCGAACGTGCCATCGCCGGTCTGGCGAAAAAGAGCCGCCGCATCGATGAAAAAGAGAAGCGGATTGTCGCCTACCACGAGAGCGGCCACGCTCTGCTGGCGGAGACGACGAAGGGGGCGAAGAAGGTCTCCAAGGTCTCCATCGTTCCGCGCGGTCTTGCGGCGCTGGGCTATACGCTCAACACGCCTGAAGAGAACAAGTATCTGGCGCAAAAACATGAACTGCTGGCCGAAGTCGACGTCCTGCTGGGCGGCCGCGCGGCCGAAGAGGTCTTTATCGGTGAGATCTCGACGGGTGCCAGCAACGACCTGGAGCGTGCGACCGACATCATCAAAGCGATGGTGCAGATGTACGGGATGAGCGACGTTGCCGGCCTGATGGTGCTTGAGCGCCAGCGCAGCTCCTTCCTCGGGGGCGGGATGACCCAGGGCCGTGAATACAGCGAGAAAATGGCCCAGGATATGGACACTTTTATCAAGCAGACGCTCGCGGAGCATTATGCCGGTGTCAAAGGGCGCCTGGAGACCTACCGCGGTGCGATCGAGGATATGGTTTCCCTGCTGTACGAGCGGGAGAATATCACCGGGGGCGAGGTCCGTGGAATTATCCAGGCATTTGAAACGGCCAACGGTATGGAAACGCTGTTGGATGAAACGGCGGCGGCCAAAGCCGACCGCGAAGTCTCCGAAGATATGTCGCAGGCCTCTGCGATGCCGGAGGACGGTACGGAGCGGTCATGAACGGCCTGCGAGATCTCATCGTCAAAGAGGGGTGGCGGTCAGTAGGCATCGCCGCGGCTGCGGCCCTGTTTTTTGCCCTGTTCGATTGTGATCTCATGGCATGGCTCTTCATCGCCGCGGCGGGCTATCTGCTGTGGAAATACCGCAAACCCGCCCGGACGGCGACCTATTTTGAAAAGGGGAGCGTGACCGCCCCCTGCGACGGCAGAGTGACGGCGATCGACACGCTGCCCGACGGCAGTGTATCCGTCGAGATCGAGACGGGGTGGTTCGACGCCACACTGCTCACCGCACCTTTTGTCGAAGGCGTGCCATCAGGGGAGACGGTGACACGCGGGGCGCGGTTGGGAAGCCGCAGCCCCCTTGCCGGGATGCTGAACGAACGGGGGTCGATCCTCTTTGAAGATGAAGAGGGGCGGAGTATCCGCCTGACGCACCGCCTTGCACAGACCCCCGCACCGCTGCTGATCGATGCCTACGTCCCCGGGAAGCGCCGGCTGCGCGGGGAACGCTACGGGGTGCTGACCCATGGGGTGACCCGGCTGCAACTGCCGGCGTCGACGCGGGTTGCCGTCAACCCGGGGGACAGGGTCTATGCGACCCGGACCCTGCTGGGGTATATGAGGTAACCCATGGCCGTCCCGACGCGCTCGCTTGCTTTTCTTCTTCCGAACCTCTTTACCGCCGCGAGCATCTTCGCCGGCGTCTACAGTATGATCGCGGCCACACAGGGGCGTTTCGGCTTTGCTGCGTGGATGATCCTGCTTTCCCTGATCTTTGACGGGCTTGACGGCCGTGTTGCCCGCCTGACCAACACCTGCAGCCGTTTCGGCGTCGAGTTCGATTCCCTGGCCGATATCATCGCCTTCGGTGCCGCACCGGCGATGCTTATCTACCTGTACGCCGGGCATGAGTACGGACGCTTCGGGGTGCTGGTGAGTGCGCTCTTCGTCATCTTCGGAGCGATCCGCCTTGCCCGTTTCAACGTGATGACCGCCCAGTCGGAACCCTCGGTTTTCATCGGGGTGCCGATTCCGACCGCGGCCACCTTCGCCGCCGTGCTGGTGCTGCTGTTCACCAAATACGGCGGGCATGCCACCTACGGCTGGATCATTCTTGCCGGTGCACTGGTCACGGCGCTGCTGATGGTCAGCAACATCCGTTACCCCAGTTTCAAAAAGATCGATATGCATGCGATGCACGTCAAGCGGGTCCTGGTGGGACTGCTGGTGGCGGCTTCGCTGATCTTCCTCTACCCCATTGAAGGGGTCGCTCTGCTCTTTACGATCTATATCCTCTACGGGCCGCTGCGCGCTACCTGGTTCTTCTACCGGCGCTATACCCTCCTGCGCAAATACCGGCACCGGCATAAAAAATAAAAATTGATCATTTACGTTATTTAAGATTTTTACCGATAGAATGGATCATCTTTATTGGGAGTGTGATCCGTGGAAGTAACGAATCTTGAGTATATACCGAACCGGGAAATTGTCGAACATTTCGGAGTCGTTTCGGGTTCAACCGTCCGGGCAAAACATGTCGGGCGTGACATTATGGCGGGCCTTAAAAACGTGTTCGGCGGCGAGCTGACGGGGTATACTGAGCTGCTGGGCGAATCCAGGGAAGAGGCGATCACACGGATGAAAGCGCAGGCGCACTCGCTGGGGGCCAATGCGATCCTCAATGTCCGTTTTTCCACCTCGTCGGTTGCCGCCGGGGCGGCAGAGCTCTATGTCTACGGTACGGCGGTCAGGATCGTCTGATGGCGGATCTGATCGTATTTCTGGTGTTGCTGCTCCTGGGGTTCACGACCGGGACGATCATTGAGAAACGCCACTACGCCTCCCTGCGCAAGCGCGAGGCGGCATTCGTGACACTGCCGACGATCATGCTCAAAAAGCCGCTGCAGCCCGATGGGATTACCAAGACGAAGCTCGTCAACGGCAGTGTGGTCATCTCCATCGATTTTTTCAAGAAGTTTGTCGCGGGGCTCGTCAACCTTTTCGGCGGCAACGTGACGGCCTACGAGACCCTGGTCGACCGCGCGCGCCGTGAGGCGATCCTGCGGATGAAGGCGGATGCCGGCGACGCGAGCGAGATCATCAACATCCGTATCGAGACAAGCTCGATTTCCAAAAATACCCAAAACAGTATCGGCGCGGTAGAGGTCCTGGCCTACGGGACGGCGATCTACCGATGACCTACAGCCCGGGGCTTCCCGACGAACATATCAATCTTCCGCGGGAACATCCTCTCAAACAGGCCTTCAAGCTCAGCGTCGCGCTGGCGCTGATCGCCGCTGCCGCTGCCGGGCTGCTGGCGCTGGCCGTAAACGCCGCCGTGGCATTTATCACCCCGGAACAGGAACGGGTGCTGATGCAGACGATCAGCGACGAGATGAACCTGTCGGCGCGCACGGACACGAACCTGGATACGGTGACGGGCAAACTGGCGTCATGCGTGTCGCTGCCCTACCGGGTGAAAAGTTATCTGATCGAGGAGGAGACGCCGAATGCCTTCGCGCTGCCGGGCGGCGTGATCTATGTCTCGACGGGATTGATCGAGGAGGTCAGAAGCGAGAATGAGCTGGCCTTCGTCCTCGGCCACGAACTGGGCCATTTCAAACATAAAGACCACCTCCGTAAATTCGGCTACGGCCTGGTGCTCGCCCTGGTCGCCGTCATGGTCGGCGGCGATTCGACGGCGGGGTTCAATGTGGCGCTGGATCTGGGGAACGCCTCTTACTCCCGCTCGGCGGAGGAGGAGGGCGATCTTTTCGGCCTGGAGGCACTGCAGTGCGCCTACGGGGGCGTCAGGGATGCCACCGCTTTCTTCGAGCGGATGGCCACGACATCGCAGTGGCAGGGTTTTTTCGCTTCACATCCCGATTTTGATGTCCGCATCGCCGCGATGAAACAGAAGATAAAAGCGGAAGGGATGAACACGGGGAACGCGCTGCTGCCGCTGCAGTTGCAGAAGGCGGACGATTGACCCCGGGAGGCACCGCTTACCCAAACGGCGCCATTTACACTATAATGCGCCGCAATGAACCGAAAGATCCTCGCCCTCGCGATTCCGAACATCATCAGTAATATCTCCGTGCCGCTGGTCTCGGCGGTCGATACCATGCTGATGGGGCACCAGGGGAGTGCCGAGCTCGCGGCGCTGGGGCTGGTAAGCATGATTTTCGTTTTCCTCTACGGGTCGCTCAACTTCCTGCGCATGGGAACGACGGGGATGACCGCACAGGCCTTCGGGGGGCATGACGCGCGGGCCATTTCCCTGACGCTTTATCGGGCGCTGCTTGTGACGCTGCTTTTCGCGGGACTGCTGCTGTTTTTCCGGGGACCGCTGGCCGTGAGCGCATTTGAGCTGATGAATGTCGGCGCGGGCTACAGCGAGGAGGCGCGGCGCTACTTCGATCTGCGTATCTGGACGGCGCCGGCGGTGCTGATGCTCTATGCACTGACGGGGTGGTACTTCGGGATGCAAAACGCCGTGATCCCGCTTGCGGTCACCCTCTGTATCAACCTCGTCAATATCGTGCTGAGCTACTACTTCGTCATGGAGCTGGGCTGGGGAATCGAGGGGGCGGCATACGGCACGCTCATCGCCCAGTACGTCGGGCTGCTGCTGGCCGCGGCATTTCTGCTGCGATACAAAACACGGCTGCACCCCTACGGGTTGGCGGCGATACTCACGCGCAGCGAGCTGGGGCGTTTCCTCCACGTCAACAAGGATATCTTCATCCGCACGACGGCGCTGACCTTCGTATTCGCTTTTTTCTACTCCCAGGCGGCCAAAGAGAGCGAGCAGGTCCTGACGGTGATGATCCTGCTGCTGCAGTTCGTCGTCTGGTTCTCCTACAGCCTCGACGGCTTCGCCAACGCGGCGGAGTCGCTGGTGGGCCGTTATTACGGGGCTAAAGGGTGGGGGGAATTTCACCGCGTTATCCGCTACCTCTTCGCCTGGGGGGTGGGGTTCAGCCTGCTCTATATGCTCTTTTACGGCCTTTTCGGTGAGGCGATCCTGCACCTCTACACAAATCAACAGCCCATTATCGATGCGACGCTCCCTTTCATGCCTTATGTCGTCGCTGTACCGCTGCTGAGTTTTGCCGCTTTTATCTGGGACGGGGTCTTCATCGGTATGACCGCATCAAGGGCACTGCGCAACGCCATTCTCTACTCGACGGTGACATTTCTCGGGCTTTTTTACCTGACGAAGGGAAGCGATTTCGCCGATGCGCTCTGGATCAATTTTATGCTTTTCTTCCTCTTCAGGGGGGTGATCCAGACCTGGATGTTCTACCGGAAAAAGGAAGCGCTGACCTAGCGGGTCCGGCACGGCGCCGGTTTAGAGGTATTTGTGGAGGACCTGGGGGATCTCGATGGAGCCGTCTTCGTTTTGGAAGTTCTCCATGATGGCGACCATCGTGCGGCCGACGGCAAGCGAGGAACCGTTGAGGGTGTGGGCGAGGATATTCTTCTTGCCCTCTTTGTAGCGGATCTTCGCCCGGCGGGCCTGGAAGTCACGGGTGTTGGAGACGGAGCTGATCTCGCGGTAGGTGTTCTGCCCGGGCAGCCACACTTCGAGGTCGATCGTCTTTGCCGCGCCGAAACCGAGGTCGCCGGTACAGAGGGTGACGAGGCGGTGGGGGAGTTCGAGGGCCTTGAGCAGGTCGGAGGCACAGGCCACCATCTCGTCGAAGACGCGGTCGCTGTCGTCGGCCTTGGTGATGCTCACGAGCTCGACTTTGCGGAACTGGTGCTGGCGGATGATGCCGCGGGTGTCGCGTCCCGCAGAGCCCGCCTCTTTGCGGAAACAGGCCGTATGGCCCGTCATCTTGACCGGGAGGGCCTCTTCGGGGATGATCTCGTCCTGGAAGAGGTTCGTCAGCGGCACTTCCGCCGTCGGGACGAGGTAGAGGTCCTCCTCTTCGGTTTTATAGAGGTCCTCCGCGAACTTCGGCAACTGGCCGGTGCCTTCCAGCGCGCGGCTGTTGACGAGCTCGGGGACGCTCATCTCGGTAAAGCCGCGTTCGCGGTTGAAGTCGAGCATGAAGTTGATGAGGGCGCGTTCCAGGCGGGCGCCCATATCATTCATCACGGCAAAACGGCTGTGGGCGACCTTGACGCCGCGTTCGAAATCGATCCAGCCGTTGCTTTCCGCCAGCTCCCAGTGCTCTTTCGGCGTGAAGGCGAAGTCGCGCGGTTCAAGGACTCTGGCGATCTCGACGTTGTCGTCTTCATCCGCACCGTCGGGCACGTCGGCATCGGGCATGTTCGGGATCCCCATCGCGAGCGCATCCAGGGCCGCCTCCGCGTCGCGCTGCGCCTCCTGGAGCTCGCCGATACGGGCTTTGTTCGCATCGAGCTTCGCCTTCAGTTCGCTGATATCCTTGCCCTCTTTCTTGTACTGCGGAAAAAGACGGCTCATTTCGTTCTGGGCCGCCTGCACCTCTTCAAACGCCGCTTTGGCCGTTTTGAGAGCTTCGTTGCGCGCTTTGAGTTCGCCGATCAGCTCCGGGCTGACCTTTTTGCGCATCAGTGCGGCACTGACGTTTTCGAAATCTTTCTGAAGCAGTTTGAGGTCGATCATCTGGGTCCCTGGTAGGTGGATTGTCCGGGCAGAAGCGGGCTGCTGCCCGCTTTTTACCCTGAAAAAGTTGTGCAATTATAGCGAAACGGGCTACAATTACGGCATGAACGAATCGACCTATAAACAGAGGCGTGACCGCCTTTTGGCACAGATGGAAGAGGGTGCCGCCGTGCTTGGCACCGCGACACTGAAGACCCGCTCCAACGATACCGAATACCCCTACCGGCAAAACAGCGACTTTTTCTACCTGACAGGCTTTGAAGAGGATAACGCCGCGCTGGTACTGGTCCGTGGCAGGGATGCGAACAAGAGTATCCTCTTTGTCCAGCCGAAAGTCGAGGAGATGGAGCTGTGGACGGGCAAACGCACCGGCGTCGATGCGGCGAAGGCGCGGTTTGATGTGGACGAGGTCTATTCCGTCGAGGTGTTCGAGGAGAAGTTGCCCGAACTGCTGCAGAACCTGCCGCGGCTCTACGGCGATATTTTCGGGGAGGACTCCCGTTTCGCGAGCGCCCGGAGTGCCGCGGACAAACTGCGGCACAAGCGGGAGACGAAGCGCCCCGTGAGTCAGCTGATCGACGTCACGCAGATGGTGCGGCAGATGCGGCTGGTCAAGAGCGAAGCGGAGATCGCGACGATCCGCGCGGGGCTGGAGATCACGGCGGCGGCGCATCACCATGCCATGGCGGTCTGTACCCCCGGGATGATGGAGTACGCGCTGCAGGCGGAGTATGAGTACATGTTCACCAAGAACGGTGCCTACAGCGACGCCTATACGACTATCATCGCCGGTGGGGACCATGCCAACACCCTGCACTACATTAAAAATGATGCGCCGCTGCGCGACGGTGACCTCGTGCTGATCGACGCGGGGTGCGAATACCGCCACTACGCCACGGATATCACCCGTACCTTCCCCGTCAACGGCCGTTTCAGCGAGCCCCAGAGGGAGGTCTACGAGGCGGTCCTGGAGGTGCAGCTTGCTGTCATCGCCCAGATCGGGCCGGGGCTTCTTAAAAGCGAACTGCAGAAAAACGCCGAATGGATGCTCTGCGAGAAGATGGTCGCGCTGGGGATCCTGGAGGGGGAGGTGGATGCGCTGATCGAGGCGAAAGCGCACAAAAAATATTTCCCCCACGGCATCGGGCACTGGATGGGGATAGACGTCCATGACCAGGCACCGTACCATGACGAAGCGGGCAACGAGATCGCCCTGGCACCGGGAATGGTGCTCACCATTGAACCCGGGATCTACCTGCCGGCATCGGACACGGCACTGCCGGAGCAGTACCGCGGCATCGGGATCCGGATCGAGGACGATATCCTCGTGACGGAGAGCGGCTGCGAAAACCTCAGCGCCGCGGTGGCCAAATCGGTCGAGGCGATCGAGGCTTGCTGCGCTCAGAACGTGTAAAGGGTGTCGTAGACGGCCCCGGCGGGGGTCAGCGTGCTGCGCATCAGTTTTAACCCCCCTGCAATTTTTCCCGCAATGACCGTTTGAACGGTCGTCTTCTCTTTTTCAAAACAGTCCGTATCGATCTTTTTGTAGCGCATCAGGGTGACGTGGGGAGCGTAATGACGGTGGGGCGGCATCGCAAAAGCGCTACTGAGCAGCCGGTGGCCCTCCACCAGGGTGGGGTGCTCGCTCGCGGCATAGAGGATGCGGTTGTGGGAGAAACGCCCAATTCCTTTAATATAGGCATCGGCCATGGGGGGATTGCAGCGGCGGACGGTTTCGATGACCGTATCAGGAGTATAGCGGTCCCCCAGGAAAAGCAGTGTGGCGTGCAGGGAGGATTCCGGGCGCCACCGGCCCTGTATGCAGGGGGCCAAGGCGGCCTGGAGACCGGGATAGTCGTAAAGCGCCGCCGTCTGGGCGAGGAAGAGGCGCATTTACATCTTGATCATGTTTTTCAGCGTCGGGAGGATCTCCGGCTCCAGCCCCAGCTCGTCCATCAGCAGCCGTATGGAGGCGCTGTCATCTTTTTCCAGGGCCAGGGCCAGACCGAAGATCTTCCCGAGGCGGCCCGAATGCAGCAGCAGGGCATCTTCAATGTTGCCTTCGACGGGAAGCCCGGCGAGCGCCGCTTTGAGGGGGAGGCCCAGGACCGGTTCCATCAGGGAGATCAGGGCCATAAGGCGCGCACTGTCAAAGAGCTGCTCATCCTCGCTTTGCATGCAGCTGATGGTACAGTGCATGACGTCGATGCGCTGCTCCATCAGTTTGGAGAGGGGGCTCTTGTCCGACTGGATCGTCTGGCCGCTTTTGGCGAAGATGATCAGGGAGAGCCAGTGTTTGAGCCGCTCGGCACCCATCTTGACGATGATCTCTTCGATAGAACGGTTGGGATAGGGGTTTTTGAGGGAGAAGGCGTGCAGGTACTGCAGCAGCTGCATCGAGAGTTCGTTGTGGCTGCGCATCTCCTTGGCGATCTGCTCCATGGGAGTGCCGTCAAGCAGCATGTTGTAGATCTTGACGACCCCCATGTGCTTGGGGTCGACACGGTTGTACTCCATGAGGACCGGGGCGCCGCAGGCGAACCCCTGGAAATAGCGGAACCCTTTCTCTTTGTAGGCATCGAAGACCTCGTCGATCTCGATCCGCTCGGCGATGAGCTGTTTGCCCTTGAAGCGGTCAACGATCTCCGGTAGCAGGTCGTTATCGGTGGCACTGGCATCGATCTTGATGTAGTCGATGTAGGGGAGCAGCACGTCGTAGACACCGGTCAATCCCTGCTGCGTGTCGACGTTTTCAAGGGCAAAGCGGTAGCCGCTTTCATACAGTTTCTTGAGCACCTCCGCCTCCCGCGTTCCCAAATGTGCATCGGCGGGGAGCGAGAAGACAAAAGACATCGGCGGTACCGCCAGCATCAGGTCCGTCAGGAGGAGCGACGAATCGATGTTGATAAAGAGCAGGCGGTTTTCGGCGGCTTTTTTCAACCCGATCTGGTTGAGCAGCGCCACGAGCAGCGCCGCGGTCGCGGCCCGCGCGTTCTCGAAGCCGCTTTCGCCGAAGCTGTTGCGGTAGAAAAACTCATAACCGAAGGTATTCTTTTCTGCATCCACGATCGGCTGCCGTGCAAAAGTGTGTGTCGTTTTCATTCTCAAGAACTCCCGTTCGCTATTTGTTCCTGTTGGTAGTCTTAATCTTACCCCAAAAGAGAAGTTAATGTTCTTAAATGGGGTTCAGGCGACCCTACGTTAAGATTGCACAGCCTATTTACGAGAAACGGAAAGCCCCATGTCCCAACCCCAAACAATCTATCTAAACGATTATGAAGCCCCGGCATACCACATCCTGAGCACGGAACTGACGTTCGAAATTTTCGAAGAGCACACCATGGTGATCAACCGCATGCAGATCAAGCGCCGCGGCGACGCGCCGGTCCCGCTGCTCCTTGACGGCGATGATCTTAAGCTGCTCTGCGTCAAGGTCGACGACGTGAAGATCCCGGAAGATGCCTTTGAGCGGAGCGAAGAGGCGTTGACGATTTTCGACCCGGGCGCAGAGGCGACGGTCCAGGTGGTCACGAAGATCTACCCGGACCAGAATACGGCCCTGGAGGGGCTGTACCGCTCGGGGGGCATCTACTGTACCCAGTGCGAGCCCCACGGTTTCCGCCGCATCACCTACTTTATCGACCGTCCCGACAATATGAGCGTCTTCACCGTCAAGGTGATCGCGGAGGAGCAGAGCTGCCCGGTGCTGCTCAGTAACGGAAACCTGGAAGAGGAGGGGCGTTTCCCCGACGGGCGCCACTACGCGCTTTGGAAAGACCCCTTCCCGAAACCCTCCTACCTCTTCGCGCTGGTCGCGGGGGACCTGGGACACATCAGCGACACCTTTACGACGGCGGAAGGGAACCCGGTGGCATTGAACATCTACGTTGACAAGGGCAACGAGGCGCGCGCGGACCACGCCATGCGTTCGCTCAAGGCGTCGATGCGCTGGGACGAGGAGACCTACGGCCGCAGCTACGACCTCTCCGTTTATAATATCGTCGCCGTGGACAGCTTCAATATGGGGGCGATGGAGAACAAGGGACTCAATGTCTTTAACTCCCATTACGTCCTGGCGGATGAAGAGACGGCGACGGACAGCGACTTCCTGGGCATCGAGAGCGTCATCGCCCATGAATATTTCCATAACTGGACGGGGAACCGTATCACCTGCCGCGACTGGTTTCAGCTGACCCTCAAAGAGGGGCTAACGGTCTTCCGCGACCAGAGCTTCAGCGCCGACATGCAGTCCGAGGTCGTGCAGCGTATCCGGGACGTCGACATGCTGCGCGAGCGTCAGTTCCCCGAGGATGCGGGCCCGACGGCCCACCCCATCAAACCCGAACAGTACATCGAGATCAACAACTTCTATACGGCGACGGTCTATGAAAAAGGCGCCGAGGTGATCCGTATGCTTCATACGATCCTGGGGGAGAAGAACTGGCGTGCGGCCATGGACCTCTACTTTGAGACCTTCGACGGCCAGGCGGTGCGGACGGAGGATTTCCTCTGGGCGATGCAACAGCACAGCCCGATCGATCTGGGGCAGTTCGCGCGGTGGTACTCCCAGGAGCGCACCCCTTCGCTCTGCGCGGAGCACTCCTACGATGCGGCGTCGGGCCGGCTGACGCTGAAGCTGGAGCAGATCGTCCCCGACGCGGTGGACGGCCGGAAACAGCAGCCCTACTGCATGCCGCTGCGCCTCGCACTGCTCGGGCACGCCGGGGAGACGCTCCCGCTGCAGCTCGAGGGGGATACGTCGGGGCAGCCGCTGCTGGAACGGGGGATTCTGCTCATCACCCGCGATGAGGAGAGTTTCACCTTCAGCGGTCTGGCCTCCGAACCCGCGCTGTCACTCAACCGCCACTTCAGCGCCCCGGTAGTGATGGAGTACCCCCAGGAGGACGTGATGAACCTGATGCGCTATGACAGCGACGGGTTCGTCCGCTATGAAGCGGCCCAGTCCTTCGCACGTTCGACGCTCGAGGCGATGATGCGCGGGGAGGCGGTCAGCCCGCAGTTCCTGGAGAGCTTCCGGCATATTCTCGAGGATGAATCCCTCGATCTGCAGTTCAAGGCACAGCTGCTCTCCCTGCCGACGGTGACGATGCTGATGCAGACCCGGCAGACCGTCGACGTCCACGCGATCCTCGAAGCGTCCGACGCCCTGAAGCGCGAGATCGCCGTCGCCTGCGAAGCGCCGATGCGCCGCCTCTATGCGCAGCTGCACCGTCCGGCCCATGTCGGGCTCGAAGCGGAGAGCATCGGAGCGCGCGCCCTCAAAAACCGTCTGCTGGGTTACCTGATGGCACAGCAGGATTCTGAGAGTATCGACACCGCCCTGGCCCAGTACGGCGAGAGCCATACGATGACGGACCGCCTCAGTGCACTGCAGCTGCTGCACCACGGGGCACCGGAGGCGGCGGAGGCACCGATGCGTGATTTCTATACACGTTACAGCGCCGATATGCTGGTGATGACGAAGTACTTCAGCGTCATCGCCTCTTCCCCGCAGCCCGATACGCTCGTACAGGTGCGCACGGCCATGGAGGATGAGGTCTTTGACATCAAAGTACCGAACCTCGTGCGCTCACTGATCGGCAGTTTCGCCCGGAACCCGTACCATTTCCACGCGTATGACGGCAGCGGCTACGCCTTTGTCGCGGAGCAGATCATCGCACTCGATGCGATCAACCCGATGATCGCCGCGGGGCTGGCCGGCGCGTTCAAGACCTACAACCGGCTCAATACGCACAGCCGGGCGCAGATGCGCCAGGCGCTGGAAAAGGTACAGGCGCACCGGGGCATTTCGAAAAACGTGTTTGAGATCGTCGGAAAGATTCTGGCGGGCTGACCGGAGGCTGCCGCTCACCCCTCGTTTTGACGGATGAGATAGCGGAAGAGCTGCAGAATGCTCCGGAAAAGGAGCACGATCAGGTAGACCGGCAGCGCATAGAGGAGGGGATGGAAGTAATTCTCCCGTCCCAGCATCTGCGAAAAGCGCGCTGCCGGATCGCTGAGAAGGTCAGGGTGCAGAAGCAGTGAGAGTGTGATCAGAAGGAGCAGATAGATCGCGCCCTCTCTTATCACGTGTTTACGCATTGTCTACATCAGCCCCCGCATCATCAGATACCAGTACATCGGTTTGAGCATGTACAGGTCAAACGCCCACCACATCCAGCGCTGCTCACCGACGGCGAGCGGGAAGGAGGGGGCGGCACCGTCGTAATCGAACTCTGCCAGAATGATTTTACCATACTGCGTTTTGAGCGGGCAGACGGTGTAGCCGTCGAACTGCTCTTTCGGCGCCTTCGCTTCCATCTGCGCCAGGAGGTTTGCGACCATGATCGGACCGTGGTGGCGCGCACTTCCCCCCGTCTTGCCCAGCGGGATCCCGCAGACGTCTCCGATCCCGAAGACATTGGGATAGCGGCGGTGCTGCAGGGTATAGCGGTCCACTTCGAGCCACCCTTTGGCCGAACCCTTCTGCCACCCCAGCGGCGAGGAGGCGACGGCGTCCGGCGCGCTCATCGGCGGAACAATATGGATGAAGTCGTAGGGCATCTCCACGCGGTCGACCTTGGTGATCATATCGTACTCTTCGAGATCCTCGTCGTATTCGCCCTGGACCTCGTAGGTGTGTTCGAAGGTCGCGACTTTGCCGGCGGCATCGATGGCGACGAGGTTGTGGCCGAACTTGTTGGTGATATTGCCGTAGCGCGGCTGCACCTCTTCGACCAGCGTTTTGTTGACCTCCGGCACGCCGAAGAGGCTGCCGCTCGTTGTCGCAAAGGTGAACTCCGCGGTGAGCCCGTCGCGCTTGAGGAAGTCGTCGCTGAGGTAGAGGATCTTCTGCGGGGCGCCGCCGCATTTGATCGGCGTGCCCGGCTGGGTACAGATGACCTTGGGTGTTCCCGTCTTTGCCGCGGCTTTGAGGTCGTTGAACCACTCCCAGGTGATGGAACCGCCGTCGGCCGTACCCTTCTCCGCATCATTGAGGTAGACGCTGGAGATGCCGTTTTGGCCGATCATCTCCGCACTCAGCCCTTCGATCCATTCATAATGGTACTGCAGGCCCGTCGCGACGACGAGGTAGTCGTAGGCAACCTCTTCACCGGCACGGGTGATAACCCTGTTGTTGTCGGGGTCGAAGGTCTTGACCTCGTCCTTGATCCAGTTGACGTCTTCGGGGATGAACTCCCGGTTCTCTTTGACGATATCATCAAAGGTGTATTCGCCCGCGGCCATAAAGACCTGCCCCGGCTGGTAGAGGTGTTTTTCGTTCGGCGCGATCAGGGTGATATCGGGCTCGGAGAGGGCACGGTGCAGCCGCGCCATGGCCATGATACCGCCCGCACCCCCGCCGACGATGACGATCTTGCCCTTGGCATCGGAGGCGCGGGCTTCGCTGAAGCTACTGCTGCCGCTGCTGGCGAGGACGCCGGCGGCAATCGGGGAGATCCCCATCAGTTTGAGCGCCTCGCGGCGCGACAGCGAAGGCTGCTCCTGCTCTGCAGACGCATTACGCATTAATTCTTTAATGTCCATGGTTACCTTTCATATAGTGTGCGCCCGGTCATGCAGGACGTGGGCGCACTTTTTGTCTCTTTTTATCGTTTTTATTTTAGCCTTGAGGCATTAAAGATAATACAAAAACTTATTATTTTTATAAGTAGGAGTAAATTTGTGT
This sequence comes from Thiomicrolovo sp. ZZH C-3, assembly GCF_054862725.1. Classification (NCBI taxonomy): domain Bacteria; kingdom Pseudomonadati; phylum Campylobacterota; class Epsilonproteobacteria; order Campylobacterales; family Sulfurimonadaceae; genus Thiomicrolovo; species Thiomicrolovo sp. ZZH C-3. The sequence goes on from NZ_JBTKXX010000003.1 coordinate 180,257, forward strand.
ATTATCTAAACATTCTGTCCCGCCCGGAAGGGAGGGTCCTGCGCGATCAGTAGCGGTAGGTGACGGCCAGCCGCAGGTCTGTCGCGGTGATGTCCGTTTTCACAGGGGCCACCCACCCGGCACAGTTGATATTGGGCGTATAGTCGTGCTGGACATAGGTGTAGCGGATCTGCGACGGCAGGTACTTGACGCCGAAGAGGTCGAAGTTCCAGTACGCTTCATAGGCGTTCCCGCGGACCGCGAGCTTGGAGCCTATGGCCGTATCTTCCGCCCAGTTCATCGGCGTCCAGTATTTTGAACCGTGGTTATACTCAAAGCCGAGCCTGCCGCTGTCGGTGAGCATATCCGGGAGGATGATCCCGGCCCAGACGGAGCTGCCGCTGCGGCTCCCGCCGTCGGCCGAGCCGAGGAGTGTGTAACCGTTGTCGGCGTCGTAGTGCGTATAGGCACCGGAGACGAAGAGGGTCGTCTCGTCCAGGAAATCGCTGATCTCCTCGCCGATACCGCTCACTTTCAGGCCGACGGCAAAGAGGTCGGCCGACCCGGATGCCGCCTTGGGGATGTTCCCGTCGAGTTTCATCCCTTTGGTATTGAAGATATGCGCCCACTGGTACATCACCTGGTACTGCCCGTCATCATAGGCATTCCCCGGCATGACGAAGAAGTCGACGCTGGTGTCTTCGAGCGTCGTGTTGACGTCACCGCCGCTCAGGGCGTAGGGCATACGTGCACCCGAGACGTCGCCGTAGACGTCCTGCATCTCTGCGCTGTGCGCACGGCCGTAGACGAACTTGGTATAGGCCCCGTCAACAAAACGGCTCCAGTCGAGACGCACCATGGCGCCGTTGACTTCCATATTGGTGATGTGCGCAAGCGGGGAACCGGGTGCATCTTCATGCTCACGGTAGTTGGCGAGGAAGCCGTTGGTGGAGGGGCGCCGGCCGACCGAGACGCTGACCGGCTGTCCGCCGAGTTCGTCGGAGTAGACAAAATAGGCCTCCTTGATACGCATGACGGTATCGGAGGCCTTGGAACTGGCCGCCCAGTCTTTGAGGGCGGGGTCGGTCACGTACAGATGGCTGCCCCAGGTGGAGTAGACGGCGAGTTTGCCCTGGAAGGTCAGCCCCTTCGTCGGTGCGGCCCCCATGGTGAGGTAGAGGCGGCTGGTGAGCAGCGAGGGGTTGGTCGCATAGGTGTCGGTGTCGTTGTTGCGGTAGTCGATAACGTCGACCGCGTTTCTGAAGTCGAGGCCGAACTTGACGTTGTCGTTGGCGCTCTGCGCATTGACCTGGCTCAGCTTCTTGTTGGTGCGCTTTTGCTGTTTCTCGAGTTTTTGCACTTTCTGCATCAGCGCGTCGATCTCCGCCTGCATCGATGCGTCATCGGCGGCAACCGCGCCGGCGAACAGGGTCAACACGGCCGTCGAAAGGAGGGTTTTTCGCATGGTAATCCTTTGGGGTATCGGTAATCGGTTGTAACGAAGAGGGGCCGAGAAGGCGTGGCCCCCCTAATGAAGCGGTGACGCGGTTAGCAAGAGGGGATGTTTCCGCTGTCGCTGGCGAAGTCGTGGACGAAGTCGTAGAGATGCTCTTCGAATTTGCTTTTGAACTTGTCGCTTTCAAAGAAGCTTTTGCCTTCGGGACACGCCTCCGTCATCATTTCGGCGAGGGTGCCGCTCTCTTTGGCCTCTTCCCACTCCATCTGCGTATGTTTCGCCGCGAAGACGGCCCCGGTCATCCCGCAGCTCTCTTTGAGCTTCTTCTGGTAGAGGCGCTGGCCTTTACCCGCATCCGCTGAAAGGGAGGTTGTGAGGAGGCCGAGGCCCAGCAGTGCGGAGGTTGTGAGTTTTCCAAAAGTTGTCATTTTTTTCCTTTGACGATGAAATTGATGAAAATGAATAGTACTATCGTCAAAATTAAAATAAGATAAAATTAGAATAATTATAATTAATGATTATTCTATTCATTTCTTCGTCATTTTCCTTAAAGATTAAATGTAAATTTATGAAACATGTTGGAGAATAAGTTAAGCAGAACTTATCAAAGTGATAATTTTGTGACTCCAGGGTCGTAGAATTGTCATGAATGTATTTTTTTGCACTAAAATCTTCGTGTGTTTATACGATGATATGAGAAGGAGTAAGCATGGCAAGATTAGTCGTACTCGGCGGCGGTGTTGCCGGCCATACGGCGGCAACATTCGCCGCAAAGTGGTTGGGTAAAGAGCATGAAGTCGTCGTTGTGACACCGAATTCTAAGTGGAACTGGATTCCGTCAAACATCTGGGTCGGCGTCGGCGAGATGACGAAAGAGGATGTCACGTTCGATCTGGCACCGGTCTACGCGAAAGCGGGTATCACCTACAAACAGGCGAAAGCGGTTTCGATCAATCCGGAGGGGGATGCGAATTCCGACAAGCCGTTCGTCACGATCGAATACACGGCGCAGGACAAAGCCGGTGAGAATGAAGATGTCACTTTTGACTATCTGATCAACGCTACGGGTCCGAAACTGAACTTCGGTGCGACTCCGGGGCTGGGCGAGGGCAGCGAGATCGGTGAAAATACCGTTTCCGTCTGTACCGCCGACCACGCCGTGCATGCGAGCGAAGAGCTGAACAAGGTCTTCGAAAAAGCGAAAGCGGGTGAAAAACAGAAGATTCTCGTCGGGACCGGTCACGGTATGTGTACCTGCCAGGGTGCCGCGTTCGAGTACATCTTCAACATCGAACACGAAGCGCGCAAGGCGGGCATCCGTGACAATGTCGAGATCAAGTGGATCTCCAACGAATCCTTCCTCGGTGACTTCGGTATGGGCGGTCTGCATATGAAAGTCGGCGGCTATGTCGTCAGCTCCCGTATCTTTACCGAGTCCCTTTTTGCCGAGCGCGGCGTCGATTATGTGATCGGTGCGCACGTCAACAAAGTCGAAAAAGGCAAAGTCGATTACGAACTGCTTGACGGTTCCACCGGCGAAGAGGATTTCGACTTCGCGATGCTGATCCCGCCGTTTGCGGGTGTCGGGCTCAAAGCCTACAACAAAGCGGGCGAAGAGATTACCGATACGGTCTTCGCGCCGAACGGCTTTATGAAAGTCGACGCGGACTACACGCCGAAACCGTACGAAGAGTGGAAAGCGAGCGACTGGCCGCGGACCTACCAGAACCCGACGTACAAGAACATGTTCGCCGCCGGTATCGCCTTCGCGCCGCCGCATATCATCTCCAAACCGATGAAATCGCCCAACGGCACGGTGATCAACCCGACACCGCCGCGGACGGGTATGCCTTCGGGTATCATGGGCAAGGCCGTCGCACACTCCGTCGTCGATCTGATGACGCGCGGCGAGAACGCGCACCTGCATGAAGCCTCCATGGCAGAAATGGGTGCGGCCTGTGTTGCTTCCGCCGGTAAAGGGTGGCTCAACGGCCAGGCGGCGGCGATGACCGTCTACCCGGTCGTTCCGGACTTCGATAAGTACCCGGGTACGGGCCGTGATACGGACTACACCTTCGGTGAGATCGGTCTGGCAGGACACTGGATCAAGCACATCCTGCACTACCTCTTTATCTACAAAGCGAAGCTCAAGCCGGGCTGGACGCTGATTCCGGAATAAGAAAGGAGAAAAAAGATGGCAAAAGCAGAAGAAGTCAATTTCGCGCTCAACGATAAGTTTAACACGGCGATGATTCCCGGCCGCTGGGCGAGAATGATGCGTACGTGTAAAATCTGGCAGTTCATCCGCTTCGTGATCATCAATATCAAGATGATCATCGTTGTCCGTAAAAGCCACTGATAACACCTGCGGCCTCCGGGCCGCACATAATCCTACCCCTTTTAAAAAGAACCTATCAATGATCCAACCTCTATTGAAATACCCCGACCCGAGGATACGTCTTATTTCCGGTAATGTCCGTTTTTTCAACGAGACCCTCAAAGACATTATCGCAGATATGACCGATACGATGGAGGCCGAAGGGCTGGAGGCCCTCTCCGGCATTCAGATCGGCATCCAGTACAACGTCATCGTGCTGAAGGAGGAGGGGAAATACACCCCCTACATCAATGCCCGTTTCCTCAAAGAGCAGGGGCGAGCGGCCGCGGTGGAGCGTTCGACCTATTACGACTTTACGGCGGAGGTGGAGCGCTACACCTCCCTCACCGTCATCTACGAGGATGAAACGGGGCAGATGCATTCGCGCGATGTCGAGGGGGCGCTGGCGCGGACCTTCCAGCACCAGCTCGATTACGCTTTCGGCAGCACCTTCGTCGATCGTGTCCCCAAGGCGGTCCGGCAGCAGATCGATGCCTACCTGGACCAGGGGCTTGTCAAAGAGAGCCGGATGCCCGGGCAGACGAGCGGCAGTTGCCCGACGGTCTTCGTGCGCGACTACATCAAGCGCGCCTACCGCTTGGTGATGCTGGGCGTGCTGCTCAGCTTCATCGCACCGTTCATGGCCGAAGCGGCAACGATGCAGACGGTCGCCTTGGCGGATATGGTCGCCCTCGGGCTGATCTTCGTACTGATCGTCGCCTATTTTTTCTATGCCGAGTACGAGGCGAAAAAATATAAGCAGTGCACCAGCTGCCAGACGGGCAACATCATCGGGACCTCTGCGATCGCCCTGGGGCAGCTGGCGCTGCTGGGCCTCGGCGTCGTCGCCTGGGTCACGCCCTGATCCAACCGTTTTCCCCGATGTGCTAAAATCAATTTTTTTAATCTGAATATCGCAGGAGGAGCGCATGCCGTCCGTTCCGCAGCTTCAGCGCGTCATTGACCGTTTCCGGGAGGCCAAGGCGACCATTTTACAGCGCTGGGTCTCCTATGAGGTAGCCGCCTCGGTGCTGCGGCGCCACGGGATCGAAACCGATTTTTTTATCCGCCAGTACGCTTCGGGGGTCTATGACTATTTCGAGGCGGTCATCCGCGGCGAGATGCAGATCGGTGACTGCCCGGTGATGGCGGAACTGCTCGAGTACCTCAAAGACAACGAGGTCACCTCCGACGAACTCTTTATGCTCTGCAGCCACTTCCGGCGCGCGATGGTGGATGTCTCCTACGAGCTTGGGGTGAATTCCCAGGAGGTCTACGACGAGATCAGCTATGTCTTCGACCTGAACTTCTCCGGGGTACTCAAGCGCTATACCGAGACGATCTACCAAAAAGAGCGGGAGATCGAGCGCAACGTCAAACTGCTCGAAGAGTACCGCCGCGCCATCGACGAGAGCGCCATCGTCGCCAAGACCGATGCGCTAGGAACGATCACCTATGCCAATGCGAAGCTGACCCGTATCTGCGGCTACAGCCAGGAGGAGCTGGTCGGCAGCCCCCATACGCTGCTCTACCACCCCGATATGCCGGGGAACTTTTTCGACCACCTCTCGGCGGCCATCAGCGACGAGGGGGTGTTCAAGGGGACGATCAAGGGGCAGGCGAAGGAGGGGCGTACCTTCTATATCGACACGACCGTCGTCCCCATCACCGATACCCACAGCGCCGTTACCGAGTATATGGCGATCAGCTACGAGGTGACCGATCTCGTCGTGGCCAAAGAGGAGGCGATCGCGGCGGGGGAGGCGAAGGAGTACTTCCTCTCCAACATGTCCCACGAGATCCGCACGCCGCTCAACGCCATCCTGGGCTTTGTCGCCCTGCTCAAGGACGAGGCGCAGACGGTTAAGGAACGCCGCTATCTCGACATCATTTACAGCAGCGGGGAGAACTTGCTGAGCATCATCAACGATATCCTCGACTTCTCCAAACTGCGCAGCGGCGAATTCACCGTCGAACCGGCCCCGTTCAACCTCCACAGCACGATCAGCCACACTTTGGAGCTCTTCGTCCCCAGCGTCAACCAGCAGCACCTGACCCTCACAAGCTTTATCGATCCGCGCATCCCCTACGAACTGATCGCCGACCCGCTGCGGATCCAGCAGGTGATCTCGAACCTGCTCAGCAACGCCATCAAGTTCACCCCGCCGGGGGGCGAGATCACCGTCGAGGCCTTCTATACCGAGGGACGGATCAGCATCAGCGTCATCGATACCGGTATCGGGATCGCGGCCAAGGATCAGCAGCATATTTTCGACCCCTTTTCCCAGGCAAGGAACGGGGAGCTGTCGGGTGCGGGGGGCACGGGCCTCGGCCTTTCTATCAGCGCCCAGCTCGTGCGCCATATGGAGGGGGAGATCTCCCTGCATTCACACCCGGGGATCGGGAGTACCTTTACCTTTACCCTCCCCGTGCGTGTGGGGGGTGAGACCCGCCCGCTCCTGACGGACCTGGAGTGTATCCGCAAGCACCGCCTTGCCCTGTTCTGCCCCGAACAGAAGTTCGATACGATGGCGGCCTCTTTGGTGCGCTATCTGCAGAGCTTCGGGGTGGAGATCAAAGCGGTCGACGCGTTGGATGGCAGTTACGACCTGCTCTTTTTCTCGGAGCACTGTGTCGAGGAAGTGCATCGCGACGCCCTCCTGTCGACGGCCTCGCCCAAGGTGGCACTGATGGATGCGCCCTATGACACCTATGAGAATATGGCCGGCGTGACGCCGCTCGTGATGCCCCTGTACTGCGCCAAGCTCCAGGAGGTGATCGAGACGGCATTGACGGGGGACACGGCGCCGGAACCGCACACAGACAGCCGCGGCGTACGGTTTGATGCGCACATCCTCGTCGCGGAGGACAACGAAGCGAACCAGGAGCTGATCGGCACGCTGCTGGGCAACCTCGGGGTGCGCTATGAGATCGTCAGCAACGGGGCGGAGGCGTTGAAGCGGATGCGGACGGAAGATTACGACCTTGTGTTGATGGATGAACAGATGCCCGTCATGAACGGACGCGATGCCGTGCAGGCGATGCGACATATCGAACACCGGGAGCGGCGGCCGCATCTGCCGGTCATCGCCCTGACGGCGAACGTGCTCGGGGGGATCGAACAGCGGCGCATCTATGACGATTTTCTCGGCAAGCCGATCCGGATGGCCACGCTGATCAGTTCGCTCGAACGCTTCATCCCCAGGGCGGAAGAGGCAGCCTCCGAAAGGGGCGTATCGGAAGCGGAAGTCCCGGAACACCGGGAACTGTGCAAAATCCTGCAGGTCAGCGAAGCGCAGCTGCAGATGCTGCTTGGCGTCTACCGTGACAAGATGCGTTCAAGTTTCGAGGCCCTGGAAGCGGCCATCGCCGCGCAGGACCTCAAACAGGTGACGCTCCTGGCCCATTCCATCAAGGGCTCCAGCAGCAATTTCCGCTTTGACGCTATGACCAAGCTGGCCGAAACCATGGAGTGGGAAGCGCGCGCGGGGAACAGTGCACTGGATTATCCGGGGATGCTCGGCGCGATGCGCAGCAGCTTCAACACCTTCATCGGGGAGGGGAGTTGATTCGTTTCGAAACATTTTCATTATTTGGTGAATTTTGTTTTATGTGACACTTCTATGATAACTTTGTAATAAAGTCCTTTTTCACTATAATTATTTTTAATGCATTTTTTGATGCGCATTATCGAGACTGTTTAAGGGTGGGGATGGAAAGTTACAAAGTCATGATCGTTGAAGACGATCCCGTTACAGCGATGAACCTGCAGATCGCGTTGGAAAACCAGGGGTATGAGGTCGCTGCTGCAGTAGACTCATCGATCCAGGCCCCCAACAAGATCAAGGTGTATGAGCCCGATATCGTCCTGGTCGATATCAGTCTGCAAGAGGATGCCGACGGCATCGAACTGGCGAAGTATATCCGTGAGAAGCATGCCCTTCCGTTCATCTACCTCACGGCCCACTCCGATGCGAACATCATCGACGAAGCAAAACAGACGGAACCCTACGGTTATATCGTCAAGCCTTTCGACCCGGAATCGCTGCATGCGACGATCCAGATGGCGATGTATAAATTCCATGTCGAAAAAGAGCGCGAAGAGAATATGGAAGGGCTTAAAAACGATAAGCTCAACCTCGAAAAACTGCTCTACAACAAGAAGCTCTCCGACAAACCGATCGTCCCGTTCGGCGACGATTACTATCTCGATATCAGCGTGTGCGAGACCTTCTACCAGGGCAAAAAGATCAAGCTGACCAAAAAAGAGAACGCTTTCATGCGCCTGCTGGTCGCCCAGCTGGGCCTTGTAGTCAGTTTCGATCAGGCGATCAACTATGTCTGGGAGGAGAAGGGGGCAACGGAGAACAGCGTGCGTACCCTGGTGTGGCGCCTGCGCAACAAACTGCCTACAGATATTATCCAGAACGCGTCGGGGATCGGGTACTATATCGAGGATTGAGGTCTAGAAGCGGGGCAGCGGTTCTTTAGAAGAACCACTGTGTCGTAACTTTGAAGCGTGTATCGGTGTAATCGCCGAGATCTTTCCCGTAGGTGTCTTCCTGGAAGACAAGCCCCACTTTGGTCGAGTTACCCCTGAGGTACCAGTTCACCCCTGCCATTTTAGACTCAAGCTCCCAGTCCCCTTTGCCGTCATACTTGTCCCAGTTTTCGTAGCGGACGAAGGGGGCGAGGTAATTGAGTGCCTCGATGACGTACTCCCCGGTGACGTACCAGCCGCTGGATTTGCCGGTTTCGGCCTCACCCCAGTTCTTGACGACGCCGTCGAACTGGAACCATTCCGCCTGGACAAAGGCCCCTTTGTAGTGTGCCGACATCTCGAGGTTGATCAGCTCGTGGTCGATGGTCTGGGATACATTGCTGTCGGCATACTCGATCCCGGGGCTGTTCCAGTACGAAGCACCGATCTCAAAGTGCTTGCCTTTGCCGAAGTAGGTCTCGGTCCGCTTCGTCTCTTCCCAGCCGTCAAAGGGTGAGAGGACGACCTTCCCGCCGTAGAAGAAGCTCTTCTGGTTGAAATCATCCCCGTCGAAGCTGCTGCCGCTTGCGTCTTTGAACTTGCCGGAGTAGACACCGTCACCGAAGGCGACTTCGTAATAGATCTTCTTCTTCCAGTCGCCGTACATTTTCGCATTGGTCCCCCGGCGGTTGTGGGTGATGTACTGCGCCGCTTCGTCGGCGACGTGCGGGCGGTCGTAGTGCAGGACGTAGGCGGATTTGACAGTCTCGGTACGCGAGACGTCGATCTTGCCGCGGTAGAGGCGGAAGTTCACCAGCGATGTCCCGAAGGGCTTGCTGATCTTGAGGTAGGCATCGCCGACGTTGAACTTCTGTTCGCCGTCGTCCTGGTAGTTGGCCTTGTCGTTGCGGATATCCATCGTGAACGAGACGTGCTTGCCGAAGCCTGCAGCGGCTTCAAAACGGGTACGGCGCAGATAGGCGTCCCAGTTGTTGGTATCGACATTGTCGGGATCAGCCGCTTCGGCCTCACTTGTGAAGTCACGCTGGTAGTTCTCAAAGGTTCCCTGGATACGGACCCCGAGTTTGAGCCACATGTCCGGATTGTCCGACGCCGTGAACTTCATGTTCGGCGCCGTCTCTTTGCCCAGCAGGAACGCCGGTGAATCGGCATTCTCTACCGTGGCACCCTTCACCGTACTCTTCTTTGCCTCTGCGGCATCAACAAACTCGCCCATCTTCACACGGTGTTCACCCGGCTGGGTAAAGACCTGTCCCGTTGTCGGATCGGTGTAGAGCGTCGTCGCGTCGGCGGAAGCGACGCTGCTCAGTGTCAGCGCAGCCATCACAGAGAGAACAATCTGTTTCATTGTTGTGGTTCCTCATTCATTAAATTGCGGGAATTGTAAGGCAGCTTGGTTACATAAAGATTACAAAGTTGTGTCATTCTGTAACCAAAGCGCGACGGTATCGTAACCATGATGCGGCATCTGTTCGGAAAAACCGTATCGGGTTCAGTATAGCATACGGAGATTTCCGGAAGCGACAGTGATAGGTGGTATTGAAAAAGAGGGAAATGGGTATCTAAAAAGTGTGATGAAAGAAGAGAGGGCGGCGCGGGGCCGCCGGAAAAGGAGGGGCGGAGCCCGGCGTTATTTGATGTTGGTCGTCCAGTATTCGCGGATCATCTGCTTCGTGCTCTCGGGCAGCGGGATGTAGCCGAGTTTTTTCGCACTGTCGTCCCCCTTTTTGAAGGCGTACTCAAAGAACGTCGTGACTTTCTTGTTCATGCCTGCCTTCTCTTTGGGCAGGAGAATGAAGGTTGCCGCAACGATGGGGTAGGAGGTGTCACCCGGCTGCAGGGCGAGCAGGGCATAGAAGTTGTCCTCTTTCGTCCAGCTGGCGTACTGTGCCGCCGCTTTGAAGTTTTCCTCACGGGCGGTGACCCATGTGCCGTTGGCCGTCTGCAGCGTCGCCGCGGCGAGGTGGTTCTTCTCTTTGTAGGCGCTTTCGATATAACCGATGGTGTAAGGGGTCTGCTTGAGGAGGTTGGAAACACCCTCGTTCCCTTTACCGCCCATACCGACAGCCCAGTCGATCGCCTTGCCGGCGCCGTAGTTGTTCGCCCAGTGCTCGGAGCTCTTCGTCAGGTAGTAGGTGAAGTTGTAGGTTGTGCCCGAACCGTCGGAACGGTGGACGACGATGATTTTCTGGTTCGGCAGGTTCAGCCCCTTATTCTCAGCGGCGATCGCCGGGTCGTTCCACATCGTGATCTTGCCGGCAAAGATGTCGGCGACAACGGTGTTGGAGAGCTTGAGCTGTTCGTCGGCGATGCCCGGGAGGTTGTAGGCGACGACGATGGCGCCGATGACGGCCGGGAACTGCAGCAGTTTGGCCTTGGTGAGCTCTTTGGATGTGAGGGGCTTGTCGGAAGCGCCGAAGTTGACGATACGGTTTGTGATCTGCTTGATCCCGCCGCCGGAACCGATGGACTGGTAGTTGACACGGCTGCGGGTCTCTTTGCCGTAGTTGAAGGCCCAGTCATAATAGAGGGGGGCGGGGAATGAAGCGCCGGCACCGCTGATCTTGTCGGCGGCTGCGGCGGAAGTCAGTGCAATCGATGCAAGGGTCAGGGCGGTTGCAATGCGTTTGAGCATAAACGATCCTTCGTATTTTGATGCCGGCATTGTAGAATTGCACGGTTACAAAATGATTACGCCTGCCAAAACGCCGACGGGCGATTGTAACCTTTGTGTTACCAAGCCCACGTATAATCGCGCCCAATAAATCACGGCCCCCGTCTCGCAGCGCTGCCGCTGCCGCGGGTACGAGTTGTGATACACTATATGAAAGTAAAGTAAGGATAAGCATGCTTCCACGCTACGAAACGAAGTTGCGCGAGATTCAGGGGATGGTCGCGGAGATCATCCATAAAGAGGTGACGGCGAACCAGATGGCCCTCGAGGCGTACAGCGCCAAGAACGTGGAAGGGTTCGAGGCGGCGACGGAAACGCTGAAGATGATCGAGAACGACGGCAATACCGTCGATAACGAGATTGTCAAGACCTTTGCGCTGTTCGGCCCGGAAGCCCAGGAACTGCGGGGGCTTGTGGCCTATCTGAAGATGACGAACGAACTGGTCCGCATCGCCGAAGGGACAAAAAAATACGCCCGCCGCATCCGTGAACTGATGCAGAGCGACTGCGACCTCGAGCCCTTCGACAACGCCATCGTACAGCTGCACAAGAGTGTCGTCAACGCCCTGACCTGTATCTTTAAATGTGTTTCGGCGATCGAGAACTGCGACGTCGAGGAGACCTACCGCAAGGTGATGGTCGAAGAGAGCAAGAACGACGATCTCTTCGCGATCCTGGAAAAGGATATCATGTCGCTGATCATTTCCGAACATGAGCTCTCCGCCGATTACGTCCGGATGCTCGGGACGCTGCGGAAACTTGAACGGGTCTGCGACCGTGCCGTCAATGTCGCCAACCTGCTGATGTTCGAACACAAAGGCGGAAAACTTCAGAGCTACTGACCAAGGAGAGAAGAAGAGGATGCAAGCGACGATCGTCATCGTTGAAGATGAAGAGGATCTGCTCGAACTGATCGAGTACAACCTGGAAAAAGAGGGGTTCGAGACGATCGGGTTCCTCAACACGAAGAATGTCCGCAGGGTGATCGACGAAGAGTCGGTGGACCTGATGATTATGGACCGGAACCTGCCCGGTGCGGAGGGGAGTGAATTCGTCGCCGCCCTGCGCAAAGAGGGGGTCCAGACCCCCGTCATCTACCTCAGCGCGAAAAACAAAGAGAGCGATATCGAAGAGGGATTCGTCCGCGGCGGCGATGACTACATGACGAAGCCCTTTAATATGAAAGAGCTTCTGCTGCGCATCAATGCCGTGTTGCGCCGTACCAAAGGGACCCCTTCGGAGGGGGTCGTGGCGTACCGGGACATTCTGCTCAACCTCGCGTCGCGGGAGGTGACCATTGAAGGCACCCCCATCGCACTCACCAAGCTGGAGTTCGACCTGCTCCATACCCTTATCTCCAACCAGAACGTCGTGCTGGACCGGGATTACCTGCTCGAACACGTGTGGGGCGGCGATGAGGTGTACCAGGACCGCACGGTCAACGTCGCGATCAACCGCCTCAAAGAGAAGATCGACCCTGACAAGAGCAAAGAGTACATCAAAACGGTACGCGGTGTAGGGTATACACTTTGCTGAAAATCCACCACTCCTTTGTCCTCCAGTTCCTCGGCCTCTTTGCGCTGATGGGGGTGATCGCCTCCTTCGTCGGCTACTTTACCCTTAAAGAGTCCGTCATCAGCGAATACGAGCTGCGTCTCAAGCAGGAGATCGGGCTGATCGAATACACTCTGCAGTATATTCCGGAACTCGAAGGCTACATCGCAGCGACGGCGCCGCGGATCGGCAAGCGCATCACCGTGATCGCTTCCGACGGTACGGTGGCGGCGGAGAGCGATGCCAACCGCGAAGAGATGGAAAACCATGCGAACCGGGAGGAAGTGATGGCCGCGGCCAAGGGCGGTTACGGTCAGGCCGTGCGCTTTTCCCGTACGATCGGCATCGACTTCCTTTACGTGGCCAAACGCATCGTCTGGAGGGGGCATACCTATACGCTGCGGCTGGCCGTCAGCCTCCAGAAGGTGCTCGACGACTTTTACACCCTGTTGTTCCGGCTCGCCACCGTGCTGGGGCTTCTGCTGCTCGTCGTCGTCTACCTCGCGGTACGGATGAGCAAAAAGATCCGTTATGACATTGAGCAGCTTTCGGTCTACCTTGAAGAGATCAGCGACAAAAACTACAAAGCCGTGGTCAAACCCCGCTACTTCACCGAGTTCCTCCAGATCTCGCTGCTGCTCAAGAACCTGGTGAAGAAACTGGCCAAGCGGGAGCGGCAGAAACGCAAGTATACGGCGCGGCTGCGCCTGATCAACAAGCAGCGCAACGACATCCTCTCGGCCATCAGCCACGAGTTCAAAAACCCGATCGCCTCGATCGTCGGCTATGCGGAGACGCTCTATGACGACCAGGAGATCGACGGCCGGATCCGCCAGCGCTTCTTGCAGAAGATCACGGCAAACGCCCAGAAGATCTCGACGATGCTCGACCGCCTGTCGCTCTCGGTCAAACTCGAGAACAATGACCTGGCCCCCTCGCAGAGCCGGTTTGACCTCTGCGAGCTTGCCGCCGAGTGCGCCAATAACATCACCAAGAAGTACACGGACCGCACCCTCGATGTTTCCTGCCCCGCCACGATCGTCGAGGCGGACCGTACGATGATCGACCTGGTCGTCACCAACCTGCTCGACAATGCGATGAAGTACTCCGAAGGGGCCGTCCAGCTGGAGATCAGCGAGGGGATGCTCTGGGTGCACGACCGGGGGATCGGGATCGCCGAAAAGGAGCTCGAGCGCATCAGCAGCAAGTTCTACCGCGTGGAGAAAAACACCTGGGACAACTCGATGGGGCTGGGGCTCTCTATCGTCAGTTACATCCTGGCCCTGCACGAGACGAAACTGCAGATCAGCAGCGTCGTAGGCGAGGGCTCCTCCTTCGGGTTCAGCATCGCGCCGCTGCAGCCCAAAGCGTCGGAAGAAACGCCGCGCGAAACCGAACCTCCCCAGGCGTGATCGGGCCCTGTCTTACGGGCTTTTCCCCGCTTCCGTAATTTTTCTGTAACAATTGTGACTTACTATTTCGCCCACTATATCAAGGGCATTCCCGCCCGATGAAGAGAGAAGAAAAGTTTGACGCTACTGATTGACAAACTGTTTGCGAATGCGACCCGCCTTGTTGCGGTGGCTATTCTGCTGCTCGTCGCCTGGATCTTTACGGTGCTTTTCCAGCACTCAACAGAAGCATTCGCCGCCTTCGGCTTCGATTTTGTCCTGGAGGACAAATGGGCGCCGAACCTGGAGAAGTTCGGCGGGTTCGCCGCGATCGCCGGTTCGGTGATCTCCACCTTCCTGGCAATGCTTTTCGCGGTCCCGGTCGCCATCGGGGTGGCGATTTTTCTGAGCGAGATCGCCCCGGCGAAGCTCAAATCCCCTGTCGGCGTCTCCATCGAACTGCTGGCGGCGATCCCTTCGGTCATCTACGGGATGTGGGGCCTCTTTTACTTCGTGCCGATCATCCGTGACATTTTCGGGGGTGTGGGCATCGGGATGCTGACCGCGGGGATCATCCTTGCGATCATGATCCTCCCCTTTATGGCGGCGGTGACCCGTGATGCGATGAACACGACGCCGGACATCCTCAAAGAGTCCGCTTACGCTCTGGGGGCGACAAAGTGGGACGTCATCAAAGACGTCGTCATTCCCTACGCGAAAGCGGGGATCATCGGCTCGCTGATCCTCGCCCTCGGACGTGCCGTCGGCGAGACGATGGCCGTCACCTTCGTTATGGGGAACGTCCACAAGATCTCCCTGGACATCACCGCGCCGGCGACGTCGATTCCCGTCACCCTGGCCAATGAGTTTACCGAGGCGGATACGGATCTGTACTTCTCCAGCCTCTTCGGACTGGCGCTGATCCTGATGGTGATGAGCTTCGTCATCATCGCAATGGCGAAGTTCTACTTTCTGCGCCGTACAAGGAAGGTAAAATGACCGCGATTCAAAAACGGCTTCTTGTCAACAAAATCGTCCTGGGGCTTTCAAGCCTTTCGGCCCTCGTGGGCATAGGGTTTCTCTTCTGGATCCTCTACGTCCTTGTCGCCAACGGCATCGATGCGATCAACTGGAATATCTTCGTCTTCGAAGGGGCCCCTCCGGGCTACGAGGAGAGCGGGCTTCGGCAGGCGCTGATCGGCCAGCTTATCCTGGTCGGCGTCGCCACGATCGTCGGGGTGCCCCTGGGGATCCTGGCGGGGACCTACCTCAGCGAGTACGGCCAGAAGTCGAAGCTCGCGGAGATCATCCGCGACATCTCCGATATCATGATGAGTGCGCCGAGCATCGTCATCGGCTCTTTTGTCTACGCTATCGTCGTCCTGCCGATGGGGCACTTCAGCGGCTGGGCCGGTATTGTAGCCTTGGCGATCATCATGATCCCGATCATTCTGCGCACCACCGACGACATGCTCCAGCTCGTCCCCTCGACCCTGCGCGAAGCGGCATTCGCCCTGGGCGCACCGAAGTACAAGGTGATCATGCAGGTCGTCTACCGCGGCGCGAAGGCGGGGGTATTGACCGGTGTCCTTCTGGGGATCGCCCGTGTGGGAGGAGAGACGGCACCGCTGCTCTTTACGTCGTTCAACGACAACTTCCTCAACTACGATCTCAGCGAACCGATGGCATCGCTGACCGTGACGATGTTCAACTATGCGACCAGCCCCTACGAGGACTGGCAGAAGATGGGGTGGGCCGCGGCGTTCATCCTCTCGATGTTTATTCTCGGCCTTAACATTCTGGGCCGTCTGATCCTACTCAAGAAAAAAGGGAGATAGCCTATGGCGACCGTAATCGATATTCCGACCGAAAAGGCGATCGAAGTCAACGACTTCAGCTTCACCTATGCCGGTGCGACTTCACCGAACCTCAAAAATATCTCCATGCCGATTGCCAAAAATTCGGTCACGGCCCTGATCGGACCGTCGGGATGCGGCAAAACGACCCTGCTGCGCTCCTTCAACCGGATGCACGACCTCTACCCGGGGAACCAGTATGACGGCAAGATCATGTTTGAAGGGCGCAATATCGTCGAGAGCAAAGAGGACCTGATCAACCTGCGTATCAAGATCGGGATGATCTTCCAGAAACCGACGGCGTTCCCGATGAGTATCTTCGACAATATCGCCTACGGCATGCGCCTGCAAGGCCTCAAGAACAAGACGGAACTCGCCGACCGCGTCGAGAAGGCGCTGCGCGACGCCGCGATCTGGGACGAGGTCAAAGACCGTCTGAAGCATGATGCGAACGGGCTCTCCGGCGGCCAGCAGCAGCGGCTCTGTATCGCCCGCGCCATCGCCGTCGAGCCGGACGTCCTGCTCTTCGACGAACCGACCTCGGCGCTCGACCCCATCTCTACCCAGGGGATCGAGAAGCTGGTCATGGAGCTGCGCGACCGTGTCACGATCATCATCGTTACCCACAACATGCAGCAGGCCGCCCGTGTCAGCGACTATACCGGCTTCATGTACCTCGGAGAGCTGATCGAGCTGAACAAGACCGACGAGATGTTCGTCACCCCGGCGGAAAAACTGACCCAGGAGTACATCAGCGGCAAGTTCGGCTGATCATCTTTTTCTTTACGGTATACGGGCAAAACAAGGGTACCGCTCGCGCAGCGATGTTTCCTCGACAGCCCGAATCCCTACGCTAACGCTGTGTTCTTTTCAGCAGAGAGCTCATACCCCGAGGGTACTTCTTTCAGGGTGCGTACAGTTGAACTGCGCTTTCTTTCGTTTAACTTCTTTTCTAAATATATTTTTTGATTTTATTACTGTTGTCTACGGTGCGGGCGCACCGGTCAGCGGATCATGTAGCCGATGCCGCGGACGGTTTTGATGTAGTCTTTGCTCTTGTCCGGATCGATCTTCTCTTTGAGGCGGTTGATGGCGACGTTGACCGTGCGCCCCTGGTAGCTGTCGCTTTTGCCCCAGACGCTTTTGAGCAGGTAGTCGCGCCGCAGCACCGTCGTGCGGTTCTCGATAAAGGTACGCAGCAGGTTGAACTCCAGTTTGGTCAGCTCGACGGGTATCCCGGCGATAAAGGCTTCGCGCGAATGCAGGTGCAGTTCGATGTCGCGGTAGGTGACGACCTGCTCCTCCTCTTCACCGCGGGTGCGGCGCAGCACGGCTTTGATCCGCAGGATCAGCTCGTCGATTTCAAAGGGCTTGGTGATGTAGTCATCCCCGCCCCGTAAAAACCCTTCCTGCACCTGGGCCTTGCTGTCTTTGGCCGAGAGAAAGATCACCGGGGTTTTCATCCCCTGGTAACGCAGCATCGCGATATATTCGCTTCCCTCGACATCGGGAAGGTTGCGGTCCATAATGATCAGGTCGACCGGCTCTTCGGTCAGGACCTGCTTGACATTTTTGGTATTGAGAAAACCGATGACATCGAATCCCTCTTTGGCCAATCGGTATTCCAGCAGTTCGAGAAGATCCGGATCGTCTTCAACAATGGTGATCATTGCTTTCATCTATATTACCCCAATAGTAACTTTGACGGAACAATATAAAAGATTGATTACGTAAGGGTTACGGCACCCTGTTTGAAAAAATCCATATCCAATCGGATGGAAAGGAACGCTGCAGGCCTCTGTTGTGTCCGTCGCAAAGATCCCGGTTTCAGAGCTGCGGGAGTATGGAAACCATATGGTTACAAAGAAATTACAGGGATGTTCCACCAATGTAATCAATGTTGCTGTTCTGTAATGCAGGCGTAATTTTTCTGTTTTACAATCCGGCCAAATTTCACGGAGATAGCACAATGAGAATTTCCAAAACGACAACCGCACTGACACTGAGCATGGTGACAGCGGCTGCTTTGAGTCTGACGGGATGTAATGACGTCAACAATACCTATAATTATGTCTTCGATAACAATACAAGTGATTCGGGAAGCACCACGACACCGACCGTACCCGTGGTAACGCTGACCGGGGCATACAATTACGATATGACACTGGATGCTGCCAACGTCTACGAGATCGACGGCGAAGTCACCTTCCTCGACGGCACGACACTGACGATTCCTGCAGGGACACGCCTGTACGGTAAAACGGGTGCATCCTACCTTGCGATCAACCAGGGGGCCAAAATTATCGCAGCCGGTACGGCGGATAGCCCGATCCTCTTCACCTCGAAGAACGATTTCCTCTCCGGATTTACGGAATCGAACGATATCCAGGGGGAGTGGGGTGGTCTCGCCATCTTCGGTAAAGCGAAAACGAATAAGGGCCTCGAGCAGTACGAAGCCGGCAACCATACCTTCGGCTGTGACGATTCGACGGTCATCTGTGACGATACGGATAACAGCGGTACGCTGAAATACGTCATCTTGAAACATACCGGCTTCGAGGTTGAAGTGGACAAAGAACTCAACGGCCTGAGCCTCGGTGGCGTAGGCAGCGGGACGGTTATCCAGAATGTCGCTTCCATCTCCAGCCTCGACGACGGCATTGAAATGTGGGGCGGTACGGTACAGATCGACAATCTTTATCTGTACAACAATGCCGATGACTCCCTTGACTGGGACCACGGCTGGACCGGGGGCGCCAGCAACGTCTACATCGAGCAGAATATCGTCGACGGTACCGGTTCGCGCGGTATCGAGTCTGACAACAACGGCGGTGCGGAAGTTTCAACGCCGATCTCCAACCCGGATATCGCCAATATCACCATCGTGACAGCCGTTGCCGGCGGACAGGGGATTGTCAACCGTGAAGGAACGGCGGGCTACATTCATGATGCGATCATTATTACGAACAACACGGGTAAAGCAGATATCGAAGTACGTTCCGAACAGACGCTCTATAACGGTTTGGCGTATCAGAACATTGTCGTTGCTCAGAGTGCCGCTCTTTATTATGCGGGTCACCTGGAAGACACGGCAGACAAGATCTACGGGGATACCAATGCCACGCAGGTCGAAGCGCTGGTTACCAACGGCATCAAAACGACGGAAACGGATCTGGCAACCCTGGAGACAAGCTACCCCGGTTACGGTGCAGACCGTACCGCGTTCAGCTGGGTCTACTAAAACCTTTCGCCGGAATCTGTTCCGGCACCTCTTCTTCCTTCCCATTAAATTTATTAAAATAGTAAAAAACAAAATAAAATACCATTTTCATATAACATCCAATTTTTTCTAATAGGTAACAGGATGGTTTCAATGTAATTAAAACGTAATTGAGCCGTTACGAAAATGATGCCGAGTCGTAGTTTTGCGGTAATGGAGCTTGTCTAGACTGTCGCCAACATTCTTTCAAGGAGAACCAATATGGCGATGAATAAAAAAGTATCGGCAATTGTAATGAGCGCAGCAACGGCTGCAGTACTGACTTTGAGTGGTTGCGGGAGCTCATCTTCCGGCAGTTCAACAACAACAACACCTTCTGTCGTTCTGACGGCGTCCACGGATACATCGACAGCGGTTTCCTTCGCATCTGCACAGACGCTGCTGACAACGATCCAGACGGCTCACCCGACTTACGGGGCAGATAAAACTGTCTTTGACTGGGTCAACCACGACTTCAGCGGCGCAGCCGGCAGACCGACTGAAACGCTGACAGGCGTCATCGGCACCGACAAAACACTTTCTGCGACGACGACATACCTGATTGACGGTGAAGTCAGTGTTGCTGACGGTGTCACACTGACCATCGAAGCCGGGACGGTTATCGTCGGTAATACAGGTGCATCCTACCTGGCGGTTGACCAGGGCGCACAGATCATTGCGCAGGGAACAGCTACCAACCCGATCCTGTTCACATCCAAGCAGGACATGGATGCCAACTACGGAGAGACACTTACTGTTCAGGGACAGTGGGGCGGTCTGAGTATCTTCGGTAAAGCGACGACAAACAAAGGACTCGAACAGTATGAAGCGGGTAACCACCAGTTTGGCTGTGATGACAGCACGGTGATCTGTGACGACAATGATAATAGCGGTATCTTGCAGTATGTCATCCTGAAGCATACCGGTTACGAAGTGGAAGTCGATAAAGAGCTTAACGGTCTCAGCCTGGGTGGTGTCGGTAGTGCAACAACGCTTGAAAACATCGCGTCCATTTCCAGTAATGATGATGGTGTTGAACTCTGGGGCGGTAAAGCGGCGATCACGAACCTCTACCTCTATAACGATGCGGACGACTCCCTCGACTGGGACCACGGCTGGACAGGTTCTGCTTCCAACGTCTACATTGAACAGAATATGGTTGACGGTACAGGTTCACGCGGTATCGAGTCTGACAACAACGGCGGCGGTGAAGAAGCGACACCGATCTCCAACCCGACGATTTCGAACATTACGATCATCACGGCTGTCGACGGCGGTCAGGGTATCGTGAACCGTGAAGGGACTGCCGGTGATATCTCCAAAGGTATCATCATTACGCAGAACGCTTCCAAAGCGAACGTCGAAGTCCGTTCTGCCCTGACACTTCAGCAGGGCCTGACGTACAGCGAGATGGCGCTGGCACAGTCTGCAGGACTGCACTTCAGCGGCCACCTGGAAGATACGGCAGACAAGATCTACGGCGACACTTCAGGCGAAGAGGTCAAAGCCCTCTTCAGCACGACTGTCGGTTATACTGCTCAGTAACACGCCTTACAAACTTCTTCCGGGCAGGGCGCCCGGAACCCCTCTTCCACTCTCACGATTTCAATGTTACCAAAATGTAATCTATGGGTAACTTTTAAGTAATGTGCTTTCTATACCCTTCCACATCTTAAATATTGTGTGGGGAATGCATAATGCCAAACGCTTTGAAACTCTGGTTGGCCGGTTCGTTGATCGCAGCATCGACACTGTCCGCAAGCACCGAGGAAAATATGGCCGCTTCACTGATGAAGCTTCGCGCCGAAGTCGAAAAACTGAACACGCAGATTCAGGAAGAAAAAGATGATACCAAAGCGACAATGCGTTCGCTCGTCATTGAAAAAAATGAGCTGGACGCGACGATCGGACGTGAGAACCTGAAGATCAAGCAGATCGAGCAGGAGATCGCCAAGGTCCGTCAGCAGATCGCTGCGGCGAGCAAGAACAGCGAGGGGATCAAACCCGTCGTCGTTGCCGCTATTGCCGAACTCAAAGCGCAGATCGCTTCCGAACTTCCTTTTAAAACGGCAGAACGCCTTGATGATGTCGCGGGGATCGAGTCCCAGATGAACGAGGGACTGATCACGCCGCAGAAGGCGATGGCCCAGGTCTGGAACAGTTACGCGGACGAAGTACGCATGACCAAGGAGAACGGCCTCTTCAAGCAGACGATCAAGCTCGACGGTGAAGACCGCCTGGCCGAGATCGCACGTCTGGGTACCGTTATGATGTTCTTCATGACGCCGGACGAGCGTGTCGGTTATGTGGCCAAAGACGCCAACGGCTGGTACTACAAAGAGTCCGTGAACAAGGCGGAACAAGAGCAGATCATCGCGCTGTTTGACGCGATGCATAAACAGATCCGCACCGGCTACTTTACCCTGCCGAATGCCATTGCAACGACGGAGGTGAAATAATGAAACGTATTGTCCTTATCCTGATGATGGCGGTCCTCTCCCTCTCCGCCGCGACAGAGACAGAGCTGCAGCGCGCCTATGCCAAAGAGTTCGCGTTCCTCAAAGCCCAGAAAGAGATGCTTCAGAAGCGCCTTTCACAGGTGAAAAAAGAGGATGCCGCCCGTATCGCATCTGCGAAAAAAGAGATCGCATCGCTGCAGAATGCCGTCCTGGTCAAGACGCAGACGTCCGACCGCCTTGCCGAGCAGCTTTTCCGCTCCCAGCAGAACGCCGAGAGCATCAGCGACGATACGGCACTGCTTGAGTCCGTCGCCCTGCAGGGACAATCCTCCCTCGCACCGTACGGCATCAAGCTTGCCATCGACAAGAACGATTACCCGGCGACACTGAACCAGCTCTTTGCAGAGACGCTGAAGCTCAGCCGTGATCTCTCTTCTGTCAACGTCACCGAGGGGAGCTTCTATCTCAAAGACGGTACGGAGCAGAAAGGCAAGCTCGTCAAGGTCGGTAACATCGCGACCTACGGTGTTGCCGAAGGCGCATCCGGCGTCCTGGTCCCGGCAGGCGGCGACAAGTTGAAGCTGTGGGACGCACCGGCGTCAGCAGCGACGGCGACGGCACTGGCTGCCGGCCAGATGCCTGCATCCCTGGAAATCTTTGTCTATGAGAACGTCTCCAAAGAGGTTGAGGACAAGGCGGACAAGGGCGTCATGGATGTGATTGAATCCGGCGGGATCATCGGCTGGGTCATTGTCGTGATGGGCCTGTTCGCACTCCTGCTCGTCATCCTGCGCGGCTTCTTCCTCAGCGGTGCCGCGTCCAAGACGCTGCCGGTGGCGAAAGAGACGCTGGTCGAGCTGCAGTCCAAGGGCGTCGAAGCGACCCTTAACTTCCTCAAGACCCGCAAAGGGGCGGCGGCCCGCGTCATGAAGGCGACAGTACGTAACCTCGACCGTGACCGCGAGCATGTCGAAGACATCGTTGCCGAGGCGATCATGCACGAGAGCGAACGTCTCGACCGTTACGGCTCGGCCATCATGGTCGTCGCCGCCGTCGCGCCGCTGCTGGGGCTTCTGGGAACCGTGACCGGTATGATCGCGACCTTTGACATCATCACCGAGTTCGGTACGGGTGATCCGAAACTGCTCTCCGGCGGTATCTCGATCGCACTCGTGACAACGGAACTGGGTCTGATCGTGGCGATCCCGCTGCTGCTGCTGGGCAATATGCTCAACGGCTGGGCGGAACGCATCAAAGACGGTATGGAGCAGTCCGCGCTGCACCTGATCAACGAGTATAACAAGCAGAAATAATGCAACCGGCACTCCAAAACCTTTTCGATCAGTTCCTGGTCTACATGCAAAGCGGCGGCTTTGTCATGTGGCCGCTGTTCGTGCTGGTCATTGTTTTGTGGTACGCACTGGGCTACCGCTTTCACGCCATCAAGCGCGGGTCGCAAAAGAGCGTGCGGGTTTTGATCCGCAAGTTCGACTCCGGGAAGCGTGAAGTGCCCCGGGGGCTTATCGACGGCGCGATCGTTGATGCCCTCAAAATCGTCAACGCGGGGTACCGCGGCACGGTCGGGCGCGAACTGATCGAGGATGCGTTTTTTGAATACCGTCAGGAACTCAAGAAATACCGCAAAACCGTCAATACCATTGTCATGGTCTCGCCGCTGATCGGTCTGCTGGGAACGGTAGCCGGGATGATCGAGACCTTCGATTCGCTCGGGAGCATGACGCTTTACAGCCAGGGCGGCGGTATCGCCGGGGGGATCTCCCAGGCACTCTTTACGACGCAGCTGGGGCTCGTCGTCGCCGTACCGGGCCTGGTCGTCGGCCGTCTGATCGACCGCCATTCGAAGATCATGGAACTCGAACTGGAACAGATCAAAGATATCGTCTGTTCGGAAGAAGAAGGAAAGTAAATGCGTTTTAGACAGAAAAAAGAGCTGGACCAGGCCGTCGATATCTCGCCGCTGATCGACATGGTATTTATTCTGCTGATCTTTTTCATGGTCAGTACGACCTTTGTCAAAGACATGAAGCTTGACCTTGAACGTCCGGGCGCCTCTTCGGCAACGCGGGCATCGAGCAAGGTGATCAAGGTCTACCTCGACAACCAGGCGCAGGCCTATATCGACAACCAGCCCATCAAAGTGTGGGCACTGCAGAGCAAACTGCGTGACATGCTGCGCACGTCGACGGAAAAATCCGTCCTGGTCGTGACCGATGACACGATCGCAGTAGAGAAACTGATCGAAGTCGTCGACCAGTGCCGCCTCTCCGGTGCGAAGGATGTTGCGGTCGCCACGAACAAAGAGGTCGGATAAGGTGCGCACCGCTTCCCCGCTGAAAAAACATGCGCTGGCGCTGCTGTGGAGCGTCTTCGGCCTCTTTTTCGTCTTTATCGTCGTGATCGAGATGAACAACGAGGGGTGGACGGAACCGCCGAAGAAGCAAGCCTCTTCGACGCAGTTCGATATGCAGCAGGTCGCCAAGCCCAAACCGAAGCCGAAGCCCAAACCGAAGCCGAAGCCGAAAAAGGTAAAGCCGAAGCGTGCCGCGCCGACGCCGAACCTCAGTTCGCAGCTCTCGGGCCTCGATACAGGGCTCGAAGCCTTCCAGGCGGATGATCTGCTCAGCGACGATGCGCTGCTGGGCGATGTCGGCAAGGATATGGTCATGACCGACGATACGGTCGACCAGGCGCCGCAGCCCTCCCGCCGCACGCCGATCGAGTATCCGAAAAAGGCGCGCAAGTTGGGCGTGACGGGGTACGTCCTGATGAACCTGCTGATCGACAAGCAAGGCCGTGTCGAAAAGGTCAAGGTGCTTGAAAGCGACCCGGCCGGTACGTTCGATGATGTCGCCGTTGCCGCGGTCAAGACCTGGGAATTCAAACCGGCACAGTACCAGGGCCAGTCAGTCAAAGTATGGGCGAAGCAGAAGATCCGCTTCGACCTCAATTAAGGAGGAGAACCGATGAAACGTTTTTGGATTATAGCGGCATTGGTCGGGGCTCTCTCCGTCCAGCTGGCGGCGAAAACCGATGATGTCGATTATGTCGAACTGGGCGCGATGATGCTGCGCGACGGACATGTCGAGCGTGCCGACGATGCACTGAACATGGTCGATCTCAATGACACCGAAGTCGACCTGCCGCGCTACTACATGATCAAGGGGCTGGTGGAGACGAAAAAGAGCTTCTACAAAGAGGCCAACGTCCACTTTTACAAGTCCATCGAACTGAACGAGGATACGAACGCCTCCAAGCCGCTCTACCTCTATATCGCGCAGAACAGCTTCAAGCTCAAAGCGTATAAAGAGTGTATCGCGGCACTGGACAAGGTCCCCGACCTGATGGCGCAGAACCCGAAACTCTTCGGCCTCAAGGCGGAGTGTTACTGGCGCGAAGGCGAGAAAGACGCGGCGCTGGCGCTCCTGCGGGATGTGAACAGCCGTTTCCCTGCCTACTGGGATGCTTACAAGCAGCGCTTCTACTACCTTGTCTCCCTGGGCCTGTTCCAGGCGGCGCTTGAAGACGCGCAGGTCTATCTGGGCAACGCCCAGGCGAACGAGACGATCCTGATCAACTTTATCAACGCCCTGCGCCAGAGCGGCCAGACGGAGAAGGCGATCGAACTGGGTGAGGAAGCGAACCTGCGCTACCCGAGCAGCGCGAAGGTGACGGTGATGCTCGCACACCTCTACATCGACAAAGAGATGATCGGTGCCGCGGCGGAGCTCTTTAACGAGGCCTCCATCGAGGACGGGAAGTACACCAACGAATCGGCGGAGATGTACCGCCGGGCCCGCGACTACGTGATGGCACTGCTCAAGAATACGCAGATGCTTGATACGAAAGAGAAGTACAAGCAGCGTATCGCGATCTTCCTGGAGTACGGTGATTTCGAACGGATCATCGTGACCCGCAAAGCGATGCAGCGCAGCGGTCTGATGGACGAGGAGAACATGCGTTACGCCCTGGCATACGCCTACTACATGGAAGGCGAGTTCGAACAGACCGAAGCCCTGCTCGAGACGCTGACGCAGCCGGACCTCTTTTCCAAGGCCGTTGAGCTGCGCAAGAAGATGGAAAAATGTAAAAACAATATTTGGGAGTGCCAGCAATGATGCGTATACTTTTTTTGGTAACCTGGCTGACCATGAGTCTCTTCGCCGCCGGCGGAGAGCTTTCACTTTACGTCCTTAAAGACGGCAAACCGCTGCCCGAGCAGCAGGTTGTCATCTTCACGCTGCTCTCCGAAGGTGGAGAAGTCAAGGCTGAGAAGTTCGGAAGTGCATGGATGACGGATGCGCAGGGGTATCTCGATACGGCGATGCCCGAAGGGCGCTACCGGCTCCAGCTGCTGGCGACGGACAACGGGACGCCCCAGGCCTTCGTCAAAAAGAACTTTGTGATCGTAGCGGGCAAACAGACGCAGATCATTCTCTCGCTCAAAACGGACAACACGCTCTCCTTCGCGGATGTCGAAGCCCCTGCGGATCTGGCAACCGAAGAAGCGACGAAGAAGGATGTGGTACGTGTCAACGGTACGGTAGCGCTGACGCTGCTCTCCAGCGAAGATGAAAAGCCGATTGCCGGTGCCCGCGTGTTCGTACCGGGGATCAAGGTGAATGCGATTTCGGATGCGGCGGGCCATGTCGTGATGGACCTTCCCGAGGGGAACCAGACCCTCTCCATTATCCACACCAGCTACTCTTCGCAGAACATCAAAGTGACGGTCCTGCCCAAAGAGATGGTCAGCCGTACGGTCGAACTGAGCCCGGCGGCGATGGAGCTTGAAGAGTTCGTTGTTCTCGCGCCGCAGATCGAAGGTTCGGTGGCATCGACCATCGCGGAAGTCCGTAACACGGATGCCGTCGCGGAAGTCCTGGGGGCGGAACAGTTCTCCAAACAGGGTGACAGTGATGCCGCCGGCGCCCTGAAGCGTGCCAGCGGTCTGACCCTGGTCGGCGGGAAATATGTCTATATCCGCGGCCTGGGGGAACGTTACTCCAGTTCACTGCTCAACGGCCTGCACCTGCCGAGCCCGGAGCCGACCAAACGCGTCGTCCCGCTGGATATGTTCCCGACCTCCGTCATCGACAGTATCAAGGTACAGAAGACCTACTCGGCGAATCTGCCGGCGAACTTCGGGGGCGGTAACATCGACATCCGTACCCGTTCGGTCAAAGACGCCTTCTTTGCGAACATCAGTGTCGAGACCAAATACATCGACGGGACGACCTTCAACGATGTCAACTCCTACAAAGGGTGCGATAACGACTGGACGGGCTTTGACAGCTGCCGCAAGCTCTCCAATGAGACCTTGAACAAGGCGGATGACCTGAGCAACCCCATTGACAGTACGGACATGTTCGTCAAGTTCGACCTCGTACGCAATCCGAAAGCTTTCACGACGGTCAATGCGCCGCTGGGGACGAAACTGGGCGCGTCTGTCGGGGACAAGATCGACCTCTGGGGTGATGCGAAACTGGGCTACATCATGGCGTACAGCTATGACAACACCTGGGATTCGACCCTGCAGGAACGTTCCAAGATCGGTATCCTCAGTAACGGCAGCGTCGTCGCGCCGACACGGTACCACACCTATGATATTTCAGACCATGAGATCAAGCATGGGGGCATCCTCGGGTTCTCCTTGGACATTGATGACAACAACAAGATCAAGCAGACGAACCTCTATATCCATCATACGAATGACATTGCGACCTTCTTTGAAGGGACCAACGAGGACAGTAACGCCATCAACCGCTACTACGAATCATGGGTAGAGCGTTCCATGCTGATCAACCAGCTGGAAGGGGCGCATACGCTTCCGGGCGCGGGGGATCTCAGAATCAACTGGGCCGGCGAAATCGGACAGTCGACACGGGATGAACCCCTCAGCGTCGAGTTTACCAAGACCTATGAGAACGGTGCGTTCCGCTTTACGCCGCAGTATTCGACAAACTATACCAGCGGCGAACTCGAAGACAACCTGATCAATGCGAAGGCGAACGTACAGTACCCCTTCTATCTGACCGATGATCATGATCTTGAGAGCATGGTGGAAGCCGGTGTCGAAGTCCTTCGCAAGGACCGTGATTCGAAAACACGCCGTTTCTCCAATAAGATCATCCGTGCCAACTATACGGATGACGAGCGTGCCGGAAGTGTCGATGACGTCTTCAGCCCCGAACACGCCTATTACGAGGATTTTACGCTCGGGACGACCTATAAAGCAGCGGACTTCTATAAAGGTTTCCAGGATATCGACGCCTACTATGTCCGTACCCTGCTCAAACCGTGGGCAGCGTGGGAGTTCTCCGCCGGGGTCCGCCAGGAGTCGTCCGCGCAGCGTGTCGAGACCTTCGACCAGTACCAGAACCCGGTCACCTATAACCTCGACACCAGCGATGTTTTGCCGGAGCTGGTGGGAACGTACAAGATCAACGACGAGATGCAGGTCCGTGCCGGGCTTTCGAAGACGCTGACACGCCCGGATTTCCGTGAATTCGCGCCGACACGCTACCAGGACCCGGTGACAGGCGATATTATCAAAGGGAACGAGGACCTCACCTATACGACGATCATGAACTATGACGCACGGTGGGAGTGGTACTTCAGTGCGCTGGAAAATATCTCCGTCGGTCTTTTCTATAAGGAGTTTACGAACCCGATCGAGACCGTCAAAGACAACCTGGATACACCGACGTACTCCTTTATCAACGCGGATTCCGGCGAGCTTTACGGTGTGGAGGTGGCTTTCAGAAAAAATATGAACTTCAGTGATTTCTGGGAGCAGTTCTATACGGCCGGCAATATCGCACTGATGGAGTCGACGATCACGCTCAACGACGCGGTCGTCTCGGCAAACCAGCTGACGTCACAGTCACGGGAGATGCAGGGGCAGTCGCCTTATGTGTTCAACTTCCAGGTCGGTTTCGACAACCAGGATGACCGCATCGTCACGCTGCTTTACAACGTGATGGGGCCCCGGATCGTCAGCCTCGGTTCCGAGGGGTATCCGGACGTCTATGAAGAGCCGTTCCAGGCGGTTGATTTCGTCTGGATCGAAAAATTCAGCGGGGACCTGTCGCTTAAAATCAAGTTCAAGAACATTCTGGATGAGACGGTACGCTGGACGCAATCCGGGTATGACATCCGCCGTTACAAACCGGGCCGCGAATTTACAACGAAGCTCGAATATAAGTTCTGATTCTTTCTTTACCCTCCCGCAAGCCCCTTGCGGGCATAATAGCATCTTAATTTTCCTTGATGGGACAGCGCATGCTAGATTTTGCAAAATTTACCAAATATTCCAGGCCGGGACCGCGTTATACGAGTTACCCGACGGCCCTGGAGTTCAGTACCGATTTCGCATACGAGACCTACCTCGAAAAGCTGAAGGGGCAGGATAAGAACCGCCCCCTTTCGCTCTATTTCCATCTCCCGTTCTGCCGTAACGCCTGCTACTTCTGCGGCTGCAACGTCGTCTTTACCTCCAAAGAGGATAAAAAGATCCGCTACATCGATTACCTCAAGCGGGAGATGGATATCCTCGCACAGCACCTCGATACGTCGCGGGAGGTGATCCAGCTGCACTTCGGCGGGGGGACGCCGACCTTCTTCAGCGCCGAACAGCTTGACGAGATCATCACCGCCATCAAAGGGCACTTCCCGAACTTTGCCGCAGAGGCGGAGGTGAGCTGCGAGATCGATCCGCGCCACATCGACGAGGCGCAGATGAAGGTGATGAGCGACGCCGGGTTCAACCGTGTCAGTTTCGGGATCCAGGACTTCAACGAAAAGGTCCAGGTCGCGGTGCACCGCGTCCAGCCCTACGACATTACGAAAAATGCGATGGATCTGGCGCGCAAATACAATATGGTCAGCGTCAACGTCGACCTTATCTACGGCCTGCCGCACCAGACGCTCGACACCTTTATGGAGACGCTGAAGCTCGCCGTGACCCTCGATCCCGACCGTTTCGCCGTCTTCAACTACGCCCACGTGCCGTGGCTGAAAAAGACGATGCGCAAGATCGACGAGACGACCCTGCCCAAGCCGGACGAAAAGCTCTCCATCATGCAGCAGACGATCGACTTTATGGAGAACAACGGCTACAAGATGATCGGGATGGACCACTTCGCCAAGCCCGAGGACGAACTCTTCAAGGCGATTGAGAAGGGGGAGCTGCACCGCAACTTCCAGGGCTATACGACCAAGGGCGGGGCGGACCTCGTCGGTGTCGGGCTTACCTCCATCGGCGAAGGTGTCGACTACTACGCGCAGAACTTCAAGGATATGCCGTCCTATGAAGCGGCCATCGACGCGGGGCGGCTGCCCTTCGAGCGCGGCGTTACCCACAGCGCAGACGACCTGATCCGCCAGCACGTTATCATGGAGCTGATGAGCAACTTCAAGCTCGACATCACGCGCTTCGAAGCGAAGTTCGACGTGAAGTTCGACGAGTATTTCGCCGATGCCCTCGATGAGCTGCAGCCGATGGTCCACGAGGAGCTGCTCGAGATCGCGCCGGAGAAGATCGAGTGCTCCCCGACGGGCACACTGCTGATCCGCAACATCGCGATGGCCTTCGATGCCTACATGCAAAAGCATGCCGGCAGCAAGAAGACATTTTCGAAAACTGTCTGATTCGTATTAATGATCAAAAATATAAACGAATTGAAAAACATTCGCTAAAATTGCGCCATGACTAAACGGTATACGGAAGAGATTTTCAATTTTACGGCCACGTCGGATGCGTGCATCAAGTGTGGGAAGTGTATCCCCGTCTGTACGATCCACAACGTCAACGCGGACGAGGTCACGAGCCCCCGCGGTTTCATCGACCTGCTTGGGGCCTACGAACGCGGCCAGCTGGAGCTGGACAAGACGGCCAAGGATATCTTCGAGAGCTGCTTCCTCTGTACGAACTGTACCGACGTCTGCCCCAAATCCCTGCCCACCGACATGGTCATCGAGCAGGTGCGCGCCGATATCGCCGACAAGTTCGGCATCGCCTGGTTCAAGAAGGCGTTCTTCTTCCTGCTGCGCCACCGCCGCCTGATGGACTTCTTCATGAAGTCCGGGTACGCCTTCCAGACCTGCGGCTTCAAGATCAAGGAGCAGACCTCCTCCATGCAGCCGCGCTTCTCCCTGCCGCTGATCAAGAAAGAGCGCCTGCTGCCCTCCATGGGCAAAAAGTCCTTCCTCAACAGCTATCCGGAGATGACAAACAACGGCGGTAAGCGCAAAGTCGCCATCTTCATCGGCTGTCTGGCCAACTACAACTACACCGGCATCGGCAAATCGCTGATGGAGATCCTTGAAGTGCTGGAGATCGACGCCTTCATCCCCAAAAAGCAGCTCTGCTGCGGGGCTCCCGCCTACTTTACGGGGGATTTCGCGACGGTAGACCACAACGCGAAGAAGAACATCGAGTACTTCGAGAGCTTCATCGACGAGGTCGAGGCGATCATCATCCCCGAAGCGACCTGCTCTGCGATGATCAAGATCGACTATGAGCACTTTTTCCACGACCAGCCGGAGTGGAAAGCGCGGGCGCAGAAGCTGAAAAACAAGGTCTACATGGCGACGGAGTGGCTGGAGCAGAAGACGCACCTCTCGGAACTGCTTGCTTCCAGGGGGCGCCGCGACCTCACCGTCACCTACCACGACCCCTGCCATGCCCGCAAAATGCAGGGGGTCTACCAGGAGCCGCGCAAACTGATCGGCCAGAGCTACGCCATCAAAGAGATGAGCGACCCCAACGCCTGCTGCGGCTTCGGCGGGGTGACCATGCAGACGGAGAAGTACCACTTCGCCGAAGCGGCGGGCAAGCCCAAAGCCGCGATGATCAAGGCGAGCGGTGCGCAGGTCGTCTCCGCGGAGTGCTCGGCCTGCCGGATGCAGATCAACAACGCCATGCACCAGGCCGAGGTGGAAACCGTCTTTAAAAACCCCATCGAACTGATTGCGGAAGCCCTGGCACCGAACGCTTCCTGAACGGTCCCCGGCCGCTCGCACTCTGCTCACACACTTCCCGTAAAATTTCGCTGATTTCATTCAAAGGAAACAGCATGAAGAAACTGATTGCAGCAGTATGTTTGACAGGTGCGCTGGCCTCCAGCGCGTTCGCCCACCACATGGCGGAGTATGAAGATGCGGGGATCTATATCCCGGACTGGTCACTGCACCTGCTGATGGAGTTCTTCTAAGCGGAAAAAGCCGCCATGGCTTTGAGGATGACCTGCCAGACGAGCGCCGCGGAGATCCCCGCGAGCACGCCGGCGAGCAGGTCGTCGCCCATCACCCCGATTCCCCCTTTTGCCTCACGGTCGATACGGCCGATCATCGACGGTTTCTTGATATCGTAAAGACGGAAGAACGCAAAGCCGAGCAGACTCTGGATAATAAAGCCGTTCTCCCACTGTGTCAGGGCTTCCGGCGCGATCATCATTCCCGGTGCGATGGCGAGGGCCAGCCACATGCCCGCCAGCTCGTCGATGACGATGCGCTGGTCGTCATGGGGGTTGCCGGCCTGTTCGTGGGCGTCAATCGTCTTGACGGCGATCAGCGTGATGAGGATCGTGGCCAGGAAGAGGGTCTGCGGACCGAGGAAAAGCAAAATCACCATTCCTGCAGGCAAAGAGACCAGGGTGCCTACGGTGCCGGGGGCTTTGGGGGAGAGACCGCTGTAACCTACGGTCAGAAACATCCAGTTGAGTTTCAAATCGTGTCCTTTCAATACCGTCTTAGGTCAGCGATGTCGTCTGGTAGAGTTCCATCAGCTTGATGTAGAAGTCGCGGTCGGTATGCTCTTCGAGCAGGCCGTTGACCGGCATGATGTCGTAGTAGAGCTTCTCGATGTTCTTGATGCGGCCCGGGAAGAGGCGGCAGAGCAGGATGGCGGAGATCTCCTTACGCATCAGTACCGCCGGCGGCATGAGGCCGGTTTTGACGAGCTCCAGGATGGAGTCGGCGTGGTAGGAGATGTGGTGGTGGTTGCCGTGGGGACAGGTCTGGGTGCTGACCAGTGTCTTGCACTCGTTGCAGTAGACGTATTCGCGGGCGATGTCGACCTCGATGTCGATGCCGTGCATCCGGTCCTTGACGGACTGGTTGCTGTTGTGGTCGTAGTACATGCCGACCCCGGCGTGGTTCTGGCCGATCATGAGGCGGTCGCAGCCGAAGTTCTTGGCGACGATGGCGTCGATGATCACCTCGTTGTAGCCGGCGAAGATGTAGCTGTACTCCAGCGGGATGATGACGACCCGGTTCCGGGGGAGGTAGTGCTCGACGAAGTAGGTGAGTGCCTGTTCCCGGATCTCGTAGCTGAGGTCGGCCTGGTTGTAGGGCTTGAGCAGGAAGATGACGACGAGGTCGGTGCTGTCGAGCGTCTGACGGATCAGGCGTTCATGGGCGCGGTGCAGCGGGTTGGCCGCCATCATGATCGCCGTCGTATGTTTGGCGTTGATGCGCTGTTTGGCCTCTTCGATGTTCTGCAAGATCGGTGCGACCGGATCATTGCGCAGGGTCAGCTCCCCGCTGACGGCGAGTTTCCCCAGGCGTTTCAGGGTAGAGCTGACGCCGGGGTGCGAGGGGTTGTCCGTGCCGTAGATGTGGCGGACACGCTCATTCGGGTCGATCGCGAAGACCTCTTCCACCACCAGTGTGCCGGAAAGTTCGCCCTCGACGAAGAGGTCGAGCGTCTCTCCCTGCGCAGCACCCGCGAGGATCTTCTCGTTCGTACTGCCTGCAGGGGCGAGAATGAAGGGGAAGGGGAAGGTCGTGTCATTGAAATGGCCCGAGGAGAGGACCTCTTTCATCCGCGCTTCGTTCATCAGTTCCGTGACCGGCGAGAGCATGCCGGCTTTGAGGATGCTGAGGGCCGAGAGCGCCTCCTGGTCGAGGAAGAGGGCGCTATTTTTTCTTGATGATGCCATACTTTTTACGCTTCTCCCAGAGGCTTTTACGCGAGATTCCCAGTTTTTTGGAGAGTTCCGTATCAGGGAATTTATGCTGATAATTTAACACGATATATTTAACATAGTCCTCGATCGGGAGGATATCACCCTGTTCGAAGACGGTGCTGTCACTTTTTATCTCAATCACCTGGACCCCTTCGACATCGACGGAGTCGGTGCTGGAGACGATGACGTTGCGCGCGTTGATGAGTTCGAGGAAGGGTTTGCGGTCGGCTTTTTTCAGCGACTGGAAGTCGGTGATGTAGAGCAGCGCCGCAGCCGGGGCCTTGGAGATGTCGTTGAAGGCGCTGCTGTTTTCCAGGCTGATGTAGACCAGCTCACGGCCGTTGGTTTTCGCATAATCAAAGGCGAAACGGTCGGCGTATTTCTGGAAGTTCGAGGCGATGAAGACCGGCGGGGTGACGTTGTCGAGATCCTGGGTGATCTTGACGCCTTTGAAGTGCTGGTCGAGGTAGCGCTTGTAGGTCTCGTTGGCCATTTTGAGGCGGTTGAACTCCTGGAAGTGTTCGATCTTGCGGATCAGCTCCTCGATCATAAAGGGCTTGAGAATATAGTCTTTCGCCCCTGCGGCCAGCGGTTTGGTGACGGTGTCGTTGCTGATATACGAGACCATAAGGATCACGACGGCGTCGCGGAAGGCCTCGATGACGGGGTAGATGTCCTGGCCGCTGATATTGGTCGAGAGCAGCACGACGTCGTAGGCGACCCCTTTGAAGGCGTCCTGGATGGAACTGCTGATATCGCATTGGTACCCCAGTTCACCCAGTTTGCTGGCGATGCTCTGTGCCAAATAGATCTCGTTCTCAATAATCAATACTCTCATAACTCTGTCCAATTTATATAATTTAAGGTAGCGGAGGCCATCACGGCGACCCCCTCTTTGCGGCCGACGAAGCCGAGCTTTTCCGTTGTGGTCGCTTTGACGCTGACGCGTACGGGCGGCAGCCCGAGAATGGTGCCGAGCCGCAGCCGCATCGCCTCTTTGTAGGGGGCGAGGCGCGGGGCCTGCGCTGCGATCGTGATGTCGGCGTTGATGATGCCGAAACCGTAGCGCTTCAGGCGCGTGACCACGGTCTCCAGCAGTTCGGCAGAATCGATCCCTTTGTAGGTGTCGTCCGTATCGGGAAAGAGCATCCCGATGTCCCCAAGGCCCGCGGCGCCGAGCAGGGCATCGATAAGGGCATGGATGGCAACGTCGCCGTCGCTGTGGGCCTTGAAACCGACGGGATGGTCGATGGCCACGCCGCCGAGGACCATGCTCCCTGCGGTATCGAAGGCGTGGACATCGAAACCGTTGCCGGTCAGCATCGTCGCAGCGGGCCCTTCGAAGCATTCCATCGCCCGCAGATCGGCCAGTGTGGTCAGTTTCCGGGCGGCCTCGTCCCCCTCGACGAAGTGGCGGCTGCCGCCGGCGGCGACGATGGCGCTGCTTTCGTCGGTAAAAGTTTCGTCAGTCTCCAGCGCCGCCTTGAGCACGGCCGTCTTGGAAAGCTGGGGTGTCTGAATACGCCGAAGCGCACTGCGGTCGATCGTCTTACCGTCAAAGGTAACGGTGTCATGGACGGCCAGGGCCGGCACGATGGAGTCCGCCTGGTCACGCGCTGCGATGAGGCGGGCAATGAGTGAACTGTCGATACAGCCGCGGGCGACATCCGTGACCATGACATAGGGGGTCCCGACCTCGGCCAGGGCATTGCGAAGGGAGGCCTGGCGGTCGCGGCCGCCGCTGACGACACGGTACGCCCCGTGCAGCTGCATATAAGCAGCCTCTTCCGGATGGGCGGTGACGATCACTTCTGCAAATTGTTTGCTTCGGATGAAACGATTGGTAACAAATTGCCACAGTGGCTCGTCGCCGATACGAAGCCACTGTTTTTTTACTCCGCATTGAAACCGGCTCGAATCTCCGGCAGCTAGCAGGATAAGTGTTAAATCAGACAAATATTATCCTCTTTACGGAAAAATGTTACGAAATTATACAGGCGCAAAGCTTTTGTGATGCTTGTGTAGAATCGTAATACTTTTTCTTTTCAGGCTGGCGCTGCAAGCGGAAAATTGCACCGGATAATGTATGATTCCACAAATAAGATTGCTGCAATTCGGAGTAAATTTCTCTTAATTTATTTTGAAAGATTGTCGCTCGTTCGATATGCCGTAGGCCTTTTTATCGGCGGTGACTATATTACGCCAAAGAATTGCTACAGGAGTTCGCTATGAGAACCTCATGGGTAGAGAAACGTAAGAACGATAAAGTCCGCACACAGATGTATTATGCCAAGCAGGGCATCATCACCGAAGAGATGGAGTACGTCGCCAAAGTGGAGGACCTTTCCCCGGAGTTGGTACGTTCAGAGGTCGCCCGCGGCCGCCTGATCATCCCGGCCAACGTCAACCACACTAACCTCGAGCCGATGGCCATCGGCCTGGCGGCAAAGTGTAAGATCAACGCCAATATCGGCTCCTCCGCTCTGGCGTCCGATATCCAAGAAGAGGTGCACAAGGTCCAGGTTTCCCAACATTATAAAGCGGATACGGCGATGGACCTCTCCACCGGCGGGGACCTCGATGAGATCCGCAAAGCGGTTATCGAGAACTCCAAGATCCCGATCGGGACCGTGCCGATCTACCAGATCCTGCACGACGTCAACAACAAGATCGAAGACCTCACCATCGAGAAGATGCTCGAGGTCCTCGAGCGCCAGGCGCAGCAGGGGGTGAGCTACTTCACCATCCACGCGGGCTTCCTGCTCGAGACGATGCCGAAGGTCGCCAAGCGCAAGATGGGGATCGTCAGCCGCGGCGGCTCGCTGATGGCGGCATGGATGATGCACTACCATCGCGAGAACCCGTTCTACACGGCGTTTGACGAGATCCTGGACATCTGTGCGCGCCACGACGTCTCCCTCTCCCTGGGCGACTCGCTGCGCCCGGGCTGTCTGGCGGATGCCAGCGACGATGCCCAGCTGGGCGAGCTGAAAGTCCTGGGCGAATTGACCCTTCGCGCCTGGGAGAAAAACGTTCAGGTCATGATTGAAGGACCGGGTCACGTGCCGCTCAACCAGATCGAGCGCAACATGAAGCTGCAGCGTGAGCTCTGCCACGAGGCGCCTTTCTACATCCTCGGCCCCCTCGTGACCGACATCGCGGCGGGATATGACCATATCTCCTCTGCGATCGGCGCGGCGGTCGGCGGCTGGCACGGGGCGTCCATGCTCTGCTACGTCACGCCCAAAGAGCACCTGGGACTGCCGAACGCGGAAGATGTCCGCGAAGGGATCATCGCCTACAAGATCGCGGCGCACGCGGCGGATATCGCCCGCGGCCGCAAAGGAGCGCGCGATATCGACGACGAGATGAGCGATGCGCGCTACACCTTCGACTGGGAGAAGCAGTTCGAACTGGCCCTCGACTCCGAGCGCGCCCGTGAGTACCATGACGAGACCCTGCCGCAGGACGTCTTTAAAGAGGCGGAGTTCTGCTCCATGTGCGGACCGAAGTTCTGTTCGTACAAGATCACGCAGAACATTATGGACAACCCAGAAGCCATCGAAGCCATCGCCAAAGAAGCGGCGGCGGCACAGCACTAAATTTTAAAAGGAAACAGTTATGACAGAAGAAATTGTAAAATCGGCATTGTCTAACGTGACGTACCCGGGCTTTACGAAAGATATCGTCACCTTCGGATTCGTCAAAGAGATCAGTGTCAGCGGCAGTGACGTGAACGTCACGGTCGACATCACTTCCAGTGCGCCGGAAGTGGCCCAGCAGATCACAGATGAGGCTACTGCGGAGCTCAAGCGTGCCGGTGCAGCCAACGTTACCGTCAACATCGCTGCACCGAAGATGCCGCGCGAAAGCTCCTCCAAGGGCAAAAACATCGCGCCGCAGGTGAAGAACTTCATCATGGTCAGCTCCGGCAAAGGCGGCGTCGGCAAATCGACGAGCTCGGTCAACCTGGCGATCGCACTGGCGATGCAGGGCAAGAAAGTCGGTCTGCTCGACGCGGACATCTACGGGCCGAACATCCCGCGGATGCTCGGCGTCGAAGAGGTCAAGCCGGAGATCCAGGGCAACAAGGTCCTGCCGCTCAAAGCCTACGGCATCGAGATGATGTCCATGGGTTCCCTGATGGAAGAGGGGCAGTCGCTCATCTGGCGCGGTGCGATGATCATGAAAGCGATCGAGCAGTTCCTGCGCGACATTCTCTGGTCCGAACTGGACTGTCTCGTCATCGACATGCCTCCGGGAACGGGTGACGCACAGCTGACCCTGGCACAGAGCGTCCCGGTGACACTGGGGATCACGGTCACGACCCCGCAGACGGTCTCCCTGGACGACTCCCGCCGTTCACTCGACATGTTCAAGAAACTGCATATTCCGATCGGCGGAATCGTCGAGAACATGAGCGGCTTTATCGCGCCGGATACGGGTGTCGAGTACGACATCTTCGGCAAGGGGACGACCGAGCCTCTGGCCAAAGAGTTCGGTACACACATCCTCGCCGAGATCCCGATTGAGCCGGCGGTCCGCATCGGCGGCGACGAAGGGAAGCCCGTCACCTATGCCAAGCCGGAGACGGAAACGGCCAAGCGCTACATGAAAGCGGCCGAAGATATCTGGACACAGATCGAAAAGATCAACGAAGAGGGCGGCGTCGACAACAACGCGATCCAGCCCAATACCCCTCCGGGTGTTTCCGCCTGCTCCACGGCGGCTGCCCCGCAGCAGAGCACACAGAGCAGCGGCGAAAGCTGCGGCACAGGCTGCGGCTGCCACTAAACCGGTGCCCTCGCGGCGCCAACCCCTTTCACAAACCATAACGTTTTTCCTCGGTTTAGCTTTCTTTTACACGCCATGGATTATAATCAGTCCAAAATATAGACTGATTCTGGAGTGCAAATGCCCCTACGACACTTGACGATTTTTACGGTTATGGTGCTTTCCTTATTCAGCGGATGCAGTATCAAAGAATATAAACTGTTCCAGGTAGAAGATAATCAAACAATAGAATACCGTACCACGCCGGATAAGCTTGAAGAGAGTGTCCGCTACGAAAACAAGATTTCTCCGGGTGATCGTGTTTCCATCAATGTCTTTAACGTATACCGCCAATCGGCTGCGGGAACGGAGCAGCTGCAGGCCTCGTCGGCGACGTCAACAGCATCCAGTGCGGGGACACTCTTGAACAATCAGGACGGTTACCTTGTGTCGCAGGAGGGGAATGTATACCTCCCCTTGATCGGAGAAGTTACTTTACAAGGGATGACAACGGCTGAAGCGAGCAAGAGCCTTACGGAAAAGTATGCAAAATATCTCCGGCACCCGTTTGTCACAGTTAAAATATTGAATCAAAGAATATACGTGCTTGGGGAAGTGAAAGCACCGGGGATGATCCCGGTTCTGAACGAAACTATGACAATTTTTGAAGCGATCGCACGCAGCGGCGATTTCAGCGACTACGGGAAACGTAACGATGTAATGATCATTCGCGGGAATCTTAATGACAATCCGGAAATCCGTCTCGTCGATATGTCACATTTGGCATCTTTGCATGTATCGGACCTGGTATTACGACCGAATGATATTGTTTATGTTCAGCCGAGAGATATGAAAGCAACGAACATCGCGATCCGTGAGATTACGCCAATCCTGAGTTTGATTACACAAACTTTGACGACTTGGGTAGCACTGGATTACTTTACAAAATAGGGTTAAAAGGGATACTTTGTCGACACAGAATGATTCAAATGCACAGATCAATATTCCGGCAATGCTAAAAGCGCTCAAAAGTGCTTGGTGGTTCATCGTTTTACTTGCCATCCTATTTGGTGGTGGGGCAGCTGTATATGCCTATTTTCAGCCGTCTATCTACAGTGCAAACGGGACGATCAAGCTTGGTGGACTCCGAAACCGCGACAGCGGCAGTCCACTGATGCAAGCCATCAGTGGAAGTCAGGACGATCTCATGAGTGAGATGCAGATTCTGCAGTCCCGCTATATGGCGTCGCGCGTACTCGAATCCGTCGATTTTACGACACGTTATTTTGTGAAGAGCGGATGGAAGCAACGGGAACTTTATAAAAACGTTCCATTTATAGTGACACACTCCTATCTCAACCCAAGGATCAAAGGACGAACATTCGTTTTGTCACCCATCAATGATCAGCAGTTCCGCTTAGGTCTGGTCAAGGAAGAAGAATCCTTTAGCCTGGTGGAATCGATTCGTCGGCTACTACTTGGAATTGAAGAAACGAAAATGGAAGCCATTGATGCTTCGATTCATACTTATGGTGAGAAAATCAGCACCAAATGGTTCACCTTTGTCATTGACAAAGTGTATGAACTCGCCAAAAACCAAGAGTACTCTTTTACAATCAGCGATGACAAGATAGCGCAGGCGCTGGCAATTCAGAGCAGGGTTAAAGTAGATGTTGTCGGACGATACTCCACGGTATTGCGAATTTCTTATGCGGATACAGTTCCGTTACGGGCGCAAGAGGTAGTAAATGCTTTATGTAATGCCTATATTGATGAGGGGTTGGAACGGCAGACATCCGAAGCAGAAAAGTCGTTGCTTTTTTTGGATGAACAGCTTGAGGTCATCAGTGAGAAACTGAAACGTTCCGAGAGCAGTTTGGAAAAATTCAAGAAAAAAAATGTATTGATTGATGTCAGTTCGCAAGCTCAAGCAACGATGACGACGCTGGCCGACTATGAAACAAAATTGACACAACTTGATTTTCAATTGAATATTGTTTCCAGTTTGGAACAATATATCGTGTCAGGGCAGGATGTGACAAATATCTCTTTTGACAGTCTGCAACTGGATACACCTGCTTTGGGAGAAATGGTTGCACAACTTCAGGAAAAAGAGGCACAGGAGTCCGCACTCCTTGTCGAATATACGGAGTTTCACCCGGAAGTCGTCAAAATAACGGAACAGATAAATATTTTGAAAAACCGTATAGACAGTTCAATCCAGGGTATTCAGCAAAATCTACTCGCACAAAAGAAACGCATTGAAAAGGTTATCCAAAAATATACTAAATCGATGCAGGCCCTTCCGCAAAAAGAGTTACAGCTTGCTAATTTGCAGCGCAGTTTTATGGTCAATGAAAAAGTGTATTCATTTCTGCTAGAGCGCCGTGCGGAAACTGCTGTACTGAAAGCCTCTACGGTTTCCAATGTCACAGTTGTCGACAGCGCACTGTTGCCAATGGGAGCCGTGAAGCCTAAACGCAAAATGATTGTAGCTGTGGGAATATTACTTGGATTGGCACTAGGATTTGGACTGGTGCTTTTACGGGAATTCCTGAACGATACGGTCAAAAGCAAGGAGGATGTCGAACGGCTGACGCATATCCCGGTCTACGGTGTTATTCCGTTGGCTAAAGGCAAGAAGATTGACTCAATCTTCTTCGAAGCGCTTCGGGCGCTGCGTACGAACCTGGAATTTATGCGCAGCGACACGGCGTATAAAACGATCGTCGTCACCTCGACGGTTTCGGGCGAAGGGAAGACGACGATTGCGGCAAACCTGGCAACCATCCTGGCTAAAGGCGGGAAGCGTGTCATTACCCTAGACCTTGATAAGAGGCGGGCAAAACTGAGTGACCATTTCGGGCTTAAGAACGATAAGGGGGTCAGTACACTCCTCAGCCATCGTCATACACTGGAAGAGGTTGTGCAGCACTCTCAAGAGGGTGGGGTTGATGTTATTGCCGCCGGACCGGTTCCGCCCAATCCGTCAGAGCTGATTATGTCCGATTATGCGAAAGAGATTATCGCGACGCTGCGTGAGCAGTATGACTATGTTATTCTGGATACCCCTCCGGTGGGGCTGGTGACTGACGCTTCGATCCTGATGCATCGTTCCGATGTATCTTTGTTGGTGGCGCGCAGCGGCTACTCGAAAAAAGAGTTTATCCGAGGCCTTGACGGGATGGTCAAAGACCACAAGATCGAGCACGTCGGTCTTGTCTTCAACGGGGTGGACCTGCAGAAGAATTACGGCTACGGCTACGGGTACGGGTACAAGTACGGCGGAGATAAATACTATTCGTAGGCGCCGCGCCTAGAGGGCGTTGTTGCGGAGGGTGTTGTTGCGCTGCACCTTGGCAACGACATCGGCGCGCAGCGTTTTGGTGAGGGCGTCGATATGGCGCCGGTGATGCGTGTCGGATCCCAGGTAGGTGATCCATCCTTCATCCATGAGGCGACGGGCGGCTTTCTGCACCGGTTTGGAGTAGTAGCCCCCCAGCGAGTTGATG
Organism: Thiomicrolovo sp. ZZH C-3; assembly: GCF_054862725.1. NCBI lineage: Bacteria > Pseudomonadati > Campylobacterota > Epsilonproteobacteria > Campylobacterales > Sulfurimonadaceae > Thiomicrolovo > Thiomicrolovo sp. ZZH C-3. Next base: position 222,035 of record NZ_JBTKXX010000003.1, read on the forward strand.
TTGACCTGAAGACGGACCCCTTTCTCTTTGAGGCGGGGATAAGCCTCTTCATCTTTGTGCATATACAGATAGCGTTCCGGGTGGGCGAGTACCGGCTGGTAGCCGCAGCTTTGGAGTTCGAAAATGATGGTATCGAGGTCGATGGGAGGAATGACGTAGGAGAGCTCGAAAAGCACCTCATTCTCCCCGAAGGTGAGCAGTTCCCTCTTGTCGATCAGTTCGCGGAAGTGTTCGTCGACATAATACTCGGAAGCCGCGTCGATCGTGACGGGAATTCCCTCGGCCTCGACCGCACTGCGCAGGGTGTCGAGCCCGCGCAGGATCGTGTCGCGGGAGTTGGGGAAGCGGTGCATCATGATATGTGGGGTCGTGATCAGACGGCGATACCCCAGGTCATAGAGGGAGCGCACGAGCTTCAGTGACGTTTCCAGGTCTTTGGCCCCGTCGTCGATCCCGGGAACGAGATGCGAATGCAGGTCGGTCGTCAGCGGTTCGGAGCTGTGTTTTTCGGGCCGTAACAGGCGTTTTAGTCTCGCGTACATCGCGCAATCATAGCAGAAGCAGATTAATACTTTTGTAATACTTTTCGGTTAGGATTCGGCATGGCACGTTCCCCGCAGGCATTTCTGGTTTCACTGTCGCTGCACCTGACGATCGGGATAGTGTTGCTTATTGTCGTTCTGCCGAAAATTCCGATGTCGGTATCGGCGGAAACACCCCACTACTGCCTGTCACTGTCGCGGGTGGCGCCGAAACTGCCGCCGAAAAAGAGCGAACAGGTCGCGACCCCGGCTCCCGCCGTTGCAACGCCTGCCCCTGTCCGGAAGAAACCGCCCGAAAAGGTCGTCAAACGGCCGGAAGTCGTCAAACCGGCGGTTGTCGTGAAAGCCCCCGAGGTCGAACCGTTGCCGGTCGTCAAAGAGGAACCGGTCCAGATTATCGAAGAGACGCTGCCCGATACGCCGGCGGAGGTGATGACTGAAGCGGAGCCCGTTGCGGCGGCTGAAGGGGAGAGTATGGCCGAAGCGGCCTCAGCGGCGCAGACCGGCGTGGCCGACAGTGCCGCCGTGCAGAGCAGTGAAAGTTATATGAACGAGCATCTGGCCGTGATCGCGCAGCTGCTGCGGCGCCACCTCTATTACCCCCGCATAGCGCGCAAACGTCATATCGAAGGGGAGGTTATCGCCAGCTTCAGGGTTGATCCCGACGGCACGGTCCATGATGTGACAATAAGGCAGCATGCCCGCGCCATTCTGGACCGGGCCGCCATTCGTACGATCACCTCGCTCTCAGGCCGTCTGCCGCATCCCCGGCAGGCATTGACACTGAACGTCCCGATCCGCTTTGTGCTCAAATAAATCCGCGAAATGTTAAAATAAAATATCTATAAGAATTCAAGGATTTCGATGAAAACGCATACGCTTTTAATGCCATTGGACATGCACCTCCACCTCCGCGACGGGGTAATGCTCGAGACGGTCGCCCCGCTCAGCGCCTACAGTTTCAGCGGGGCGGTCGTCATGCCGAACCTGGTCCCGCCGGTCACTTCAAAAGAGGATGTCCACGCGTATAAAGAGCGTATTTTTGCGGCCCTCGGAACACCGCTTACCGATGAAGATGATCTGTTTGAAACGACGAATGCGGACTACTTCGAGCCGATGATGACCCTCTTCTACCAGCACTATGAGCGCGACTTCCTTGAAGAGGTGCGTGACGACATCTTTGCCATCAAACTCTATCCTGCAGGGATCACGACGAACTCCGAAGGCGGGGTGAGCCGTTTTGACCTTGATGCCATGCGCCCGACCCTCGAGGCGATGAGCGCGCTGGAGATCCCGCTGCTGATCCACGGCGAGACCGACGGTTTCGTGATGGACCGCGAAGCGGAATTCATGAGCATTTACGAGATGCTCGCCTCCAACTTCCCCGACCTCAAGATCGTCATGGAACACATTACGACCAAGGCGGCGGTCGATATGCTGGACAAGTACCCCAACCTTTACGCAACGATCACCCTGCATCACCTGCTCATCACCCTTGACGACGTGGCCGGCGGTCTGATGCGGCCGCACCTCTTCTGCAAACCGATTGCCAAACGTCCCGAAGACCGCGAAGCGCTCCTCAACGTTGCACTCGAGGCGCATCCGAAGGTGATGTTCGGCTCGGACTCCGCGCCGCACCCGCAGCATAAAAAAGAGGCTTGCGGCTGTGCCGCCGGCGTCTTCACGGCCCCCATTGCGCTGCAGGCGCTGTGCGAGCTCTTTGACCAATACGGAAAACTCGACAACCTGCAGGCTTTCATCAGCGACAATGCCCAGAGTATCTACGGCATCTGTCCCGAGTTCAAAGAGGTCACCCTCTCCGACACCCCCTTTACCGTACCGGCCAAATACGGCGACGTCGTACCGATGTTCGCCGGTGAAACGATTGGCTGGAGTATCGAAGACGTGCTATGACGACGGCCAGCATCCTCCTGCTTGAAGATGACCTTCTGCTGGGCGAGACGCTCGGCGATCTGCTGGAGGATGAGGGCTACCGTGTGCGCTGGTGCCGAAACGGCCAGGAAGCGCTCGATGTCACGTTTGACGAGAGTTTCGACCTCTATCTTCTCGACATCAACGTCCCGCAGGTCGACGGTCTGACCCTGCTCTCCGAGCTGCGCTCCGCGGCTGACACGACGCCGACGATCTTCCTGACGTCACACAAAGAGAAAGAGAAGCGCAAAGAGGGCTTCACCGCAGGGGCGGACGACTACGTGACCAAACCCTTTGACAACGACGAGCTGCTGTGGCGGATCACGGCACTGCTGCGCCGAAGCGGCCGGCTCGACGGGCTGTGCAACGGGCGGCTCTGCCATGACGCGGAGCACCATACGGTCCTTTTCGACGACAATCCCCTGGAACTGACGCGCAAAGAGTATGACCTGCTGACCCTGCTGATGCGCCACTGCAACAAGACGGTCACGAAGGCGATGATCGAAGAGGTGCTCTGGAGCGCCGGCGAATCGGGCAGCGAAGGGGCCGTACGCGTCTACATCAACCGTATCAAACAGCTGATCGGTGCGGAGATGATTGAAAATATCCGTGGGGTGGGGTACCGCCTTGTTTCGTAACTTTTTCCTGGCGATCGCTTTTTTCTACGTGGTCTCGGTATTGACAATCGTCGCCGGGGTCTATGTGCTCCAGCTGCAGTTCCAGATCTTCTCCATCGTCTCGCTGCTCTTCATCGCTCTGCCGTTTGCACTGCTGCTGGGATGGATGTTCTCCAAGATCGCGATCGAACCGCTCATCAGCCACTTTGAGACCCTGGAGCGTTTCTCCAAGGAGACGCTGCACGAGCTCAACATCCCCGTCAGTACGATCAAGACGAACGCCCAGATGCTCGAGAAGGGGTGCACGGATGAAAAGTCGCGCAAACGGATCGGCCGGATCGCCTCGGCCTGCGAACTTCTGGAAGCCCGTTACGATGAACTGGACTACCTGATCAAAAGTCAGATGCAGCGTGAGCGGATCGACACCGTTGCGATCGCCCCGCTGCTGCAGGAGCGCTGCGAGGCGCTGCAGGAGATCTACCCGGGGGTCACGCTGGCGTGTGATTTAGAGCCCGTTAGTCTGAAACTCGATAGAATGGGCTTCATCAAAGTCGTGGACAACCTGATCGACAATGCGGTCAAGAACTCCCCCGGCGGGACGACCATAAGCCTGAATCTGAAAGCCAAGCGCCTTGAGATCCGGGACGAGGGGCGGGGCATGGATGAGGTCGAGCTCTTCAAGGTGTTCGACCGTTACTATCAGAGTGACGACTCTCTCCCGGGCTACGGGATCGGGCTCGATCTCGTCAAACGCTACTGCGACCGGCACAAGATCGGGCTCAGTATCGATTCGGCACCGGGACAGGGGACGACGGTAACACTTAATTTAGCGGAGGTAGCAGAAGATGCAGGGTAATTGGTTGGAGTTGGCAGAACAGTTGTTGGATTACGGGGTGATGGGCACATTGCTGGTGATGAGTGTGGTTGCCCTGTGGCTCTTTATTGAACGGCTGATGTATTACAGAGGCGTCGATGTCAACGCCTATGACAGCAAGGAGCTGCTGGAGCTCGATCTCAGCGACAACCTCTCGACGATTTCTGCCATCGGGGCCAATGCACCCTATGTCGGTCTATTGGGGACGATCCTGGGGATTATGATCACTTTCTACGGCCTCGGCGAGATCGGCACGGTTGATACGAAAAAAGTCATGACGGGGCTGGCGCTGGCACTGAAGGCGACCGGTTTCGGTATTCTCGTCGCGATCCCTTCCATCGTCTTCTACACGGCGCTGCTGCGCAAAATGGAGCGGCTGCTCACCTATTGGGATGTCAACACACAAAAAGGGAACCGGCAGGATGCAGCGTAAACGCTTTGACCAGATCAATGTCATCCCGCTGATCGACATTCTCCTCGTTCTGCTGGTCATGGTCGTCACAACGGCGACGTTTATCAAGCAGGGGATCCTGCCCGTAGAGCTGCCTGACGCCAAGGCCGCGGACAAGAAAGAGGACCGCAAAGAGATTGACGTCTACGTCACCAAGGACGGGAAGTACCACCTGGACAAGGCGCCGATCAGCGTCGCGGAACTGGAAAAACGTATTGCCGAGATCCCCAAGGACCAGACGGTGGTGCTGCGCAGCGACAAAGATGCGACCTTTCAGAACTTTGTAACAGTCATGGACCTGCTCAAGAAGTACAACCACGAGCAGCTCTATATCGTGACGAAAGAGTAGGGCGGTAAGACGATGGCTGAGAAACCCAAAAGCAGACCGCAGGGGATGAAAAAACCGAGTGGCCCCAGGCCCGCCGCTTCAAAAGCCGGCGGAAAACCGAAGCCCAAAAGCCATAAGCCCGTGGCCCTCTTTACCGCGCCGGGCTGCTCCTGGTGTGATAAGGCCAAAAAGTACCTCAAAGGCAAGGGCATAAAATTCCGCACCATCGACATCTCCAAAGACGCCAAAGCGGCCAAGGATTGCATGCGACACGGCTGTCGCGGCGTCCCGGTCGTGCTCATCGGCAACCGCTGGATCTGCGGCTTCGACCAGAAGAATATTGACAAAGAGCTCGGACTCTCGTAAACCTCCGGTTCTTGCCGGGGGCACGCTTACAGTATCTGCATATGCCCTAAAGGAGCCCTATGAGCGACACGGCCGAAGGTCATAAAAACAATTTACCGGATGCCATCCGCCGGGAACACTGGGACAGGCTATTCAAAACCAAAACGTATACCGATGTCCTGTGGCATCAAACCACTCCTGCAAAATCACTGGCACAGATCGAAACTTTCTCGCAACCGGACGACGCTGTCATTGATGTGGGGTGCGGTGCCTCGCTGCTGGTCGACAACCTGATCGTGAAAGGCTACCGTAACCTCTGTCTTCTGGATGCGTCTGAAGCCTCGTTGCAGATCGTCCGAGACCGCCTGGCACAGGATGCGGACATTCCCGATTACATCTGTTCGGATATTGTCAATTTCAACCCGCCGCGTCAGTTTCAGGTCTGGCATGACAGGGCGATGTTCCATTTCCTGCTGGATGCCACAGAGCGCCGGAAGTATTTTGAGGTGATGTGCGCTTCCCTGCTTTCGGGCGGAACTGCCATTATCAACACCTTTGCCATTGACGGTGAAAGCGCGTGTGCAGGGTTGAATACGATGCGCTATGATCGGAACAAGATGGCGGCAGAACTGCCTGAAGGTCTGCAGCTCGTCGATGCCGAGGATTTTGTTCATACGACGCCAAAGCATACGGTACAGAACTACGCGGCTTTTTATCTCAGGAAAACGTGCTGAGCCGGTGAAGGCAGAATGCCGTTGAATATCAAAAGGGTATGATTCGGTCGCGCTTCAAATGGGTTAAATTTAAGGTTCTAAAAATTGGGATTTATTTGGAAGGATGGTGTCAAGAGAGAGACTTGAACTCTCGACCTCCGGCTTATGAGACCAGCGCTCTAACCAGCTGAGCTACCTTGACATCCGTTTGAAAGACCGAAATTATAGTTTCAGAGTCCTTAGATTTTCCTAAAACTGCTTCACTTGTTTTTGCAGATAGTTTAGCTAAACAGTTTATATGTTAATCGGCTAACTGTTCTTTAGCCAAATGCACTAAAGTTCTTGACAATTAAATGGCTATAAAGTAAAATTAGCGCGTAAAATTTTTAGCACATAGTGCTTTGTAAAGCAAAGGAGAACACATGAACTTTCAACCACTTGGTAACCGTGTGCTTGTCGAGCGTGTCGAAGATGCGCAGACCACCGCTTCGGGGATCATCATCCCGGATAACGCAAAAGAGAAGCCTTCCCAGGGCAAGATCGTAGCGATCGGCGGCGATGTCGAGACTATCGCTGTCGGCGACACCGTTGTCTTCGGCAAATATTCCGGCAACGAACTCTCGCTGGACGGTCAGGAGTATCTCATCATGGATGCCGACGACATTTTCGGAATCATCAAATAAATTTTAGAGGAGACAGAATATGGCTAAAGAGATTCACTTTTCGGATGAAGCACGCAATACCCTCGCCGCAGGCGTACAGAAGCTGACAGATGCGGTCAAAGTCACCATGGGGCCCCGCGGACGCAATGTCCTGATCCAGAAGAGCTACGGCTCTCCGAACATCACCAAAGACGGCGTCTCCGTTGCCCGCGAGATCGAACTGAAAGATCCGCTCGAAGATATGGGGGCACAGCTGGTCAAGCAGGTCGCTTCCAACACCGCTGACGAAGCGGGTGACGGTACGACGACCGCAACGGTCCTCGCCAACGCCATCTTCCAGGAGGGACTGCGCAACATCACGGCCGGTGCGAACCCGGTCGAGGTCAAGCGCGGTATGGACAAGGCAACCGAAGCGATACTTGCCGAGCTCAAAGCTATCTCCAAGTCCATCAAGGACAAAACAGAGATCGCCCAGGTCGCGACGATCTCCGCGAACTCCGACAGCGAAATCGGCAACATGATCGCCGAAGCGATGGAAAAAGTCGGTCAGGACGGTGTTATTACCGTTGAGGAAGCCAAGGGTATCAGCGATGAACTCGACGTTGTCGAAGGGATGCAGTTCGACCGCGGTTACCTCAGCCCCTATTTCATCACCAACAGCGAGAAGATGATTGCGGAGATCGAAAACCCGTTCATCCTGCTCTTCGACCAGAAGATCAGCAATCTCAAAGACCTTTTGCCGGTCCTCGAGCAGGTGCAGAAGACGAACCGCCCGCTGCTCATCATCGCCGAAGACGTCGAAGGCGAAGCACTGGCGACCCTGGTCGTCAACAAGCTGCGCGGTATCCTCAACATCTCCGCGGTTAAAGCACCGGGCTTCGGTGACCGCCGCAAGGCGATGCTGCAGGACATCGCTATCCTGACCGGCGGCCAGGTGATCTCCGAGGAGATCGGCCGTACGCTCGAGTCCGCGAACCTCGCCGACCTCGGCCAGGCGTCCCGCGTCGTTATTGACAAGGACAACACGACCATCGTCGACGGTGTCGGCGACAGCGCGGCGGTTCAGGCGCGCATCAACGAGATCAAAACGCAGATCGAAGCAACGACCTCCGAATATGACAAAGAGAAGCTCCAGGAGCGCCTGGCGAAGCTCTCCGGCGGTGTGGCCGTCATCAAGGTCGGTGCCGCGACAGAGACGGAGATGAAAGAGAAGAAAGACCGCGTCGACGATGCGCTCTCCGCGACGAAAGCCGCCGTGGAAGAGGGGATCGTTATCGGGGGCGGTGCCGCACTGATCCGTGCCGCGTCCAAGGTCCGGCTCGACCTGGAAGGCGACCAGAAGATCGGTTACGAGATCATCCTGCGCGCCGTCAAAGCGCCGGTCAAGCAGATCGCTGCCAATGCGGGCTTTGATACGGGCGTCGTCGTCAACGGTATCGAGACGGCTGCGAGCGAGAACGTCGGTTTCAACGCGGCGACAGGCGAGTACGTCGATATGTTCGAAGCCGGTATTATCGACCCGCTCAAGGTCGAGCGCGTCGCCCTGACGAACGCGACCTCCGTCTCCAGCCTTCTGCTGACGACGGAGGCGACGATCCACGAGATCCCGGAAGAGAAACCGGCCGCTGCCCCGGATATGGGCGGCATGGGCGGTATGGGCGGCATGCCTGGGATGATGTGAGTTCGGAAAAATAAACGCCAACTGCTCAAGGAAACATCGCTTTGCGAGCGGTACCCTTGTTTTGGCGTTTATCCGAACGATGCAGCGCAGCGGAATTCCGCAGCGTTGCGAGGACAAACCAGAAGCGATGTGCCGAAGGCACCGCTGACGGCCTGAAATCAATAGTCCAACATTGTAAAAAGCAACCACTTACTGTCAAAGAGCTTTAGCTTCCAGGTTCCCCTATACCATTTCTACCGCATTTATTTTTTCATTGATTCCATCAAAAACGATTGCCATATTGCTGTGCTGTGCAGAGATAGTAATGAACAGAGTCTTATAAAAGGAGAAGAGGAGGATCTTCTCTGCCCCCCCCCTAAGAAGCAGAGGCGGGGAGAGTTATTTCAGCCCTTTGGCCGAGGTGAATGTCACCTGGTCGGAGATAAATTTGATATCGATGACGGCGCCGTCGCTTTTCCACTGGCAGCTGCTGATGCCGAGGGTTTCTGAACACCCTTCGGGTTTGCCGATCAGTTTGACGACCTCGTCGTAGCTCATGCCGGATTCGATTTTGTCGTAGTTCTCTTTGGTGACTTTGCTGCAGCCGCTGACGATGACGAGAAGGGCAGCGAGGATCATGAAGCGTTTATACAAGAGGGTTCCTTTGTCGTGGTAGTGGCAAAATTATAACACGTTGGCGCCCGGGTAGGGCAGGGGAAGAAAGGAGGAGTCTGTTATTCCGTTTCGTAGGCGTACGTCCAGCCGGTCAGCTGCTTCTCTTTGACTTCCGGGAAGTTGTCGGAATCGGCTTCAAAATCCATGACGAACATTACCGTTGAGGGAAGCCGCATCTTGTCTTCGGGTTTGAAGAGGTGCAGGGGCATCGGGGTCTCCTGGGAGGTGACGGCGAAGGCGACGCGGTCGGGCTGGCTGAAGATGTCGGCAATATTGCGGAAACCGTACTGGTCTGCGAACTTGTCGAGGACGGCCTGCTGAATGTCTGCGGGCAGATTGTCGGCGGTATTGAGAAAGAGCGTAAAGTGGATCGGTGCTTTGGCCGTGTCGCGCACGGCGGGGGCTGCCATCACGATGTACTCGACGCCTTCAAGGTGCGCGGCGATCTCCGCCGGGTTGAGGTACTGTTCGGTTTTGAGGGCCTGGTGTTCCTGGGTCATCACGTTTAGCCTTTATTTCATCAGAGGTTCGAGCACACCGGCAATACCCGTGTGCAGGTTGTAGTGCGCGATCGGGAAGTCGAGCGCTTCGTTTTCAAGGTTGACCGTGTAGCCGCTGAGGTAGGTGCCGAGCAGGGTCAGGTCGATCGGCGTATAAGCGGTGCACGCCTCCTCGGGCAGCGAGGTGCGGAGCAGCCGGCCGGCTTCGTTGCTTTTTTGCAGTGTGAACGCGAGGGTCTTGAGGCTGACCAGGTCGCACCAGCGCAGGACCAGCGACGGCGTGAGCCGCTCCTGGGGCTTGCCTTCGGGGTCGAAGAGCAGTCCCTGGTCGCGCAGCGGCACCAGGACGGAAAGCACGGCATGGGCCAGCGGGGTGACCTTTTGCGACCAGAACGGCGTCTCGTTCGCGTTGTTGAGCGCCACCTTCAGGGCACTTTCAATCGTGTCGATCTTTTCCTCTGCGAGGAGTTGGGCAAATGTTTTAATCATGGCGCGATTATAGCAAAGGGGGTGTTTAGAGGCGCATTAACACGACAGAAAACGCGTGCGCCTCAGACCGTCTTAATGGTTACTTCGCCGATGTGGATGGTCTCGCCGGGACGGATCTTCGCCCGTTTGCGGGTTTCGACCTCGCCGTTGCGGTAGACCAGCTCGTTTTCGATCAGCTGTTTGGCCTGTCCGCCGCTGTCGACAAGGTCGAGCAGTTTGATGAGTTTATAGAGTTCAATGAATTCGTTTTCGATCTTGTATGTCATACGCAATTATAGCCTGAATCCTGCGTTTCGCAGCGGTGGGTGACCCGTTTACCCTTTGTCGGTAGACTGTTTCCATACAAAATTAACGGCAAGGAGAGTGCATGCGACCGGTCATGACAGTTATGGGTTCTTTGATTCTGGCGGGTAATCTCCTGCTTGCCGTGCCGGTACGCCCGAGCGCGGTCAACGTCCGCAGTGCAGAGCAGTCCGAACATGAAGTGCGCAAAGCCGTTGTCGCAGCGCTTGAGGCCAAAGGGCTCGAACCGCAAAGCGCACAGCAGATCGTCGCCGAGCGCTTTGCGCCGGAGGGTGGCAGTTTCGCCATTGTCTATACCCATTTCTGCATGCTCTTCCCCGAATACTCCGGCGATGCGCTCCTTTCCGAAATGGCCAGACGCGTCCTGCACGGTGAGCGCCTGAATTTCGACGATTATGACCAGCTGATCGGCATGCTGCACCGCCTTGAAGGGGTCGCGTTGACCCCTTCGCACTATGAACGCGCCCGTCACTGCGCCCTGCTGAACCGCTACCGCTCCGCAGCATAGTCGCTTTACGGCACCGCATGGTATGATGCGCTTCCTGATATGAAGGAGGGATGATGCAGTGTTATTGCGGCAGCGGGAAACCGTTTGAAACGTGCTGCGCACCGTTGATCGACGGCCGCGCGGCGGTACCGGGGGCGGAAGCGCTGATGCGCTCGCGCTACAGCGCCTACGTCGTGGGGGCGGGGGAGTACCTCGTCGCGACGACCGTGCCGGAGAAGCAGGTCCCTGCCGATGCCGAGCTGATCCGGCAGCATGCGGAAGCGACAACGTGGCTGGGGCTGCAAGTGCTGGATGCGCAGGAAGCGGATGACGCTGCAACGGTGACCTTCAGGGCTTTCTACCGCGAGGGCGACGGCCCCATCCGGGTCCATCATGAAAAGAGCACCTTCCGCCGCATCGACGGCCGCTGGTTTTACGACGAAGGGACCCTCTACGAAGCCTCCGTCGGGCGCAACGATCCCTGCCCCTGCGGCAGCGGCAAAAAATTCAAAAAGTGCTGTATGGTATAATCGCGAAAAAAATAAAAGAAGCGATGACATAATGGTACAAGTAACAAACCTGACAAAACGCTTCGGCAGCCGCGTGCTGTTCGAAGGCATCAACCTCAAGCTCGACCCGCATAAGCGCTACGGTCTGATTGGGGCCAACGGCGCAGGGAAAACGACATTCCTGAAGATACTCAGCGGCCAGGACAAAGAGTTTGAGGGCGAGATCTCCATCGAATCGGGACTCAAAGTGGGTGTCCTCGGTCAGAACCAGTTCGCTTTCGAAGACTTCACCATCGCCGACGCGGTTCTGTACGGCAACAAGCGCCTCTACGATGCCATCAAGGAGAAAGAGGACCTCTACACCAACGGCGACTTCGAAGACGACGCCGTCAATAACCGCCTGGCGGAGCTGGAAGTGGTCTGTGTCGAGGAGGACCCGACCTACGAGTATGACGTCAACATCACGAAAATCCTCGAGAACGTCGGCATCCCGTCTGAGCAGCAGCATGAACTGATGTCTTCTCTGCCTTCCAGTGACAAGTTCAAGGTCCTGTTGGCCCAGGTGCTTTTCCCGAAACCGGACGTCCTCTTCCTCGACGAACCGACCAACAACCTTGACATCGAAACGATCAGCTGGCTGGAGAACGAACTACAGCGCCACGAGGGGACGATGGTCGTTATCTCCCACGACCGCCACTTCCTCAACGCCGTCGTCACGAACATCCTCGACGTCGACTACCAAAAGATCCGCGAATTTACCGGGACTTACGACGACTGGTACATCGCCGCGAACGTCATGGCGAAGCAGATGGAGATGGAGCGCGATAAGAAGCTCAAGGAAAAAGAGCAGCTCGAAGCCTTTGTCCGCCGTTTCTCGGCCAACGCCTCCAAAGCGAAGCAGGCGACGTCCCGCCAGAAGCAGCTTGAGAAGCTGGAGATCGAGGATATCAAGCCCTCAAGCCGCCGTGACCCGAGCATCGTCTTCAAAGCGAAGCGCCAGATGGGCGACGAGGCCCTGGACGTCGTCAGCGTCAGCCACGACTATGGGGAAGGAGCGGTCCTTCAAAATATCAGCCTCCATATCGAGCCGGGCGAGAAGATCGCCCTGATCGGCCCCAACGGTGTCGGTAAAACGACGCTCTGCCAGATCATCATGGAAGAACTCAAGCCCAAAGAGGGTGAAGTCAAATGGGGCGCGACCATCGAGCCGGGCTACTTCCCGCAGGATACGACCGACCGTATCAAGAGCGACGACACCCTCTACGACTGGCTGCGCGCTTTCGACCCGAAAGCGGACATCTCCGAGATCCGCAACTGCCTGGGGCGTATGCTCTTCAACGGGGAGCAGCAGGAGAAAGCGGCGACGAACATCTCCGGGGGTGAGAAGCACCGGATGATGCTGAGCAAGCTGATGCTCGAGGGTCCGAACTTCCTCGTTATGGACGAACCGACCAACCACCTCGACCTCGAGGCGATCGTTGCACTGGGCGAGGCACTGTTCGAGTTCGACGGCAACGTCATCTGTGTCTCCCACGACCGTGAACTCCTCGACGCCTTCGCGTCGCGCATCATCGAGCTCAAACCCGACGGCAGCTACAACGACTTCAAAGGCAGCTACGAAGAGTACGTCGAGGCGAAAGAGAATGGCAAACTTTAACGCCTACGCCGGCTTCGGCATCGCCGGCAACTTCGCCCTGCACCTGGAACAGGCCGGCGAAATTGAGGATTTCAAAAACCTCGAGGTCGCCGATGAAAACGGCCCCAAAGGGATCTTTCCTTTCTATATGCCGGGCCGCGCCGGGCAGATCGGCGTCTACCCCCTCTCCTCCGACACCATCAAACTGCCAGAAGACGCCGCGCTGAACGTCCAGGCGGAACCGGAAGTCGCGTTGGAGTGCAGCCTGCGGTATGAAGACGGGAAGGTCGTTGCGATCACACCGGAGCATTTCGCTCCCTACAACGACTGCTCCATCCGCCGGCCGGGGGCAAAAAAGATCTCTGAAAAGAAGAACTGGGGTGAAATGAGCAAGGGGCTCGGTGCGGAGATGACGCCGATCGACACCTTTGCCGAAGGCGGCGTGATGGACAGCTGGCACATCGCCTCTTTCCTGCGCCGCGGCAGCGAACTGCACCGCTACGGCGAAGATGCCGCGCTGACGGGCTACAGCTATTTTCACGACAAGCTCACGGACTGGATCATCAACCAGCTCAATACGCAAACGGATACGGGGCCGCTGGAACCGGTCCTCTCTTACCTGGCCGCGGCAGGCTACCCCGAGAAGATGATCATCAGCATCGGGGCGACGCGCTACACTTCTTACGGCGAGACGACCTTCCTGCAGGAGGGCGATGAGGTGATCGTCGCACTCTATGATACGCACTGCTGCGACGCCGACACCGTGATGGAGAGTATCGACGCGGGTGCCTACAGTGCGGACGGGATGCGTGTCCTCTCCCAGAAGGTCGTCGGTGCTTAAACCGGGCCTTTACCAGCACTACAAGGGGAACCACTACGAGGTGCTCGGCGTGGCAAGGCACTCCGAAACGGAGGAGGAGCTCGTCGTCTACCGCGCCCTGTACGGCGAACATGGGCTCTGGGTACGGCCACTGGCGATGTTCACAGAGTGCGTCCCCCACGAGGGTGTCTGCATCAAACGGTTTGAATACATCGGGGAAGCCCATGAGCCGCGGTAAGAAGCTCGACCTCTTTATCGGCGGGGACCTCGGCAGCGGCTGGTCGGAAGTGCAAGAGCGCGAAGCAAAAACGCCTGCGGAGCTGCTTGCACCGGAGAAACACCTTCTCGTCTTCAAGCGCGAAAAGCGGCGGGGGAAAACCGTCACCCTCGTCGGCCCTTTTGCCCTGGAAAAGAGCGACGCGGAAGGGGTGCTTAAAAGGGTAAAGAAAAAACTCGGTTCCGGCGGCAGCTACAAGGCGCCGTGGATGGAGTTCCAGGGCGAATGCAGCGACAAGCTGCGCACCCTCCTCGAAGCGGAGTCCTTCCGCTTCAAGAAGTAACCTTTAGAGGCACCCTCAATACAGCAGCAGGTATAAAAACCCCCAGAAAAGAAAAACGATCAGACCGATGACGCCGAAGACGACAGCGACCCGCAAAAGGATCAGGAGAACGATCTTAAGCGGTTTCATTGATAGGGAACGATGGGGAGTCCGGCGCGGTAAGCGGTCATGATACCGCCTTGCAGGTTGTAAACGGTATAGCCGTAGGTCTGTGCCAGGAACGGAGCCAGCATCGACGTGCGGCTGCCCGTGCGGCAGATCAGGGCGAAAGGTTTGGTCGTATCGACCTTGGCTTTGAGCTGAAGCATAAAGCGGTCGACGTTATACTCCCCTTTCTCGTCGAAGAACATGATGGGGATGCTCCCCTTGACCAGGCCGGTCTCTTTCCATTCGCCGGGGGTCCGGATATCGACAATGGGGATCTGCTTGCTCAGAAGGGTCTGGCTTGCCGGTGCGTTGATGACTTCGGCATGCAGAAGCCCGATGACGAAGAAGCACAAAATAATCAGTTTTTTCATATAGCGTTGCTGCCTTATAAGAATAGGTATAATTATAGCGACTGAGCTTTCTAGAAAGGTGAACTATTGGCAAAGGCATCGGCGAAAAAAGTGGAGGATGCCGCAAGGCTCCGCTATATCCGGGTACTCGAACGTTTTACGAGCAGTATCACCAAGTACCTTTTCAAAGCCGAAGAACCGACACGGGAACAGTTCGACAAGAAAGTCGACAACAACCGAAAATACCTCGACCGCATCGAGAAGGTCGCCCTGTATAAAGGGGATTACAACGACCTCGAAACCCTCGTCACCAAGATCCTCACCTACCGCGAGAGCGATGCCACGATCGAAGAGCTCAAAGAGGACATCCTCTATACTGCCAACCAGATCGAAAAGTCCATGAACCGCCGGCGCTATAAGAAAGATAAGCATAACTCGGACAAATTCAAAGATTGGGAATAACAGTAGCATTCGATTGCATTGTGACAGTTTCTTTGGACTTCAGCTCTTAAGAAACAGGGCGTTTTTGACACTTCACCCTTCGATATGTATCGTTTTTACGCATAAAGCTTAAGGCTTTAATCCTCGATGTCACCGTTGGTAGCAGGTGAAATGTATTAGAAGTTCTTAATTATTTTATATAAATACATTATCAGTAGACCCTCTACACCCTTTTCCTGTAAAATTCCACGCATTTTTTTGACGAGGAAGCCCCAATGAAACGTCTACTGATTCTCTTTTATGCCACGACGGAGTTCGTGCGCGCCGCACTGACACCGGAACAGCTCTCGACGCTGCAGACCGTCCGCGACGTGGCACGCAGCGTTCCGGACCGCAGCGGCGAGACCTACGAGAACACCCTCAGCGCTATCTGCCTCACCGAGAGCAGTGCGGGCCGGAATATCATCGGGGATTTCCGCAAAGGGGTCGACATCACCAAAGCGTCGCTGGGGCCGATGCAGGTGCAGGTGGCGACGGCGCGTTATGTGGCCGCGCGCGTCAAGACATTGGCATGGCTCAAAGCGCGCAGCGATATGCAGATCGCGAACCTGCTGCTCACCGACCTCAAACTCTCCGCCGGCATTGCCGCGCACTACCTCGTCATCCTCAAAAACCGCCGCCACGACTATATGAAAAGTGTCAGCGGTTACAACGGCGGCATGGTGAACTGGCCCTATTTCGGACGGGTGATGAAACATATGAAGCTGGTCAAACGACTGGTCGCATCGGGAGCATTGCACTAACAAAAGTGGCAAAAAAGTCCTTTTGCATTGTAATATGTAAATAAGTTAGAGCTTCGGCTTATGCTTCCTATTAAAGAGCGGGTCTTAACAAATTGCAGTCTGGTAAATTTCAGGTCAAATGAGACAGATCTTCGATGGATAATCCATTGATGACGTGGCTACCTGGTAGCATGGAAAAGTATTTCAAAACGCCTAAAGGTTTATGGGACTTACTGTTTTGATGTTGATGAATGCTTGGTAGTATTAATGCTGTGGCCCACAAGGGGCTTTGAGGGGTATACGCGAAGGGACCAGGATCTGTGCTATAGAAACCAGGACTAAATATATATAGACGACATCGCTTTTGTCGATATACGTTGTCTTAATGAGGGGGCTTTCGCTTCCCGTCACTATTTAGTCATGGATTTAGAAGGACCATGATATTCAGGTATCTTTTCACAGTCCCATGAAAATTCACGAATACATCTGTACCATCTATTCGCACCTGAACCCGCATCCCCACATTCAGCGGCACCTAATGAATGAAGATTTTCAACCTTGCTTTCAAATGGACAGCTCACATAGGCATTCCAACCTTTCTGGGAATTCAAGTAATTCTTCAACCTTTCAAGATCATGGCCTTCCCGAAAAAGACATATTCTTCCACCAGTAGAAGATTTTTGATGTTTACCTTTACATGAAACTGTTTTACCCAATGAAGTTATTGATGCTGTCGTTGTATTTTCAGCACTTTGTTCTTTTTGACTAAGAATGATTCCATGGCTTGTCCATCCTTCAGATTTTTTAGTGTCATATTTATAACTTTCAGAAGGATACATCAATGGATTTGATTTGATTTGTTCACTCATCAAGTCGTCAAACTTTCTTTTTTCGTCATCTCTTAAATTTTTGTAAGAAGTATAGTCTTTATTGAAATCGTCAACGACATCTTGCATAGCCCCATACATTGCACGGTTGAATGCCTTGTTACTTCTCTCTTGTTCAGCGAGAATTTGTTGTCGCCATGCTCTGTCACTCTTATATTGTTTATCCATTCTTTCTTTTGTTCTTGAAAGGTCTTTAATGATCTGTTCTCGTTTTAAAGCATTGTCTGATAAGAGAATTTGTTCTGAACCATACAATACGCTTTTATCTGGATACTCCGTATCTAAAAAGCCTTTTAGCTCTATGAAAATTTGTGCTCTGTCAGCACTAAATGGCCAACTTATCCAGTTGTATCCAATTTGTGCAATAGTAAGACCATCTTGTAATATATAACTCACATAAACAGAACGTTGCCTATTCTCATTGGACGCATATGGATTTGGTGCATCTCTCCATAAAATTTTATATATGGGTTTAAAACGCTTTTCAAATCGCTGTAAAAAATAAGCAAATTGATCTGTTAAACCATATTGATAGTAATCCGGTTGCACGTGAAATCTCCAGGCATGCCCATCCTTCTTGGAACCTTCGCGCACAAGACATTTGAATTTATATTTTTCTTTAATTAAACATGAGCCACTTCTAAAGTCATCATAGAATAAACCTTGCGAATGACAATAGTTTTGTTGAATATGTTTTTTCTTAGTGGATGAGATTGGATACTCTATAATATCATCTGCATTAACGTACCTATCATAAACATCAGCCTTTGTGACAGCGTATTCAACAGATGGATGATCTTCTAATTGATATTGCGATATAAATTTTTCTGGCTCGGGCCAGCGTTCATATTTGCGTAACTTCGCAATTTTTCCTGGCTGATATGTATCTGACATCATCAAAGTTGAGCTTACCCAGTAATTGGTTTCATTTTGTTGTGCATTATCGATACATTCTCTTTCTATCGTGTCTAAAAAATCCTGATGTGGTTGTTCACTTTGTGCTTTCGTTAGATGTTGCGACTTCGTCATCACGGAACAACCTGAGAGTAAAAGTAAAAACGATAACAATAGAAATCGGTACAGCATAATCTTCCTTTTGAGATAAATGGCACATTTGTGATAGGATAATAAGAAAATTGAAATCTTCTAGAATTAAGAAGAATTTATAAAAATTAATTTAGGAAGGTTTAAAGAAAGGTGGTGACCCCACGGAGACTCGAACTCCGGTAACCAGAATGAAAATCTGGGATCCTAACCGCTAGACGATGGGGCCACTAAGGAGTAACAATGGTGTCCCGTGTTGGATTCGAACCAACGGCCACATCATTAAAAGTGACGTGCTCTACCAGCTGAGCTAACGAGACATTCAAACGCTGAGATAAGCTCTCTTCGTTTGTGGACGGGAATTATACGAAAAACACTTTTTAAAGTCAATAGTTTTTCAAAAAAAAATCCAAAAAAATCCAAAAAATGTACGGGAGGGCTTTTCCGGCGCCGAAAAAGAAGTTTTTTTCACCGCATTTCCCTGCATCCGGCGCTTCCGGGGCAGGGTAATCTATACCTTCAAAACGCTATAATGGCCCCATTATCCTTTATGAAGGTTTTTGATGTACTCTAAAATCGAAGCGATCAAGTCCGAGGTGGCCAAAGTCGTCGTCGGTCAGGAAAAGATGATCGACGGGCTGCTCATCGGCCTGCTCTGTGAAGGGCATATTCTTATAGAGGGGATCCCCGGTCTGGCAAAGACGACGACGGTCAAGGCGCTCTCCCAGAGCCTGGGGCTGCAGTTCAAACGGGTCCAGTTCACTCCGGATCTCCTCCCCTCGGATATCCTCGGCGCGGAGATCTACGATCCGCAGCATAATGCGTTCAAGATCAAGCATGGGCCTGTCTTTACGAACCTGCTGCTGGCCGACGAGATCAACCGGGCCCCGGCGAAGGTGCAGTCTGCACTGCTGGAAGTGATGCAGGAGCGGCAGGTCACCATTGGCGAGGAGAGTTTCAAGCTCGCGCCCCCTTTCTTTGTCATGGCGACGCAGAACCCGGTGGAGCAGGAGGGGGTCTACCAGCTTCCCGAGGCGCAGCTCGACCGCTTTATGCTGAAACTGAAGGTCGGCTACAACACGAAAGAGGAGGAGCTTGAGATCGCCCGCCGCATCGCGGCAGGCGTTTCCGAGACGATCCACGCCGTTATCTCCCATGAAGACCTGGAGAGCCTCAAAGCGGAGGTCCAGCAGGTGCATGTCGATGAGGAGGTGGAGCGCTACATGATCGAGCTGGTCAGCGCGACCCGGGATCCTGTGTCGTACGGGCTCGATGCGCTGGAAGATCAGCTGCAGTTCGGTGCAAGCCCGCGGGTGAGCATCGACATGTTCAAAGCTGTCAAGGCAATGGCCTACCTGCGCGGCAAGGACTACGTCAGCCCCGTCGACGTCGCGTTCATTATCAAAGAGCTGATGCGCCACCGTATCGTGCTGAGCTACGAGGCCGAGGCCGACGGTATCACGGCGGACGAGATCATCGACAAGGTGATCGAAGCGGTCCCGCTGCCGTAGGAACCTTATGGGAACGGTCCAGCGTATCCTCGTCAAGGCCCGGCGACAGGTCTTCAGCGAACTTATCGGCAACAACCCCTCCATTTTCCACGGTGAGGGGTACGACTTTATCGAGCTGCGCGAATATATGCCCGGTGATGACATACGCCATATCGACTGGAACATCACGGCAAAGATGCGCACCCCCTTTATCAAGATCTTCCGCGAGGAGCGCGAACTCAGCGTCGTCGTCGCGATGATGCTCGGCGGCAGCGTCCATTTCGGACAGCATCGTTTCAAGCAGGAGGTGATGGCGGAGATCGCCGCGACGGTGGGGTACGCCGTGCAGTACAACAGTGATGCGCTGGGCTACATGCTTTTTGCGGACCGCCTCTACGAGGAAGGGCGCCCGACGAAGAACCGTTACGCCGTCTCGGAGCTGACGCAGAAGGTCGATGCCTTCGAGGCGGTCGGGAAAAAGAGCGATTACGACGCGATGGCCAAGACGCTCTACCAGCGCATCCGCCGCCGTTCGCTGCTGCTGGTCGTGGGGGACTTTTTCGAGCTCCCCCAGCTGCGGCTGCTGGCGAAGAAGCACGAGGTCGTCTGCATTATCGTCCGGGACCGCTTGGAGGAACACCCGCCGCCGTTCGGTTTCGCGTCGCTGCGCGACCCCGAGAGCGGGATGCTCCTCGAGGGCGATTTCAACACCCGGACCGTCCGGGACTACGAAGCGAAGGTGCGCGAGCACGACCATGCCCTGTACGAGCAGCTTCGCAAAGACGGCATCCGCTTTACGAAGATCTATACGGATGACCATATCGGCGTCAAACTCCGGCGCCTTTTCGAGGGGCGATAATGCGTTCAGACGATATCCCGCTGCATGACATCAAGCCTCTGGTCGAGATCCATGACTATACGCCCTACTATCTTGCAGCCGCTGCGGCGGTGGTGTTCTTTTTTCTGCTGCTCGTCCTTTATCTGCTGATCCGCCGCTACTACGAGGAGCGAAAAGAGAACACCCGGCGTGCCAGCCGCAAAGCGCTGGAGGCGGTCGATCTCGACGACGCGAAACAGGCGGCGTATGCCATCTCCCGTCTCGGCCGCCGTTTCGCGGAGGACTCCCCGCGTCTGCTGGAGGCCTTCGAAAACCTCGAACGTCGCCTTGAACCCTACAAGTTCCGCAAAACGGTGCCGCCCATCGACGAGGAGACCCGAGCGTATTTCAGGATCTATCTCGGGATGATCGATGTTTGAGGGAATCTTCTTCGAATTCCCGAAAGTCATCTCATTGCTCTTCATCTTTCTGGCCTGCGAGGCGCTCTGCCGCCTGCGCCACCAGGGGTTCTACTTCCCGCACCTCGCCGCCTTCGCCGCAGTCACGCTCAAGCCCTCTTTCTGGCTCTGGCTGCTCAAATGGGCATCAGTCATCCTGCTGCTTGTCGCCCTGATGTCCCCGGTGAAAGAGCGGGTCTACCAGCCCGTCAGTGCCCCGGGGTACGCGATCAGCCTCGTGGTGGATTCCAGTGCCTCCATGCGCAACGGCGATTTCGACCCGGATGACCGGACCCGGAGCCGGTTCGAGGCGGTCCAGGAGATCCTGCAGGCTTTTGTGGCGCAGCGCAGCAGTGACAGCGTCGACCTCGTCGTCTTCGGCACCCACACGTTTACAGCCGCGCCGCCCACCACCGACATGGGGATGCTCTCGCAGATCATCGGGCAGCTCTACGTCGGCATCGCCGGAAAATACACGGCGCTTTACGAAGCGATGGCCAGGGGGATCGTCTCGCTGCATGATGTCAAGAGCGCGGAAAAGATCGTCGTCGTCCTGACCGACGGCCGGAACACCCCCGGTGCCCCCGTAGGCAGCGACGTTGTCGGGGGGCTTGCGGCCAAAGAGGGGGTGCGCCTCTATGCCGTCGTCATCGGTGAGGAACCCTCCCCCCAGGAGTCCGTGCTTCACACACTGACAGAAGAGAGCGGCGGTGCCTATTTCACGGCCCGGAACAGTGCATCGCTTGCCGATGTCTACGCGCAGATCGATGCCCTGGAAAAGTCGCCCCAGCGCCCGCCGGTCGTGATCGTCAAGGCGTACTACTACATCTACCCGCTCTTTATGGGCTTTATGACGCTGCTTCTCTATATCTACCTGCGCAACCGGAGGGTGGCATGACCTTCCTCCACCCCGAGTTCTTCTACCTGATGCTGCCGCCGGTACTTGTCCTTTTCTATTTTATACTGACCCAGAAGGAGCCGGCGGCGGAGCTCTTCTCCGGTCCCGTTTTCGAACGGCTGCGGGTGAACGAAAAGCGTCTCAGCCTTCGCCAGCGCAACCTGATCTACCTGGCCGTTTTCATCCTGCTGATCGCGGCGATGTCCCAGCCCGTCATTACGGAGGCGACGGTTGTTGTCAAAGCGCCGGAGGAGGCGCTGACGGTCGCCGTCGATATCTCGGCCTCGATGCAGACGGAGGATGTCTACCCCTCCCGCGCCGCCGTGGCAAAGACAAAGCTGCTTACGCTGGTCGCGCGGGCAAAAAGAGAACAAATAGGGGTACTGGCCTTCGGACAGGACGTCTATGCCGTGGTGCCGCCCACGGGGGACAAAAAGGCTCTGGCGGAGATGCTGCAAGATTTCGCACCCGAGGCCTACGCCGAGAAGGGGACCGACATCATGGGACTTCTGGCCGCCGCTGACGGTGTGATGGGCAAGACGGGGCGCAGAAACCTGCTTTTGCTCACCGACGGGGGGGATACGCATGACTTCACCGAAGCCATCAACTATGCCAATGCGCAGAAGCTGCATCTCTATATCCTCGGAATCGGGACGGCTGAGGGGGGCATGGTGCTGCAGGACGGCGCCCCCCTCATGCAGGGAGAGCAGCCGGTCCGGACGGTGCTGAACCCGGCCCTGCGCTCCCTGGCCGAGTCCACCGGCGGTATCTATGTCGGCATGACGGTGGGCTCCCGAGACGTTGCGGTGCTGCTCTCCGAGCTTCGCTGTCATGCCGAGGGGGGTGAGGAGGGTGTCAGGGAGATCCGCCGGTACGGACAGCTCTACATTCTGCCGCTGGGGCTGGCGCTCTTTTTGCTGCTCGTGGCGAACGCCTCCATGAGCCGCCGCGAGCGCGTGGCCGTTCCTCCCGCATTGCTGCTGGGGGCGCTGCTGCTCGGCCAGGGGGCGCCGCTGCGGGCGGAGGCTTTTGACTACGAACTGCTGGAAACGGCGCAGCACTATTACGAGCAGGGCGATTACCAGAGGGCTGCCCGGGCCTTTTACCGCTACGGTATACGCAAGGATAATGACCCCGAGGCGATGTATGACAGCGCCCATGCCCTCTACCGTGCCGGTAATTACGAGGCGGCCGCGGCATTGTGGGGTCGGATCCGGACGAAGGAGCGGCTGCTGCAGTTCGCGACCCTGCACAATCTGGGCAATGCCAAGGCGATGCTGGGGGGCAGGGAGAACCTCGAAGCGGCGATTAAGACGTACCAGAAGGCGCTCTACCTCCAAAACGACCCGCAGACGCGGGAAAACCTCTCCATTGTCCGGGGCCGCCTGATGCGCCTGGTACAGGCGGAACGCCGCCGGAACGCGGCGGCCGAAACGACCGCTGCAGGCGGGGAACACGATGCCTCCGACGCATCCTCTCCCGCGGGAGGTGCACAGGCCCCTTCCGCGCAGACGGAGACACCCGAGGGGACGGAGGCCAGGCCTTCCGAAGCGGCGGGCGAAGCGAAGACGGCGGCGATGAGCGATTACGAGGCGGCGATGTGGCGCCAATCGCTGCAGCGGCAGAGCCGTACACACCTCTACAAGATCACACCGCAACGTGCGGCAGGAGGCGACCATGTCGCTCCGTGGTAAGCTGCTTGCGCTTGTGCTGGCTGTCAGCGCACTTTCGGGTTACGAGCTGACGGTCGAAAGCTCCTCCCGCCAACTCTTTCAGGGCGAACCGCTGCGGCTCGTCTACCGTTTTGCGCACGCCGCGTCGGACAAGGGGATCGATTTCCGGTTTGCGGCACCGGCACTCTCCCATTTCCAGGTGCTCCAGAGCCATGCCGGGGAGCGGCATGAAGCGGGGAAGGAGATCTGGGAGAAGACGTACATCGTCGCTCCGATGCAGGGGGGAGAGCTCTCAAGCGGCAAGGCGGCGATGAACGTCGCCGAACGCACCTATACGCAGGATGCATGGGGGCAGTGGATGCCGTCGGTGGCATGGCAGCAGCACCTTTTCGAACCCGTGACGCTCTTTGCCACCCCCGTTCCCGCCAGTGTTCAGGCCGTCGGCGCTTTCGCGTTGCAGGCCGTCGTTGACCGCAATACAACCAAGAAGGGCCATCCCGTCCGCCTGACCCTGTCGCTCTCAGGGTGCGGCAACCTGGCCACGGCGGAACCGCTGCGGATGGCGATCGCCGGTGTGAGCGTTTTCGCGGAGGGGCATACCCGGAACGCCGCATGGGAGGAGGGGTGCTACCACAATGAGGTGAACCGGACTTTCGCCCTGGTCGGGGAGCGGGACTTTACCATCCCGTCGGTGCTCTTCCGCAGTTTCGACCCGGTGACGCAGCGCGTTGTCACGGCGAGGTCGCTGCCGATCCCGGTCCACGTTCCTGCCGCGGTGCAACCGAAGCAGGGGAAAACCCAAAAGGAGGAGACGATGACAATCTGGAGTCTGGCCGCGGGAGCTGCCGCCGGCTTCGTGCTCGGAGTCACGGTGACGCTGCTGGCACGGCGCCGCAGGCACAAAACGAAGCCTATCCGCAAGGATGCACTGCGGGTGCTCCTGGCAGAACTGTTCAAACACCTTGATGATACCGAAGCGCAAGAGGGGGCCGGGGCCGTCGAGCGCCACCTTTACGAGGGGGCGGAGGCGCCGGATGCCGCTACGCTCTCACAGTTGCTGGCCCGGCTACGCAGACGCCGCGATCCGGGGCGTCACTAATTAGGCAGTCCTGAGTCAGTGCCGTCACGAAATTGCGCTAGGATGGGGCAATTTCATTGCGACAAGGATCAGGCATGCGGCAAAGTGACATTCTCATTATCGGCGGCGGTCCCGCAGGCATGGTGGCGGCGGCAACGTCCCGGCAGTATTACCCGGACAAGCGGGTGACGGTCGTCAAGATGGACGACAAGTCGCTGGTGCCCTGCGGTATCCCCTATGTCTTCGGCCCGATGCTCCAGGGGGTCGGGGACAATATGATTCCCTGCGGCGTCAAGGCGGAGAAGATGGGGGTCGAGCTTGTGATCGACGAGGCCGTCTCCATCGATTTCGAGCAGCACTATGTCACGGGGAAGGGGGGTGAGCGGTACGGCTACGAGAAGCTGATCATCGCCACCGGGTCGGTACCGCGCAAACCCGAAGAGATCGCCAACCATGATGCGCCGGGGGTCTTCTACGTTCCCAAATCGCCCGATTACATCCTTAAGATGCACGATGCGCTGATGAAGACAAAGCGCGTCGCCGTCGTCGGTACGGGCTTTATCGGCATCGAACTGGCGGGTGAGCTGGCCAAGGCGGGCAAGCAGGTGCACCTGATTGGATCGCGGCTGCTCAAACACGCTTTCGACTCCGAGTTCTCGGACCAGATGGAAGCGATCATGCTGCACGAGAACGTCACTTTTTACAAAGACCGCCGCAGCTGTGAGGTGCTGCTCGGTCCCGAGGGGAACGCCTGCGGCATGCTGCTCGACGGCGGGGAGACGGTACAGAGCGATGCGGTCGTCATGGCGACGGGCTACCGCCCCGAAAACAGCCTGGCCCGGGAGTCGGGACTCTCCATGCGGCAGTTCGACACCATCTACGTCGACGCGTACATGCGCACCACGCAGCCCGACGTCTTCGCCATCGGCGACTGTGCCGAAAAACGGCACTTCATCACCAAGCGCACGCTGCCGATCATGCTGGCCTCGACGGCAACCGCCGAGGCGCGTATCGCCGCGGCGAACCTCTACGCCATCAACATCGTCAAATCCTTCTCCGGCACCATCGATATCTTTTCGACCGTCGTCGGGGAGACCTGCTTCGCCTCCGCCGGGATCACGGAGGAGGATGCGAAAAAGCAGAAGATCAACGTCATCTCCAGCAGTGTGGTCGGTGACGACAAGCACCCCGCGAAGCTGCCGAACAACCACAAGCAGACGGTAAAACTCGTCGTCATGAAAAGCAGCCTGCAGGTGATCGGCGCGCAGGTGATCGGCGGGATCGATATCGGGGAGATGATCAACATCCTCGGGGTCATCATTGAAAAACGGATGAACGTTTTCGACCTGCTCAACCTCCAGGTGGCCACCCACCCCCTGCTCACCTCGGCCCCGACCACCTATCCCATCGTCCAGGCGGCACAGAATATCGCCGCGGCGCATTTCCGGAGTGCATGACCCAAACTGCGCTATACTAACAGCACAACGCAATGGGAGGTACGCATGCTCGAATGGCTGAATGCGAACGTGCTGTGGTGGCACTGGGTGATCCTGGGGATGGTGCTGATCGGCCTGGAGACGATGGCCCTGACCTTCTTGTTGTTGGGCATCGGCGTCGCCGCTATCCTGACCGGGGTGCTGGCCTATCTTTTGACACTCTCTTTTTCCACTGAACTGCTGATCTGGTCGGTGCTCTCCACCCTCTTTATCGTAGGGTGGTGGCGCTTTATCCGCCAGCGCACCGTGACGCAGAGCGGGCAGCCGAACTACCGGGTCGATACCAAAGGCACCGTCGTCGAGGCAATCGAACCGCCGCAGCGCGGCAAGGTGCTCTTTGATATCCCCGTCCTGGGCAACCGCGAATGGCCCGCTTTTGCCGACGAGCCGCTCGCCGTCGGTACGAAGGTCCAGATTGTCGACGTCAGCGGCCAGCTGATCAAAGTGACCCCCCTGAAGGAGGACTAAATGGTTTCACTCTATCTTATCGGCGTCTTCGCCGTCGTCATCATCGTTACCCTCTACAAGGGGATCAAGGTCGTCCCGCAGGGCGAAGAGTGGGTGATCGAGCGGTTGGGCAAGTTCTACCGGACCCTGACCCCGGGGCTCAACCTCATTATTCCCTACATCGACAGCGTCCGCGAGCGGATGACGACAAGGGACATCATCCTCGACGTGCCGCAGCAGGAGGTGATCACGATGGACAATGCCGTTATCCTCACCAACGCCATCGCTTTTATACGCGTGACGCGCCCCTCCGATGCGGTCTACGGTGTCGAGGATTTCCGGATGGCCATCGTCAACCTCGTCATGACGACACTGCGTTCCATTATCGGGGAGATGAAGCTGGACGAGGCGCTCTCCAACCGCGACATGATCAAAGCGCGCCTCAAAGAGCAGATCATCGACGACGTCGCCGACTGGGGGGTCACCGTCAAGTCCGTCGAGATCCAGGATATCAGCCCGAGCCCCTCCATGCAAAAGGCGATGGAGCAGCAGGCCGCCGCCGAGCGCGAACGCCGCGCCGTCGTCACGATGGCCGAGGGGAACAAAAATGCCGCCATTCTCGAAGCAGAGGGGCAGCTCGAAGCTGCCAAGCTCGAAGCCCAGGCCCAGGTGGCCCTTGCCCAGGCCTCCGCAGAAGCGATCGCCCGCATCTCCGACTCCATCCAGGAGAAAGAACTCCCTGCCATGTTCCTGCTCGGGGACCGCTACATCGCCGCGCTGGAGAAACTGAGCGAAAGCGAGAACGGCAAGTTCGTCGTCTACCCGGCCGACGTGCAGCAGGCAGTCAAGGGAATGCTCGGCAGCGTGTTCAAGTAGTCCTGCCGGCCAGACAAATGCTTCGGGATGCGTGTTCCGCAACAGCGGGTGTACAGCGTTTTCATGCGCCGAAATAGGGTTCGAGTTCGACATGGGCCATGCAGCCGGTGTCGATGTCCCGCAAGCACCTGAACAGCTCCCGCAGCAGGGTATGGCGCTCTTCGCCGGAGGAGATGACAAACGAAAACTGCAGATTGCGGTAGCGGTCCAGCTCCTCGTCGATGTATTCATCGGAAACCCGCTGTTCAATGCTCAGCGGGTCGACATCCGCGATAGCGTTGATAGTGCGGATATACTGCTCCACGATCCACCGGGCCTCGCCACCGACCTTGGTGTCCATGATCCCGCCCAGGTCATAGATATCGATGGTGAAGGAACCGAGATACCTTTTCATAATGCTCCCATATGTACGTTCTTTTACGAGCTTTTCCTCTCACGATTATGCAGAGGTTGCAACTCCCACTCCATAATACAGGCGGGCATACCTGTGCATCGGGAACGCAGGATCGGCGCTCATCGAAGCGACCGACTCAAAGTGCCCCGAATCGTTCAATCTGTTTCTGTTACGCTGAAGAGGAAGTCCTGACCCCAGGCGTTAACGTCGTAGCGGTGGATAATGTTCGACATCCGCTGCAGCCGTGAAGCCCGTTCGTTGTCCGGGGCTTCGAGGGCCTGCATCAGGGTCGTGCTCATGTCGACCTTGTCATAGGGGTTGGCGAGGAAGGCGCCGTGCAGTTCCACGGCCGCCCCGGCAAACTCGGAGAGCACCAGGGCGCCTTTGCCGCCGATGGCGTGCTGGGCGGCGACGTACTCCTTAGCCACCAGGTTCAGGCCGTCGCGCAGCGGCGTGACCCAGCCGATGTCCGCGGCGCAGTTGTAAGCGATGACGTCCTCGAAGGGGATGACCCGGTTGACGTAGCTGATCGGGGTCCATTTGTACGAGCCGAAACGGCCGTTGATAAGGCCGACGTGGTAGGCGATATCCTGGGTGATCTCTTCGTAGATCGCCATCCCCTTCGCCGGCGGGGTACAGACCATGAAGAGGTTTATTTTGCCGCGCATTTCCGGGTGGGTTTCCAGGAAGTGCTCGTAGGCCTTGAGCTTGTCCACCGGTCCCTTGGTATAGTCCGTGCGTTCGATGGAGACGATGAGCTTGTTCTCCCCGATCTCGTCGCGGATCTTCTTGTAGAGCGACTGGACATGGTCGCTGGCCGCAAGCTGTTCGATATAGTCGCAGTTGATGCCGACGGGGTGCGCCCCCAAACGGACGGTGTTAAGCTCGGTCGTGAAAGAGTCGGCATAGTCATCGACGCCGATCGCGCAGCCGTAAGTCTTGAAAAGCGGCGCCGCATTTGTACGGGAGTTGACTTCGATCTGGGTGTTGGAACGGACCGTGTTGACGAAGTTGTCGACGTACTGGGGAATATGGAACCCGATATAGTCGCACTGCAGGAGCGAGTTGATGATGTCGCGCCGCCAGGGGAGCATATTGAAGATATCGGCCGAGGGGAAGGGCGTATGGTGGTAAAAGGCGATCTTGACGTCGGGGCGGAGCTGACGCAGATAGCCCGGCACCATCCAGAGGTTGTAGTCGTGGATCCAGACGACGGCGCCTTCGGCTGCTTCGGCCGCCGTGTTTTCCGCGAAGATGCGGTTCACATCGCAGAAGTGTTTCCAGTGGTCGTGGTTGAAGAGCGCCTTTTCGTGGAAGGAGTGCAGCAGCAGCCAGAACGCCTCTTTGGAGAAGACCTCGTAGAAGATCTTGACGTCGTACGGCGTCAGCGGGACACGGCAGACCCGGAGCTGTTCGTACTGCTCCTTGTCTACGTCGACATACTTTTCAAAATCTTCGGGGTCGCGGCTTTCGCATTTGGACCAGGCGACCCAGGAACCCTTTTCGCCGTTGGCGAAGAAACCCAGCAGCGTCGGAAGAATGCCGTTGGGACTGGTGTGTTTTTTGTGGACGACTTTGCCGTTCTCTTCCACCTCCTGGAAGGGCAGGCGGTGGTAGACCATGACGAGGTCGGCGTCACCGTATGCCGGGGCAGGGGCGTTGGGCACCTCTTCCGCTTCGGCAATGCCGAAATGCTGCATTGCTTCGAGGATACCGTGGGTGCCCGGGGCCTTGGAAAAGTAGGCGTGTTCGATCTGGCTTGCCGCTTCTTTGAGCGGGGTTTCGGCGTTGTTTAGCACGACGCCTTTGAAGCCGTGCTGGTACATGCTCAGGTCGTTGAGGGTATCCCCGGCGACCATGACCCGTTCTTTGGGAACGCCAAGGTGTTCGACCAGCGCTTCGAGGGTGGAGCCTTTGCTGGTGTTCTTGGGCAGGATGTCGAGGTAGATCTCGTTGGAGTGCAGAATGTCGCATTCCCGGCTACTGAGCTCGTCGACGAGTTCTCTGGGAATGGTGCTGCTGGTAACATAGTAGGAGAGACGGCGCTCCTGGGGCTGGTCCTGGCGTTCGAGCGATTCGAGGCGTTCACGCAGGTCCGCGATGGAGTCGAGGGCCTTGTACCACCGTTTCGAGATGCTGTTCTGCAGCGGCTGCACGGGTTCGAGGTTTGTACCGTCAAGGACGGAGGCGCCGACGTCGCCGATGATATAGTGGGGGGTGGGAATGGACATGTCGTCCAAAAGAGGCAGGATCAGTTCGATATTCCTTCCGGAGTTGAAAACGAGAATGATGTTCGGATTGTCATGCAAATAGCGGTAAAGCGGATCGTTTTCTTTGTTGACGCTTTCTAAGAACGTCCCGTCGAGATCCGTGGCCAGAATGTGGATGTCTTCTGTGTGAACAATAGAGATGTGACTACCCTCCTGTAATGGTGTTTGTGGTGTGGAAAAATTTAAAGAAAGTCTATATGCAAATCCCATACGAGAAGTGCAATCGGTTTCCCTTACACCATAGCGAAAAGCGGTAAACAGTCCGAATCTTGTGCATTTTCTTCAAGTAGCGCGATCAGAACGCCGAAAGGGGGGAGGGTATACGGCCCCGGTTCAAGTGCCGCCTGATTGTGGCTATCGGTAAACAGAAGACGGCCGCGGCATTCAAGGCGGCATTGCAGGGGAGTGGCGGCAAAGCTGAGGATAACAAGGCACTGCTCTTCCTCGGTCGTGCGCAGGAATACAAGCAGCGACTCGTTGGAAGGATCGAGGTCCAGAAAGCGGCCCGTTTGGAGCGCCGGATGGGTTCGGCGAAGATGAATCAGCTCCCGGTAAAAAGGCAAAAGTGCGTCGGGGTCGCCGACCTGGTCGGCTACGTTGGTCCCCTCAAGATAGTTGTCATTGACCGGAAGCCACGTTTTTACGTTGGCCGGAGCGAAGCCTGCGTTGGGGGAACGGTCCCACTGCATCGGGGTCCGGCAGCGGTCCCGGGAGAACGTGCCGAGCTCTTTGAGGATCTGATCTTCACCGACACCGTCCGCCTGCCTCAGACGGCGGTAGACATCGCCGACGTGATCGCGCATCTCGTCGAGACTGTCAATGGCATAATCCCGCATGCCTATCTCTTCGCCGTAGTAGAGGAAAGGGATGCCTTCGAGGAAGAGGGTCAGGGCAGCGGCGCTGCGGCAGCGGCGGGGATCGTCCTGGGCGAAGTGTTCTGCCATTCGCGATTGGTCGTGGTTGTTCAGGGTGTTGCCGATCCGGCTCGCCTGCGGCGCTTTGCCACCCCAGTTATGCAATATTTTTCTGATGATGTCCGGCGTGAGGTTCTGTTGGTAAAGGAGATCGAAATCGAAGATGCTGTGCAGCCTGTTCTCGCCTGTGCCCAAGAAGTGGAGGTCCGAGGTCTCGCCAACGAGAAAACGCTCGTCGTATGTATCGACGAGACGGCGCAACTCCTCTATCAGCTCAAAATTTTTCGGGTGATTACGCTGGTATTTGAAGAGGTCGGAGAGGATGGTGTCATAGGAGCTAGATGCCTCCTCAATGTCGTGCAGCCAGTTGCTGCGCAGGGCGTCGATGGCACTGTACCGGCTGGTGTGCGGCGTGAGATCTCTGTCTTCGAAGATAGTGCTGATGGCGTCCAGGCGGAAACCGTCGACGCCTTTGTCCAGCCAGAAGCGGGCTGCAGCGAACATGGCGCTCTTGACGTCGGGGTGACGCCAGTTCAGGTCGGGCTGTTCCTTGAGGAAGTAGTGGTAGTACCACTGCCCCGTCGTGCTGTCATACTCCCATGCACTGCCACCGAACTCAGACTGCCAGTTGTTGGGCGGTTCCTCCCCGTTGCCGTCGTGCCAGACGTACCAGTCGCGTTTGGGGTTGTCGCGGCTTGCGCGGGACGCCAGAAACCACGGGTGTTTGTCGGAAGTGTGGTTGAGGACCAGGTCAAGGATCAGTTTCATCCCCCGCCGATGAACGGCCTCGAGGAGACGGTCGAAGTCCTCCATCGTCCCGTAGGCGGGTTCGACCGCCGTGAAGTCTGAAATATCGTAACCGGCGTCGATCTGCGGGGAGGGGTAGTGCGGCGAGAGCCAGAGGGCGTCGACCCCCAGCCACTGCAGGTAGTCGAGTCTGCCGAGGATGCCGGGGAGGTCGCCGATCCCGTCGCCGTTGCCGTCGGCGAAACTGCGGGGATAGAGCTGGTAAAAGACGGCGTGCTCCCACCACTTGGATGCCATGATTGAAGATCCCTCCATTGTCTGATACGAAGTCAAGTGTACACAAAAAGAGAAAAGCCTCTCCTAAAGTTGGAGTTATCGGCCCGGGATGAGGAAGAGGACGACGAAAAAGTGGAAGATGCTGCCGCCGAGCACAAAGAGATGCCACACGGCATGGTTGAGATGCAGCGAATCCCAGACGTAAAAGACAATCCCCAGGGTATAGGTGAGCCCGCCGGCGAGCAGGAGCGAGAGGGTGAGCGTGTCGACGTGCGCCAGCATCGGTTCGGCGGCCACGAGGACCAGCCACCCCATCAGCGCGTAGAGGACGAGGGAGAGGGTTTCGAAACGGCCGTGGTAGGCCGCTTTCAGATAGATGCCCAGTGCCGCGACGCCCCATTCGATGCCGAAGATGACCCAGCCGAAGCTCCCCTGGATGCCGAGCAGGGAGACGGGGGTATAGGTCCCGGCAATGAGGAGGTAGATGGCGGAGTGGTCCAGCTGCTGGAGGATCCGTTTGGCCATGGGGGCGATGACCGCGTGGTAGAGGGTGGAGATGCCGTACATCAA
The DNA here is from genome assembly GCF_054862725.1 of Thiomicrolovo sp. ZZH C-3. Taxonomy (NCBI): domain Bacteria; kingdom Pseudomonadati; phylum Campylobacterota; class Epsilonproteobacteria; order Campylobacterales; family Sulfurimonadaceae; genus Thiomicrolovo; species Thiomicrolovo sp. ZZH C-3. The sequence continues at coordinate 254,193 of NZ_JBTKXX010000003.1, forward strand.
AATGAGCGCGATACCGAAGACCAGGGCACCCGCCAGCGCTTTGCCGCTGCCGCTCTGGGCCGCCAGCAGCGTCAGGATGCTCATCGCCGCGACGCTCAGCAGCAGACCGAGGCCATGGGTGACGGCGTGCCAGATCTCTTCGGCGATGGAAAAGGAGTTGATAGGCTGTTTGATGACGGTACCTTTTTGGGAGGTATCCGCATTATACTCCAACAAGAATTTCCGTCTTATTACCGACGATGCGCGTGAAAATTACTGCGGTGCGGGGAGGGTGCCCAGGTGTCCGGCAAGGTAGCCGCTGGCGAAGGACCACTGCAGGTTGTAGCCGCCGCAGGGACCGTCGAGGTTCATCAGTTCGCCGCAGAAGTAGAGTCCCCTGAGGAGCTTGCTCTCCATGGTTTCGGGACGGATCTCCTTGAGCGAGACCCCGCCGCGGGTGATCATCGCCATCTTGAAACCGTCGTGGCCGGTGACGGTGAGGGGGGTCCAGGCGAGGAGCCTGAGCAGGGCGTCGCGCACCTTCCCGTCTAGTTTATTGAATTTTGCCTGCGGGTCGGCCTGGGCGAGGGCGCAGAGCTGCAGACTCAGGGCTTCGGGCAGGAGGCTCTGCACGAGGTCGATCGTGACGGCATCGGGGTGGGTCCCCTGGTACGCCTTGAAATGCCTGAGCAGGTCGTCCTCGGTCATTCCCTTCGTCATGTTGATCAGCAGGGGCACTTCGCCGTAGGCTTCGAGCAGCGGGGTGACGTCGCGGGCGAAGTCCAGGACGGCGGGGCCCCTTATGCCCGTTTTGGTAAAGATGAGGTCACCGGCGGCACGCAGTTTCTTCGCCTTTTTCAAATCAACCCTGATGGTGACCTTGGGGATCGTGTCGGCGCGACAGTGCTCTACCCAGGTCTCTTTCGTTTTCAGCGGCATCATGGCGGGGTAGAGCTCGGTGACGGAGTGGCCCGCCTGCTGCGAGAGGGCGTAGCCGTCCCCTTCGGCGCCGAGCTGGGGGTAGCCGAGCCCCCCGGTGGCGAGTACGACATGGGGGGCACTGTAGGTGTCCGTCTCGGTCGTCACCCCGATGACATGTTCGCCGTCGTGCTCGACGGTGACGACTTTCTGATTGCAGCGCACCTCGACGCCGAGGCGTTCGAGCTCCTTCTGCAGCGCCGAAAGGATCGTCTCAGCGCTGTGGGTGACGGGAAAGACCCGGTAGCCGTCCGGGGCGTGGGTGTCGACGCCGATCTCGCCGAAAAAAGCGATCAGGGCCCGGTGGTCGAAGGCCTCCAGCGCGGGGGTCATAAAGCGGCCGTCACGGCCGAATCGGGCCATAAAGCTGGCGTTGTCGAGGGTGTTGGTGAGGTTGCAGCGGCCGCCGCCGGTGGCTTTGAGCTTGGCGCCGGGTTTGGAGAGTTTTTCAAGCAGCAGTACCCGCTTGCCCTGCCGGGCCGCGACGATGGCGGCCATCATTCCCGCCGCGCCGCTGCCGGCGACGATGAGATCGAAGGGGTTCATTCGACCTTTTCGGACTGCAGCTGCATCCGGGCGTACCAGCTGTGCAGGGCGGGGGCGATCTTCTCCAGGTACTCCCAGAGGTGTGCAGGCGTATCGGCCTGCATGGTCAGACCGTAGGAGACCTCGCTGAAAAGCAGCGGGTCGTAATCGGTGGCGGCGGAGCGGGCCTGGGCCAGGAGCTGCTGCGGGTTGAAGGTACCGGCGAAGTTCGTGTCGAACTGCAAGAAGGTATGCACCTCGCCGGTCGCGACGAGCAGTCCGTACTGCTTCATGGCCAGCAGGTCGTGGCAGTCGCTGTACTGTTTGTCGTTGTGCAGGTCGTAGCTGGCGGTAAAGATGTGGCGGTCAGAGCCGTTGAGGCGGAACTGCACGATACACAGGGCAATCGTCTGCCCCTTGTAGTCGACGTTGAAGATGGAGGGTTTGAACTCGCAGGTGACGGCGTTGTCTTCGAGGAGCTTGCTATTGGTGTCCGCGACCTTGACGGCGACGAAGGGGATCCCCTGCTGGGTTCCCAGCGGGACGGCCTGTACGAAGGAGAGGTTGGCGATGAGGTCCTGCAAGTTCTGCGGGAGGATTGTGTTCGCTTCGGTCACAGGAGGATCTCGTGCAGTTTTTTGCCTGTTTCGAGGCGGTCGTGCACTTCGTCCCACGCCTCCTCTTTGATCGCCTTCTTCATGGCATCGAGCTCGTTTTCAAAGAGGCTGATCGCTTCGAGGAGGTGCTCTTTGTTCTGGCGGAAGATATCTTCCCACATGTTGGGCGAACTCTTTGCCAGGCGGCTCATGGAGCGGAAACCCCCGGCTGCCAGGGCGAGAATGTTGTATTTGTCCTCCTGGTTCAGTACCGTGTTGGCCAGGGAGTAGGAGATGGCATGGGGCATGTGGCTGATAAACGCGGCGTGGCGGTCATGGTCGTGGGCGCGCATATAGTGCAGCCGCATGTGCAGGCCCGAGAAGAGCCGGACGGCCGTCTCCTGCTGCAGTTTGCCCGAATCGGCCATGTCGCAAAGGACGACGACCTTGTCCCTGTAGAGCCCCGAGACCGCTGCCTGGGGACCGAAGTTCTCGGTCCCGGTCATGGGGTGGGCGGCGATGACGTTGTGGCGGATGCTTTCGGGGATGCTTTCGACGATCCGGGCCTTGGTACTGCCCAGGTCGATGACGGTGGCGTCCGTTTTGATGCGGCCGGGCATCTGCTGCAGGATGCTCATGATGCCGTCGACGGGGACGGAGAGGAAGATGGTATCGCACTGCAAGAGGGTGTCGAAGTCGACGACCTTGTCAACGAGTCCCAGCGCCAGCGCCGTGTCGCAGTGGGAGGCGTTGTGGTCGTGTCCGATCACCTCATTGACGAAAGGCAGCTGCCGCAGGTCCATCCCCAGCGAGCCGCCCATCAGTCCCAGTCCGATAATTCCCAGTGTCATTACGCCTCCTTAATATCGCGCTAATTGTAGCGGCCGCAGGATTAGAGGGGGCTTTTTACGTCCTATTAACCTGCGGGCTGGTAGAATCCTTCTTTCCAAAAACAAGAAAATATGCATATAGGGTTCTGATGAAACAGTGGTCGGCACTGATAGCGGTGTTTTTGACGGCTTCGACGCTCGCGTTCGCCGCCGAAACCGTTGAAAAAGTACAATTCGAAGGGCTGGTCCACATCTCCGAGGGGGTGGCCGAACAGCTGCTGGTGCAAAAAGCGGGTGCGCCACTGGAGACGGAGAAGGTCGACAAGACGATCGAACGCTTCTTCGGTCAGGGCTATTTTACGGATATCTACGCCACGTTCGATGCGGGCACGCTCACGCTGCATTTCACAGAGAAACCGGTCATTTCACGTATCGAGCTCAAGGGGTGGAAAGAGAAGGACGAGGATATCCTGAAGGATGTCGTCCAGTTGAAAAAAGGGACCCTTTACGACCCGAAAAAGCTTGAAGCGGCCAAAAAGCGCATCGTCGAAAACCTCTCGCAGGAGGGGAAGATCGACTCCGTGGTCGAGATCGAAACGGAGCATCTTGACAACGGCTCGGTCGCGGTCACCTTCGTCGTCAACGAAGGGGAGACGATCCTTATCGAAAAGCTGAACTTCAGCGGCGTGGAGGGGCTCGACCCCGACAGCTTCGACGACAGCATCGCCAACAAAGAGCATGAGTTCATGGGGTGGTTCTGGGGCCGCAACGACGGGAAGATGATGCTCGACCAGCTGCAGTACGACCCGATGCGTATCCGCGACGTTTACATGCAGCATGGCTATATGGACGCCAAGGTCGACGCCCCGTTTACCCGGATCGACTTTGATGACTATACGGCCGACATGAGCTACCAGGTCACCGAGGGGCAGGTCTATATCACCAAGGCGATCGTGCTGCATCAGCAGACCCATGTCATCGACGAGGCTGTCCTGCGCGACGTCATTACCCTCGAGACGGAACAGCCGTTCAACATCAAGACCTTCCGGGAGGATGCCGAGCGGATCAAGACGAAGATCGCCGACCTGGGCTATGCCTATGTCCGGGTGCTTCCGGACCTGCGTAAGGATAAAGAGCACGGCACCCTCGAAGTCGTCTACCGCATCATCCCGGGGGAGAAGGTGTGGATCCGCAACGTCGTGATCTCGGGGAACAACCGTACCCTCGACCGCATCGTCCGCCGGGAACTCTACCTGGGGCCGGGCGACCTCTATTCGCTGACGGACCTGAAAGATTCGCGCAACGCCCTGGGGCGTACGGGTTATTTTGACGCCAACACCATCGAAGAGAAACGGGTCGACGACCATTCGATGGACCTCGTCGTCAAGGTCAAGGAGGCCCCGACGGGGAACATCCAGCTCGGCGGCGGCTACGGCAGCTACGGCGGTTTCATGCTCAGCGTCGGGGTCAACGACCGCAATATCTTCGGTTCGGGGATCAACGTCGGGCTGCGCCTGGAGCGCTCCCAGCGTTCGAACAACTACTCGTTCAACATCGCCAATCCGCGCCTCAACGACAGCGATTTCAGCGGGAATTTCTCGGTCTTCTACAGCGATTTCGAGTACAACGACTATACGACCCACTCCGACGGGGTGACGCTCGGGACGGGGCACCGTTTCAGCCGCTACATCTCCGGCTTCCTCAACTATACCTACTCCAACGTCAACTATCAAGACGTGAACCTGTCGCTCTATACGCTCGATCAGCAGCGCTTCTTCGAGAGCTATGACAAGAGTGCCGTCTCACTCGCCATGAGCTTTGACAATACCGATGACTACTACGTCGCGCGCAGCGGCTGGGCACTCTCGGAGAGCATCGAGCGTTCCGGCCTCGGGGGCCAGGCAAACTATGTCAAGAGCCGCACGGAGCTGAGCAAGTACAACGGCCTGGACGAGTGGCTCGGTTTCGACCTGATCTTCCGCTACAAAGCGCGCTACTACCTCGCCCGTGATACGGGATACCTGCCGCTGGCGGAGCGCTTCTACATGGGCGGGCTCGGATCGGTCCGCGGCTACGAGTCCTACTCCATGCCGTACTACTTCAATGCGACCTCCGGCGACAACGTCCGGATCGGGGGAAAACAGACCTTCTCGCACAACGCGGAGCTGAGCTTCCCGCTGGCCCCGAAGGCGAAGATGCGCCTGACGACCTTCCTGGACTGGGGATGGATCGGTACCTCGTCGCTGTCGGAGTTCTCCCGCGGCGGTTACGGTGTCTCTTTGGAGTGGTTCTCGCCGATGGGGCCGCTGCAGCTGGTCTTTGCGAACCCGATCAACCCGGAGACGGACGACCGGATCTCCCACTTCGAATTCACCATCGGGCAGCGCTTCTAAGCCGCCCCTTCTCTGCGATCAAATCCTGCGGCACTCTGCTGCCGCAGATCTACGATCATACGATCTGAACCGTCAGCTCTTTTTCGATGCCCAGCCGTGCGATCTGTTCCTTGGCCAGGTAGAGGGAAGTCCCCTCTTTCGCCCGGACCTGCAGGGTGCCCGTGTCATCGAGTGTGAGGTCAAAGTCGATGTTGCGCGGCCGGTGGGTCAGCAGGGTGTCTGAAAGTGCCAACAGCAGGTTGAGGCGGTTGAGGATCTTTGCCTTGGGCAGTAGCCGCTGATAATCACTGTAGAAGGGCTTGGCGATCTTGCGTGTCTTGTGGTAGCGCACAAGGGCGGCCACCGTCATGATCTCTTCGTGGCTGTAACCGTATTCCAGGGCACTTTCAACCAGATACTGGCTGTTCTTGTGGTAGGAGTAAAAATGCACCGACGCGCCGACCTTGGCGAGCTGGGCCGCGATCTTGAGAAGGCGGCGGGTATCGTCCGGAAGGCCCATCGGGACCTGCAGCAGGTCAAACAGGCGCATGGCGACGGTCGAAAGCTGGTTGGAAAAGGCCGTTTCGATCGTATGGCAGTCGAGCAGGTAGCGCAGGGATGGGTTGTGCCCCTCCGGGAAGCGGTGGCGGTTGTGGCGTAGCAGGTCGGTGAGGTAGAGCCCCTCGCGTACCCCGGCGCCGCTTGTGACGAGGGTTTCGCAGCCCACGTGCTGTAAAAACCGCATAAGGATCAGGGTCCCGGGGCGGATGACGTCGTAGCGCTCTTTTTTGACGCCGAGCTTTTTGAGGGCCTCGTCATCGGGGGCGGCGAGGATCTTCTTCCCCAGTGCCATCACGGCATCCGCCCCGAAGGTGTAGGCGTGCAGCTTTTTAATGGGGTGGGCCTGGTTTTTCTGGATGATCTGGGCCAGGGCGCGGAAGGTGCCGCCGATACCGACGACGATGGGGCTCGTGACCGGCGGCATCGCGGCGAACTGCGCGTCGATGTAGGCCCGGGCACCGTCGAGGTCGCCCCGGTCGCAGAAGAGCTCCTTGAGCCGGACGGTGCCGAGGTTCAATGAGGCGCTCTGCAGGACGCCTCCCGAGGCGATGCAGGCGTACTCCGTGGAGCCGCCGCCGATATCGATGGTGCGGGCGTTCATGGCCGGAAGGAGGTTGGCCGCGGCGACCCCGCCGAGGTAGGCCTCCTTCTCCCCGTCGATCACTTTGATCTGCAGGCCGAGCTCGTGGCGGGCGCGGGAGAGAAATTCGGCGCGGTTGGGGGCGTCTCGGACGGCGGAGGTGGCGACGCAGAGCAGTTTCCGGCAGCCGTAGGAGCGGGCGATGCTCAAAAACTCCCCAAGCGCCTCCAGGGCGCGGTCGATGGCGGCATCCTGGAGATTGCCGTTGTCGGCGTAGGCCCCTTCGCTGATCCGGACGCGGCTCTTGGACTCATGCAGCAGGGAAAAGGCGAAGCGGCTGCTTTTTTCGAAGACGACCATTCGAACGGAGTTGGACCCGATATCGATGATCGCGGTACGCTTCGCCATGGGGGAGCCTTTTTTGGTGGATTATACAAAATTCCGCCTCAGAGTCCGCCAAGGGGAGGGGCACCCTGTCCCAATTTCCGGCTGCCGACACGCTATAATGGCGAAAAACAGGACTCCCCATGCACTCATTCGCCCCCGAGATCATGCTGATGACCCTTCTGGCCGTCGTCGTAGTCTCCGATACCCTGGCGGACCGGCTGAAGGTTCCCGCCGTCTTTTTGCTGCTGATCGGCTCCTACCTGGTCTACCATATGTTCCCCGCCGCCGTCCCGCTCGATCTGCGCCACCATTTCGATACCGTGATCCTGCTCTGTATCCCGCTCATCTTTATGGGGGATGCGCTGCATCTGAAGTTCAAGGATGTCCGGCGGTTCGGTTTCGAGATCTTTTACCTGGCGGTCTTCGCCGTCGCACTCTCCATTGCGGCGGGGGCGAGCCTCTACCAGCTGGAGCTCTTCGCCCCGCTGAGCCTGGGCGGCTACGTGGCGCTGTTTGCGATCAATATGGCGACGGACGCGGTGAGCGTGCAGTCGGTGCTGTCGCGTTTCGAGGGGATCAGCCATGACCTCAAGGTCCTGATCGAAGGGGAGTCGCTCGGCAACGACGCCACGGCGGTCATCGCCTTCTTCTTCGTCGGGCTGCCGTGGATGCTGAGCGGGTCGATCGACCCGGCGGCGGCCTCGCTCGATGCGGTGCGGGTCTTCGCGGTCAGTCTCGGGCTCGGGGTCGCGATGGGCTTCGGGTTCTACCTGCTGATGAAACTCGTCGAGCATCAGCGCGGCGAGTTCTTTATCTTTGTCGTCGAAGGGTATGCGGCCTACGTGCTGGGCGAAGCGCTGCATGTCAGCGGCATTTTGACCCTGATCGCGGCCATCATCGCCACGAAGGCCTGGATCGATGCGGATTTGCAGCGCAGCGAAGCCCGTGATGCGCGCAAAACGAAAAGCTACCGCCTGCAGCAGCTCTATCACCAGCTCCGTTTCGGCGGCTACCATGCGACGACGCAGCAGCGCCTGGAGTACATCTTCGAGATGGCGAAGGAGTTCGGGTATCTTGCAACGGTGATGATCTTCTTTACCCTGGCGGAGATCGTCGATTTCGAGCAGCTGTGGTATTACCGGTACGAGATCCTCGCGATGTGCGTCGCGACGACGATGATCCGGGCGCTCTCCATGGCCAAATTCGCCCTTTTCGGTCACCGGTTCAACCTGATCAAGCCGGTGGGGTTCGAGGGGTGGTTCATCCTCACCTTCAGCGGGATGAAGGGGGCGCTCTCGATCATCCTCGTGCATATGATCCCCGACAGTTTCGCCCATAAAGCGCTCTTCGAGTCGGTGACGACGGGGGTCGTGATGCTGAGTATTTTCGGATACGGGGTGACGTTGTGGGGGTATTTCGTTTGGAAAGGAAGAGGTGCGCCGAAAACGGCGCCGGCGCACAAGGGCTAAGACGCCCGGTGCGGATCGCAAAGGCGTAGCGGGATCAGTCCTCGTACTCGGCCATGATCTGGTCGTGTTTGAACTTCAGCTCGGCCACGGTCTCAACGTTGTCTTTGTCCGGCACGATACAGTCGACCGGGCAGACGGCGATACACGCCGGTTCGTCATAGGTACCGACACATTCGGTACAGCGGTCGGGGTCGATAATGTAGATCGGATCCCCCTCCTCAATTGCTTCGGTCGGGCACTCTTCTCTACAGGCATCGCAGGCGATGCACTCATCGTTGATCAGCAGGGACATACATACCTCGTTTGTGACGCGCTCGCGTCAGTAATTTAATTGCGAGTTATAGCAGAAGAAACCTTTGGCGAGTTTGAAGTGCGGAGCATTCGCCGCAAAGGTGTCGTTCGGATTAGATTTCGTGATAAAAAGGGGCGGAAGAGACGCCCTATTTTTTCTTGTGCTGGGGAAGGGGGCAGCAGAGCTTGGCGCGCAGCACCAGCGTCGCCTCCGTGCCGTCGATACCGTCGGTCCGGTTGCGGAGCGAAATCTCCGCCCCCATCGCATCCGCGGCGCTTTTGGCCAGGAAGAGCCCCAGGCCGACCCCGGACTTGGTCCCGAGGCGTTTAAAGGGGGCAAAGAGGTCGACGCTGTCGTCGATCCCGCACCCTTCGTCGACAACCCGGATGATAAGATCCTCCCCCTCCGCGCGGCTGGTAAAGGTGACCTTGCGCCCTTCGGGGGTGAATTTGACGGCGTTTTGCAGGAAGTTCTGCAGGATCTGGTTGAGCAGCCCCTCCTGGATCGTCGCTTCATAGCTTTCGGGCTGGAAGTCGTAGGTGAGCGTTTTCTGCTCGGCCCGGGCCAGCAGCGCAAAATCCTCCCCCTTGCGCCGGAGCATGTCGATGATGTCCCTGCGCACCGGCGCTTCGAGCTGCGCACCCTCCTGGCGGCCGATATTGAGGATGTCGGCGACGATCTTGTTCATTTCGTCGACGGTCTCGTTGGTCTTTTTGATCGCCTCGATATACTCTTCGGGAGAGCGTTTCTTGATCAGGGTGACCTGGTTCTTGAGCTTAATGACGGCCAGGGGCGTTTTAAGTTCATGCGCCGCCCCGATAAAGAGCTCTTTTTGGTACTTGACGAAGTTCTGGATCCGGGCCAGGAGCCGGTTGATCGTCAGGCCGAGCGGCTCGAACTCCTCGGGCAGATGCTCGACGCGGATCGGCCGGACAAGGTGCTCGTTCATATTGGCCAGGCGGTGGCTGAGCTGCCGGATCGGGATGGTGAGCATCTTGGAGAGGGCGATGGCGTAGAGGACGATGATAAAGAAGCCGATCGCGTTGATGATGAAGATCGAACGCAGGATCTTCTTGAGCAGCTTCTTCATCGTACTGATATCTTTGGAGACCTTGAGGTAGGTCTTCTGCGCCTGTTCGAAGGGGTAGAGGAGGATCAGGTAGTCGCGCCCCTCGCTGCTGTCATCGAAAAAGCGCGGCTCGTCGCCGGAGACATCGTAGCGGATCAGTTCGACGGTGACGCCCAGCAGGGCATCGGTGTCGTTGCTCATCGTATCGGAGAGGGACTGGAACTCTGTGATGTTCTTGGCGAACTGCAGCATCTCATGCTGTTTCTCGTCGTAGATGTTCTGGCGGATATAGAAATAGAGTATAGAGGAGAAGATGATCAGCAGCGCCGCCGAAGCGACGATCAGCTGAATGAGGAATCGGTTCCTTATGCTTCTTTCGGAAAACAAAAGCGGTATCCGCGGCGGCGTACGGTTTCAATCGTTGTGATGCTGAGCGGTTTGTCCATTTTCTGGCGGATCTGGTTGATCGCAACCTCGATGACGTTCGGGGTAACGAGTTCGGGCTCTTCCCAGATGGCGTCGAGCAGCTGCTCTTTGGAGACGATCTGGTCGCGGTGGCGGGCCAGGTGTGTGAGGACCTCGAACGGTTTACCCTTGAGCTCGATCTCTTTCTCTTTGTAGATGATCTTCTCTTCTTCGGGGTTGATGATCAGGTCTTCGATCTCGATGATGTTGCTGCCGCCGAAGCGCAGGCGGGCTTCCAGGCGTGCAACGAGGACGTCGAAGTCGAACGGTTTGCGGATGAAGTCGTCCGCACCGGCGCGCAGGGCAGCGATCTCGCTCTCGTTGTCGTCGCGGGCGGAGAGGACGACGACCGCGGTTTTCGGCGTGTTCGCCTTGATGTCGGGAATAATGTCGATGCTGTTGCCGTCGGGGAGCATCCAGTCCATCAGAATCAGGTCATAGTTGCGGATATCGAGGTAATATTCACCGTCTTTGAGGGTTTCGACGACGTCGCTCTGGTATCCAAACTCTTTGAGCCCTTCGGCCAGAGTTTTGTTGAGTGTGATCTCATCTTCAATGATCAAAATGCGCATGCATTAATCCTCTAATTGTTGAAAATTTTCGCGAAGTATAGCACAGTTTTAGAAAATTTTAAACTTTTTTTCAATTTTCTTTAAAAATTGGATTTTTTTGTGACGGAGACCCTGCAGTCGGGGAGGATGTCGGGTTTGGCGATGGTGAGCGAGAGCTGTTTAATGGCGGGAAATACGTTTTTCAGTGTTGCACTGAGTGATTCCAGGGCCGTTTCGACGAGGGCGAACTGTTCAGTCTTCATCTGTGTTTTGATATGGTCCGCGACGGCGGCGTAGTCGAGGAACTGCTCCCCGTCATAGTCGTAATCGATTACCGCGTCCACGATGACCCGCTGCGGGGTGACGCGCTCGAAGTCGAGGATGCCGATAATGCAGTCGAAGGTGAGGGCGCGGATCTCGATGGTCATCAGACGACGCGTTTCTCCTCACCCCTGACGAGGCGGACGATATTGGGGATGTGCTTGTAATAGAGAATGACGACGATCAGGATCACCGGGGCGTGCGCCATCTCCGGGTGAAAGATGAAGCTGGCGATGAGCAGGGCGAGCACCCCGGTCAGCGACGAGACCGAAGAGATCCGGACCGTTTTGGCCATGATGCCCCAGACGGCGAGGGCGATCACTGTTTCGAGCGGCAGCATGACGAGCATGACGCCCATGCCCGTGGCGATCCCCTTGCCCCCTTCAAACCAGAGGTAGGGGCTGAAGCAGTGGCCGGCCACCGCCAGCACGGCGACGCCCCACTGGGCCGCTTCGCTCATCCCGAAGGCTTTCGCGATCAGCAATATGACGACCCCTTTGAGGGCGTCCAGGGCGAGGGTCGCGATGCCGAGCTTTTTCGCGAGGGCGGGGTTGGTCTCTTTGACGACGCGCAGCACGTTCGTCGCACCGATGCTTTTGGAACCGCCCTCTTTGATGTTGACGCCGGCGAAGAGCTTGGCCAGGATCAGTCCGAAGGGGATGCCGCCTACAAAGTAAGCCAACAGATAGAACTGTACGTTGGAGTTGAAGAGGAAGTCCATAAAAACGGGGCCTTGAGAGTAGATATGAATTATAAGGGATATGGTAACGACGCTTTGGTTATAATTCCATTAATATTTCGGGCGGCACAGCCGCCGGCCCGATTCCAGAGAGGGGAGATGATTTGACGGATAACACCGAAGCACTCAAAGCGAAGATCCGTGCGCTCAAAGAGAAGCTGAGCGTCACGGTCGTCGCACACTTCTACCAGCGTGACGAAGTCTTTGAAATGGGCGACATTACCGGCGATTCGCTGGAACTGGCCAAGAAAACGATGGCGGACGACAGTGAGTTCGTCGTCTTCTGCGGCGTCGGTTTCATGGGACAGAGCGTCAAGGTGCTCAGCCCGGAAAAACGGGTCGTCATGCCCAAGATCGCCTGTTGCGCCATGGCCCGGATGATCGACAGTCTCTACTTTGACGAATCGGTCAAGAAGATGGAAGAAGCGGGCATCGCCAAAGCGAACATTCTCCCGATCACCTACATCAACTCCAACGCGGACGTCAAGGCCAAGGTCGGCAAGATGGGCGGCATGGTCTGTACAAGCTCCAATGCGAAGACGATCATCGAAACGGCCCTGAAAGAGGGCAAAAAGATCCTCTTCGTGCCCGACCGGTGCCTGGGGCAGAACATCGCCAATATGATGGGGCTGAAATCCGCCGTCATCGGGATCGACGAGAACCTCGCCGATGCCGACATCATCTGCTACGACGGCTTCTGTTCCGTGCACCAGCTTTTCAGCGTTGACGATATCCGCTTCTACCGTAAGAAGTACCCGGGGATCCTCATCGCCGTCCACCCCGAGTGCGACCCGGCTATTGTCGCCGAAGCGGACTTTACGGGGTCGACCTCGCAGCTGATCAAGTACATCGCCGAACTGCCCGAGGAGCAGAAGGTCGCGGTGGGGACCGAGTTCAACCTCGTCAACCGCCTGCGCCCCAAGAACACCTACGTCCTCTCCTCGACGAAACCGGAGTGCCCGACGATGAACGAGACGACCCTTGAGGACCTCTACAACACCCTCAAGTCGATCGAGGACGGGGAGCCGATCAACGAGATCCACGTGGACGAAGAGACGCGCAAATGGGCCAAGGTCGCCCTTGATCGGATGATGGCGCTGTGAATATCGAACACTTTATCGAAGAGGTGATGGCCGAGGATGTCGGCCGCGGGGATCTCTATGCCCGGGTGTCGGAGGCGATCGAAGCCTCGGCCAAGATCTATGCCAAGAGCGACGGTGTGCTGGCGGGGGTCCTTTACGTCGATACCCTGGCGAAGATGGAGGGCATCTACGTCAAATGGTTCGTCAAAGAGGGCGAACGTTTTGCCACAGGGGATATGATCGCCCACTTCAGCGGGGATTCGCATACCCTTCTGCGCTGCGAACGGACGATCCTCAATATGATGCTGCATGCCAGTTCGATCGCGACGCTGACCCGCCGGTACGTCGACCTGATCGAACCTTACGGCACCAAGCTGCTCGACACGCGCAAAACCCGCCCGATGCTCCGCAACTTCGAAAAGTATGCGACGCGCATCGGCGGGGCGGTCAACCATCGCCTGGGGCTCGATGACTGCCTGATGCTCAAAGACACCCACCTGCGCACCATCAAGGACCTCGACGCCTTTATGGCCGAAGCCCGCAAGAGGATCCCCTACACGGCCAAGATCGAGATCGAGGCGGAGACCTTCGAGATGGCGAAGAAGGCGATGGATGTGCGGGCCGATATCGTCATGTGCGACAACATGACCCCCGTGCAGCTGCGCGAGGTGGTCGTCTACAAAAACACGAACTACCCCTACATCAAGCTCGAAGCGAGCGGGAACATCTCCCTTGAAACCATCGAATCGTATGCGGCCACGGGGGTCGACGCGATCAGCACGGGCTCATTGATCCATCAGGCGAACTGGATCGACCTCTCCATGAAAATGGACTGATGCGCGAAGCGATCGAAGCTGCGGAACATATTGCGCTGATTGCCCACGTGCATCCGGATGCGGATTCGCTGGGGAGTGCCTGCGCCATGTACGCCCACCTGCTTCGGCTGCACAAACGCGTTACGCTCTTCTGTGCGAGCGAAACCGTCGATGAACGGTTGTTCTGTTTGCCCTGGGCGGATAAGATCACATCGCGCTGGAGCGATGCGGCGGACCTGGCCATTGCGTTTGACTGCGGTGACTCGGACCGCCTGGGGGTGATTCCGAAGTGCACGCTGGTCAATGTCGACCACCACGACAGCAACGACGGCTTCGGGCATATCAAGCTTATTGACAAAGCAGCGGTCAGCACCACGGCCGTTTTGCTGGCGTGGTTCACATCCGAAGGGATCAAAATCAACGCCAAGATGGCGACGGCACTCTACGCCGGGATCGCCGAGGATACCCTCGGTTTTATGAGCCGCCGGACGGATGCAGGCGTCTTCGAGATGGCTGCTGAACTTGCCCGGGCCGGGGCAGAGGTCGCGGAGGTGCACCGTGCGCTCTTTCTGCGCCGTCCGCTCTCGGCACTGCGCCTCAAGGGGATGATGTTCTCCGGGCTCGCTTTGCACAGCGACGCGCGTATCGCGCTGCTGGAGGTGCCCCGTACGATGCTGGAGCAGAGCGGGGCGGACGAGACGGCCTGCGACGATGTGCTGCAGGAGGTGCTAGGTCTGCCGACGGTCTGCGTGGCCGTGATGCTCTGCGAGCGCGTACCGGGTGCCTTCAAAGTCTCGCTGCGCACCGACAACGGGATCGATGTCGGGGTGATCGCAGAGGCCTTCGGCGGCGGCGGACACCCCTTTGCATCCGGCTTTACGGCAGAGGGGACGACGATGGAGCGCCTGGCGGAAAAATTGATCGACATTATTGAAAAGGAGTTGGAATGAGACGACGAAAAAAGGGATACGGCGGCGTGATGTTTTTAAGCATCCTGATCGCAGCGATCGGAGGCGCGGTCTACCTCTATACCTCGGATGCGTTCGAGCGGGATGTCCCGGATATCCGCATTGAAAACAGCGGTTACTGGAACGGGGAGGCCCCGCTGAAGGTCTCCATCGACGATCAGAGCGGTATCGTGGAGTATAAGATCACGCTGATAAGCGGCAGCAAACAGACGATCCTCTCCGAGGCGAAATCACCCGTGCCGGAGAAGTCGAAGCAGTTTGAACTGCAGGTCCCGGCCCGCACGATCGGCAAGCAGACCGATGTCGTCACCCTCGAAGTCGAGGCGCGCGATGCGAGCCGCTGGAACTTCTTTGCCGGGAACCGGGCTGTTCAGCGCGTGACCTTGAAGATCGACGCCCGCCGCCCGAAAGTGGGGATCATCGCCAACTCCTACAAGATCACGAAGGGCGGTTCGGCCCTGGTGGTGTTTGAAGCGGACGACGAGAACCTTGAAGAGCTCTATATCGAGACGAGTTTCGGACGCCGCTTCAAAGCCGTCCCGTTCTATGCGGAAAATTATTATGTCGCGCTGATCGCGTGGCCGGTGACCGCCGAGCGTTTCCGGGCCTATGTTATCGCCACCGACGTGGCGGGCAACCGGGCCAAAGCGTATATCCCGCTGCACCTCAAAGAGAAGCAGTATCGCGTCTCTAAGATCAAGCTCAGCGACCGCTTCCTCGGCGGCAAGGTCTCCGACCTGGCGCAGATGTACGGTGCCCCGGCCAACGCCGACACGATCGAGCGTTTCCGCTATGTGAACGAGACCATGCGCGCACAGAACGAAGAGCTGATCCACAAGATCACGTCCAAGGTCGGGGATGCCCAGATCGACCGTTTTGGACAGCAGCCGTTCTATCCGTTGCGCAACGGGCAGGTCGTCGCCAGTTTCGGCGATCACCGCCTCTACTACTATAACGGCGAGAAGATCAGTGAGTCGTACCACCTGGGGCTCGACCTCGCCAGCGTGAAGATGGGCAAGATCAAGATACAGAACCCGGCGGATATCGTCTTTGCCGACGAGAACGGCATCTACGGCAACATGCCGATCCTCGCCCACGGCCTGGGGCTCTACACCCTTTACGGCCACTGTTCGAACGTGAACGTCACCCAGGGTGAACACGTCGATGCGGGAACGCACATCGCCAACACGGGGATGACCGGCTACGCCATGGGGGATCACCTCCACTTCGGCGTCCTGGTCCAGGGGGTGGAAGTCAGGCCGGAAGAGTGGATGGACAAGCAGTGGATCCGTCTCAATGTCAGCGACGTCATCAAAGATGCCAAAAAGGTGATCGACCGCCGCCGCTGATGGCCTGCCACGGGGCCTTTATCACAATTTATTCACGTTTTTAGGCTATAATAGCGCCAATAACGAGCCTGTAAGGGGGATGCATGAAACAGACGACGATCGCAAAACCGGTGGAACTGGTAGGAATCGGCTTACATAAAGGTTCTCCGGTGCGCCTCCGGCTCGAACCCCTGGAAGCGGACAGCGGGATCGTCTTCGTCCGCAAGGATGTCGGCGTCTCTATCCCCCTCAAGCCCGAGAATGTCGTTGATACGCAGATGGCGACGGTGATCGGCAAAGACGGCTATGTCATCTCGACGATCGAGCACCTCCTTTCCGCCGTCTATGCCTACGGCATCGACAACCTCCGCATCATCGTCGACGCCGACGAAGTGCCCGTCATGGACGGCTCCAGCGCGAGCTTCTGCCTCCTGCTGGATGAGGCGGAAACGGTCGAACAGGATGCGCCGAAACGTATTATGCGTATCAAGAAAGAGGTGACGATCAAAGAGGGCGACAAGTACGTCAAACTGATGCCCTCGAACGATCTGCGTTACCACTTCACCATCCGCTTCAAGCATCCGGTCATTTCCGAACAGCACTTCGACCTTGATTTCAGCCGTGAAACCTACAAGGCGGAGATCGCCCGCGCCCGCACCTTCGGTTTCCTGCACGAGGTACAGTACCTCCGCTCCAAAGGGCTGGCCCTGGGCGGCAGCCTGGAAAACGCCGTCGTCCTGGACGAGAAAAAGGTGCTGAACCCCGAAGGGCTGCGTTACAGCAATGAATTCGTCCGTCATAAGATCCTTGACGCGATCGGAGATATGTCCCTGATCGGCATCAACTTTATCGGGGAGTATGAAGCCCTCGCCGGCAGCCACGACCTCAACCACAAGCTGACCCTGGAACTGCTCAAGGATCCTGCAAACTACGAGGTCGTCGAGATCGCGACGGCGGAAGCGAAGGCGATGGCCAAAGCGTATGCATGATGCCGTCGTTATCGCACTGACCACCCCGATCGTCGTCGGGATCTACAAGGACGGGGAGCTCGTCGAGCGCTATGAGAGCGCCAAACAGAGCTCCGATGCCCTCCCGGAACTTTTTGAGACCATTTTGAAAAAATATACGCTCGCGAACCTCGTCTATGCGAAGGGCCCCGGCAGTTTCATGGCCATTAAGATCGCCTACCTCTACCTTAAAACCCTCAGTATCGTCCTGGGAACGCGCCTGCGTGCCGCCGATGCGTTTTACTTCAACGGGAACCGCCCGCTCAAAGCCGTTGGGAAGCTCTATTTCGTTAAAATAGCGGACACAATCAAGACGCAAAAGTTCGAAACGCCGGTAGTGGCGGATTTCCGGCTTCCGTCCCACCTGGATCTCAATGATTTTTCCGACGATGCATTGCCCTACTACGGGATCGGAGCCGTCGGTTAAGGAGCACGATTGATTATCAGCGTTCCGGCGACAAGCGCCAACCTCGGACCGGGTTTTGACACCCTCGGTCTTTCCGTCGACCTGCGCAACAGGGTCGAATTCAAACCGTCGCGTTTTTTCAGCGTTTCCATCAAGGGTGAGGGGGAAGGCAACCCCCGGCTGAAGGGCAACAATATGTTCGTCAGCATCTTCAACGAGCATTACCAGCGCCTCACCCACAAAAAACAGAATTTCAAATTCCAGTTTTACAACAGCATCCCCCTTTCGCGGGGACTGGGGAGCTCATCGGCCGTGATCGTCAGCGCCATCGCCACGGCGCACGAAGCGGCGGGGGTGCGCGTTTCCAAGCGCCGGATCCTGAACCATGCCCTGGTCTATGAATCGCACCCCGATAATATTACGCCGGCGGTCATGGGCGGTTTCAATGTCGCCACGGTGGAGAAGAACAAAGTCTTTTCGCAGAAAAAGCACCTCCCCGATTACCTGCGGGCGGTCGTAGTGATTCCCGACAAGCCGATCTCGACGGCGAAGTCCCGTACGACACTGCCCAAGTCCTACAGCAAGGAGAACGCCGTCTTCAACGTCTCGCACGCGGCGCTGACGGTGGCGGCGTTCTTCAACGAGGACTGGGAGATGCTCAAGATCGCGACCCAGGACCGCTTTCACCAGAAGGCGCGGATGAAAATGATGCCGGAGCTCTTCACGATCCAGAAGACGGCGTATGAGCAGGGAGCCCTGATGAGTACGCTCTCGGGGAGCGGGTCAACGTTCTTTTCCCTGTGCTACGACGAAGACGCCGCAGGACTTGCGGCAAGGCTTGAACAGCGCTTTCCCCAGTTTGCGGTCAAAATTCTCAATCTGGACAACCACGGCCTGACGGTCGAACGTTAAAACGCTCATTCAAGGAAACTTTGGATATAATGCGCCAAAATTATTCGGGCCCCGTTCGCATGTGCGTCAGCTGTCGGAAACGGGAAGGACAGAATCAACTGTTGAGATTGCAATGCACCGAGCGTTCCCTGCGTCCCTATAGCGGGACGGGGCGGAGCTTTTATCTGTGCCCGGAGTGTTTCACTGCAAAACAGACTGCCAAAGCGCTCGCCCGCCAATGCAAAAGCGGGGAGATCGAGCGCCTGCTGAACGAGTTAAAGGAGATCATCACGGATGTCAGATAAAGTTAGAGTAAGCGAGATTGCCAAAGAATTGGGTATCGCATCAAAAGAGGTCGTCGAAAAAGCCCAGACAATGGGGCTTGGCCACGTAAAAACGGCTTCAAACTCCGTTTCGATGGAAGAGGCGGAGAAGATCGCTAACTTTATCATGAGCGGTACGACGCCTGCGGCGCCGGCACCGAAAGTCCGTGTCGTGAAGAAAGCGACCGAAGCCAAAGAAGAGGCGGCTGCACCGGCCGAAGCCAAAGAAGCGGCGGCTGAAGCTCCGGCGGCGAAAACCGAAACACCGGCAGCTGCCGAGGCAGAAGCGGAACCGAAAGCGGAAGAAGCGGCGGCGGAGAAAAAACCGAAACCGGTTTCAGGAGCAGTCGTCCAGCAGACGGAACCGGCCCTGAAGCAGGTGACGCCGATCAAGCGCAGCGGTCTGCGGATCAAAAAGAAAAACCGCCCGTCCGCCCAGGAGACGGCCAAGGTCTCCAAAGAGACGACGAAACTCTCCAGTTACGGAAAACTCAATGCGGACGTCCTTGAAGAGCTTGCCCAGAAGAAAAGAGCCAAGAAAGCTTCCAAATCGACGCCGACACAGCGCAAAACCAGTGGGACTTCCCTGGATATCTTCGGTGGGTCCATGTCGGACGTCTCCATGGATTACGATGACGACGAAGTCGTACTGCTCGACCTGAGCGAAGCAACGCAGGACAAGCCGAAACTGCCCGAAGAGCAGCCGAGACCTCGCGACAAGAAACCGGTCGGCCGCGGCGGCGGTCAGAAAAAGCCGGGCGGCAACCGTCCGCGCCAGGTCGCCCGTAAAAAGCGCAGAAAGTACACGAAAGAGAAGGGCGCTGAGGAAGTCGTCACCCACGTCGAGATCCCGGAAGATATCCGCGTTTATGAATTCGCCGAGAAGATCAACCACCCGATTTCCGATGTTATCAAGGTGCTTTTCAACCTCGGTATGATGGTGACAAAGAATGACTTCCTCGGCAAAGACGAGATCGAGATCCTCGCCGAAGAGTTCGAGGTTGAAGTCACGACGATCGACCCGACCAATGCCTTCAACTATGAAGAAGAGTACGTCGAAACGGAATCCGAGGAGCACCTCGAAGAGCGCCCGCCGGTTATCACGATCATGGGACACGTCGACCACGGTAAAACCTCTCTGCTCGACGCCATCCGTAATGCCCGCGTCGCCCACGGCGAGGCCGGCGGCATCACCCAGCATATCGGTGCCTATACGGTAGAGCAGCGCAACAAAAAGATCACCTTCATCGACACCCCGGGCCACGCCGCCTTCAGCGCCATGCGCGAACGCGGTGCCCAGGCAACCGACATCGTGATCATCGTCGTCGCTGCGGACGACGGCGTCAAACCGCAGACGATCGAAGCGATCAAGCACGCCAAGGCGTCTGAAGCGCCGATCATCGTCGCGGTCAACAAGATGGATAAAGAGGGCGCGAACCCGGATCTGGTCAAAGGCCAGATGGCAGAGCATGAAGTCTCTCCGATCGATTGGGGCGGCGACGTCGAATTCGTACCGGTTTCCGCCAAAACAGGCGAAGGGATCGACGACCTCCTGGACAATATTCTCCTGACGGCGGAAGTCATGGAGCTGACAGCCAACCCGGAAGCGGCGGCCAAAGCGGTTGTCGTCGAGAGTTCCGTCGAGAAGGGCCGCGGCCCTGTCGGAACGGTCATCGTCCAGAACGGTACGCTCAGCGTCGGCGACAACGTCGTCTGCGGCAAGGCGTTCGGCCGGGTCCGCTCCCTGATCAACGACCAGGGACAGCAGATCAAGGTCCTCGGACCGAGTGAAACCGCCGTGGTTGTCGGACTGAACGAAGTCCCGGCTGCCGGCGACATCATGATCGCGATGGAGAGCGACAAAGAGGCGCGTGAGTATGCACAGAAACGTGCAGAGTACGAGCGCCAGAAAGAGCTTTCCGCCAGTACGAAAACATCACTGGACGAACTGACGGCCCTGATTGCGGAAGGGAAACTGAAATCCCTCAAAGTCATCCTGAAAACCGACGTTCACGGTTCGCTCGAGGCGATCCGTACCTCGCTGCTTGCCCTGCGCAACGACGAGGTTAAAGTCGATGTCATCTCCTCCGGCGTCGGCGGTATCACCGAAAACGACGTCGAATTGGCGAACAGTTCGGAGAACTGCGTCCTGCTCGGCTTCAACGTCCGTCCGACGGGTGCGGTCAAGGCACTGGCGAAACAGCGCGGTGTCGACATCCGTACCTATACGATCATCTACCAGCTGCTCGACGACATTACGGGCATGCTGACGGGTATGATGGCACCGAAGTTCAGCGAAGAGCACAGCGGCCAGGCGGATGTCCGCGAAGTCTTCAAGATCCCCAAAGGGATGGTTGCGGGCTGTCTCGTCGTCGACGGCAAACTGGTCCGCGGCGGCCCGGTACGTGTTATCCGCGACGGTGTCGTTATCCACGAAGGCGAGCTGACATCGCTCAAACGCTTCAAAGATGATGTTAAAGAGGTCGGTAACGGCTACGAGTGTGGGGTCGTTCTTAACGGCTATGACGATGTCCAGGTCGGCGACGTCATCGAGACCTTCACCCGTGTGGAGCAGAAAGTAGAGCTGTGACGCCCGCAGAGATCAAGCTGAAACGCACGGACGCGATCCTGCAGGAGCTGATTCCCGAGGCGATCTCGCAACTCGGGGATGCCCGTCTGCATGAACTCGACGTCATCGAAGTCCGCTGTGCCAAAGGGCGCAGCGATGCCAAAGTCTATCTTGACCCCCATGACTACAGCGAAGCGGAGCGTAATGTTTTTTTGAAACAGCTGCGTAAAGCGCGCCCGGTCATCGAAGATTACTGCATGAAAGACCAGGGGTGGTACCGCTGCCCGAAACTGGCCTTCGTTTTTGACGATCAGCTTCAGAAGACACAGCAGATCGAAGCACTTTTCAAACAGATCGAAGGGGAGAAACACGATGAGTCTTGAGAGCGATATCAAGAACCTGGTCGACTCGATCGGCCTGCACCTTTATGATACCTCTGTTGTTACCGAAAACGGTGAGACGATCTACCGCGTCAACGTCATCGGCGAGGGCGGGACCACCATGGACCAGTGTGTCGAAGCGACGAAGCTGATCTCTCCCATGCTGGATGTTACGCCGCCGGTTCAGGGCGAATACCGCCTCGAAGTGAGCTCTCCGGGCGTAGAGCGCAAGCTCAAGACCCTGGACCACTTCCGTTTCTCCATCGGCGAAAAGGTGAAGCTGACCCTGCAGGATAAAACGAAACTGCGCGGCGAACTTAAAAGTGTCGGAGATGACGGCATTTTGAGCATCGATACCGAGGCGGGAACCGAATCGGTTCCCTTTGACAGCGTCGTCAAGGCCGCAACCTACTTCGAGTGGTAACACAGATGGCCGGGCCTGATCCGATGGCGCTGGCCGTCGATGCGGCTTGGGCTTTCCAGGGGTGTACTTTCCCTAACCCGGCCGTCGGTGCCGCCGTTACCGACGCTTCCGGCCGAATCCTTTCCGTCGCCGCCCATGAAAAAGCGGGCGGCCCCCATGCGGAAGTCCTGGCGCTTCAAAAGGCGTTTGCACTTCTCACTTCTGACACGGCCGTCCTGGCACTTACCGATTCCGCTGCAATCCATGACTATCTTATGACCCATCATAACGGCTGCTTTGCCTCCTGTACGATCCATGTTACCCTCGAGCCCTGCGCCCATCACGGTAAAACCCCCTCCTGCGCCCGTCTGCTTGCCGGCGTAGGAATGGGCCACGTTGTCTACGCGGCGGCGGATCCGAACGCGGAGGCGGCCGGCGGGGCATCCATCCTTGGAGACGCGGGTATCAATGTCGAACACCAACCTTCCAAAGCGTCGGAAGATCTACTTTTCCCCTTTGTCCAGTGGCAGCAAAAGCCCTTCGTCATCTTCAAGTGGGCCCAGCGGCTCGACGGTACGGTCGACGGAGGGATTATCAGCGGAAGTGAATCGCGCCGCTTCGTGCATGCGATGCGCGATGCAGCGGACCTGCTCGTTATCGGGGGAAACACCGTACGGACGGACCGTCCGACCTTGGATGCGCGGCTGGTGGACGGTAAGGCGCCTGATATTCTTATTCTTTCCAAGCGTGACGACTTCGACCGGACGATTCCGCTCTTCAGCGTCCCGGGGCGAAAAGTGATGATCGCATCGGACCTTGATGTGATTGAACAGTACCGCAATGTGCTTGTCGAGGGCGGGCCGGGGATGTTCGAAGCAGTGCAGCCGCGGTGCGATATGTATCTCTGTTTTGTTGCACCCTCAAGCGGTGGTACAATACGCTTTCTGCAAGAGCGAAAACAATTTGAAATCAGACACCTCTCCCGTTCGGGTGAGGATGTTAAACAATGGATGGTGAATGGATAGACAGGAAAAAATCGTATCGATGTTCGACGAGATCGCGCCGACCTATGACAAGGCGAACCGTGTCATGAGTATGGGCGTCGACCGCAGCTGGCGCCGCAAAGGGTGCGACAAGGCCTTCGGCTTCTACAACCGGCCGGAGCTTGATCTGATCGTCGACGTCGCCTGCGGGACGGGGGATATGATGGATTACTGGCGGCAGCGCGCCGCGGTCAAAAACATCAGTATCAAAAAGATCCTTGGCGTCGATCCTTCCGAGGGGATGGTCGGTGTCGGCCGGCAGAAGTTCCCCGATTTCGATTTTGCCATCTCCAAGGCGACGGCGCTTCCCGTTGAATCGGATACGGCGGACATGCTCAGCATCTCTTACGGCATTCGCAATGTTGTCGAGCGCGAAGAAGCGCTGCGGGAGTTCAACCGCGTGCTCAAACCCGGCGGCATGGTGGTGATCCTGGAGTTCATGAAAAATGAGCATCCATCGATTTTGGGCAAGATCCGGGACTTCTATATGACGAAGGTCCTGCCGAAGGTCGGCGGCTTTATCTCGAAGAACAAAGAAGCGTACGAATACCTGCCCAACTCCATCGAAGGGTTCCTGACGGTTGAAGGGATGCGCAGTGAACTGGAAGCCGCCGGTTTCGAGCCCCTCTTTATTCAGAGTTTCTCCATGGATATCTCTACACTGATCATCGCCAAGAAGGTGTAAGCGGTGCAGGCGGTCTCCGTATCGGCCCTCAACGAACAGATCAAGAACCTTCTCGAGACGACCTTTGTCCAGGTCGCCGTCGAAGGGGAACTTTCCCGAATTACCTACCATAACAGCGGCCACATCTATTTCACCCTCAAAGACAGCGGTTCGGCCATCAGCGGCGTCATGTTCCGCGGCAACGCGTCGCATTTGCGTTTCCGGCTCGAAGAGGGCCTCAAGGTCGTCGTCCGCGGCGGCATCACGCTCTACAAACCGCGCGGCAGCTACCAGATCAACGCCCAGATCATTGAACCGGCGGGGCAGGGAGCCCTGGCATTGGCCTACGAACAGTTGAAAAAAAAGCTCTCGGAAGAGGGACTGTTTGAGAGCGAACGGAAAAAGCCCCTGCCGCGTTACCCGAAAAAGATCGCCATGATCACCTCCGCTACGGGAGCGGCGTTGCAGGATATGAAACGGGTGGCGGCACACCGCTGGCCGCTGACGGAGCTTTTCGTTTATGACAGCATTGTCCAGGGGGAACAGGCACCATTTTCATTGGTGGCTGCACTGAGTGCGGCCGATGAAGCGGGGTATGATGTTGTTGTTCTGAGCCGGGGCGGGGGAAGCCTTGAAGACCTGTGGGGTTTTAATGACGAAACACTTGCACGGGCAGTTGCAGCGGCATCAACACCGATTGTCTCCGCCGTCGGCCATGAAATCGACTGGGTGATCACGGACTTCGTTGCTGATCTGCGGGCACCGACACCTTCTGCCGCGATGCAGATGATCCTGCCGGACCAGTATGAAGTGATGATGAACCTCGATGCGTTGCAAGAACAGCTCGACCGCCGCGTCGGCGAAAAAGTGCAGGGGAACATGCAGACGGTCACCCATCTGTATGAACGCTACCGGCAGCATTCGGTTGAACAGAGGATCAAAGAGCAGAGTGAACTGCTGTTGCAGTTGGGACACCGGTTCGATCAGAGCATCGACTACCGGCTGCAACAGGCCGCATCACAGCTGGAACCGATGCACGCACGCCTGCAGCAGGCAGAGGTCCTGCAGTTAAACCAGAAACAGTCACTGCTCAATGCGCTTCAAAGCAGCCTTGAAACCCAGGACCCCAAACGCAAGGATAAGCAGGGGTTCGCGCAGGTCGTCAAAGGGGGGCGCCCCGTTTCCCTTAGTAATGTAAGCGAAGGGGATGAAATCAGCCTGATGGACAGCCGCTTTACGGCGGTCGCGGAGGTCAAATCCATCCGCGAAAACAGCGAAAATAACAAGTAACAAATTTACATAAATTAGCAAATTCCAAGAAATTTCGAAAAATTTGAAAATTTGCGCAGAAACCTCTTGACATTGCTTTGAGAATCCCCTATAATTCCCGTCCACAAACGATGAGAGGCATCGAAAGAAGCCGATCAGCCG
>NZ_JBTKXX010000004.1:0-239506 GCF_054862725.1 Thiomicrolovo sp. ZZH C-3
ATTGGTTAATCCTTTTTTCGCAGCCTTGACTGCGGAAGTTTCATGAAAATAGTATACAATTTTGTCGGCTTTTTGTTCGGTATGGGTGGTTATTTTTTAGGCAATAAATGGATCTTGCCGTCCGACAAGAGGCACCTGTAGCGGTAGAAGTCGTGAGAAAAAATGGCTGCAAGGCCCCTTTAAAAGGGCGCTATGCGCCTATGCCGCTTCGTCGGAAGCGAGCCGTGCGCGGATCGATGCCTTGAAGGCTTTCATTTTCGGGCGTGTAATTTTGTCCATGGCCGATTCGCGCAGCGGTTTGATCGCCGCGGCGATCTCTTCACTCAAAGCGGAGCGCCCCTCGGCGATTAACGCATGGACCTCCTCGGCGAACATCGCGCTGCTTTTATCGGGCAGCAGGTCGTACAACGCCATAAAAAGCGCACGCTGCCCTTCACCCATCTTGCAGGTGTCATCCGAGATTTTCAGTGCGACCGTGATGGCGCAGTCGATCTCAAAGGGCGAGAGTGCTGCGGCGATTTCGGCCAGGCGGTTTTTATCAAAGTTCATATGGCATCCGATGCTTCCTTTAACAGCTTTCGCACTTTGCGATCCCCAGACGGCCGAGCAGGTCGGCGAAGAACTCGCCGCCGTCACGGTCATACTCGTCATGGAACTCGAGATAGATCGATGCGTCGCTGAAGTGGTTTAGGCTGGGAGAGATACCGCGCTGCTTCGACACGGAGGCGATCATATCGAGGATCCGTGACTTTACAGCATCGGAACCGTCAAATTCGATCTGCAGTCCCTGATACCGCTCTTCGCGCTGGTGAAAGGCCCGCATGGGCATGGGGGTGACGGCCATCGGCAGTGCCTCAGCCCGCCTCGTTCAGCTCTTCGGGCTCTTCCTCGACCAGTCTGCCGACACCGCGGTCCTCGACCGGGATATCCTCGCGGAATTTCTTTTTGCGGAACGACGGCGTTTTGAGCTTGCCGTTCTTTTCGCCGAGCTTGTAGATCTCTTCGTTGAGGAAGTGCTCTTCGAATTCCGGGGTAAACGGCATATCCCAGGTGATCGTACCGATACTCGGGCAGATCGCGGCGCACTGTGGATCGTCGTAGATCCCGACACACTCGACACACTTTTCAGGCTGGACGTAGTAGCGCTTCTCGCCGGTAGGGTTATCCGAATCGTCTACGATCGCGTTGACCGGACAGACTTGCAGACATGCGTCACAGGTAATACATTTGTCATCGATAATTACAGCCATTGTGTTTCCTTTAGGGGTTATAGAGTTTTAGGGTTTCGCCGACAGAGACGTGGTGCTGGCGATCAGCCATGCTGATCCCCTCCCGCCACGGCTGCGGTGAGACTTCAGGGCTCATGAGCCCTTTCTTTTTATGCACGCGGATCACATACGCGTCGCTCTGCACAAAATAGTCGTTGTATTCAGTATCGTAAGGCATGTCCCAGACAATGCATCCCTCCGTCGGACAGACGTCGGCACACTTCGGTACCGCGGCGTCGACGCATTCGATGCACTTTTCCGGCTTGACGTACGCATACTCCCAGTCATCCCTGGGCGAGCTATCCGCACTGACAATCGCCGTTGCCGGACATTCGTCAACACACGCATCGCAGTTAATGCAAAGATCCGTGATCATTACTGCCATAAATACCTTTCCGAAAATTTAGGTAACGGTTACCTGTAAAGATCTCTCCGGAGATCTTTAAACGCAACCGCTACGATGCTGCGCGCTGCGCACCTTTGTGGAATGCACGCAGCAGCCAGATCGGCGGCTGGGTATTGAGCATGTCGTGGATCTGGTCGATCGCGCCTTGAAGGTCCTCCCCTTCGGCGACGCGTACGGGGTGGATCCCCGCGGCCTGTACCATCTTCGATGCCTTCGGCCCGATCTGGGTGCAGTACATGATGTCCGCCTCTTCGATCGTCCCGATCTTGTAGTTGAGTTTCGCCACTTCTTCCTCGGGCTCCTCCGAACTGTCGATCACTTTGAGCAGGGTCGCGCTCTCTTTGTCGATTTCGTAAAGGTGGAAGGTCTTGGACCAGCCGAAGTGCTGATCGATCTTTTCGCCCGTGGATGAAGCAAATGCGATTCTCATGATGACTACCTTTTTATTTAGATGCGACAGGAAGCGTTCTGCTTCACCGTACGCTTCCATGTGTCAAACACCCTCTCCCGCCGAAAAGGTGCTTGACACATGAAAGCTAAAACATACCAAGGTTCACTCTGAGGTGAACCCCGGTGTTAACGTCGTGTTTGGACGCTACGAATTAGAAGGAGTCAGAAACGTTGGCGTGGCCTTCGCGCACGTCCATACCGATCTCGTCCATGAACTTCTGCTCTTTGACCGACGGAAGCATCAGCCCTTTCTTCTTGTGTTCACGGATCTTGTAGGTACCATCTTCGTTTCCGGCGGAGTAGTACTCTTCGAAATCAACGGTATACGGCATATCCCATACGATGGAACCTTCCGTCGGGCACGCTTCCGCACAGCGCGGCGTATCCGCGTGACCGACACACTCGACACAGGTTTCCGGCTTCACATAGAAGCGTTCGTCGTCGTAGGGGTTCTTTTCGTCACCGTTGCTCAAAATTGCCGCGACCGGGCATTCCGGTGCACAAGCGTCACAGTTGATGCACTCATCCGTAATCATTACTGCCATTTGTTTCTCCTGTAAAAAGTATGCTTTTCAGTTTGCAACTTTCGTTCCTGCACGCTTCTTGAAGCTCTCGACCGTCATCGGGACCACATCGGGTTCAAGATGGATATCGACACCGCGCAGCAGCATCGTCGCTTCGCAGCCGACTTCAAGCCCCAGTTCGTGGCAGGCTTTCTCCGTGACCAGCGAAACGACCGTGCCCAGATCACTGTCGAAGGTAAGCTCGCAGAGCGAATCCTTGCTGCGGATCTTTTTCAGTGTGCCGGGGATACGGTTTTCGATGGAGACCTTCCCCGGGCACTCTTTGCTGACGCAGACCGATGCCTCCTGGAAGGTAAAAAAGACCTTCTCGCCCACCGCGGCCCAGACCGGAGTCTTGGTTTTGATGAGACGGATCTGGGTCTCGTTGCACAGCAGCGTGATGTACGTGACGATGTCCGTGCTTTCGATATCGCTGACGACTGCGGCAATCTTGTTCATCCCGCGCTCCCTACATCAGGTAAAGGACGACATTTTTGTCGATCAGCTCCTCGAAAGCGTCGAGCAGCATATCCGCCGTCGAGGTGGAACCGAGGTGACAGCCCGAGCATGCACCCAGGTAGTTCAACCAGATCTGCGGGGTTTCGCCCGGGACGTAGTTGAGCAGTTCGATCCCGCCGCTGTCGGCCTCGAGGGTCGGACGGATCTTCTGGTCGATCACCTGCATGACCAGCGTGATCTGTTTTTCCACCGGCAGGCTGCGGAACGGTTCGTTGCGCAGGGTCGCCAGCTCTTTGTTGCTGACATAGGTGACCACCTCCTGCGCCCGAACATTGTTATTGTGCGCGGCGGTAATCAGGTAACGCATCGCTTCGGCTTTCTCGCCGCTTTCTTTGAGCATCATGCCCGCTTTGAACTGCGCGTCGACATGCCCGATATCGGCAGCTTTGCGGTAATAGGCAAGTGCGTCCTTCTCATTGGGGGTGCCGTCGAGTCCTTTTTCGAAGATCTGCGCCAGGCTCATCATCGCGTGCATGCTGCCCTGCTCGGCCGCCTTCGTAAACCACGTTTTGGCCGCTCCGATGTCGCGTCCGCACCCTTTGCCCTGCATCGCCATGACCCCCAGGTTCACCATGGCGTTGGCATCCGCTTTTGCCGCCGAATCGACAAAGAGGTCATACGCCTCTTTATACTGTTTTGCCTCGTAGGCACTGACTCCCGCTTCGAATGTCGTCATTTTCTGCTCCTCCTGACTTTGAAAATAGGCTTCGAGCCGTTCATATGCATCTTCTTCGGCCTCCTCAAAAGAGTCACCGATCCCCTTGATCTCCGGGAAGTCGACGAACTGGGCGACGCAGCCGTCCCCCTCCTCGTTGGAAAAACCGAAATAATCCATTGCATACTTTTTCATAGAGGGCTTGGTGCAAAGAACGTTCCAGAAGCGTGGAACATTTTTTGCAATATAAGGAAAAATCATCTAAGGAGGCGACAATGATCGCTATACCGGTGGACACGGCGTCGATGGATGCCACGTCATCGAAACTCTTCGGAAATGTTCAGGCATTCGCCCTTTATAATAATGATGAGAAGGCGTTCCACTTCATTCCGAACAACGGCAAAGGGGACGGTGTCAAAACCGCCAAACTGCTTGCCGACCACTCCGTGACGTCCGTCGTCTACTCTTTCATGGGTGACGGCCCCTACGGCGTCCTGGAGGAGGAAGGCATCGGTGTGTACTACCTGGGGAAAGAGCCGCTGGCACTTTCAACCATTGTCGAGGGACTGGAGACGGAAAATTTCGTCAAAGTCGTTTCGGCCAACGCGCAGACCTACCTCGATCCGGGCACGGCATCGGGAGCATGCGGATGTGGATGCAGCCATGACTGAGATCGTAACAAAAGAGATGCACGAAATCCGCGGCCTGATCGCGCAGACCGTCGCCAAGCGCAATGCGCTCAAGGCAGAGATGGAGGAGTGGTATGAACGCTTCCCCAACGAACGTTTCGGCAAGTTCAAGGACCTGATCGCCGTCGACGGCGTCCTCTCACAGCTCGATTCGCACTACAAACAACTCTGGGACTTTCACAACGCCCGTACCGAAGCCGTACAGCAAAAGGCAGTGTAAGGTATGCCGGAGTACAGCAAGGCCAGTAAGGCCCGCGTGCCTGATGCGCCCTCTGATTACAGTGAAAAAGGCCGCCTGAGAGCCGCCGGGGCGCAGATCGACCGCTACCGGATCATCCTGGACAAGGACAACTTCCAGCCTGAAGAACCCCACTGGCGTCGTATCAGCAAAAATACCGTGAGCCTTTTCCAGGTCCTGATCGACCAGGACCTCCAGGAGCTCGTCATGGTGCTGGAGCACTACCCCCGCTACATCGAGTGGGTCTGTGAACACTTCCGCTACGCCTACAGTTACAGTGAGAACGAAGCGAGCATCGACGCCGCTTCCCGGCTGCTGGAGCTGGGGGAACCCTTCTTCACCAAGCAGTTCGTCCGCAACCTTGTCCGCAAGCTCCCGCGCCTCGATGCCATGGAGCTCGAAGCGCTCAAAACCTTTGCCGAAACGGTGGCGGCACAGCACGGGCAGTGGCACCCTATCATTACGAACCACTACTGCGACGCCATCGGAGAGAGCGTCGAATCCCGTAAACTGCATCCGCTGCAACGCCTGGCCATCACCGGCAAGATCGCGAACATTGCGCGGATCGACACCTTCGAGTACGACGCCGAAGACCGCGACGCCGTCCTTGATATCCCCTACATGAATTGAATTGAACAGAAAGGTAACCTATGGATAAAGACACCATCAAAGAAGAACTTCTCAAACACGCGCGCAACGCTTTTGAAACCGCCTCGACCCTGCACGAGAACGAGCGCATCGAGGTCTACCTGCACGACGGCATTGCCAAGACCTCCGATGTCCTGGACGACAGCGACGAGATCGTCTACGGCGACAACCGGGTGCTCTGCTACCAGATCCAGGGGTACGACTACCTCGAGGGCGAGATCAAAACCTGGATCGACTATGCCCGCGTCATCCCGCAGCCGACCGACGACGACACACCGCTGCCCGAACCCACCGACGTCGAAAAGTCGATCCGCGAACTCATCAACGATCTGGCAAAATCCAAGGGGGTGAGCCCCGACGACATCAGCTCCTTCGAGGTCTTTGCCAACCTGCCGATGGACCTGCTGGGCACAATTGAACAGCAGATCATCGAGTACTGGTGGAGCGCGGAAGAGGAAGAGAACGGCAAGAAGCTCGCCCTGGCCCAGATCGAAGAGGCATTGGCCTAAATCATTTCATCCGGACGCAGTCCGGGCGACCCAACCACATCCCCTTTCACTCCTTACGTCAGTGAAAGCCCCTCACCCTTTCTTTAGCATTGACGCCCTAAAGCGCCAGCAGCATCTCGTAGAGTTCGAAGGCGTCCTTCGTGCCCGCCAGTTCGCGGATGGAGTGCATGGCGTAGGTCGGCAGCCCGACGTCGAGGGTTTCGATGCCCAGCCGCGTAGCGGTGATGGGGCCGATGGTCGAACCGCACCCCATGTCACTGCGGGTGACGAACTCCTGCAGCGGGTGCCCGGCACGCTCGGAGGCGAGGACGAAGCGCGAGACCGTCCGGGAGTTCGAGGCGTAGCGCTGGTTGGCGTTAAGTTTCAGTACCAACCCCTTGTTGATGTAGGGGGCGTGCTCCGGGTCATGCTTGTGCGCGTAGTTGGGGTGCTGCGCGTGGGCGTTGTCGCACGACACCATCAGTGAGCGCTGGCAGAGCTGCACGAAGGCTTCGTAGCTCCCCGTCATGCGCTGCAGCGTATTCTCCAGGAAGGGGCCCGCCGCCCCGCTGCTGCTTTCGCTGCCGACCTCTTCGTGGTCGGAGAGGATCATCAGGTAGGGGCGGTCGTTGCCGACGCTGCAGATGGTGAGCAGCACCACGTAGCAGCTCAGCAGGTTATCCAGGCGCGCCGAGGCGATAAACTCCTTGGCCACACCGACATAGGAGGCCTTCTGCGTATCGTACAGGCTCAGCTCGTGTGAGAGTAGACGGTCAAAGTCGTCCACCCCCGCCGCGACGAGCTGCTTCCCGACCCACGCTTCGAAATCAAAGCTTTCATCGCAGCCGATGAGCGCGGGCAGGTCCGTCTGGGCGTTGACCGTGCGGCTCTGATTCGCCTCGCGGTCGAGGTGGATCGCCAGCGACGGGATCACTGCCACCGCGTCTTCCGTGTCGATGTTCGCCTCTTTGATCTCCCCCGATGCCGTCTTGTAGGCGACCCGGCCGGCAATGCCGAGGTCCCGGTCGAACCAGGGGTTCATCAGCAGCCCGCCGTAGGGCTCCACCCCCAGGCGCACCGTACCGCTTCCTTTGAGGACCGGCGAAGGCTTCAGTTTGAGGTTGGGCGAATCGGTGTGTGCCCCGAACATGACGTAGTCGCTCTCCCCCGTATAGGTGAAAGCGATCACCGAAGAGGCATTGCGGGTCGTGTAGTAGCGCTTGCCGACTTCCAGCGACCATTCGCTGCGCTCGTCCAGATAGGTAAACCCGGCATTCTCCAGCATTCCCGTGACGTTCGACACCGCATGAAACGGCGTCGGCGACGCATCCAGAAAGCCCAAAAGTCCGTCGTTGAAATCTTCTCGAGTCATGGATGTTCCTATTTATATAGTCGTTTGATTACTCTCTGATTATAGCGTCCACTGTTCTTCAAGATACTTACAAACTATTTCAAATATAAATTATACTCGTTATGAATCAACCACTAAGATTTAAACAACTAATTAGTCGTAGACTTATATGACTACGACATATTTTTTAAACTATTCATCATTCTTCCAAGAATTTGCGATTAGCTGGTCATGACAGGAATATTAGATTTTTTGCCTTTGTCAAAGCGTTCATCAGCGAAATCAACGAGATCTGTTACTAGGTCATGGAAGCGTTAAAGCATCAGAAAATCTTACAGACATTGATTTTTTAAATATTTGTACCTTTGTCTTAAACCTTTAAGAAAAACATCGTAAGATTACCATTACTAACGGAATCAAATTTGAAATATTAAACTACCTGAATCGTTGGTACATTCAAAACCAAAAAAAAGAGTATTTGAGGACGGAATGATTACTATTAAAGAAAAAACTGGCACCTTCTTGCAACACACAATCAATGCTTTTGATAGTAAAAACATTAATGAAGCCAGACAAGCTGCTGAGGCTTTCTGTAAATTAGTCATCTTAAAAGAATATGGTGAGTCCGAAGGCACTCAAATCCTTGAAAATACACACAGCACTATCAAATATTCATTTGATAATGCAATACAATCTATTATTTTTGGAACGTCCAGACGGACAGGGCTCATTCAAGACAAAAGGCCAAAGGCTTACCTCCTTGTCCTACAGAGCAATGGCAATCCCTCGTCCCATGATGATGATCACACTATTCTTACTGAAAAAGAAAAAACATATACGCTTTTAAATTTAGCATTTCTGTCAGAATGGTTGTATGCAGAATACTTACACACCCCCTTACCAAGTAAACTTAGGTCTTTTATACTAACGCTACAACAAGATCTTGTAGAACCTTTACTTAATGAAAATGAAAAAGTATCTTGGGAAGAAATCAAAAATATCACTCAAAATTTCAATGAAACATTACAAAGATATGTATTAATATCTGATAGTGTAGAACAAAGTCATGACCTTGAACATTTAGCATATATACCTTGGTCATATGTAGCAGACTTTGATAGTCAAAGTGACATCAATGGACTATTATCAAGTGTAAGTAATACGCTTCAAAAATATAGAGATGTTAATAGGCTTACAATTAACAATACACTCGAATATAAAAGAAATACAGTTTTTTGGGATTTTGTTAATGGGTTTGCGTCTGATAATAGTACTATCACTGATAATAGCAAACTGTGGCAAAAAAAATATGTCTTCAGTAACAAAATTCGTAATCACTTAGAAAATTTATATAAAGGTGGTATCTCAAGTGCTGATATTTATATTTTTGTTTTTTGGGAAAACTTTGAAAAACTGCAATATATCATCGATTTTATCAATATCATTGATGATGTCTTTTCTACTGAAACAACAGTTTTTTTCTGTTCCAGTAAGCAAAAAATCATAGATAGAATACATAGTGAACAAAAAGATTATGAAAATTTTCGAACATTTTATACATATGAGTTTTCAATAAGACATTTTAGTCTTTTACTACATAACAACAAAAAATTGAACAATAATTTCGATTTACTTTTACCTGCTCTCATAGAAGGTCAAGAAACAGAGATTGAAATTTCTAAAAACGATTATTTACAGTATATAGACACTATCCAATTACTTAGTAAAAACATACAAACAGAGTTTGTTGAATGCAATCACTTCTATCGAGGGAATCAAATAAATACTAACTTTCTGAATCAAGAATGTGATATTAAGCGAGATGTTGGGAGGAAAATTGAGATCGATGTAATTTCGGGCCTTAAACAACGTGATCAAAAGTTAATATATTTGCTAAGTGAACCTAGTGCCGGTAGTAGCACGATTATTAATCGTATTGCTTGGGATACTAAGGAAAGATTTCCAAGTTTGCAGATTCTAGATTACTCGAAAAAAAGGACATATGAATTTATACAAAAATTGTATACCTTAACTAGTAAACCAATTATGATTTATATTGATCATAATATTAAAGAAGATGCTGTAAAAAATCTAATAAGCGAATTAAATTCAAAATCAATATCCTATGTAATTTTGTATGTTATTCGCTTTTTAAATCGTGCTGATCTGAATCAGCAATACAGAAAATTATCAGCAGGAGGATTTTCTGTATTCAAGATTGAAGAAACGCTTTCCCAAAAAGAATCCAATGCTATTTACAATAAACTTGCACAATTAAATATAGAACGCCAAGAGGATTTAGTTGGACTTCACATAGGGTATAAAAATTCCCTTTTCAAATATTGTTTTACTACTTTTTTGGATGAATACAATAAACTAGACGACTACATAAAAAATCGTGTTGATATATTAGAAGGCAGACAAAAGAAACGCCTAATGTTTTTAGCATTAGTTCAGTATTTCACTGGTGATGAAATTAGTCTGTATTTTTTAACAAATAAAGTACAGAAGAATTCACTTTTCTTCGAAACAGATACAATCAATAGCCTTATCATTTATAATGAAATCAATGAAGACATCACTATAAAAATCATTCATAATCTTATCAGTGAAAAGTTACTTATACTTTTTTCAAGAGTTGAACAACAAAAAGCATGGCAACAGAAATTAGTTGACATGGCACTAGAATTTCTCAAGTTTATTGAAGAAAACCATTCTCACACTAAAAACAATGATCAAATTATGGAAATCATCAATAGGCTTTTTATTAAAAGAGTTGTTACTAGTTATGATTCTGAAGATCAAGGGCCACAAAGATATTATACTGATTTAATTGAATGTCTATCAACAGATGCTAAAGAACAAATTTTTACATACTTATCTGAAATGTATCCAGAAAACAGTCATATACAAGCACACTTGGGGCGTTTTTATAGTGTAGATAGACAGAATTTATCGAAAGCATTAAAGTATATTAACAAAGCAATTGAAATTGCTGAAAATCAAGGAAATAATGATTCAATTTTATATCATATAAAAGGAATGGCTTACTTTCGTGCGATGAAATATGACATTCGTATGGAAAATAATATTGATGAAATAATAGAATTAGCAAAACAAGCCTCAGAATACTTCATAATTTCTAGAGAATCTGACACCCAATCAAACAATGAATACCCATTTGTGAGTCACGCAAGAGCGCTATTATATTTACTGAAATACGGTACTAAACGATATGGGAATATTGAAAACTTCATTCAGGAATATAAAAATGATGATTTTATTGTTGACATTATCGATAATTTAGAAAGTTTAATTTCTGATTTTGAATTAGTAAGTTCTGGCCGAGATGAATATAACGATATGAAACAAATTCAAAATCAACTATGGGAATTGCAAGGAGATATCGGTAACTCACTTTCCATGCTTAATAATATGTTGGCAAAAAATACATTTTACAACCCATCTATCCGAAGAAATATCGTAAGATTAAATATTAAAAAGTTCAATGAGAATATCAATAGTATTCCGACAGAAAAAGTCACACAACTATTATCACATCTAGACAAAAATATTGAGAATGTTTCTTTAAAGAATCTCAACTCTGCTGATCTATTATTGTGGCTAAAACTAATTAGACATAAAGACATTGATTTGGATATTCTAAAAATTTTAGATTCATTGACTCATATTGACATACTTCTTAAAGATGAAGAGCAATTAACTAAAATCCAAAAAGACCTACATATTCTGATAATTTTTTACTTGTATATTTTAAAATTTATTCAGTATTACAATGGCAATAATGAACTCCTAACAGAGCTAATTCAGCTCACTAAACAGCTCCAATCAAAATCAGTTTTCATAGAAGGTAATAGATTTCCAAGAGAATGGCTTTCTTCAAATAAGTCCGAGAGCATAAAAAAAATAATTCACAGATTTGATGCTAGATTAGCGTGGGATAAAGAAGAAAAATTTTTCAAAAAACCTGGTTTGAAGCATTTAGAAAAATGTGAAGGAACTATTCATGAAGTAAAAAATCAAAAAGCAGGCACAATTCTGTACAATAATCTCCATGTTTATTTTATTCCTAAATCTGAATTTACAAAAAGTGACCTGAACAAAACTGTAGAATTCTATCTGAGCTTCAGTTATGATGGATTACAAGCTTGGAATGTTCAAATGAAATAGAGTTCCATGAGTAAGGAAAGGAAGGGGAAGAGTTATTAATCTTATATTTTCTCAAGCTACAAAGTATAAATAAAAGTCAAGATACATTGACAAGTTCAGATTAATTATTCTTCTCAAAGTCCAGTACATAATTTTCTATCAAACTTTATTAGGTTAAAACAATAGCACTTTTAGGTGTCAAATCCGTCCAATTTTGTGACACCGGTTCAGTTCGAAACGAATAATGTCGTTAGTGATTCATCAAAAACAATCTTACTAAAAAGAAATAATCGTTTAAAGCGTCATCTGGATCAGGCTCTCGGCCCACATGCTGAGCTGGTCCTTGGTGAGCTTGCTCGTAAAACGGTTCATCTCCATCCCCTTGCTGAAGGCAATGGTCGTGGGCAGTTCGTTGACGCCGTACTGCAGCGCCAGCGGACCGTCAGTGAGAGTATTGACCTTCAAAAAGCGTACTTCCAGCGGACAGGAGGCGGCGGCCTTTTCAAAATCGGGGGCCATCTCCATGCAGGGACCGCAGTCGGGGGAGTAGAAATCGACAATAACGGGGATGTCGTTTTCGGCGATGTGGAGCTTGAACGTCTCCGCATCGCAGGTAACGGGGGTCGTATCGGTCAGGGGTTTGCCGCAGCTGCTGCAGAGCACCTCTTTTTTTTCGACTTCGTTGACAACGTTATTGACGACTTGGCAGTGGGGGCAGACGATCTTGAGGGTTTGCATCTTTGACTCCGGAAATATAGTGTTCCGCAGGGCATGCAAAATCCGTGCCCGTCGGCCGTTTACCCATTCCCCCCGTGCTTTGGCATAATAACGGCAAAGCAACACCAAGGAGTCACCATGCATCTGGGATTTATCGGGCTCGGGCACCTCGGCCGCGCCGTCGCCGAAAGACTGCTGGCGTGCGGGCATACGCTGAGCGTCTACAACCGCACGCCGCAGCGGGCGGAGGGGCTGGATGCCGAACTTTGCGACCATCCCTGCGACGTCATCGAAAAGTGCGATGTCGTCCTGCTCTGTCTCTTCGACAGTAACGCGGTCGACGCAGTGCTCTCCGGCGAAAACGGCCTGCTGAGCGCCAACGTCTCCGGCAAGACCGTCATCGACCTGACCACCAACCATTTCGACGCCGTTGCGGGTTTCCACGAACGCTGCCGCCTTGCGGGGGCTTCCTACCTGGAGTGCCCGGTCCTCGGCAGCGTCGTCCCGGCCGCCAACGGGGCGCTGACCGTACTGACCAGCGGGGAGGAAGCGGTTTTTGAACGTTCAAGAGGCATCCTCGAGGCCATCGGTGCGCACCTCTTCTACCTCCGTGAACCCGGGCGTGCGACAAAGATGAAGCTCGTCAACAACCTTGCCCTGGGCGGCATCATGGCCGTCCTGGCTGAAACGGTCGGCATCGGCGAAGCAGCCGGGATCGAGCGTAAAACGCTCCTCGATATCCTCGCCGTCGGCGGCGGCAAATCGCTCGTGCTCGACGCCAAGCGCCAGAAACTGCTCGATGACGACTTCACGCCCCACTTCTCCAACGCCCTGATCTACAAGGACCTGCACTGTCTGCAGGACCTCGCCTACGGCCTCGAACAGCCCTTGTACACGGCCGGTATGGTCAAAGAGCTCTATGCACGCACCTTCGCCGAAGGGTTCAGCGGCGAGGATTTCGCCTCCGTCGCCAAGCTTTTCCGAAAGCATGAAGGGTGAAAACACTCCTTATTACCGGCGCCGCCCAGGGGATCGGGTTGGGGACGGCTACCCTCTTTGCCGACCGCGGCTGGAAGGTCTACGGCCTTGATGTGCAGAGCGACCGTCTCGCTGCCGCAGCCCTCAAGGGGGGATTCGAACCGCTCGTCTGCGACCTCGCCGACCCGGAAAGTATTGAAGAAACGGTAGCGTCGCTGCCGCACCTCGACGCCCTCGTCAACAACGCCGCAACCAGTGCCAACGGCGACCCGCTTACCCTCTCTGTAGCAGAGTGGAAACGGGTCATCGACGTCAACCTGACCGCTCCCTTCCTCCTCAGCCGCTCCGCGGCGCCGTTGTTGGCTGCGAGCGGCGGCAGCATCGTCAATATCGCCTCGACCCGCGCCCTGATGAGCGAACCGCATACGGAAGCCTACAGCGCCAGCAAAGGGGGAGTGCTGAGCCTCACCCACGCCATGGCCATGAGCCTCGCCCCCGTGCGCGTCAACGCCGTCAGCCCCGGCTGGATCGAACACGCCGCACCCAACACACTTCGCGGCGAAGACCACGCTTTTCACCCCGCCGGGCGGGTCGGAACGGTGGAGGATATTGCGGAGATGGTCTGGTATCTGACAAGCGGAGCGGCCCGTTTCATCACGGGCCAGAACTTCGTCATCGACGGCGGCGTGACGAAGAAAATGATCTATCCGGGGTAACAGTCCCCTCCGGCAGCAGCGCTAGGCGACGTCGACGTCGCTGAGGGCGGCCAGCTCCTCCATGATGGAGTTGTTGACACGGATGGCCGAGTCGATGACGACATTTTGCAGCTTGGAGACGATGTTGAGCTTCAGCGGCCGCGTCCCCGGGTGGCGGCGCACCAGGCGGTAGAGCTCCTCGAGACGCTCCACGCCGTTGTCCAGGTGCAGGCGCAGAGTCAGCGGCTCCTGCGGCACTTCGCGGATCTTTGTACTGACCTTCTTGCTCTCCCGCTTCACCTCTTTGAGGGTCATGATCTTCGTCACACTCGTACGGGTGAACATCTCCGTGTGGGTCACCTTGACCTTGAAGGCAATAGGCTCGTCGAGGTTCATTGCCTCGAGTTCCTCGAGTTTGTCGCTGAAGAGCATCACCTCGAGGTTGCCGTGGAAGTCCATGATGTTGACGATGCCAAACTGGTTGCCTTTCTTGGAGATCTTCTTCGTAATCTCCTCGACCTTCCCAATAAAGATGGCATAAGAGCCGTCGGCAATGTTCTCCAGGTCTGAGGAGAGGGTGTATTCGAGCGGATCGAGCTCCTCGCGGTAATCATCGAGCGGGTGGCCCGAGACGTAGAAGCCCAGGGTCTCCTTCTCGAACTCCAGGATCTGCTTCAGCCCGAACTCCGGCGCGTTTTCAAGCTTGAGGTGCACCGTGGTGACGTCGGCGTCGTCGCCGAAGAGGCTCCCCACGGCGTTCTTGCGCGCCTGCATGGAGTCCTTGGCCGTCTCGATCACCGTCTCCATCTGCTCGAGCAGCGCACGGCGCGAATAGTGGTAGCGGTCGAAGCCCCCCGCCTTGGCGATGGATTCGAGCACCTTCTTGTTCACCTTCTGCGGGTCGATACGGTTGACGAAGTCCTGCAGGTCCGTGAACTCGCCCTCTTTTCGTACTTCGAGGATCGACTTGACCGCGGAGGTCCCGACCCCTTTGATGGCACCGAGCCCAAAGAGAATGTGGTCCTGGTCATCCTTGCGGGTCGCACTGAACTCGAGCTGCGAATCGTTGATGTCCGGCGGGCTCAGTTCTATGCCCATCCGCTTGACCTCATCGATGTACTTGACGACCTTGTCGGTGTTATCCTTTTCCGAGGTGAGCAGGGCCGCCATGAACTCCTGCGGGTAGTAGGTCTTGAGCCACGCCGTCTGGAAAGTGACCATCGCGTAGGCCGCCGAGTGGGATTTGTTGAACCCGTAGCCGGCGAACTTCTCGATCAGGTCGAAGAGCGCGGAGGCTTTCTTGTAATCCAGTCCCTGCTTCTGTGCCCCTTCGGAGAACTCGCGATTGTACTTCTCCATCAGGTCCGCTTTCTTCTTACCCATCGCACGGCGGACGATGTCCGCCCCGCCGAGGCTGAAGCCCCCGACGGTCTGGACGATCTGCATGACCTGCTCCTGGTAGACGATCATCCCGTAGGTCGGCTCCAGGGTATCTTTGAGCATGTCGAAACTGACCTCTTCAAAGGGGTAGAAGATCTTCTTGCGCCCGTGCTTGCGCTCGATAAAGTCGTCAAGCATCCCCGACTCCATCGGTCCCGGGCGGTAGAGCGCCAGGACCGCAATAAGGTCTTCGAAGTTGGAGGGTTTGAGGCGCTTGTTCAGGTCCTGCATCCCGCTCGATTCGATCTGGAACATCCCGACCGTCGCCCCGCTCTGGATCACTTCGTACACCTTCGGGTCGTCCACGTCG
This sequence comes from Thiomicrolovo sp. ZZH C-3, assembly GCF_054862725.1. Taxonomy (NCBI): domain Bacteria; kingdom Pseudomonadati; phylum Campylobacterota; class Epsilonproteobacteria; order Campylobacterales; family Sulfurimonadaceae; genus Thiomicrolovo; species Thiomicrolovo sp. ZZH C-3. Next base: position 15,586 of record NZ_JBTKXX010000004.1, read on the forward strand.
ATGGTGTTCCAGTCGATCACCCTGTCATAGCGCATCTTGACGAGCTTGATGGCGTTGTCGATGACGTCGAGAGTCTTGAGGCCGAGGAAGTCGAACTTGATCAGGTCGACGTCCTCGAGGTAGTTGAGCGAATACTGGGTGACGAAGGTCTCCTCCCCCGGCGGCTTGTAGATAGGCGTCTTCTTCCAAAGCTCTTCGTTACTGATGACGACCCCCGCCGCGTGCATCCCGGCGTTGCGCTTGAGCCCTTCGAGCTTGAGGCTGAACTCCCAGACGCGTTTTGCCTGCGGGTCCGTGTCGATAAGCTCCTTGATCTTCGGCTCTTTCTGGAAGGCGCCCGGTTTGAAATCGTCGCCTTTCTTCTTGCCGTTAAGGGTGATCCCCAGCTCTTCGGGAATGAGCTTCGCCATCTTGTCCGCCTGGCTCAGCGGCATATCGAGGACGCGAGAGACGTCGCGGATGACCCCCTTGGCCAGCAGGGAGCCGAAGGTGATGATCTGCGCCACCTGGTTGCGGCCGTACTTGCGCACGACGTAGTCGATCACCTCGCCGCGGCGCGCCTGCATGAAGTCCATATCGATATCGGGCATCGATACACGTTCGGGGTTCAAGAAACGCTCGAACAGCAGGTCGTACTTCATCGGGTCGATGTCGGTGATCTCCAGGGCGTAGGCAACAAGGCTCCCCGCAGCAGACCCCCGCCCCGGGCCGACGGCGACCCCCATCCGCTTCGCTTCGGCGACAAAGTCCCAGACGATGAGCATGTAGCCGGGGAACTTCATGGAGTTGATAACGTCCATCTCGTACTCCAGGCGCTCCCGATACTCCTCGTGGCGCTCCGGCGGCACGTGTTTCAGGCGCTCCTCCAGCCCCAGCTTGCAGCGGTGGACAAAGAATTCCGCGTCGTTCTTATCGGCGGCGCCCATCCACTTTTTCTTCTCCTCCGCCGTCGCGTCCGGCCCCAGCGGCGCATCGTCGGCGTGGTTGATGTCGAGCCCTTCTTTGGCGGCGTACTCGCGGGTGAACTTGAAGTTCGGCGGCGTCGGGTTGCCCAGGTCGAGTTCAAGCTGGCATTTGTCGACGATCTCCTGGGTCGCTTCCAGCGCTTCGGGGACGTCCGCGTAGAGCCGCTCCATCTGCTCCGGGCTTTTGACGTAGAATTCATGCACCGAGTGGCGCAGGCGGTTCGGGTCGTCGTAAAGTTTATTCATCCCGATACACATGAACGCCTCGTGGTACTGGGCGTCGTCGGGGAAGGTGTAGTGGGTGTCGTTCGTCGCGACAAGCTTGATCCCCGTCTCCTGGGAGAGCTTGAGCAGCGGTTCGTCGATAAAGAGCTGGTCGGCGATGCCGTGACGCATCAGCTCCAGGTAGAAGTCGTCCCCGAAGATCTCCTTGTACTCCAATGCGACCCGCTTCGCCTCGTCGTAACCGCCCGCACCGAACTTGACGTTGCGCTCGCTGTTGGTGTTGAGGTGCCAGCTCACCTCCCCCTGCAGACAGGCTGACGTACAGATAAGCCCCTCGCTGTGCTCGCGCAGCTCCTGTTTCGTAATACGGGGAAAGTAGTAGAAGCCGTGGATATAGGCCATGGAGGAGAGGTACATCAGGTTCTCGTACCCCTTCTGGTTTTTCGCGTAGAGGCAGATGTGAAATCGCTGGCGTGTGCTCTTGTCATCGAGGGTCTCGCCGTTATGAATATAGCCTTCCATCCCGATAATGGGCTTGATCCCCTCGCCTTTCATCTGGTGCCAGAAATCGATGGCGCCGAACATGTTGCCGTGGTCGGTCATCGCGACCGAGGTCATGCCCAGCTCCTTGACGCGTTTGGCCAGGTTGCTGATCTTGTTCGCGCCGTCGAGCAGGGAGTATTCGGTGTGCAGATGCAGGTGGGTAAAGGGGTGTTTGCTCATGGGTTCCTCGTGCATAAAGGCACCTCTGAGATCCGTTCCGGGGTTTTTAGAGGTGCCCATAAATCAAAAAACGATTATAGGGTCCGGGGGATAAAATGCGGCTGTGTCCGTCGGGTTAGCGCAACATGCTATGATGACATTTCCCCGACACGGGTAAAGAGAGGATCATGGAAGCTTTCAAACAGTTCCTGGTACGGCAGGGGCGGCGCTTCGGCCGGGCTGCCTGGATGTTCTATGCACTGGTTTTCCTGCTCGCCGCGACCCTGCTGCTCGGCCTGGTCTACCTCATTTTCGGCTGGCTGATCTACGTCAGCCCCAATGCCGTTCTTGTATTGACCGGCGTGCTCGTACTTCTCATCTTCTATACCCAGCGCCGCCGCAGCCGGTAGTATAATGGCACGCATGATCCTTGTTTTTGACCACCACGATTTTGCCGTTGTCGCCAAACCGGCCGGGATGAGCTTTCACAGCGAGACCGGGCCGGGGTTCGTCGTGCAGGCCTCCGAACTCACCGGCTGCCCCCTCTACCCCGTCCACCGCCTCGACAAGATGACCTCGGGACTCGTCATCCTCGCCAAAAGCAGCGCAGCGGCGGCGGCCTTTACGGCACTGTTCGAGCACCGCGAAGTCGAAAAATACTACCTCGCCCTCAGCCTGCGCAAACCGAAAAAGAAACAGGGATGGATCAAGGGGGACATGGCCAAAGCGCGCCGCGGCGACTGGAAACTGCTCAAGACGGCAGCGAACCCGGCGGTGACCCGCTTCATCTCCGCGCCGCTGCGCGAGGGGGAGCGCGCCTTCCTCGTCAAGCCCTACACCGGCAAGACCCACCAGATCCGCGTGGCGCTCAAGAGCCTCGGTTCCCCCATCGCCGGCGACGTGCGCTACGCCGACAAGGCGGAAGCGGAGAAAGAGGCGCGCGGCTACCTCCATGCCTACGCCCTGCGCTTCACCTACAACGGCGAGCCCTTCAGTTTCACCCTTCCCCCCGACGAGGGGGAGCGTTTTCTCTCGCCCCTGTTTTCCGATCTGCTGCAGGCATGGCAGGCCCCCTGGGAGCAGTTTCCCGAAAAAAAGTAGGCATCCCGTTACCCTCGAACTATTTTTTTGCGTTATACTTGAAGCACCACGACCCTTAAGGGTCAGAGCGGAGCGACAACGTGAACCCCTCAACCTACGACGTCCTCATTATCGGCGGCGGCATCTCCGGTGCGGCGCTGCTCTATGCCCTGGAGCGCTACAGCGATCTGGGCAGCCTCTGCCTGCTCGAAAAATACGGCGCCCTCGCCACGCTCAATTCCAGCGCCACCTCCAACTCACAGACCCTGCACTGCGGCGACATCGAGACGAACTACACGCTGGAGAAAGCGGCCAAGGTCAAACGGACCGCCAAGATGGTCGAGAAGTACTGCCTGCAGCACGGCTACGAGCACGACATCATCCATGCCCACCAGAAGATGGCCCTGGGCGTCGGGTACGACGAAGTCAACTTTATGACGAAGCGCCACGAGGAGTTCAGCACCCTCTACCCCTACCTGAAGATCTTTGACCGCGAAACGCTCAAACGGATCGAACCCGCCGTCGTCTACGACGCCGACGGCAAGGAGCGCCTCGAGCCCATCGTCGGCGTCGGCGTGCAGGGGGAATACACCACCGTCGACTTCAAGCGCCTCAGCGACTCCTTCATCGAAAATGCCATGCAGGGCAGCCGCAAGCATACCGACGTTTTTTTCAACCAGCATGTCCTGCAGATCGACAAGCGCGGGGAGCTCTTCGAGGTCCGCAGCGGCAGCCGTACCTACTACGCGCGTTTTGTCGTCGTCGATGCCGGGGCCCACAGTCTCTTCCTCGCCCACCGTATGGGGTACGGGCTCGACTTCGGCATTTTGCCGATGGCGGGCAGCTTCTACCGCTCGACCAGGCATATCCTGAGCGGCAAGGTCTACATGGTCCAGAACCCCAAACTTCCCTTCGCCGCGCTGCACGGCGACCCGGACCTGCTGCTGGGCGGCCTCACCCGTTTCGGCCCAACGGCCCTGATGCTGCCCAAACTCGAACGCTACAAGCGGGGGACCTACCTCGATTTTCTCCGTACCCTCCGGTTCGACCACAATATTGCGAGCATCTTCTATGACCTCCTCAAAGACCGGGACATCCGCAACTACGTCCTGCGCAACTTCCTGTTTGAAGTACCGTGGCTGAACAAACGCCTTTTTGTCAGGGACGCGCGCAAGATCGTCCCCTCCCTGCAGCTCTCCGACATCGAGTACGCCTCCGGGTTCGGCGGGGTACGTCCCCAGGTGCTCGATAAAAAACAGCGCAAGCTGCTGCTGGGCGAAGCGAGCATCGATACCGGGGAGGGGATCGTCTTCAACATGACCCCCTCTCCGGGGGCGACGAGCTGTCTGGGCAACGCCCGGCGCGACGTGGAGACGGTCTGCGCCTATCTCGGCCGCCGCTTCGACCACGCCCGCTTCGACGCGGAACTTACCGAAGGAGACCGTCCATGAAAAAGCTGCTCTACATCACGGACCAGCAGGAGTACGCCGACCACGGCACCATCGCCCCGCTCTTCGGACACTACCTCAAAACGTACCTGCAGGTCTCGATCGTCTACTACACCCGCTACAAGGACAGTTTCCAGTACAAAGGCGATGACTGCATCGTCCCCGAGGAGAAGCTGCAATCGATCATCGGCTACCTCGACGAAGAGGGGGTGGACGTCGGCAGCTTCGACTTTATCCTGGTGCGCAACCGCGTCGATGTTCTGCGTACAGTGCTCGCCCACCGCGAGCGCTACGGCTACAAGGTCGGTTTCCGACTCTCCTTTCCCAAGACCGAAACGGCCTATGCCGCCATGATGGCCAAGTACAATCGCGCTTTTCTCCCCTCTCTCGCCCTGAAATACAAGCGCAGCCGGGAGCGGAAACTGATCGAAGCGTGCGATCTCTTCCTCCCCGCTTCGGCCATGCTGGCCTCGGGGCTCTACCCCAATCTGCAGCTGCCGACACTCCCCCTGCCCGCCGGTATCGACCCGGCGCGTGTCGTGGAACCCAACGAGAACGGCAGCTCCCCGCGCCGCTTTATCTACGTCGGTTCCCTTGACCCGCTCCGCCGTTTCGAGACCCTGCTCGACGCCTTCGCCGCGCTCACCCACCTGGAGTGGTCACTGGATATCTCCACCTTCGACCCGACCTATCTCAAAAAAATCCTTAAAGAGTACCCGGAGCTCGCCGGGCGCATCCGCATCCTGCAGGCGGCCAACCTCACGGAGCTGGGACGGCAGATCAGCGCCTGCGATGTCGGCCTGGCCCTGATGCCCGCCCTGCCGATCTTTGCCATGACCCTTCCGGCCAAGGTGATGGACTACTACGCCGCCGGTATCCCCGCCCTGCTGACCGACACCCCCAAGAACCGCGACCGGCTGCGCGACGGGGACGAAGCCTTCTTCTGCGCCTTTGATGCCGCCGCCATCGCCGCGACGCTCGAAACCCTGATCCGCAGCGATGCCGCACACCTCTCAACGGTCCGCGAACAGGGGCTTAAACGGCTGCTCGGGGCGGGACGCGCCTATGACGTGATGGCCCAGCAGCTCTACCGCCGCCTCACAACGCTCCAAGCGCAGTAATTGCATAGCAATTCTTGGCTACAATGACGCCAAAATGAAGGAGTATTCATGTCTACATTTGAAAATGTCAGTGTTCAGAAAGAGGCCAATGTCTATTTCGGAGGGAACGTCACGAGCCGGACGCTCACCCTGCCCGACGGCAGCGTCCTGACCCTCGGCATCATGCTGCCGGGCGAGTATGAGTTCGGGACGGGCAAGCCTGAACTGATGGAGATTTACGAAGGGGAGCTCGATATCCTGCTGCCGGGCGAGAGCGCATGGCAGACGATCCACGGCGGCCAGAGCTTCAATGTCGGCGGCGACACCAAATTCCAGGTCCGTGTCAAAAGCATTACGGACTACTGCTGCACCTACCTCGACGCGTAACGGCGCCTAGGCGCAGTAGTCGGCGAGCAGGCCGCGTTTTACACCCTCATAGGCGGATTCCCCCGCCAGTTTTTTCACGATTTCAAGACCGAAACAGATCGCCGTACCGGGACCGCGCGACGTCATAACGTTCGCATCTTCCACGACCGCGGCGCGATCGCCCTGGAACCCCTCTGTCCGGATCTCCTTCTCCACACCGGGATAGGCGGTATAGTTCGGCTTCAGCACCCCGGCAGCATTGAGGGCGATCGGCGCCGCGCAGATGGCGCCGATCGGCTTGCCCTTGGCATCCATCGCCCCCAGCAGCGCCTGGACGCCGGGATCTTCTGTCAGACGTTGGGTACCGCCGCCCCCGCCGGGCAGGACGATCATGTCGATCTCATCCGCGCCCAGATCCCCGATCGGCGCTTCGGCGCTGACGACCAGACCGTGCGCACCTTTCACTTCCAACGCCCCGTCCAGTGAACGTACCAGAACGTCGATACCGCCGCGGCGCAGCACGTCGATGACGGCAACGGCTTCGATCTCTTCAAATCCCTCGGCCAGCGGGACCAATACTTTTTTCGGCATAGAAGACTCCTCGTCAGATAGCTAAGAGGACAATTGTAGCATGGAAGGAAAAAAAGGAGGAAAAGCCCCGGGCTGCTGCCGGGGAAGCGGGGTTACTTTACTTTTTCGACGTACTCGCCGTCAACGGTGTTGACTTTGATCGTATCGCCTTCGAGTACATGGTAGGGGACCTGTACGACGGCACCCGTCTCCAGTGTCGCCGGCTTCTTGGAGCCGCTTGACGTGTCGCCTTTGAAGTTCGGCGGGGTTTCGGCAACGACAAGTTCCATCGTATCCGGCGCATCAACGGAGATCGCCTGGCCGTTGTGGAAAACGATCTCGACGTTGGTACCGTCTTTGAGCCACTTCATCGCATCTTCGCACTGCTCATACAGCAGGCCCAGCTGCTCGTAACTTTCGTTGTCCATGAACTGCAGCATTTCGCCGTCGTCGTAAAGGTACTGCATCGTTTTGTGTTCCATGTTCGGCACTTCGAACTTGTCACCGGCGTGGACCGTCTTCTCGATCACTTTGCCGTTGAGAAAACTCTTCACTTTCATACGCACGAATGCCGCACCCTTGCCCGGTTTGACGTGCTGGAATTCCACGACTTTGTAAGGAACGCCCGCGATTTCGAGGCGCACGTTTTTCTTGATGTCACCCATTCCGATTGTTGCCATCATATACCCTTAGATTATAATTTTCCGGGATTTTACACTATTTTCGCTAAAAAGCGGCGGCGGTCACTTGTACCAGTGGCGCCGGATGCGCCGCCCCGATTCGTATTCGTCCACCAGGACCCGCGGCGGTGTCCCCCGCGACAGGGAGACAATGATGTTGCGACTACCGTTGACAATGAGCAGCTCGCCGTGCTCCAGCGTCTTGTAGTCGCCCCGGCTGACATGGTCGTACACGATGCTGAGAATATGGTCATATTTGGGCAGGGTGAACCCCGCAATCGGCACCCCGTCGACGAAGTGCTGGTAGAGCAGCCGTTTGGCAAGCTGAAGCGTCGCAAAGAACGTCGCCGTGCTGCGCATTGCAGGGGTCTTGACCAGGGGGCGCTGCAGGTCGCCCAGCGGGTTGATCATGTCGCTTTTGGCACAGGCCATGCCGACCATCGCGGCAAAGTGCGCTTCGCGGCTGCCGGCATAGTAGGCCGAGAGGCCCGTTTTACAGGCCTGCAGATAGTCGCCGTCGCGGTAGAGGGCGAGCACCTGCTTCGTATCGGCGCCGTAGCCTGAGAGCGTCAGGAACGCCAGGAGTGTCATCATAGGAATTATTCGCTTCATGGGGGGCATTATAGCACTTCTGCCGGTGCAGGGAAAAACCGTGATGTCACCCCTCAGAGCGCACCTTCAAGCAACTTTCGCTAAAATCTTACCCCATGCAGATAACGATCGATGAATATGCCCACCGCTTCAAAATGTCCAAAGAGATGATCCGCGCCAAACTGCGCGCAGGCAGACTGCCGCACACCGTCATCGACGGAACGACCTACATTACCGTTGAAGCACCTTCCGCATCCGCGCCCAAACAGGGCACCCCGCAGCGGACCACCGCCGGGGCGGTCATCATGATGTACCAAAAAGAGAATGCCGAACTCAAGCGGAAAATCGAGGAGCTCGAAGCGAAGATCGACCGCCTCATCGGGGACAAAGAGCAGATGCTGCGCGAAGAGCGCGACCGCATCGAAGGGATCTATGTCTCACGGGATGAGCAGCTCAAGTCCTTCCTGGAACTGGTCAATGCCAAACTCGTGCAGGAGGGGCTCAAGCTCGCTTCGCATGCCGAAGCGACCGATACGGCACCCTTCACCGACGCCGCAGCGGCCCGGACCCTGCCCGAACAGATCGAGCTTTTCCGCTACCTCGAGGCCAAACACTTCTCCTCCTCGGAGATCAAAACGGTCAAGAAGCGTTTCGCCAAAGCGTACGGCAACGACATCCGCGTCATCCAGCAAAACGGCGAATTTATCCTCGATTTCTCCAAGTACGACTACAGCGATCTTCTCGCCCGCTGACCCCGCCCCCCCGTAAACGCTTTTTACTGCCGTCTGCCACGATATAACTCCCCTCCGCTGCGCTCTATCGAGAAACTGTACTTATACGGAATGATGTATATAATATACGTTTTAACATCTCTAAATTATCATTAATTTCTGATTTAATACTGTTATTTTCTATAAATGTACTATTATTGTAGTTTATATACGGTTTTTTGCTTTATTTAAGAATCCTTCTTCTACAATGGAGCAATGGAACACTCCGATCTTTTCAATATTCTGCACAACGCGGTGGAAGCCCAGGGCAACGGCAAGAAGATCACCCAAAAAGAGATGGCGTCGCTGCTCGGGGTCTCCATGCGCACCTATCAGGACTGGCGCTTGGGAAATGCGAAGCCGCAGGCGGCCAGGGCGGTGATGCAGATGCTGGGGAAGCTCGAAGATGAAGACATCATCAGGGTCGTACGGAAGATCAACCGATTGGAGGAAGCCTCATGACGACATTGACACCAAAAGAACGCGAAGATCTGCAATCCGTTTTCAGTTCGATTTCCGATAACGAACCGACACGGGTCGCCAAACTGTGCCGCATAAAGAATATTATTTTTCTTTATGTTGAATCCCGCCTCCACCATCTGTTCAAAAAACGGGTTTCCTACCAAAAATAGGCACTTTCGGGGGACAAATCCCCCCAATACCCCCCAAATTCAGTCACTTGAAGATAAATTTAAGCAAACAGACTATAAAGTAACCGTCAGAACAGCTTTGCGAGCGCCAATCCCCTAAATTGCGTGCTCCAAGAGGTGTTATATTTCAATGACTTGGAGCGTTTTATGAACAAAGCACAGTTTGTCGAACTGGTTCAGAAGCACGGTGACTACAAAACAAAAGCAGAAGCAGAAGCTGCGATCAAAGCCTTTACAGATGCGGTAACAGAAGCACTTGTAGCAAAAGAAGATGTCACACTTGTTGGCTTCGGTAGCTTTACATCTGCCCTGCAAAAAGGTAAAAGCGGTACAGTACCGGGTACGGACAAAAGCTATACTACAGCGGACAAAATGGTTCCGAAGTTCAAAGCAGGAAAAGGTCTCAAAGACCGCGTTGCCGAAGGCAAATAACTCCTCACCCCGGCCGCCTTCCGCGGCCGCTTTTCCCCACACAACCATTAACTTCTACGTCTAATCCTTCCACATCCGATTTCAGACAGGATTCTTCTGGCACACTCATACGCATAAACTCATAGCTACAAAGGCATCGTATGGAAAAAGTGACCAAAACGGAACAGGAGTGGCGTGCCAAGCTCTCGCCGGAAGCCTACCACGTCTGCCGCGAACACGGCACCGAAGCGCCCTTCAGCGGGAAATTCTATCAGCACAAAGGCGACGGGATCTACCGCTGCGTCTGCTGCGATGCGCCGCTCTTTACGTCGGATACGAAGTTTGATTCGGGCACGGGGTGGCCGAGCTATTTCGAGCCCTACAGCGACGACGCGCTGGTCGAGATCAAAGATACGAGTTTCGGGATGGTCAGGGTGGAAGTAAGGTGCGCGCGCTGCGATGCCCACCTGGGGCATGTCTTTCCCGACGGTCCGGAACCGACGGGGCTGCGCTACTGCATCAACTCCGTCTGCCTGACCTTTGATGAGGCGGAAAGTTAGAAGTTGACGGCGAGGCCGATCATATAGTTGTTCATCGCTTCGGATGTGTTGACATACTCGACGTAGAGGTCCAGCTGGTTGTTCAGCTCGTACATCCCGGCAATGCCGCCTGAGATCGTCACGTCACCGCGAGAGTGGAGTTCATCGGCGAGGTTCGGGAAGATGACACCGAATTTCGGGCGGACTTTGAACGCGGAGCCAGGGATGTCGATCGTATAGGTGCCATAAAGACCGAAGGTCGTGACATCGATCTTGTTGTTGCTGTTGCTGATCTCCGGTGAGATCAGAGACGTACTCAGTTCCGCTTCCACACCGAGGTTTTTCAGCACGTTGTCGAGCTCGACCCCGCCTTTGATCGCCAGGCCGACACCGTCGTCGACATGTTTCGGCATCGCTTCGAGACCGATACCCGCGCCTACGTAAAATCCGTTGCTGCCCTGCTGCTGGGCATATGCTGATGATGTCAGCAGCAGTGCTGCCGCAATCGATACAATTTTTTTCATCAATTTATCCTTTCCTATGTAATGGGCGGCATTATAGCACCATGAGATATAATGGCGGAAAAAAAGGAGAGCCTATGCGAAAATTTCTCGCTTTTATCACCCTCTTTCTTACCGCAGCCACCCTCTTCGGCGCGGCGGGAAAACACCCCCATGTCCTGTTGAAAACGACCCAGGGAACGGTCGAACTCGAGATCCGAGAAGACCTCGCCCCCCTGGCCGCGGAGAACTTCCTGACCCACGTCAAAGAAGGCTACTACGACGGGATCATCTTCCACCGCATCATCAAGGGCTTCATGATCCAGGGCGGCGACCCGACCGGTACCGGCCGCGGCGGCGAGTCCATCTGGCACAAACCCTTCAAAAACGAATACGCCCCCAATGTCGTCTTCGACAAACCGGGTATCCTCGCCATGGCCAATGCCGGGCGCAATACCAACGGCAGCCAGTTCTTCATTACCACGGCAGCGGCCCCCTGGCTCAACGGCGGCTATACGATCTTCGGCTATGTCGTCAAAGGGATGGATGTTGTGTATAAACTGGAAGGGGTTCGCACAGGCAGACAGGACCGTCCGCTGGAGTCGCAGACGATCCTCAAGGCAAGCGTCGCTAAGTAGCGGCGCTTAGAGCATCATGCCGCGGATCGTATAGAAGATCGCGGCGGAAAGTACGGCGGCAGCGGGGACCGTGATCACCCAGGCCGCGATAATCTTCTTGATCGCGTCGCGCTTGACGTATTTGATCTTCTCCGCACGCTTGAGCTGCTTCTTGTCGATGCGGATCTTCTCCTCTTCGTCCTCGATCATCTGGTAGAGCTGAACGATACGCTCGTAATCCTCCTGGCTTTTACCCTCTTTGGCCTCCAGCGTCTCTTTCTCGGCATTCAGGGCGTGCAGGACCTTCTCATCCTCGGCCAGCTGACGGCGCTCGACGCGGATCAGCTCCTCCTCTTTCGTATGGTAGAGGAATTCGCGCAGGAACCCGACCCCGAAGACACCGCCGATGGCGATGTGCGTGGAGCTGACCGGCAGGCCGAGCTGTGACGCGACGATGACGGTAATGGCCGCCGCCATCGCGATGCTGTAGGCACGGACCTGGTCAAGCTCGGTGATCTCGCTGCCGACGGTGCGGATCAGCTTCGGACCGTAGAGCGCCAGCCCCAGGGCGATCCCGATGGCACCGACGAGCATGACCCACATCGGGATGCTCGCCTTGGTGCTGATAATGCTGTGCTGCACGGCATCGGCGATCCCCGCCAACGGACCGACGGCGTTGGCGACATCATTCGCACCGTGGGCGAAACTGAGCAGCGCCGCGGCGAAGATCAGGGGGATCGTAAAGAGCTTGTTGACGTCATCACGGTGGTTACGCAGTGAGACGGATGCCTTGACGACCATCGGTTTGACGGTGAAGTAGATGATAACGGCGCCGGCAAAACCGATCCCGAGTGCCGTCGGGAAGTCGATTTTGACAAGGTGCTTGACCCCTTTGAGCATCAGGTAGGTGACAAAGGCCCATCCCATGATCGCGACGTAAAGCGGGACCATCTTCTTCATCGCGCTGAGCTTGTCCTCTTTGTAGATCATCGTCTTCTTGATGGTAAAGAGGAAAAGCGCAGCGATCACCCCACCGAGCACCGGCGAGATCACCCAGCTGGCGGCGATTTTACCCATGGTACCCCAGGCAACGGCCCCGAAACCGGATGCGGCAATCCCTGCACCCATGACACCGCCAACAATGGAGTGTGTCGTTGAGACCGGTGCCCCCATCGTCGTTGCCAGGTTCAGCCAGAGCCCGCCGGCCAGCAGCGCCGCGGTCATCGCCCAAATGAACTGCGAAGCATCCACGAAGGCCGAAGGATCGATGATCCCCTTCTTGATCGTCCCGACAACCTCACCGCCGGCAATGAGTGCCCCGCTGGCTTCAAAGATGGCCGCGATAACGATCGCACCGCCCATGGTCAATGCCCGGGAACCTACGGCCGGTCCTACGTTGTTGGCGACATCGTTCGCCCCGATGTTCAATGCCATATAGGCACCGAAGAGTGCGGCGATCGCCAGGAAAAGGCTGTTGGTGACGCCGGAGTGCGTTACCGAGCTGTAAAAGAGTACACCGACCATGAAAAAGAGGGCCAGCCCCAGTTTCGTAAAGTCGTTCTTCGAGCTTTTGACAGCCTTCTTCTCCATTTTTTTGACGGTTCTAATATCCATCGTTTCTCCCCAATTGATATTTAAGAATGATAAAGCGCTTCGTAAACCTTCAGCGCCTGTGCATGCGCCTTGACGTCATGCACCCGTATGATCTCGGCACCGTTGCGCACGGATTCGAGATGCAGGGCCAGCGTTCCCGGTAACCGTTCGGACGGTTCGGAGGGAACAATTTTAGCAATCATCGACTTACGGCTGGCCCCGACGAGCAGGGGGTATCCGAAGCGTCTGAAATGCGCCAGGTCGCGGACAAGTTTGAGGTTGTGCTCCAGACTCTTTCCGAAGCCGATGCCGACATCGAGCACGATCGCTTCGACCCCGTATGCCTTTGCCTTCTCAATCCTTGCTGCGAAAAAGTCGCTCAGCTCCCCAAGTAGGTCATCGTACTGCGGCTGCGCCTGCATCGTCTGCGGGGTGCCCTGCATATGCATGATCACCGCCGTGGCGTTGTATTCGCCGCAGAGCTTCGCCACCGCGTCGTCGGCCAGACCGGTAATGTCGTTGACGATCGTAAAGCCCCGCTCCAGTGCATAGGAGATGACCTTCGGCGCGTAGCTGTCAAGGCTCAAGGCCGCCCGCTCGTAGAGGCGGTGGGCGTAGGCCGCGTCGATGACGGGCTTCACCCGTTCCAGCTCTTCGGCCGCAGGGACCGCCGCGGACCCCGGACGGGAGGAGACCCCGCCGAGGTCGATGATCTCCGCCCCCTCTTCGATCATCGTTTCGATCCGTGCGACCGCGGCACTGTCTTTGAAACGGCTGCCGGAGAAGAAGCTGTCCTCGTTGGTGTTGACGATCCCCATGATCTTCGGCGCTCCGGGCTGTTTCATCCCGGCAAAACGCTTCAGTTCATGGGCCACTTCCTTCAGACCGAAGGGCTGGGCCAGCTCCTTGCGGGCGAGCTCTTCGAGCTGCCGCGTCGTCGCCAGCAGCAGGGCATCGACCCGCGGCGTCTGCGCGACGATGGTGCCCTTGGGCACCGCCAGGTCCGCCCCGACGGAGAGGGCATCCTGCTTGAGGATATTGGCCGCGCCGACATGCAGGTCGCGGAGGTAGATATAGTGCAGCGCCGCCTTGGCCGCGAGGATCTTCCGGCCGCCGGCATCGACGTCGAGCCGCTCCAGCAGCGTCCGGATGTCATTCTGCGTCGAGAGCCGTTCAACCCGCACGCCGCTGCTCCGGTAAAAAGGGCATCAGGACCGTCAACAGGACGTTTTGCAGCCGTGCGTTGACCTCCAGCAGCCGGAACGCCCGTTCAAAGGCGTCGAGCTGCTCCGTGCTCAGGGAAAGTTTCTCCACAACGCTCGCCTGGTAGAAGAGCTTCTCGATCAGTGCCTTGGACTCGTGGCGGTCGAGGCGCCCCACCGAGGTGACGAAGCCGTACAACGCACCCAGATCGAGCGATCCCAGCGTCAATTCCACCCCCTGCGGCGCTTCGCCGGAGAGTTCGTTGAGGATCGGCAGGCGCGAACGCACCGTCGGCAGCAGCACGGACTTGCTCGGGGCGATGATCACAAGGGCGATATTGTTCGGGGGTTCTTCGAGGAGTTTGAGCAGGGCGTTCTGGGAGTAGACATTGAACTGTTTCGCCGCCAGCACGACGTATTTCAGCGACGCCTCGCTGATATAGGCTTCGGCAATGACCGCTTTGGCGTCCTCGATCAGGAAGTCGTCGCGCACGAAGCCGACCACGCGGCTCGGGTGCACCGCCTTTTTGAAAGCTTCGAAGCGCTCCTCGATCTCCTCGGCGAGGATGATGTGGCTGCGTTCGAAACTACTCATCGGCATCGACCTCCCCGAAGAGCACCGCGTTGAGCGAAAGATCGAAAAGGCGGTAGAGCTGCAGGAGCTTGATATCGAGGTAGGGATCGAAAGAGCGCAGTTTCATTGCGTGGCCGAACTCCTCGTCGAGGAGCCAGAGGCAGCTGTTGTCTGCACGCTTGGCGATCTCGGAACGGGGGTCGCTCCCCTTGCCGACGTACCAGAAGAAATAGTTGCCCGCAAAGGAGAGGTCGAGCATATCGGCGAGCATATCCATCGCATCGCCGCTCGTCATCTCGTCGAACTCCGGGTAGATCCGGTCCAGGCTGATCAGCGGCACCATCGGCCGGTCGTTGGAGAGCTGGTTGATCGTCGAGGAGATGTAGTGCTGGAACCATTTGCGCTTGCGGTCGGTCACCAGGACGATCGTTTTGCCCGAGATGATCTGCGACACCGCAAGCATCGTGGAAGCCGTCCATTCGAAACGGTTCTCTTCGACCCAGTTAAACGACGCCCCTTCGGCGCGTATGGTCTCGAGCATCCATTTCATGAACGACTGCATGGGAATTTACTTTTCCAGTTCGTAAACGTTGTGCAGGGCACGTACCGCCAGTTCGGCGTACTTTTCGTCGATGACCATGGAGACCTTGATCTCGGAGGTGGAGATCATCATGATGTTGATGTTCTCCGCCGCCATAGAGGCGAACGCTTTCGCCGCGACGCCCGTGTGCGACTTCATCCCGACGCCGACGATGGAGACCTTGCAGATGTTCTCGTCATAGCTGGCCGATGTGATCTCCCCTCTCTCGATAAAGGTTTCGACGACGGCTTTCGCGTCACCCAGTTCGTTCATCGGGACCGTGAAGTCCATGTTGGTCGAATCGTCATGCCCCAGGGTCTGGATGATCATGTCGATGTTGACATTGTTCGATGCCAGCTTGCCGAAAATATCCGAAGCGATACCGGGACGGTCGACAACGCCTCCGAGTGAGATACGCGCCTGATTACGGTCGAGCGCCACACCGCTAACCAATGGTTTTTCCATAATGTTCTCTTCCTTTGTGATCAATGTCCCTTCGGCATCCGAAAAGCTCGAACGGGTAACGAGGTTGACGTTAAGTTTCTTGGCCAGTTCGACCGAACGGTTCTGCAGGACTTTCGCCCCGAGCGACGCGAGTTCCAGCATCTCGTCATAGGAGATCTTCTCCAGCTTTTTCGCCTTCGGCTCAATGCGCGGGTCGGTCGTATAGATCCCGTCGACGTCGGTATAGATCTCGCAGAGGTCCGCTTCAAGCGCCCCGGCAACCGCCACGGCGGAGAGGTCGCTGCCGCCGCGGCCGAGGGTCGTGACACGGCCTTCTTCGTTGACGCCCTGGAAACCGGCGACGACCACCACTTTTCCCTCACCCAGCGCACGGCGCATCGGCGTCGGGTCGATATGTTCGATCCGCGCTTTCGTATGGACCGTGTCGGTGACGATCCCCGCGCGGCGGCCGCTCATGGATTCTGCCGGCAGCCCCATCTCGTTCAGCGCGATGGAGAGCAGCGCCGCCGTCACCCGCTCACCGGAGCTCAACAGCATATCCACCTCTTCACGCTTGGGATTGTCGCTGTAGTGTTCGGCGTAGGAGACCAGCTTGTTGGTCTCGCCGCTCATCGCCGAAACGACGACGACAACGTCGTTCCCCTCTTTGACCGTTTTGGCAACACGGTTGGCGACGTTCTGGATCCGTTCCAGGTCACCGACGCTCGTACCGCCGTATTTTTGAACAATCAGCATCTTACAGATACCCCTTTGTTTGAAAATAGCCGATCACCTTCTCATAGATCGGTTTTTTGAAATGTGCAACATAGTCGTACAGTGCATCGATGTCGATGAACTTGTAATCGATAAACTCCGGATGTTTCGTTTCCAGGTTGATCTTCGCTTTTGGCTTGAGCCGTACGAGAAAATAGCGCTGTGTCTGCCCGCAGTAGGGACGCATACGCTCTGCCACATGGTCCGGGAAATCGTAGGCCAACCACTCCGGGTACTCGGCGACGACTTCCACCTTTTTCGTACCGATCTCCTCTTCGATCTCGCGGATCAGGGCCTCTTCGGGAGACTCTCCCCGGTCGATTCCCCCCTGCGGGAACTGCCAGATGCCGCTGATATCGCTGCGTTCGGCGATAAAGATCTGCTTCACCTCCGGGTACTCCGGCGGTACGATGATCGCCGCGACGTTCGGACGGTAGGGTTTGACGGATTCCATGGGCCTCTTTACTCGTTTTGAAGCACCTCTAATAACCCCAGCGCAGCCCGGGTAGGGTTATGAGAAGTGCCCGCTGTTTTCAATGCGCGTATTATAGGGCAAGCGCGGTTAAATCGTGCTTGTTTTTCGCACATCTCAACGGCGCCTAACGTCCAAGGGATTACAATGCGGCATGCTTTTATACGTTCATATCCCGTTTTGCGACAGCAAGTGCCACTACTGCAGCTTCAACTCCTATGTCGACAAGTTCACGCTGCGGCGCGATTACATGGCGGCGCTCCTCCGGCAGTTGGAGGGCGAGATCGAACGGCTGAACCCCGCACCGGAGAGTATCGAGACCCTTTTTATCGGCGGCGGCACCCCTTCGACGGTCGCACCGGAGCTCTACGCCCCGCTCTTTGCGCGCCTACGACCCTATCTGAAACCCGGTGCGGAGATCACCAGCGAGGCCAACCCCAACAGCGCGACACCCGAATGGCTGGCAGGCATGAAAGCGCTGGGGGTGAACCGCATCAGTTTCGGTGTGCAGAGTTTCGACCCGGAAAAACTCAAAAGGCTCGGACGTGCCCACACCCCGGACCAGGCGGTAGGCGCCGTCACGGCGGCACGCAGCGCCGGGTTCGAGCACCTCTCCATCGACCTTATCTACGGCGTCGCCGGGGATGCGAGAGCCCTGCTGGAACACGACCTGGAACAGGCCTTCGCCCTCCCGGTCGACCACTTAAGTGCCTACGCCCTCACCATCGAAGAGGGCACCCCCTTCTCCGCCACCCCGGAGGTCGCCGATGAAAAGCTCCCTCTCACCTCGTGGCTTTTCGAACGCATCAAAGCGCACGGTTTCGCACAGTACGAGATCTCCAATTTCGGCCGCTACCGCTCCCGCCACAACCTCGGCTACTGGGAGTACAAGCCCTATATCGGGCTGGGCGCCGGCGCCGTGGGGTGCATCGACACCGTCCGCTACTACCCCCACCGCGACGTCGAGGCCTACATTGCCGCCCCCCTTTTCCGCACGACCGAGCCCCTCGATGCGGACGCGGTCAAAACCGAACGCCTCTTTCTCGGCCTGCGCTCCGTCGTCGGCATCCCCGAGTCTCTTCTCGAAGCAGAGGAGCTGCAACGCGCCCGCTGGCTGGCAGCGGAGGGAAAACTCCGTTTTGAGGGGGGCCGTTTTTTCAATACCGACTACCTCCTCAGCGACGAGATCGTCCTCTACCTTCAGGGGTAAGCCCGCCCATTCGCTTCCCCTTAAACCTCCTGTGCTATAATCCCGATCATAAATTTAACTAAGGGGAGAACCGCCGCGAAACTGCGGCGGCGCCCTGACGGGAAACGCCATGTTCGGAATGGGATTTTCGGAGATCCTCATCATCGCCATTATCGCTATCTTGTTTCTGGGACCGGACAAACTGCCCCAGACCATGGTCGATATCGCCCGTTTCTTCCGCAGCGCCAAACGGACGCTGGCCTCGGCCAAAGCCTCCATCGAGGAGGAGCTGCATGTCGACGACATCAAGCGGGAAGTGAACAGCTACAAGGACAACCTGCTCGAAGAGAAAGAGAAACTGAGCCAGGCAAACGCCTTTACCGAACTGACCGACGAATTTGACGCCGTCATCGACATGGCCGGCGATACGCCGAAGGTGGACGCTGCCCCCCAGAAGCCCAAAGCCGAAGCCGCCCCGGATGCGAAAAAACCGGAAGTCGTCACCTTCAGCAAAAAGAAAAAAAGTGCCGACAACGGCAACGATACCGAGGAAGCCTAACCCATGTTCGACGAACTGCGTCCCCACCTTGTAGAGTTACGTAAACGCCTGGGCATCTCCGTCCTGACACTGATCGGCATGTTCTTTGTCATGTTCTATTTCCACGAGCCGATCCTTGAATGGATGATCCAACCCCTGAACGACGCCCTGATCGAAGTCGGGAAAAAATCCGTCAACGCCGCCAACGGTATGGTAACGACCAACCAGGTCGGAGGAGCCTTCTTCGTCGCGCTGAAGGTCGCCTTCTTTGCGGCAATCCTCGGCGCGCTACCCGTCATTTTGTGGCAGGTCTGGCTCTTCATCGCCCCGGGCCTTTACGAGAACGAAAAGAAGATGATCCTCCCCTTCGTCTTCGGGGGAACGACGATGTTCGTCGTCGGCGTCGCCTTCGCCTACTACATCGTCACCCCCTTCGGGTTCGACTTCCTCATCACCTTCGGTAGCTTCAAGTTCACCCCGCTGATCAACATCGAGGATTACGTCGGCTTCTTCACGAAGATCATGTTCGGCTTCGGCCTCGCCTTCGAGCTCCCGGTCTTCGCCTACTTCCTGGCGCTGCTCGGCCTCGTCGACGACCGCCAGATGGCGGCATTCTTCAAGTACGCCATCGTCATCATCTTTATCGTCGCCGCCCTGCTCACCCCGCCGGACATCCTCACGCAGCTGCTGATGGCCGGGCCGCTGATCGTGCTCTACGGCTTCTCCATCCTCATCGTCAAAATGGTCAACCCCGCGCCGAAAGAAGAGGACGATGATGAGGACGACGAGGACGAGGAAGAGGCCGTTGCCCCTCAGAACGTCTAGTTACGACTTCACCCTCCCCGAGGCGCTCATAGCCGTCCACCCGGCGCAACCCCGCGACCATGCGCGGCTGCTCGTCTATGACCGTAAAACCGACACCGTCACCCACACGCGCTTCGACAAGATCGAGACCTTTCTGCCTGAAGGGTGCGGCATCGTCTTCAACGACACCAAGGTGATCAAGGCCCGCCTTTTCGGGAAAAAAATGAGCGGCGGCAGGGTCGAGCTCCTCATCAACCGCCCCCTCGACGCCTACCGGGTCAACGTCTATATCCGGGGAAAGATGAAAGCGGGTACCCGTCTGATGTTCGGCCAGGAGCTCGAGGCTGTCGTCGAGGCGCTGCACGGGGACGGCAGCCGCACGGTCACATTCGAGCGTGCCGGTGAAAAGCTGCGTTTTGAAGCCCTGCTGCCGATCATCGACATCATCGGGCATATGCCGCTGCCCCCCTACATCCAGCGCGAGGACAACGACGAAGACGCCGTAGAGTACCAGACGGTCTTTGCAAAAAATGAAGGTGCCGTCGCTGCACCGACGGCCTCCCTGCACTTTACCGATGAACTCTTCGCTTCCGTCTGCGCGCACCACCCCCATGCCTACGTCACCCTGCATGTCGGGGCCGGGACCTTCAAACCCGTTGAATCGGAGATCATCACCGACCACCCGATGCACTCGGAGTACTACGAGATCCCGGGCGAAGCCAAGGCGCTCATCGACGGCAATCTTCCCCTGCTCTGCGTCGGGACGACCTCGACCCGTACGGTGGAGTACTATGTCCGCACCCACGAGACCGGGGGCGAAGCGAACCTGTTCCTGCACCCCGGCAACCCGCCGCAGCGCGTCAACCACCTGCTGACCAATTTCCACCTGCCCAAATCAACCCTGCTGATGCTCGTCGCCTCCTTCGTCGGACTGGAAAAGACCCACGAACTCTACGCCGAAGCGATCCGGGAGCAGTACCGTTTCTACAGCTACGGCGACGCGATGCTCATCCTCTAGGCCCCGCCCTACTCGTCGTCATCCATCAGGGCGAACGCCAGCCGCTCTTTGAGCGATGCGAGGGCCTTCGCCGCGCAGGCGGCATCCAGCTTGCCGCCGGGTGCGCCGCTGACGCCGACGGCACCGATCAGGGTATCCCCCGATTTTACGGGCAGGCCTCCTTCCATCATGATCAGCCCCTCGATGTTGTTGAGCTCATTGCGGATATCGCTGCGGTTGGCGACGAAGGTCGTCGTATCCGTCCCCGCCATGATCACCGCATTGGCTTTCTGTTCGGCGATCTGCATGGTAAAACGCGCCGCGTAGGTGTCGCGCATCACGACCTGGACATTGGCGCTGCGGTCGACGACGACGGCACTGACCCAGTACCCCTCCTCCCGGCAGGCTTCGACGGTGCGTTTGGCGATCTCCGAAGCAAGGCCGAGGTCCATACGTTCTATCCTGACGACGTCGGCGGCGGTGAGCAGAAGTGCAGGCAGTGTCAGCATCCCCAGGAGCGTAACGGGTTTCATAGGCAGTCCTTTTCAGAGTATGTCTTCGATTATAGCAGAGACTTTCCAGGACGTGCGGGTTGATAAAAGTGGTAAAATAGCGCCTATATCACCACCGAACGGCGAGACTATGAGCAAATCCATTATTTTTTTCTTTCTGCCGCTGCTGATCGTGCTTCTGGACGGCTGCCAGCAAAAACCCCGTGTTCCCCTCCCGACCGTCGCGCAGGTCGACCTGGAGCGCTACAGCGGGCTCTGGCATGAAATCGCACGCTATGAAAACCGTTTTGAGGAGGGGTGTGTAGGGGCCACGGCCACCTACCGGTTGAAAGATGATTATGTAGAGGTCATCAACCGCTGCTATGACGATGCCGGAAGGCTCAAGGATCAGGCAAAGGGAAAAGCCCATGTCGTCGATGGAAGCGGCAATGCAAAGCTCCGGGTAACTTTCTTCTGGCCCTTCTACGGGGATTACTGGATCATCATGCTTGCCGACGACTACCGCTATGCCGTTATCGGCGATCCGCAGCGCGAGTACCTCTGGATCCTTGCCCGCGACACGGTACTGAGCGACACGGACCGCGAACAGATTCTTTCACGCCTCGTCGCCATGAAATATGACCCCTTCAAGCTCTACTGGACCGGTTTCAAGGCGATGTGCAACCACTAGGCCCTCAGGTCTCCCTGCGGTCGATAACGATCTCCTCAAGCCCGAGACGCGGCGTCATGGTGTGGGGTTCATCGCTGTAGCCAAGCGCAAGCACTGCATGGGGTTCGAGCCCCATAAGTCCGAAGCGCTCATTCGCCTTCTCGGCACTGAAGCCGCCCATGGGATGAACAGAGATACCGCGCCGGGAGGCTTCGACAATCAGAAAGGCCATCGCGGTACCGCTGTCAAACGCGTGCCATCGGTTCGGCTTCCGGTTGTACGCGAAGGTCTGCGTCGAACAGACCATCAGCAGCAGGGGTGCTGTTGCCGCCCACACCGCATTTTTCGCACTGAGCAGGTCGAGAAACTCCTCCTTCGCCCCCAGCACGAAACGCCACGGCTGTTCATTGAAACAGGACGGCGCCGTCATTGCGGCTTCCAGTACGGCGCAGAGGTCCTTCTCCCCCAGGGGTTTGTCCAGGAACTTTTTGGGGGAGAACCGTTTCAAAAAGAGGTCGTCGATACCGTATTCCGTGCTGCGCATCTGCCATCCTTTGGAGAGAAACATCATCACATCATACGCTCATCGCGGTTAAACTTTTCCTTAACACATCAAAAAAATGTTATTCCAGAGGACGGCTTCCGCCTGCCCGGCGTTTACACCAGAACGCTGATCCGGCCCGCCGTAATGGCGATCTTTCCCTCGAGTTCGTAGCGGAAGACCTCCTGGGGATAGTCGCGTACGGCATCCTCGTAGGTCGGGCCGCTCCGGCAGTACTCCAAAAAAGGATCGCCGACACAGCGCGTGGCTGCGCCGTAATGCGCCACGAAGGCATCGATGTCGTAGATCGCCTCCGCTCTCCCCTCCTCGAGCAGACGGTTGGTCCCCTCGCTTTCGCCGATGCGGTGGGGAAGGACATAGATCTTCTTTCCCATGCGCAGGGCATACTCCACACTGCGCATGCTGCCGCTGTTCTCATCGGCCTGGGTCACGATCAGGGCATCCCCCAGGGCGACGACGATCTCATTGCGGACGACAAAGCTCCAGGGGGTCGCCGCAAAACCGTCTTTGAAGGGGCTGAGCAGCAGCCCCTCGTGCCCAATACTGTCGAGCAGGGCGCGGTTGGTCGCCGGGTAACGCACATCGATCCCGCTGCCAAGTACGGCGATGGTGTTGGCCGCACCCGCCGCCGCATGGGCCGTCGCATCGATCCCCATCGCACCGCCGCTGACGATGCAGACCCCTGCGCGTGCAAGTTTCGCCGCCAGCTCCGACGTCATGAAACGGGCGTACCCGTCCGCCCGCCGGGAGCCGACAATAGAGAGCTTCACCTTTGAGAGCAGCGCCGTATTCCCCTCGAAATAGAGCGTTTCAGGGTATTTGCGCATCGCCTCGAGGGCAGGTACCTTCTCGTAGAGCAGCTCACTCATGGTTTTCGTATGCCGCCAACGTATCGATCCGCACCAGCTGTACCGATTCGAGCACGGCCTTCGACTCCGCCAGACCCTGGAGCGTCTGTTTGTGCGGGTGGCCGATCACCACGACCGAACCGTACTTCTTGGCGATCTTCACCGCACGGCGCACCTGTTTTTTCACCGCTTCGACATCGGGGTCGTGGTCAAGGAAAACGTCGCGGCTGATATAGGGGCGGTGCAGCGTTTTCATCAGGGCCGGAACCGCCGTTTTTCCCGTGGTACGGCTATCGACAAACGTGATCCCCTCGCGGTCGAGTGCGTACAGCAGTTTCTCCATCGCATCACGGTCGGCGGTGAACTTGCTGCCCGTATGGTTGTTGACAAATGCGACTTTCGGGAACAGGTTTTTGATCTGGCGAATACGCTCCTCAATCACCGATTCATCATCCCCGACATGCAGTGTCTGAGGCTCTTCGGCCGAAAAAGAGACCGCCTCCATCGGCAGGTGGACCATGTAGTAGGATTGCTTGGCCGCCAGCGCAGCCGAATCGGGATGGCGCTTTGAGGGGGGAAGGAAAGACATGGTCACCGGAAGGTTCAATGCTTTGATATTGCGGACGTCATGGGCGAAAGAGACGTCATCGAAGATGATGGCCATCATCGGTTTCGTCCCTGAAACCGGCTCGGCTTTTTCAGCGCGTACCACCGGCTTCGGCGGTGCTTTTTCATATTCATGGCTGGCCGTTCTCGCTTTCGCCTTTTTCAGCGCTTTTTTCAGTTCGGCACTGTGCTGGCGCTCGGTCAGCAGCGCACCGCGCTGCTCCTGCTTCCCCTTCTGGTAACCGAAGAAGTACCCCCCGGCCGCCAAAATGAAAGCGATCAGCAGAAAGATCACCCCTTTAAGCAGTGCGTAGGTGAATGCGTTTTTCTTGCGCTTGGTTTTTCCCCTGACTGTCCGCTTCCTGGGAGCACTTTTCTTCCGCTGTTGCGCCATTCCGATCCCTCATGATTCTTGTCGGCACATTGTAATAAGAATCGTATAACAGTGCGGTTAACAGGGCACAATGCCACTTTTTTATAGTAGCCCTACTCCTCCCTGCGGCCGATCATTATGTCCTGACCGTCCCATTTGGTGTAGAGCCGAAACTCTTCGGCAATCTCACGGATACGCATCACCTCCAGTACCCCCTGCGGATCCATCGAAATCGCTTTCAATATTATCACACCCCTATCCGGCGCTTGAAGCACATGATAGTTCCATTCAATCGCCGACAATTTTTGATAAAGCTCTTGTATCATCAGCTCCCCTTTCTCATTTCATACCAATAGTGTATTATAGTTAATTTGAGTTACAAATCAAAATATTTAGTCGCAAAACTCGCTTATTCCACGCTTTTATTCATATTTGTCCTCCATATTCCACATATACACACGCCGTTTCAGCTGCAGATGCGCCATTTTTATACAGAGATTTTGGTCAAAAAAAACCGGGACAGCCTATACTTTCAGCATGGACCAATTACTTCTGGCAATCTTTCTGACCCTCGCCATCGCCGCGGTACTGAGTATCCTGCTCAAACGCCTGGGGATATCGCACCTCATCGGCTATATCCTCACGGGCACGATCATCAGCTACCTTTTCGGTTTCAACGGACTGAGTATCCTCACCCTCGATATCGTCGGTGAATTCGGCATCGTCTTTTTGATGTTCACCATCGGACTTGAACTGAGCCTGGGACGGATCAAAAGCATGAAAGAGCTCCTGCTGACCAACGGCGTGCTACAGGTGGGCCTGAGCGTCGTCGTGATTTTCGCCCTCGCCTACTTCCCCTTCGGTCTGGACTTCAATACATCGCTTATCGTCGCCCTGGCCTTTTCGCTCTCCTCGACGGCGATCGTCCTGACCTACCTCAAACAGTCCAAGGACATCCTGACCCCCTACGGGCAGATCTCGATGGGGATCCTCATTTTCCAGGACCTGGCGGTGATCCCGATCCTGCTGCTGATCAGCTTCCTCTCCAACCATGACCTCTCCATGGGCGAGGTGCTGCTCAAAACGGCCGTCTCGGCCGCCATCGTCATCGTTTTCATGTTCACTGTCGGGGCCAAGAGCGTCAATGCGCTGCTGAAGTTCTCCGCGCGCACAGAGCTCGATGAGCTGTTTCTCGGCGCCGTCTTCGCCATTCTCATCGGGACCGCCCTGCTTGCCCACGGGATGGGCTTTACCTATTCGCTGGGGGCCTTCATCGCCGGGATGATCATCGCCGACACCGACTACAGCGTCAAGGTCGAATCGGATATCGCGAGCTACCGGGACCTCCTGCTGGGGATCTTCTTTTTCGGCGTCGGCACCAAGATCGACCTGATCTATTTCCTGCAGCATATCCATCTCATCCTTTTCGTCTTTGTCCTCGCCATGCTCTTCAAAGCCGCCGTCATCTACGCCATCATCCGGCGCAATCACGACAAGAACACCTCGGCCAAGAGTGCCCTGGCCCTCGCGCAGATCGGCGAGTTCTCCTTCGCCGTCTTTGCCCTGGCCGGCAGCGAGGGCCTTATCAGCAGCGAAGCCGCGAGCTTCCTGATCCTCGTCAGTGTCATCTCCATGATTCTCACCCCCCTCGTCGTCAACAACATCTATAAACTCTCCTCCTACTTTGAAAAAGAGTTTTTCGAATCCGACGTCATCACCCCGATCGGCCGCAGCGACCACATCGTCGTCGCCGGCTTTTCGACGCTGGGCAAGATCGTCTGTGCGGACCTGCAGGCC
Organism: Thiomicrolovo sp. ZZH C-3; assembly: GCF_054862725.1. NCBI lineage: Bacteria > Pseudomonadati > Campylobacterota > Epsilonproteobacteria > Campylobacterales > Sulfurimonadaceae > Thiomicrolovo > Thiomicrolovo sp. ZZH C-3. Next base: position 41,314 of record NZ_JBTKXX010000004.1, read on the forward strand.
AAGGGGGTCTCTTTCATCGTCATCACCGACAACCTCAAACAGGTTCTGCATGCGCGCAAACTCGGCTACATGGCCTACTTCGGCCACCTCAACAAACGCCCGGTACTCGAATCGCTCAACGTGGACAGCGCCAAAGCCGTCATTCTGACAGTCAACAGCGAACACAACAAGCGCCTGATCGGCGAAGCGGTCCGCGCTTTTACCACCCAGCCCGAAATCATTATGAAGATCGATACCCCCTCCGAACGGCGGCAGCTTCGCAGTATTGACGGCGCCCGCTTCATCGATGCGAGCTTTGAGGTCTCGAGCCTCCTTGTCGAACAGGCGACCGCTTTGCCCTCATCCGGTACGACACAGTAGCGGACCGGTTTTGACAAGCGCGTCCGTTCGTTTTATAATCTTGGATACATGAATTCCAAAGGCCCAGAACCGTGACACTCCCTCTCTACCAGATCGATGCGTTTGCCGCACACATTTTCGAAGGAAATCCTGCCGCCGTCTGCCCGCTGGAGCAGTGGCTGGATGATGAGACCATGCAGCGGATCGCAGCGGAGAACAACCTTGCCGAAACGGCGTTTTTCGTCAAAGAGCGCGAGGGGTTCCATATCCGCTGGTTCACCCCGACGACAGAGGTGGACCTCTGCGGGCATGCCACCCTGGCGGCGGCCCATGTCCTTTTCGAACAGCTCGGTTTCAAAGGGGAGAAGGTCACCTTCGATTCACGCAGCGGACTTCTGCATGTCACAAAAAAGGGGGCATACCTCTCCCTCGACTTCCCTGCCGAAGCACCCCTCGCCGTTCCCGTACCGCCGGAGATCGTCAAGGCGTTCGGAAAACCGCCGGTCGAAGTCCTCAAGGCCAGCGACTATATCGTCGTTTTTCCCGACGGGGAGGATCTGAGCGCACTCACCCCCGATTTCGATGCCCTCCGTGCCCTGGACCTGCGCGGCGTCTGCATTACCGCCCGGCATGAGCGGTACGACTTCGCCAGCCGCTTCTTTGCCCCCAACTTCGGCATCGACGAGGATCCCGTCACCGGCTCCGCCCATACCCAGCTGACCCCCTACTGGGCCAAGCGGCTCGGCAAAAGAGTGCTCCTTGCCAGGCAGGTCTCACCCCGCGGCGGCGAATTGCGGTGCGAACTGGCCGGAACAAGGGTACTCATCTCCGGCCAGGCGCGCACCTATCTGCAGGGGAAGATTTTCATATGAGCAGGGAAACGGCAGTGGTGTCCGATACGGACATCGCACCCTTCTTGCAGGCGTCGGCACTGATCGACTTCCGGCATCCGGCCGTGGCGGAGCTTGCCGTAGTCTTGGCCGCAGGGCAGGAAACGAAAGAGGCGATTGCCGGACAGTGTTTTGCATATGTCCGCGACAAGATCCCGCATACCGGCGATGCGGGCTGCGGCGTCTCGACGATCAAAGCAAGCGAAGTTCTGGAGCAGCAAACCGGATGGTGCTACGCGAAGAGCCACCTCCTCGCCGCCCTTTTGCGGGCCAACGGCATCCCGGCGGCACTGTGCTACCAGCGGCTCAGCTGTTCTGAATACACCCCGGGCCTCTACTGCCTCCACGGCCTGAACGCCGTCTGGCTGGAGACGTACGGCTGGTACCGCTGCGATCCCCGCGGCAACAAAGAGGGTGTCGATGCGCAATTCACCCCTCCGGTCGAACAGCTGGCCTTTACCCTGGGGGAGAACGAGTATGATGTCGAGGGGCGTTTTGTGGAACCCCTGCCCGAGGTCGTCGACGCGTTGCGGAGCTATCGAAACTACGAAGCGATGATCGGGCATTTCCCGGATCTCCGGCAGGAGTAAATGCCAAACGGCTGAAACGCTATGCGAAGAAGGTCCGCTTGACTATCTCGATGTTCTGCAGGTGCACATGCAGGGCGACGGCTTTGGCGTCGGGTTTTTCCGCCTGGGAGGCGATCCACGGTTCGGGGTTGTAGGCGCTGATGGCATCAAAGGTCTTCAAGATAGCCCGGTCCCAAATGGCAGGCCTGGGGACATCCGTAAACCGTCCCTGGTCATCAGCCCGTTTGAAGCGTATGAGCGCTTCAAGCAGTGTTTCATCCTTGCCGAAACGTTCGAAGAAGTCCGTAATGTGAAATACGCTCATCTCCGGGAGCTTGGGCAGCTTGGTATGCATTTCGCTCAGAAAGAGGATCTGTTCTTTTATCGGCTCCGGGATCGCCATGTCGATCCGGGGGGCGATCTTATCGGGCTCCCCGTGCCGCGTACCGTTGCCATAGGTCCGGAAACAGTAGGGTTTGGCGATATCGTGGTAGAGCGCTGTCAGCTTCAGTAGCGGCGTCTCATGTTTCAGCTCGCGCAGCACCATCATGACATGTGCGAAGAGGGAGGCCTCGCGGTGGTACTTTGTCCCCTCTTTGAAGGTCGTCAGCGCAAAGAGTGAGGGGAAGACGGCGTCGAGCACCCCCAGCTCGAACAGGGTTTCAAAAAAGAGGTGGGTCTCCGGGAGCGCAAGCACCTTTTGTACCTCTTCCCAGACCGCTTCCGGCGGCAGCTGCTTCAGCGCCCCGTGCATGCGGTAGATCACGACCCGTGTCGTGGCATGAATGTTCCAGCCGGTGCCGAATGTCGCGCGTAGACGCGCCAAACGAAGCACGTTCATCGGCACGTCCGTAAACGCTTCCGAGGTGTGGCGCAGTATCCGTTTCTCGGTATCCTCACGCCCGTTGCAGGGGTCGACATAGCTCGCTTCCTGCTCGTCGTAGGCGATGGCATCGATCGTCAGGGGCCGCCGCAGCAGTTCCCCCTCGATGCTCTCTCCGGGTGCAGCGAGCGTCAGCATGGCGCCGTCTTCTCTGATATAGTGCGGGAATGCCCCCTCCGCCTGCTCCAGATGGGCAAAATCGGCCGGCGAGTACCCGACGGCGACATACGCTCTGTCGCCTGTCCCTCTGCCCATCAGTGCATCCCTGACGGCGGCGCCGACCAGGTAGATTCGCTTTTCCTGCACTGTCTGCTCCTTTAGTGACGGATACTTCATCGGTATGTCATGACCGTTGCATGATGATTGCTGCCATTATATAGAAGATCGCGCAGAAACCGAAAAAACGATGGAGATGCAAAAGGTATACGAGAAGGTGTACGGGGGAAGCATAAAAGGGTCAACGGCGCAGAAGCTGCGCCGCTGTATTAGTTTTTGTCCTGGTCGACGATTTTGTTTGCCTTGATCCACGGCATCATTTCGCGCAGGCGTGCACCGGTCTGCTCGATCGGGTGCGCTTTGAGGTTGTTACGCTCTGCGTTCATGCGCGGATAGCCTGCCTGGCCTTCGAGGACGAAGTCTTTGGCGAACTGGCCGTTCTGGATCTCTTTGAGCACCTGTTTCATGGCTGCTTTGGACTCGGCGTTGATGACGCGCGGGCCGGAGACCATATCACCGTACTCCGCCGTGTTGGAGATAGAGTAACGCATATCGGCGATACCGCCTTCGAAGATCAGGTCGACGATCAGCTTCATCTCGTGCAGACACTCGAAGTAGGCCATCTCTTCCGGATAGCCCGCTTCCGTCAGGGTTTCGAAACCGGCCTGGATCAGTGCAGAGACACCGCCGCAGAGAACAGCCTGCTCACCGAAGAGGTCTGTTTCCGTTTCGTCTTTGAAGGTCGTTTCGATGATACCCGTACGGCCGCCGCCGATCGCGGAAGCGTAAGAGAGTGCAAGCTCCTTGGTCATGTTGGACGGGTTCTGGCCGACCGCGATCAGGTCAGGGATACCGCCGCCTTTGACGAACTCGCTGCGGACCGTGTGGCCCGGCGCTTTCGGTGCAACCATCATGACGTTGATGTCGGCTGCCGGCTTGATGCGTCCGTAGTGGATGGAGAAACCGTGACCGAAAGCGATCGTCGCGCCCGGCTTGAGGTTCGGTGCGATCTCGTTCGCGTAGATCTCCGCCTGGTTTTCGTCCGGCAGAAGGATCATCACGACGTCCGCCGCTGCAGAAGCGTCCGCTACCGTCATAACCTGGAAACCTTTTGCTTCCGCTTTCGCCCAGCTGGAACCGCCTTTGCGCAGACCGACGATCACTTCAACGCCGCTGTCGCGGAGGTTTTCCGCGTGTGCGTGGCCCTGGGAGCCGAAACCGATCATCGCGACTTTTTTGCCCTTGATGATGCTGAGATCGCAGTCTTTGTCATAGTACACATTCAATGCCATCAGTTAATCCCTTGGATTGTGGACGATCATGCCGCCGTTCAGGCGGTCCCCGCACCACAAAAATTTTGCGCATTGTACCAAAAAGTCGTGAAAGAGTAGTTTAGGTGCTGCTTAGGCCTTTGAAAACGGTGATTTCTTAATCGCCCCGCGCGCCGGGCATGCTAAAATTTCCGAAAAATTGCGGAAGAGAACGTATGAAAAAATTCAACCTTGTCAAAGAGATCATCGCGATCGACAAACCGGCCATGATGGCCGCCGTCAACGGCGGGAAGCCCTTCGGCATCACGATCAAAGGGGAGATCCACTATCCCCCCTATGATGCACGGAGCTGCTACATTTTCCAGGGCAGCGTCGACCGGCCTGCACCGTCCGCGCTGATGCCGACAAAACCCAAAAGCCTTGCCGAACTGCTCGGCGGAAACATGCAGGTCGTCGAAGTCGAGGACCGCATCCTGATCAAGGCCGCGCGCAACTGGCAGGAGATCATCGGCTACAACGTCCGCCATGCGGATTATGACGATACGACCGGCGACGGCGTCGCCGAGTTTACCGACAGTGAACTCGAGGAGATCGGGTGGCAGGCGACGGAGTTCGGCATCAACTACCGGGAGCTCGTCGAACTGATCGAGACGCAGTGCGACGGCACCCTCTTCTGTATCGAGAACGAGGGGGAGAACTACCACTTCAGCGGAATGGGCTTCATCGACGACATGGCCTGTGCCCGGAAGCAGTGTTTTGCGTACTGCGTCAAGAGGATCGGAACACTGTTACAAGAGGATGAAAGCTACCACGGCGCGACGCTGAGCGACGACGAGGAGGAGGCGCTGGCGTTCTTCGGTATCGCCCTCCCCGCCGAGAGCTCACCCGCGCAATAGCGCGAAAAGCTCCTCCCACATCGCCGGAGTGTTTTCACGCTCCCGCTCATGGTAGTGGTGCGAACGTTTCGTTTTTCGCCGGGCCGCGGCAAGACGTTCGGCAGAAGATGCACGGGACTGGTCCAGTGCATCTGCCCGCTTCACCCCCCCGGCCTTGACCCACTCCATGATCTGCCGCAGCTCCCCCGGATCGAGCCAGATGCCATGTTCGACGCATTCGTCCATGATGACCCCGCTGCGCCGGCCGAAGTTTTTGCGCTGCATGTGCTTTCGGCAGACCGGGCAGCGGCGGTAGACGACGACGTCCACGTAACGCGGATTTTCCGTCAGTTCCTGCAGCAGTTTCAGGTCGACGTTCCGCCCCCCTTTGACCGTCATGTCGATCATCGATTCCAGCTCCTCCTTGTCAAAGAAGAGGCCCATACAGCTTTCGCACCGCTCGATCAGAAAGGGCACTTTTTTCCCGACGTCGATGGTACTCATATTGGTATGGCAGACGGGACAGGGGCGCTGCTGGTGCGGCCGGATGTTTATGGGTTTGAAATGCCCGAGATCAACATTGTTCCGGCTGCCGCAATAGTCGCAGAAGATCCCGTCAAGCGGTGCCGAACAGCTCTTGCAGCGCTGCATGATACGGTTACATTCGCTCCAGGAGTTCCGCTTTTTTTCGGCTGTACTCCTCTTCGGTAATCAGGGCTTCCTCGTAAAACTGTTTGAGCTGGCGCAGTTTGGAAGCGATATCGTCTGACGGGGAGGCGTTGGCCTCCGATGCCAGCTGTATGCCCGTCCCCATACCCATCATGACCCCCGCGGCACCGACCTCATTAGCAGCGGCGTCGCGCATGGCGCTGAGACGCTGCAGTTCGGCATAGGAGACCCCCGCATGTTTGGCGGCATGCACATCGGCACCGACATCGGCAATACGCGCGATGCGCTCTTTGGTCCCCTCGTCAAAATCAGTCCCCTCGATCCGGAAATCACTGAGAAAAAAACCGAGTTCGTCGAAAACGGTATTCAGCTTGCCGTGCAGCGCCAGTGCGATCTCGTTACGCTGGGCGTCGATCTGGATATAGGAGTATTGCGATTCGGCCAGGAAGTCGCTGATGGGCTGGATCATCCGCGACACCATCGCTTCCCGGAACGCCTCGATGCCGAAATGCGCTTTCCCCCCGACGATATTGACAAAGAAGCGCTTCGGGTCCGTGATGCGAAACGAGCAGTTCCCAAATGCCAGCAGGGCCACGGGAAAGTTGTAGACGGGGTCGCTGTATTTGATCGGGGAGCGGGTCCCCCACTTCTGATTCAGGATCTCGGTACGTTTGTAGAAATAGAACCCGGTTTTGTGTTCGCTTTCAAAGGCCTGCAGCACTTTGATGACGGTTGTCCAAAAGGGGATATTGTCCGTCCGCAGCGACGTCATCCCCTCGTTTTCGTGCACGGCGACCACCCGTCCCTCGTAAACGAAAAGACACCCCTGCCCCGGACCGACGATCAGCTTTGACGCATTTTTGATCTCGTCCCCGTTATCCGACCAACGGTAAAAGAGATCATTCTCGCCGGGATTCTCCCACTCAATGACCGAACGAAGCTGCCGTTTAACACCGTCCCAAAGGCCCATCATGACACTCCCAGAAAAGTTTGTTCCACTATAACACAGCCGAAGTGAAAATCAGTTGGGAAGGTGCCGTATGTCGATGTATTCCCCGCTGGGAAATGTGGTCAGTTTGTCCAATGCACCGTCGATCAGTGCCGCGCACGCCTCCGGGCTCAGGACCAGCCCATCTTCTTTGCTTCGGCGCAACCGCTCGACCGTCGTGTAGCGCTCGGTGTCGTGATCACCGTAAAGGATGGTGCCCAGCATCGGGGTCTCAATCAGGCCCGGGGCCAGGGCGCAGAGGTGGGTACGGGGCATTTCATTGGCGTAGAGTTTTATCATCATATTGAGCGCCGCTTTCGAAAGCGAATAGCCGTTCCACCCCAGGCTGCCGCTCTGGCTCGCACCGCTGGAGATCGCAACGACCTGCCCGACGGCGATCTTGTGCTGTATGAGGTAGTCGAGGATCACCTTGTTCGCCCAGAGGTTGGTATCCATCTGCGCTTTGAGCTCCTTCATGGAGCAGCGGCTCATATCCTGGATACGCCCGAGGGTGCCGGCATTGAGGTAGACGAGATCCAGCGCCGTCACACCGTCAAGGAGGGTATCGAGGGCCTTTTGGAGGGCGTCGAAATCGGAAACGTCACAGGCGACGAAGCTGTAGGCGTGCGCGTTCTCCGGCGTACGGCGGCTGAGGCCGTAGAGTTCCGCCCCTTTTTGCAGATAGTGCGCCGCCAGCGCTGACCCGAGTCCGCTGCTGCTGCCCGTAATCATGACCTTCACAGTGCCGTGCCTCCTTCGCGAAGATAGCGCTCCAGGATTACCTTGGCCGAGAGGGAGTCGACGCGGCCGTCGCGTTTGTAGCGGATCTCGCCTTTCATCATCGCCTCCGCCTCCAGGGAGCTGCCGCTTTCGTCCTGGTAGGCGACGGGACCGCCGAAATCGACGAGGTTCATGAAATGCGCGACGCGGCGCCGCATCTCCTCTTCGCTGGAGCCGCCTATGGGAATGCCGACGATGACCTGTTTGATGCCCCACTCCGCGATGACGTCGCGTACCGCCTGCGACGCCTGGTTCCGGTTTTTGCGCTCCACGGCCGACAGCGGGGTGACGAGCGTCCCGTCCGCACTGTAGGCCAGACCGATCCGCTTGAGCCCCAGGTCGATGGCCAAAAGCGGGAACTGGATCGCCATCCCCTATTTCCCGAGGCAGAAGCTGCCGAACATCTTGTCGAGCATCTCTTCGTTGTCAAAGGGGCGGGTAATGGAGGCCAGGGACTGGATCGCCTCGCCGACGTGGAAGGAGAAGAGTTCCAGCTCCTGCTCCTCCAGGGGCATAAAGGCGTTTTCAATCGCGATGAGCGCCCCTTTGACGGCATCGGTCTGGCGCTGGGAGATAAGCATCGTCTCTTCGGAGACGTTCTGCCGGTCCATCCGCGACTGCAGCGCCTCGATCAGGACCGAAGTGTCCTGCTTGCAACTCATGCGCAGCGGGGTGTACCCCTTCAGCGGCGTCTCATCAAAACGCTGCGGCAGGTCGGTCTTGTTCAGCACGGCAATGAACTCGCGTGCATCTTTATGCTCCTCCATCAGCGAGAGGATCGCCTTGTCCTCGCCGTCGAGCGCGCGACTGCCGTCAAAGAGCGCAATAACGATGTCGCTCTCGCTCACCGCCTCGATGGAGCGTTCGATCCCGATCCGCTCGATCTCGTCGCCGGCCTCACGGATCCCCGCCGTGTCGACCATCCGGATCAGGTGGCTGCCGATGCGCACCTGCTCCTCGATCGTGTCGCGGGTCGTCCCGGCGATATCGCTGACGATGGCGCGGTTGTAGTCGAGCAGGCTGTTAAGCAACGAACTTTTCCCGACATTGGGTTTGCCGATGATAGCGACCTTGAACCCCTGCATCAGCCCTCTTCGGCGTTCGCTCGATGCCAGGGTGCGGCGCAGGGCGGCGGCGATACTCTCGAGCTTTTTGACGATCTGGTCGATCAGGTCCTGGGGCAGGTCCTCCTCGGCATAGTCGATAGAGACCTCCGAATAGGCGAGGATCTCCAGCAAGGCGTCGCGGTTGCCTTCGACGAAGGTGCGCAGCGAACCCTTCATCTGCTTGGCCAGGATCTTCGCAGCATCTTCACTCCGCGCCTCGATAAGCCGGGCGATCGCCTCCGCTTCGGTCAGGTCGATCCGGCCGTTGTGGAAGGCGCGGCGGCTGAACTCGCCCGGCGTCGCCAGGCGCGCACCGCCGGCCAGGGCCGCTTTGAGCACCTCTTCGGCGACGATCTGTCCGCCGTGGCACTGCAGTTCGACGACATCCTCGCCGGTGAAACTGCGCGGACCGCGGAAAAAGAGGACGATTGCTTCGTCGATCAGCTCGTGCTGGGGATTATAGAGGGGGTAGAGGTGGGCGCGCCGGTCTTCAAGGGGGCGCTGGCCCGTCAGCTTTGACGCGATCGCCGTCGCCTCTTCACCGCTGATGCGGATGATGGCGATGGAGCCGATCCCGTGCGCGGTCGCAATGGCGGCAATCGTATCGTTCATGATCAGTAGTTGTGGTAATCGTTGATGATGATGTATTTTCCGCCGTCACGGGTCGTCCGGATGGCAACATACTTGTCATGGTAACGGTCGCGCAGCTGCTTCAACGCGATCTGCACGAGCACCCCGTCCAGGACCCGTGTCTGAGCATGGCCGTCGCGGTCGATGCTCTCAAAAACCCCGGTCAGGTAGCGCGCCACCGACTCCTCCTGGTTCTGGAGGAATTCGGCGATTTCGAGACGCAGCTGCAGCTGGTACTCGGCATTGATCCAGTTGAAGAGCATGTAGGAGAGCGCCTTGTAACGGTACCCCTCTTTGCCGATCAGCAGCGCCGCGTCTTCTCCGTTGAACTCCACGAGCAGCGTATTGTCATCGTAAACCGAGACATGGATAGCGTCGAGTTTGAAGCAGATCGTCTCAAAGAGGGCATTGAGTTTCGTCTCGACCTCTTCGGCGATCGCATCGAGATCGTCATCCTCACCTTCGGTATAGTGCTCTTCGTCTGCGTAGACCTCTTCGTATTCGCTTTCATCGTCTTCGGGATACGCGATCGGTTCCAGCGGCTCCGGCGCTTCATCTTCCGTCAGCAGCGCCGTCTCATCCTCGGCTTCGTCCGCGGCCGCCTTCAGGCGGGCAACAATGACGGCCTGCTTGCGCAGCAGACCGAGGAACCCCTTGCTCGGGTGCTGGACGACGACGATGTCGAGTTCCGTCACCGAGCAGCTGAACTGTTTGGAAGCCTCGCTGTACGCCGCTTCAAGTGTCGGCGCTTCGATCTTCTTCATGTTCAGGCCTCATCCCCGTGATGCTCTTTTTGCGCCAGATGTGCTTCGTGGCGTGCCGCTTTGATCTTCGCATACTGCTTGTTCACCATGTACTGCTGTGCAATGGAGAGCAGGTTGTTCGTCAGCCAGTAAAGGACCAGCCCCGACGGGAAAGTGACGAAGAAGAAGGTAAAGACGACCGGCAGGTATTTGAAGATCTTCTCCTGCATCGGGTCGGTAAAGTTGTTCGGCGTCATCTTCTGCTGGAAGTACATGGATGCCCCCATCAGGATCGGCAGGATGTAGGTCGGGTCCATGCGGGAGAGGTCATCGATCCAGAACATCCACGGTGCGCCCTGAAGCTCAACGGCATTGAGCAGTACGCGGTAGATCGCGAAGAAGACGGGGATCTGCAGCAGCAGCGGCAGACAGCCGCCCATCGGGTTGGCCCCGTTTTTCTTGTAGAGCTCCATCACCGCCGCATTCATGCGCTGCGGGTCACCCTTGTACTTCTCGCGAAGCTCTTTCATTTTCGGGGCGAGGTCTTTCATCTTCTGCATGGAGACCATTCCCTTGTAGGTCAGCGGGTAGAGCACGAGACGGATCGCGATCACGAGGACGACGATCGCCCAGCCCCAGTTGCCGAAGATACCGTGCAAGAAGAGCAGGAAGCTGAAGAGCGGTTTCGCCGCCCAGGTGAACCAGCCGTACTCGATGGCGTTGACGAGCACCGGATTGATCGATTCGAGCAGGCGGTAATCCTTCGGACCGATAAAGCCGTTGAAGCTCAGGGAGTCGGAGGCTTCGATATAGGCGATCGGGTTGTCGCTGCGGTCCCGGTCGACATTGATGATCAGCTCCGGGTCGAACCCGTAGAAGATGGAGGCGAAATACTGGTCAAAGGCCGAGAGCAGCTGCACGTCGCGCAGCGCGGTGCGTCCCTCGACATCGCCGTCTTCAAAGATATTGGAGACACCGTCGGCCGTATAGGCCATGACGCCGTGCACGGCCATCATCATCTGTCCTTTGTGCTCTGCGTGCTGCCCGACATAGAGGAAGTAGCGCATCGGCTTGGAGAGGGAGACCTTGATGTCGTAGTGGCCGTCGGCGTAGAAGGTCAGCGTTTTCGTGACCGTCAGCTGTGAAAGAGTCTGCGTGAGCGTCAGGGTTTTCGTCCCAGCGGTGTCCAGTGTCAGCGTGCTTGTATCCGCGCGGTACGGTACTTTCAGCGCCTCCGCGTTGACCGCCTCGTCGGCAAAACGGATGAAGAGCGGCTGCGCGCCCTCCTGGGCAATGAGTTCCGTCGGCTTGTCGTCGACATAGTACTTCTCGTCTTTGAGCACCTTGGAAACGATACGGCCGAGGGTGTCGATCTTGAGGGTGAACTCGGATGACTCCACCGTGACCAGCTTGGTAGCATCGGGGTTGGCCACTTTTTCGCTGGCCGCCACCGCATGACCGACACCGCCGTCAGCAACCGCCGGGGTCGCCGCCTCGGCACCTACCCGCTCTGTGAGCGTGACGTTCTGCTCTGCGCTCTCCGGCATCTCCGGCGGGAAGATCGCAGTATAGACAATAAAGAAGACAAATGAAAGGACCACGGCCAGGATCAGCCGCTGGTTGGGACTCATTTTTTCAAACACACGTTAGCCTTTAAACGAAAAATTCTTGATGAGATAAAAGCGGTTTCCCGCTTTCGGAACGAGCCAGTACTTTATCCTATTAATGGTTAAATCTTGCGGATTCGGACGTAATTTCGACACCTCGACATAATCTATTCCCCCGGGGAACAGCTGGTTGCAAGTCATGATGCGTTTCGTCGAATAGTAAAAAGCGTACAGGAGGGGATTTTGTTCGAACTGCTGGCGCGTGTACTCCGAGCAGCTGGGGTAGTAGCGGCAGCTCCCCCGGCCGATCAGCGTGAAACTGCGCTGGTAGATCCAGATGAGGGCGAGCACCAGCCGTCGGATCATGCCTTCAGCGCTCCGACCCGTTCGACCATTTTGCCGAGCGCTTTTTCCATGACGGCATAGGGCGTCTCCACCGTCGCCGCCTTGGCGACGAGGATATAGCTGCCGGCGGCAAGCCGGGGCTCCAGTCCATAAAAAAGTGCACGCATACGGCGTTTGGCTCGGTTGCGCTTGACGGCATTTCCGACCTTTTTACTGGCAGTGAATCCGACGGATACAAAAGGGGTATTGGGGAGGTAGAAGAGGACAAGCGCAGGTGAATGTGCGCTTTTGCCCTTGCGGTAGACCAGCTGAAACTCGCGATTGTGCTTCAGCACTGCGAACGAACTCAGGCGGCCAGTTTCTTGCGGCCCTTGGCACGACGTGCGTTGATGATCTTGCGGCCGTTTTTTGTCGCCATACGTGCACGGAAACCGTGGGTACGTTTACGAGGCGTGTTATGCGGTTGGTATGTTCTTTTCATGACCATTCCTCTCTGAAAATTTAGTGCGCAATTATGCCTAATTCATACTTAATGCTTATTTAAGGATAAGGGAAATTCTCCCTTTTTTCCCCATCTTAATGGTTTAAAAGCCGCCGTTCGTGTCGGCAGGCGGGATGAGCAGATCTTTCAGCGGCGGCATGACCGACTGATCCTTCGGCGTTGCGATATCGCTGAGGGCCTCCTTGATCTGCACGTGGCAGTCCCGGCATCCGCGGATCACTTTATGCTCCGCTACCCCCACGTTCTCGATCTTCTCGACGGGGTGGCAGGCAAAACACTCGCTGCCGCATTCGGCCATGGCGTTGGGATCGGCGCTGTGGCAGTCGATACAGCCCAGCATCGGCTTGTGGCGCGGATCGTTCTGGATCGTCGGCAACAGCTTCGGGTGACAGGTCAGGCAGTCCCCCGTACAGGCGAACAGTGTCGCAAAGAGCCCCGGTACAACCACCGGGAGGAGCAGAAGGCGTTTGAGCATTTTCATTCCGGGATTGTAGCGCGTCAGGATTAATCGACGGCCACGGTGATCTCGTCACCCTCGGCATCGAAGACGACCCGGTTGCCCTCCTCGACCTCGCCGCCGAGGATCAGGTCGGCCAGGCGGTCTTCGACGATCTCATAGAGCGCGCGTTTCAGCGGCCGTGCCCCGTAGACCGGGTCGAACCCGGCCCGGGCGATCAGCCGTTTCGCCTCTTCGCTCAGGGTGAGCGAAATGTTGCGCTCTTCCACCTTCTTGGCGATGGCTTCGAAGAAGAGGTCGACGATGGCGATGATCTGATCCTCGCCCAGCGGGTTGAAGATGACGACGTCGTCGAGGCGGTTGAGGAACTCCGGCTTGAACTTGCCGCGCAGTTCGCCCAGCACCACCTCTTCGAGATTCGGGTCCCCCTGCATCGTCATGATCTTATCGCTGGCGATGTTGGAGGTGAGGATGATGATCGTATTCGTGAAATCGACCGTCACCCCCTTGTTGTCCGTCAACCGTCCGTCGTCGAGCACCTGCAGGAGCATGTTGAAGACGTCCGGGTGCGCTTTTTCCACCTCGTCGAACAGCACGACGCTGTAGGGTTTGCGGCGCACCGCCTCGGTCAGCTGTCCGCCCTCTTCGTAGCCGACGTATCCCGGAGGCGCACCGACCAAGCGGGAGACCGCGTGTTTTTCCATGTATTCGCTCATATCGAGACGGATCAGCGCCTCTTCGCTGTCGAAGAGGAACTTGGCCAGGGTCTTGGCCGTCTGGGTCTTACCGACCCCGGTCGGCCCCAGGAACATGAACGATCCGATCGGACGGTCGGCGTCGGAGAGCCCCGCTTTGTTGCGCTTGATGGCCCGGGCGACGGCATGGGTCGCCTTCGCCTGCCCGACGACGTCGCGGTTGAGTTCATCCTCGATATGGAGGATCTTTTCGCGTTCGCTCTGCAGCATCTTCGTGACAGGGATCCCCGTCCAGCGGCTGACGATCCCGGCGATGGAGGCTTCGTCGACACTGTTTTTAAGCAGCGTACCCTCCCCCTGCATCGTTTTCCACTTCTCCTGGAGTGCCACCTCCTCTTCGCCCAGCTGCGGGATTTTCCCATACTCGATCTCGGCGGCCTTGTTGAACTCGCCCTGCTGCTTCGCCAGTTCCGCTTCGCGGCGCTTGGCCTCGATCTCGCCCTTGATGCCGGCGATGCGTTCAAAGACCTCTTTTTCGCCCTGGTACTGCGCCTCGAGGCTCCGTTTCTCCTCTTCGGCGTCCGCCAGCTCTTTTTCGATCTCCCCCAGACGCTTGTCGTTGGCCGGATTCTCATCCATTTTCAGCGCCTCTTTCTCGACCTGCAGCTCCTGGATCTTCCGCTTCGCACCGGAGAGCGCATGCGGCTCGGACTCGATCTGCATCTTCAGCTCCGCCGCCGCCTCGTCGATCAGGTCGATCGCCTTGTCCGGCAGGAAACGGTCGGAGATGTAGCGGTCTGAGAGTTTCGCCGCCGCCACCAGCGCCGCGTCGGTGATGGTCACGTTGTGGTGGCCTTCGAGGCGTTCCTTGATCCCGCGCAGGATCTGCAGCGCCTGGTTGATGGAGGGCTCGTCCACCGTGACCGGCTGGAAACGGCGCTGCAGGGCCGCGTCTTTTTCAAAGTACTTTCGGTACTCCTTGAGCGTCGTCGCCCCGATCGTGTGCAGTTCGCCGCGGGCGAGTGCGGGCTTGAGGATGTTCGCCGCGTCCATGCTCCCCTCGGAAGCCCCCGCACCGACGATGGTGTGGATCTCGTCGATAAAAAGAATGACGTTGCCGCTCTGCTTCACCTCGTCGATCACCGCCTTGAGACGGTCTTCGAATTCACCCCGGTACTTCGCCCCGGCAATAAGCGCGCTCATATCCAGCGCCACGACTTTCTTGTTCTGCAGGGAAAGCGGCACCTCCTTATTATAGATGCGCTGCGCCAGCCCTTCGACCAGGGCGGTTTTACCGACACCCGGTTCGCCAAGCAGAATCGGGTTGTTCTTCGTTTTGCGGATGAGGATCTGCATCATACGCTGCACCTCTTCGTCGCGGCCGATGACCGGGGCGAGTTCGCCCGCCGCCGCCTGCGCCGTCAGGTCGATCCCGTATTTCTCGAGGCTTTCGAGGTTCTCGTCCGCCGTCTGGCTCTCGATCTTCTGTCCGCCGCGCATCGCCTCAAAGGTCTTGCGCAGCTCCATCTTGTCGATGTATTTGCCCAGGATCGTACCGAAGGGCTCGCTCTCGAGGTTGCCGAGGATGAAGCTGTCGACGGCCATAAAGCTGTCGCCGTTGCGCGTCATCTCCCCCACGCCCCGTTCCAGGGCCTGGACAAGGTTGCGCGAGATCCGCATATTCTCCTTGCTCACGCCGCTGCTTTTGGGGAGCTTGTCCGCCGCGCTTTTGACGTCGAGCTCGATCGCGCTTTTATCGACGTTCATTTTCCGCAGCGCCTGGTTCAGGACACTGTCACTGTTGGTCAGCAGCGCCCAAAGCGCGTGAACGGGTTCCACCTCGTTGTTCTGGTTATGCAGCCCCAGCGAGAGGGCCGATTCAATGGTCTGTGTCATCTGATGGGTCAGTTTTTCAAAAATCGTATTCATGTCATTCTTCCTTTATCAGCTGCTTATTGAGTGAAGTGATTATAGCATCTTTAGTCACACTGTGTCAACTTAACTTGATACAGTGTGACTAAAGTTTCATCATGCCACTCTGTCACCCCCTGTTTTTTTGCACGGCACGCTGCGCTCCACATGCTTTTATTTTACTATTGTTTGACTATAATAGACGCTCAAAAATTGCGAGACTGGAAAGCAGTAGAAAATGAAAAAGAAAAAGATGATGGCGATGGGCTTTCTCACGGCAACGGCGGCCGTAGCCCTGACCTATTCCACCGCCCTCCTCGCCGACGCACCCAAAGAGGGGACACCGACGGTTGAAGCTTCCCGGCTCCAGGCGTTGGCGAAATTTACGAAGGTCCTCAGTATCGTCGAAAAATATTACGTCGACGAAGAGAGCATCGAGACCCTGATGAACAAATCCATCGAGGGGATGATGGGCAAACTCGACGCCCACTCCTCCTACCTGAACCAGAAGGGATTCAAAGACCTCCAGGTCCAGACCAAAGGGGAGTTCGGCGGCCTCGGGATCACCGTCGGCATCAAGGACGGTGCCCTCACCGTCATCGCCCCGATCGAAGGCACCCCGGCGGACAAGGCCGGCCTGCAGGCGGGCGACATCATCCTCAAGATCGACGACACCCCCACCCTCGACATGGATATCGACGAAGCGGTCCAGCTGATGCGCGGCAAGCCGAAAACGCCGATTGACATCACCATCGTCCGCAAGGGTGAGACCAAACCCTTCCCGGTCCACATCATCCGCGACATCATCAAGATCCAGTCCGTCTATGCCAAGACGATCGGCGACGACGCCGTCTATCTTCGTGTCACCAGTTTCGACCAGAAAGTCGTCGAAGGCATCTCCAAGGCGATCCGCCAGCATAACGGCGACGCGAAGGGATTCATTCTCGACCTGCGCAACAACCCCGGCGGTCTGCTCGACCAGGCGGTCGGCCTCGTAGACCTCTTTGTCGACAAGGGTGTCATAGTCTCCCAGAAGGGGCGTGACGCACGCGAAAACACCGAATACAGTGCCCACAAATCCGCCACCCTGACGAAGAAGCCCCTCGTCGTCCTCGTCAACGAGGGGAGCGCCTCCGCCTCGGAGATCGTCAGCGGCGCCCTTCAGGACCATAAACGTGCCGTACTGGTCGGGAAGAAGACCTTCGGGAAAGGTTCCGTCCAGGTCATTCTGCCCATCAGCGACATCGAGGCGATCAAGCTCACCGTGGCACGCTACTACCTCCCCAGCGGCCGCACCATCCAGGCGATCGGCGTCACCCCGGACGTGCTCGTCGACCGCGGTGTCGTACCGAAGACCGACGACGACGCCTTTGCGATCAAAGAGGCGGACCTGAAGATGCACCTCAAAAGCGAACTGCAGAAGATCGACGGCAACACCACCAAGGCCGGTGCAGATGAAAAGGTGGACAGCAACATCATCACCGAAAAACAGATCGGCAACGACATTCAGCTCAAAGAAGCCATCGACATTCTCAAAGCACTTATCATCGTGAAAGGAACACATTAATGGAAAAACGCGAACTGCTGTATGAAGGCAAGGCAAAAAAACTCTTTACGACGGACGATCCGAACCTGCTGATCTCCGAGTTCAAAGACGACCTGACCGCCTTCAACGGCGCCAAGAAATCGAGTGAAGCGGGCAAAGGTGCGCTCAACAACAAGATCTCGACGGAGCTCTTCAAACTGATCGAGTCGAAAGGGGTCCCGACACACTTCGTGGGTATGCTCAACGACAACCATATGCTGCACAAGCGTGTCGATGTCATCCTGATCGAAGTGATCGTCCGCAATATCGCCACCGGCAGCCTCAGCAAAAACCTCGGCATCGAGGATGGCAAAGTCCTCCCCTTCACCCTCGTTGAATTCGATTATAAAAACGATGAACTCGGGGACCCGAAACTCAACGACCAGCACGCCCTGATCCTCGAACTCGTCGACTACCAGGACGAGCTTGACAAGATCCGCCGTATGGCCCGCCAGGTCAACGACATCCTCAAACCCTACTTCGCCGACAAGGGGCTCAACCTCGTCGACTTCAAACTCGAATTCGGTAAGGACAGAGACGGCAATATCATCCTCGCCGACGAGATCAGCCCGGACAACTGCCGCTTCTGGGACATGAAAACGGGCGAAAAGATGGACAAAGACCGTTTCCGCCAGGGACTCGGCGGACTCAAAGTGGCCTACGAAGAGGTCCTCAACCGTATTTTGGGAGCAAACTAATGAAAGCAATCGTCAACGTATTTTTGAAGCAGGGTGTCCTGGATTCACAGGGCAAAGCCGTCCACCACGCACTGGATTCACTCAAATTCGACGGTGTCAACGACGTCCGCGTCGGTAAGCAGATCGTCCTCGACCTCACTGCCGCCGATGAAGCGAGCGCCAAAGCAGAGGTCACCGAGATGTGCGAATCCCTGCTGGCCAACACTGTTATCGAAGATTACGCCATCGAGATCGTCTCATGAAACAACTTCAAGCGTTTCACAAAAGCGGCAAGCCGCGCGGGCACTCCGCCGAGGAGTCCCTTACGGACTTCGTTCGGAAGGGAATGTCAAAATGAAAGTCTCCATCATTCAGTTTCCCGGAACGAACTGCGAATACGATACGCAGTACGCTTTCGAAAAGCTGGGGGCCGCGACAGAAGTCGTCTGGCACAAAGAGACGGCGATCGCCGATGACACCGACCTGGTCGTCGTCGCGGGCGGTTTCAGCTACGGCGACTACCTCCGCAGCGGCGCCATCGCCCGCTTCAGCCCCGTCATGAAGGCCGTCGAGGCGTACGCTGCGCGCGGCGGGAAAGTCCTCGGCATCTGCAACGGCTTCCAGGTCCTGACCGAATCGGGGCTGCTGCCGGGTGCGCTCAAACGCAACGAGCACCTCCACTTCATCTCCCGCCACCACCACCTCAAGGTCGCCGGGAATGACAATGTTTTCCTTAAGAAGCTGGAGAAGGGTGATGTCGTAAACATCCCCATCGCCCACCACGACGGGAACTACTATATCGACCCGGAGGGCCTCAAAGCGCTGTATGACAACGACCAGGTCCTCCTGCACTACTGCGACAGCGAAGGCAACATCAGCAACCCGAACGGTTCCGTCGATGCCATCGCCGGCGTCTGCAATGCGGACAAGAATGTCTTTGGACTGATGCCGCACCCCGAGCGCGCCATGGAAGCCATTCTCGGTTCCGCGGACGGCAAGGCAATGCTGGAAGGGTTCTTCGCTTCCTGATGCGTTCGCTCCTTCTGCTCCTCTGGCTCGGGACCGTTGGCCTGCTGCAGGCCGTGACCATCGTCACCGACATTCCCGAGACCGTCATGCCTTTTAGCCTGCAGGCCGAAGCGCCGGATGATGCCGCCGAAGTCGAAAGCGCCGACCTCACCGTGGAGGAAGAGACGCCGGAAACACGGCACCTCTATGCCACCCTCATTGAGAAGCCCGAGCGCCTCTTTAAAGGCGAGATCGTCTCCATTCTTATCCGGACCGTCATCACCACCGACCTTTTCGATGACCTCTCCTACCGCTTCAGCGGCGGCAGCGGTCTCACCCTGCTCAGCGACACACCCGAACGCGAGCGGCAGGAGCACACCTACCTGGACCGCTTCTATTTCAAAGTGACGGGCAAGCGTGCGCTGCTGCCCGACATCACCCCGGTGTTGACCCTGGGGTACGGTGAAGAGGAGAGTTCCGACCCCATCCGGGGCGGTGCCGTCGAGGCGACGATCCTTAACCCGCCGAAAAACTTCTGCGGTATTCTGGCGGACCGCTTCACGATCACCCATGCCAAAACGACTGTTTACGACAAGGGGCACAATATCATCGTGATCTCCGCCGATGCGAACCGCAGTGACCTGAAAGACTTCCACCTCGCCGAGGCCGGGAAACAGGACTTCGAGTCGCTGCAGGGCGATCCGCACTTTGCCTCGATGAGCTACTATGCCGTCCTGCCCAAGACCGTCGAAGTGCTGCGCTTTCAGTATTTCAACCTCCAGAGCAAACGGTACGAACGTCTCAGCATCCCGATCGAGGTCGATGACGACCTCGTCTCGACGACCAGCGACATCAACCCGATCGAGCACGGGCACGTCACCCAGAAAACGATCGTTTTTCTCGCCGTGTTCGTTCTTTTTTTCGCACTCGCACTCTGGAAACGCTCCTGGACCCTGCTGGCCGTTGCGGTCGCAGCCGGCGCTTATGCCGCCTGGCTCAACGTCCCGCTGAAAAAGGTCTGCATCAAAGAGGGTGCCCCGATCTACCTGCTGCCGATGCGCAACGCCACGGTTTTCGAGATCACCCCGGCACGCTACCAGCTCGATGCCGAGGGCCATGTCAAGGGCTACACGAAGATACGTCTCCAGAACGACCAGATCGGTTGGGTCAAGCATGAAGATACTTGCGCGGATTAACTGGGTTTACAGCACCCTCGTCATCTTTACGGGACTGCTGCTGAAGATCCTCCTCTACCCCTTTGTTCCGCGCCCCTACGCCTCCAAAATTGCCGCCTGGTTCATTCGGCTGCTGATCTTTGTCCATGTCCGCAAAGTCGGCACACCCGACCCCGAGGCGCAGATGTATATCATCAACCACCAGAGCGAACTCGATATCGGCGTCATCGAGAGCGCGACAAAGCGCGAACTCGCCTGGGTCGCCAAAAAAGAGCTCTTCGAGGTTCCCTTCTTCTCCCTGGCCGTCCGTCTCTCCAAGGAGATCCCCCTGGAGCGCGAAAGCAAAAGCGCCCTCGTCGCCCTGCTCAAAGCGGCCAAGGAGCGTATCGATGACGGCAGGATCGTCTGTATCTTCCCCGAAGGGACGCGCTCTGAGAGCGGCAGGATGCGGCGCTTCAAACCCGGGGCGAAACTGATCGCCGACAAACTCGGCCTCACGGTGCAGCCGGTCGTCCTTATCCATACTGCCCACTTCTTCAGCACCAAACGCATGACTGCCGCACCTGGAACGATCACCGCGATCTACCTCGAGAGCTTCACCGCGGACAAAAGTGACAAGAAGTGGCTTGAAACCGTGCAGCACCAGATGCAAGAAACCTATGACCGCTATGTCCAAAAGGAAAACGCATGAGCCTTACCACCCTACTCGCTATCGGGAGCGGCGGCTTTATCGGCGCCGTCCTTCGCGCCTACCTCAACGGCCTCATCTCGCACCGCGTCCCCCACGATCTCCCCTTCGGTACCCTCGGCGTCAACCTGATCGGCAGTTTCATCATGGGAATCCTGGTCGCCTACTTCATGTACACGACCTATTTCTCGCTGCACGTCAAATCCTTCCTCTCCACGGGGATCCTGGGGGCACTGACGACCTATTCGACCTTCGCGATCGAAAGCGTCATGCTCCTTAATGGCGGCCACCTCGCCCTGGCAGCCGCCAATATCGGGCTCAATGCCCTTGGGACCGTCCTGATGGCCGGCGGAGGGTTCAAGCTGGCATCGACCCTGCTGCGTTGAGCGCAGGCAATCACTGATCGAAAGGAAGGCTATGTACAGCAATACCGTACGTTATATCCGGAACCTGTTCAGAAGCAACGGGGCCGTTCCACTCCACGCACCCCGTTTCGTCGGCAACGAGAAGAACTACCTCGGCAGCTGTATCGAAAGTATGGAGGTCTCCTCGGAGGGCGAATACGTCGAACGTTTCGAGGGAATGGTGCGTGAATACTGCGGCGCCCGCCATGCCGTTGCCTTCAACAGTACCGAATCGGCAATGCGTGCCGCCCTCGTCCTGGCGGGGACCGGCCCGGACTGCGAGGTATTGACCCAGCCCCTTGCCCATGCGATGACGGCCAACACCGTCGACAGCTTCGGCGCCGAGCCCATTTTCATCGATGTCGAACGCAAGACGATGGGGATGGACCCCGACCGTCTGCGGGAGTTCCTCGCCTACAATGCCGAACTGCGTGAGGAGGGGTGTTTCAACCGCCATACCGGCAAGCGGATCACCGCCTGCGTCCCGGTGCACACCCTCGGGTTTCCCTGCCGCATCGACGATATCCGCAGTGTCTGCGACGAGTATGGCATTATGCTGATCGAGGATGCCTCCGAGGCCTTCGGTTCCGCCTACAAAGGGACCATGGCCGGGCGTTTCGGCCGCTGCGGCATCTACGGTTTTGAAGGGCATAAGATCGCCACCTGCGGAGACGGCGGCGTACTTGTCTGCGATGACGAAGCCCTGGCCGAACAGGCAAGAAGCGTCGGGACGATCCCCTATCTCTCCGATACCCCGGGCGCGGCCCAGGGGCGTTTTTCCAGCCGTATATCCAACCTGAACGCCGCAGTCGGCTGTGCGCAGATGGAGCACATCCGCACCATCGTCACCAAACAGCGGGACCTCACCCGCCGCTACCGGGAGTTCTTCGCGGAGTATGAAGAGGATGAGGAGCTGCAGCTGTTCCGGATGAAAAAACAGAGCGAACCCAACTGCTGGCTCAATGCCCTGCTCTTCGAAGCGCCCGAAGACCGTGACGCCTTCTTGGAGGCGACCAATGCCGAAGGGGTCGCCGCCCGGGCGCTCTGGCCGCTGATCAGTGACCTGCCCCGCTTCAGCGAATGCGCCGGGACGGACGCGGACAATGCCCGCTGGCTCCAGGCGCGCATCGCCACCCTGCCCAGCGGCGTGCGCTAAGCACCCCTGTAGAACGCCTCGATCCGTTCAAGGTACTCCCCCAGATTCTCAAAGCGGTGGTTGCCGCCTGCTTCCACTACGACCTCATATCCAGCATAGACGGCTTCGGCCACGCGGTAATCCAGCAGCTCATCCCCCGTCTGCAGCAGCACCAGCAGTCGTGTGTCGGACAGCTGCATCATCTCGGCAATCCGTGCCAGCTGCAGCAGGTACTCGTTTGTCCACTCGAAAGGTTCGCCGCTGCACCAGAACGTGTTCGTCCCCACATAGGGTGCCAGCGTCCGGTAGGGATGGACAGAGGGGTTGATCAATACGGCAGCCAGATCAAACTCGCTACTCAGCGCCGTCGCGTAAAAACCGCCCAGGGAGGAGCCGATCAGAAGCGTAATGTCATGTTGCGTGATCAACCGCCGCAAAAACGCAAGCGCTTCCGCCGGTGCAACCGGGAGGTCGGGCGCCATTACTTCCGCTTCGCCGAAATACGCCTTGAGCAGCCTGGTTTTCGTCGAATCGCCGCAGCTGGCGAACCCGTGAAGATAGAGGATCATGGGCCGGCCTTACCCCGCTGCCAGTAGTTTCAGGATCCCCGCGACCTCCCCGGTCTTTTTGAAGGTTGCTTCGAGCTCTGCAAACTGCCGGCCCGCGTTGTTATTGCCCATATTCATCAACAGTCCCTTGAGCGCATGGAGCGACTGGGCGACTTTTTCATCATTGACCGGGAGGGCTGCCGCCAGCGTTTTGAGCTGCAGAAGCTCCTTGCGAAGGTCCCGCTCCCCTGCGGCAATCAGCGCATCCACCTGCGCGGCTTCCAGGCCGAAGGCCGTGAAATGGGTACGGGCGTATCCCAATGTCTCCGTGATCAGCTGCTCCAATTGTTCGTCTCCTACCGTTTGATTGGGGACAGGCTACCCCAGGATGAATTAAATCGCGTTAAAGCGCGTGTTACAGCCTGTTACCATCTTATTTTTATTATAATAGGCACCAAAAAAGTATGCGAAAGAGCACCATGATGAATATTATTATCGCCGATGACCACGAGATCGTCCGCAGCGGACTGATCATGCTGATCGAACGGCAGGATGAGATGTCCGTCACTGCCAACGCCTCCTCATTCGACGAGCTGATGGCGTTCCTGGCCAAGGGGGAGTACACCCTGCTGATCCTCGACCTGAATCTCGGCGACAAAAACGGAATGGAATCGATCGAAAGCGTCAGTGCCCGCTTTCCGGCACTGCCGATACTGGTGCTCAGCGCCTACCCCGAAGACCCCTATGCACTGCAGGCTTTTCGGGCCGGTGCCTCGGGCTACCTCAACAAGGCCGTGATCGGCGACGAGCTCGTACGGGCCATCATCACCGTGGCCAAAGGTAAGAAGTACATCAGCCCCACCCTGGAAGAGACCATGCCGTACGGCACCGACCTGGGCAAGCAGGAGCAGGCCATGACGGCCTCGCTTTCCAAGCGCGAACTGGAGGTGCTCTCCCTGATCGCGCGCGGCCTCTCCTACAAGGAGATCGCCGCGGAACTGGGCGTCAGTCCCAAGACCGTCTCAACCTACCGCACCCGCATCCTGGAGAAACTGGGCCTCTCCAGTACGACAGAGCTGCTCCGCTTCGCCTTCGAGCACGAGATCGCCGCTTACTGATCGGCGGGCCCGTTCCGGTCCAGCACGGCCCGGATCTGGTTCGGCAGGTAGTACTTGAACTGCTTCGGGAAGATAAAGAAATCGATGGCGCCTTTCTGCTCCTCCAGTGCCTGCCAGCTCCCGATATCAAACGTCATCGCCACCACCCCCATCGTGGGGATCTTCGAGACATGCTCTTCTGTCAGCATATTCGCAAACGCGGTCAACTGCGGGTTGTGGCCGATGACGAAGATGCTTTCCGCGTCGTCTTCTTGCAGCATCACCGTCTCCAGGATCGTCTCCGGGGGTGTCAGGTAGAGTTCGCTCAGGTAGAGCAGCGGCCCCTCGAAGCCCACTTTGAGGGCAAGTTTGTCCGCACTCTCCTGGGCACGCAGGGCGCTGCTCGAGAGGATGATATCAGGTACGATCCCCCGCAGCAGCAGGTACGATCCGATGGTATTGATATCCCGGTAGCCCCTGTCGGTCAATCCGCGTTCGAAATCGCTTGCCCCCGGCTCTTCCCAGTCCGATTTCGCATGATGAATCAAATATAGCGTTTTGATGGTATCGCCCTTCCGGTGCGGGAGACGCGGTTAGATGCGCCCCAGCTCCTGTGACATGGTCTTGGCCGCTTTGTCCATGATCATCTTGGCCAGCGCCACATTCCCGTCGTCACGGAAAATGGCGAAGACGTTGATCTTCGCGAAGTTGTCCTGGCCGAATTCACCGGCACTGTTAATGAGAAAAACGTGACCGTCGTGGGTCTTCGCCTCAATGGAGGATGCTTCGCTGAAGCCGACGTCCAGGGAGGACTCCGTCACCATCCGGAAGGCGTCATTGAAAATACTGGCCGAATAGGGGATGTCTGTCCCCGTATGGTCGTTATCGATATAGAGGGTCTCACCGGAGTAGTTCAAAACCGCCGAACCGAGGTAACCGTTCACCGCACGGAGTCTTTGCATGGATTTGTCAAAATCGATCATTGTCTATCCTTCTTCTCTAGTTGTTCAGTGACTGCATAAAGTCGTTGAATGTGTCCACACTCTGGCCGTTTTCGCTGAGAAAATCCATCAGTGCTTTTTCCGATGCTTCCACCCCGTCGCTCTTTTCGATCTCGAGCAGCTTTGTATAGAGCGGGAGGATGACATCCCGGGCCGGCTGCTTCATCCGGCGGCGCGTCGAAACGTAGTTTCTGAAAGAACCGTCGGGGTTTTTGGCCATACGGACCTGGGCAAGTACCAGGTAGTACCCCCCGTCTTTACAGAGGTTCTTGACGTAGGCGTAGACCTCCTTGCCCGCTTTGATGTTCTCCCACAGGTATTTGAAGATCACCTTTGGCATGTCCGGGTGGCGCAGGATGGAGTGCGGCTGATCCAGCAGGTCCCCCTGTGAGTACCCGGAAACTTTCATAAAAATCGGGTTGGTATAGGTGATGTTCCCGTCGGCATCACCTTTGGATACGATCATATCCACATCGGTCACTTCATGTTCAACGTCGGTCGGTGTCGGTCTTTCCATATTCTGGCTCCCTTTTTGATTTTTTCGGGACAATCTTAACGGAATAGCGTGATCGGAATATGTAGGGAATATCCTACATGTGAGGGAGGGGTCTATCTTTGCCGGCGAAGGCGCTGCCGGTGGGTGGCTAGGAGTATTGCCGGAGCACCGCTTCGAGCTTTTTCTCTTCCAGCGGTTTGGTCAGGTAGCCGTTCATGCCGCTTTCCAGGAACTTCTCCCGGTCGCCCTCCATGGCGTTCGCCGTCAGCGCGATAATAGGGATGGTGCTGCCAAGCTTCTTCCGGATACGGCGGGTCGCATCGAGTCCGTTCATCACCGGCATGTTGACGTCCATCAGGATCAGATCGAATGCATCTTCCTCCATTTTGTCAAGGACCTCCTTGCCGTTTTCGACAAAGACGGCATCGATGCCGTAATTGGAAAGGAGCAGCTGGACCAGCAGCCGGTTCATCTCGAGGTCTTCGGCGACCAGTACTTTCATACCGGTGTTAATCGCCTGTGCCGTTCCCGTATCGGACGTTTCGCTCTCTTCCGCCTGGGCCAGGGCGTTTGAGACGGCATCGTACGACGCCAGTACAAGGTCAAAGTAGAAGACCGTGCCTTTGCCCTCTTTGCTGTAGAGTTTGAGTTCGCTGCCCATCGCCGCAACCAAAGAGGCGCAGATGCTCAGCCCAAGACCGGTCCCGCCGAACTCCCGCGTCGTCGATTCGTTGGCCTGGGTAAAGGGGCTGAATATGCGCTCCTGCTTCTCCTTCTGGATACCGATCCCATTGTCTTCGACGACAAAACGGACCAGCTGACCGTCTTTGGGATGGGTTTCAAGGACCTCGGTCCGCAGCTTGACCTCACCCGATTCCGGGGTGAATTTGATGGCATTGGAGAGCAGATTGATAATAATCTGCTTCAGACGGGTCGGGTCCCCCAGCACGACCTTGTGCATCTCCGGATCGAAACGGCTTGCGTAGTGCAGCTGCTTCTGGAGCGCCGCGGGCTGCATCAGGGCGAAGGCGGTATTGAGCTCTTCATAGAGATCGACGGGAATGTGCTCGAGCACCATATGGTGGCTCTTGATTTTTGAAAAATCAAGGACATCGTTGATGATCTCAAGCAGGGTTGCCGAGGAGCGTTCGATAATGTCGAGGTACTCCATCTGCTGAGCATTCAGACCGCTCTTTTTCAGCATGCCCGTAAAGCCGAGGATCCCGTTCATCGGCGTGCGGATCTCATGGGACATATTGGCCAGGAACGTCGCCTGGGCCTCTTCGGCCTTCTCGGCCTGGATGCGGGCCTCCTCCAGTTCGGTGACGTCGTTGAAGGAGCAGAAGATGTACTCATCGTTTTCGAACTTCACCTGTCTCGCCCGCACCGAAAACGTACGGACGGTCCCTTCCCTATCTTCCATCAGCGCTTTGTGGATCCGGTTGGGTTCGTCCAGGAGCTTCTGGTACCATGCCTGCCTTCCTCCCGCGCTGAGAAACCCCTCCTTGGGGATGAAGAGCGAATTGATGCAGCGCTTGGACTTCATGAGGTCATCGAAGTCATCAAAGGGGAAAAGCCTGAAAAAGGTCTGGTTGACCTTCTCCGTCACCCCGTTGCGGATGATCAGGATAATGCTCTCATCGTTGTTGAGCAGCTTCTGCGTAAAAGTGTGTTCGCGCTTGTAGGCCAGCTGCGTTTCGATCAGGTCGGTGATATCTTCCCGGATCGCGAAGAACTCCACGATTTTGTCCTGCTCATCATGCAGGGGGATGATGGAGCTTTTGACATAGTAGTCCGTGCCGTCTTTCCGGCGGTTCGCGAAACTGCCGTGCCAGATCTGCCCCGAAGTGATCGTATTCCACATCTCTTCAAAAAGCGCATCGGGTGTATTCGGGCTGCGGACGATGTTATGGGACTGTCCGATCAGTTCCTCGCGCGAGTAGCCGCTGATCCGTTCAAAGTTCGGATTGACGTAGGTAATGATGCCGTGTTTGTCCGTCTTGGAGACGATCAGGACCTCATTGATGCCGTCAATATGTTCGTGCAGACTTCTTTTTGCCGCCGCCAGCGACCGAGACTGCTTCTCCAGGGCTTGCGTATTGTAATCGATGAGATGAAACACAGCCTTTTCGCCGGCATTGGCGGCCCGCTGCTGCTTCCGCCCGCCCTGCGGACCCTCGAAACGTCTGCTCTGCGTCCCCGCTTCGCGGAGAAAGAGGATCGTCGAAGTGATGTTGAGCAGTTCCGCCCCCGACGCGGAGGTGTAGAACTCGCCGTAGGTAAAAAAACCGACCGCCGGCGCAAACGCATCAATCCGGTCCAGGGCCACTTCAAGCTGTTTACCCAGGAACTGTTTCCGGCCCGAACAGGAGTAGATGAAGGCAGCCTGCAACGCCTGCACTTCACTGGGGATCGTCTCCCCGGGGGTGTAGCTGTTGACAAGATCCGCACTGCCGATGCCGAACTGTACGCGGTCTCCCTCCTTCAGGGTACCTGCATAAAGGACGCTGCCGTCCTCGAACGCCCCGAGCATGGAACGGGCAATCGGGATCCCGCCGCTTTGCTTGATCAGGGGGAAGCCCATGGCGGATGCGGGAAGCTCCCGGACAACGGACGCTCCCAGTACCTCCCGGTAGAGTTCGATCGTGGGCTTGCCGTCAATGGTATAGACCCGGTTTTTCTCGGCGCGGGTAATCGTCATCTCTTTGCCGACGGGGTGCCACCCCATATTCAGGTCCTGGAACACCTCCAGCGCCTCCCCGACCAATGCGACACCGACCGCCCCGCCTTCAAAGACGCGGTCCTGGTGGATGGTATAGGTATGCTTGAAACGCAGCAGGTCGCCGGCCATCCCGCCGGCCATCGGGATGTTCTTGCAATTGGCAGCCCGAAAGGCCTCCAGGAAGTCGCTGCTGTGGCGGATGCCGTCCGCGAAACAGATGAGACAGCGGACATCATCCTTGCAGAGTGCCTCTCCAAGCATATTCCCCAGTCTGAGTGAATCGTCATCAATCCCGGAAACGGCGCGGACAGTGCTCTTCTCAAAAACGGAGATCCCCAGCACCGTCTGCTTCTCCGTCATCACCCCGCCGACGATCTCCCCCACCGTCGACGCGCCGATCAGCGTGGCACCTGGCAGCAGTGAAAGCACCGCCGCCGCGATCTGCGCTACCGCATCCCGTTCCTGTAATGAAGAGAACATCTGCACAAGCACCGTCTTGTTCTCAAAGCCAATCCCCGTCTCCGCCAGCGCCTTTTCAAAGGTCTCTTTGTCACTGTAAATATGGTTAAACTGTATCATTTATCGCGTTGTTTCTCAATGTGTCTTTTTATGTATTGTCTCAATTGTATCACGAAGTGTAGGCATTTTCCTACAGTCTTTCATCCCTGTTTTTAATTATAATCCGCCTCAAAGCTTCCGGGCGGCAATGCCCGTACACTCCATGCCAGAGGGAATACCGATGCAAAAATTCAACAGCAGCGAGCTGAAATCATTGCTCCAGGATTCGACACGCAGCATCGAAGTCGCCAACGACAACCGGCAGATCAACGCAGTGGCCGAAAAGCTTGTGACCACGCTGCTCGATTCCGAATTCGCCTCGCTCTGGGTCTTTGACGAGATGGAAGCGTCGCTCAAACGTGCCCGCGAAGCCGACCAGGTCTGCGAGATCTCCATGCTCGACCAGCGCGGCGTCCTGGCCAAAAGCTTCCTGACCCTGAGCGGGGGGATCTACAACTATCTTGCCAGCGAGAAAGAGTACTGTCCGGAGACGGACAACCCCGATGAGATCCGCATGAAATCCAAGATCATCCTGCCGCTGATCAACGACGAACGCCTGCTGGGCATCGTCACGGCCTACTCTTCGGTCCGCCACAAGCAGAACTTCGACGAAGATGACATGGAGATGCTCGAAGCGGTCGCCCCCTTCCTCATCAACGTCATCTACCGCATGTACCCGGAAAAGCAGGCGAAGGGTACACCAGAGATCTATCTCAGCGAACGCCTGAAAGAGAGCTCCAACGCGATCAGCCGGCAGGTCGAGGAGAACGAACAGGCACACCCTTCGCCGGCGACCTCCGATGAAACCCTCATCTTCCTCGCCAATACGGTCCACGATATCCGGACCCCGGCCAACGCCCTTTTCGGTTTCCTGGAACTGCTCGAGGGGCAGGTCGACAACGCCCGGCTGCTGCAGTATGTCCGCAATGCCAAGGAGAGCGCCCGCTTCATCAACGAACTGACGACCTCCATCCTCGACCGTGTGTCGACACAGCGGGAACGTGCAGACACCAAACCGCTGCGGATCACGCCGGCGAAGTTCTTTGCGGATATCGCCGATATCTTCTCGGCGAACATGTCGGACAAGGCACTCGACTACCTTGTCTATATCGACCCGGCACTCCCCAAGGAGATCACCATCGACGCCGCCAAGCTCAAGCGGATCATTATCAACCTGATCGGCAACGCCTACAAGTTCACCCCGACCGGGCGTTCCGTCGAGCTTGCCGTCGTCTACGAAACCGGCAACAACGCCATGAAGATCGCAGTGACCGATACGGGGATAGGGATCGCCGAGGAGCACCGGCAGGCGATCTTTGAAGCCTTCAGACAGGCAACCGACGAAACGGCTTCGACCTTCGGCGGCACCGGTCTCGGCCTCGCCATCAGCGCCCAGTACGTCCATGACCTCGGCGGTACACTGGAGCTGGAGAGCGAAATAGACAAAGGAAGCCGCTTCTTCTTCACGGTCCCGCTGCAGGTCGTCAACACGGCTCCGAGTTTTGCGGCGCTCAAGCAGCCCGGCAGCAAGCTCGCCATCCTCATGGACGAAACCAACATGCCGACGAGCAAGAACATCATGCGCTACCTGCTGCGTATGGGCCTGCCGAAATCCAACATCATCGCAATCCGCTCTGTCGTCCAGACGCCTTCCGACGCCACGCACCTCATCGCGTTTCAGCACAAATGCGACGAACAGGTATACACGTATGCCAAAGAGCACACCCTGCCCCTGACGATCATCGAGGAGCGCTTCCTCTCCATGACCAAAACGCAAAAAGCGGCAGGAATGGATGTCATTTCACAGTACGGCTACTACGCCAGTACGCTCTATGCCATGCTTTCCAGCCGCAGCGTGCCCAAAGTCCTTGTCGCCGATGACGACCGCATCAATATCGAACTGGTCAAAGCCATTCTCGAAGAGGAGTTCTGTGAGATCGAAACGGCCCAGGACGGCCAGCGGGCCATCGACTTGCTTGCCAAAGGGATCCTGGACAACCAGCCCTATTCCCTGCTCCTGCTCGATAACAATATGCCCAAGATCTCAGGCAATGAAGTCGTCCGGGAACTGCGGGCCATCGAAAAACAGCACGACCTCCCGGCCGCGTACGTCGTCTCCATTTCAGGGGATCCGAAAGCGGCCGCCTCGGACAACCCCCTCTTTGACGCCTATGTCGGGAAACCGTTCAATAAAAAAGAGATTAAAAGTATGCTCAAAGCGGCACTCGCCGCCAAGGAGTGATAGCAGGAATAAGCTGGGAGCCCGCGGCGCCGTTAATGCGCTTGTGCGGAAATGCCAGGAAGCGTGACGGGAGTCGTTTCTTCTAGAGCTGAAGCAGCCGGCGGACATTCTCTTTATAGGTATCAGGCAGAATCGGTTTTTTGAAAAAGGCGTCGAAGAAGGTGTGGTCCTGTTCGAACTTCTGGGGATAGATCGTCAGTGCCGCAATGCGCGTATCGGCACTCTTCGCCTGTGCCGCCTTCGCAATCTCGATCCCCGTACCGTCGGGGAGGTTCATATCGACCACCATGGCATCGTAGTCGTTCTGCGCGATCTTCGAAAGCGCTTCATGGACGGAGTTGGCCGAATCGATCAGGATCTTCTGCTTTACCTCTTTGGAGAGGGCATCAATGACTTGCGATTCGAATTCGACGATAAAACCGATGTCATCCACGATCAGAATACGTTTGCTCATGCGCTTTCCTTGTAATTTTTGACGCATTGTAGCGGAGCATGCGCTTCATTTCTGTAGGTATTTTCGCACAAAAGAGAGAGGACGCCCTTCAGCCGATTTCGATGATCTCGTCGGCGCACCAGTTCGCCAGATCGATCTCGTGGGTGATCAGCAGCATGCCGACCTCTCCCAGGTGGCGCAGCAGCAGCTGCATCACATCAAGCTGGATGACGTTGTCCAGTGCGGAAGTAGGCTCGTCCAGCAGCAGCAGCTTCGGTTTCATCAGCAGCGCGCGCAGGATGGAAGCGCGCTGCAGCTGGCCCCCGGAGAGCTCATGGGGCAGTTTGTGCAGGAGCGCTTCGTCCAGCCCCATATCCTGCAGGTAGTGTTCCATCCCCGCCGTATCCGCCACATCGTTGATCTGGTTGAGGATGGTATAGGTGGGGTGGAAGGAGCTGTAGGGATCCTGGAAGACCATGGAGGCCGGCAGCGCCTCGATCGTGCCGGCACGGGGGCGGAGGTTGCCGAGAATGAGTTCGAAAAGGGTGCTCTTGCCCGCCCCGCTGGGACCGACGATCGCTTTGATCTCTCCCGTTTCAAGTGTCATGGAGAAGTCGTCATAGAGCGCCCGCTCCTGCGTGTAGCCGAAGGAGAGCCCCTCAACCCGTAGCACCTGCATCAGCGGATCTGGCCGTTGCCGTAGACTTTGAACTTGTAGGTCGTTAGCCCCTCGATGCCCATCGGGCCGCGTGCATGCAGCTTGTTCGTGGAGATCCCCACTTCGGCACCGAAGCCGAAGGCCCCGCCGTCGGTGAAGCGGGTCGACGCGTTGACGTAGACCGCCGCGGCATCGACAGCATTGAGGAAGCGCTCCGCCGTCGTATAGTTCTCCGTGATGATCGCCTCGGAGTGGCCCGAACCGAAACGGATAATGTGCGACACAGCACCGTCGACGCCGTCGACCGTACGGATGTTAAGGATGTTGGCCAGGTACTCCGTATCGAAATCCGCCTCCGTCGCTTCGGCGACATCGATGATCTCCCGGGTATCGTCACACCCTTTAAGCTCCGTATGCGCCGCATCAAAGGCCGCTTTGAGCTTCGGCAGCGCTTCGGCCGCAATGCTTCTGTCGACGAGCAGGGTCTCCATCGCGTTGCAGACGCCGGGACGGTCCACCTTGGCGTTGACAGCGATCTTCACCGCCTTCTCCATGTCTGCGTCTTTGTCGATGTAGGTGTGGCACTGCCCCTTGTCATGCTTGACGACCGGCACCGTCGCGTTCTCGCTGACGTAACGGATCAGCCCCTCCCCGCCGCGGGGGACGATCAGGTCGACGTATTTATCCATCTTGATCAGTCTCGCCACCCCTTCGCGCGACGCATCGGGCAGCAGGGAGATCAGCGCCTCGGGCAGGCCGTTTTGTTTCAGCGTCGCGCGCAGCACCTTGGCGATGGCGACATTGGAGTGCTCCGCCTCCTTGCCCCCCTTGAGCACGCAGACGTTATTGCTCTTGAAACAGAGCGCCGCCGTATCGGAGGTGACGTTGGGGCGCGATTCGTAGATGATGCCGATCACGCCGATGGGGATACTCACCTTTTCGATCTTGAGCCCGTCGTCCGTCACCCAGCCGTCGAGTACCCGGCCCACGGGTTCCTTCAGCGCCGCGATCTCCTCGACGGCCGTCGCCATCGCGTCGATGCGCTTTTCATCCAGCAGCAGCCGGTCTTTGAGCGCGGGGCTGAGGTTGTTCTCCTCCGCCGCTTTCATATCCTGTGCGTTGGCTTCGATGATGTCCATCGTCGCCGAGCGCAGCGCAGCCGCCATCTCCCGCAGCAGGCGGTTCTTCTCCGCACCGCTGAGCAGCATCAGCTCCCGGCTCGCCGCTTTCGCCTCTTCCAAAAATGCATTCATATCGTCTCGCTTTTCTGTCGCTTTTGACAGCCATTATACCAAAGGGCGGCTGTGCGGCGCGCTTTAGCCGCGATTACGCTACCATTCCTCCGTCAATCTTTCCCGGAGCATTCCTGCGTGAAACACTACATAGCCCTCTTGAAGAACGAACCGCTGTTGCGGCGTATCTCCACCATCCAGCTCATCGCCTATTTCGGGGCGTGGTTCAGCAACGTCGCCATCTTTACCCTCCTGCTTAACCTCGGCGCATCACCCCTCGTCGTCGCCACCGTCGCGGCCCTGCACTTCCTGCCCGGGGTCCTGCAGGCCCCCTTCTCCGGTGCGCTCATCGACAAGATCGCCCCGAAACGGCTGATGCTCTTTTTGCTGCTGATCGAGATCGTCACGACCCTGCCGCTGATGCTGATCGACGACGCCGCGCACCTGTGGCTGCTGTTCATCCTCGTCTTCATCCGTATGGGAGCTTCGAGTTTCTACTTTACGCTCGAAATGGCGTTGCTGCCGCGTTTTCTGAAGGCCTCGGCCCTCAAACACGCCAATGAACTGCACTCCATTATCTGGTCTGTCTCCTACACGGTCGGGATGGCCCTCAGCGGTATTGCCGTCTACTACCTCGGCGTCAAGACCGCTTTTCTTGCCGACGCCGCCTTGTTCGCCGTCGCGTTCGTGCTGCTGCTGCCCGCCCTCTTCCCCCCGCACAAGGCACGCGAATCGGACCGCTATCTTACACTGATGTCACAGAGCATCGGCTACCTCAAACGCAACCCTCTGACCCTGCACCTCATTATTCTGCATGCCTTTGTCGGCTTTACCGCCTTTGACGGCCTGGTCCCGCTGGCAGCGGAGGCTTACTACCTTCCGGCCGTCGCCGCGCCGCTGGCCATCGGGCTAACCCACGCTTTTCGCGCCCTGGGGCTGGTGGGAGGCCCGCTGCTGCTGGGGCGCTGGATCACCATCCGAAGGCTTCCGCTGCTTCTGCTGCTGCAGGCCTTTTCCATTCTCGTCTGGGCGGTGGCACTGCCCCACTTTTATCTCGCGCTGGCGGCCTCCATCCTTGTCGGCCTCAGCACGACGACCATCTGGTCATTTACCTATACCCTGCTGCAGCACCATACCGAGGAGGCCTACTACGGCCGTGTCATCGCCTATAACGACATGATCTTCCTGCTGACGGTCTCTGCCGTCTCGTTTCTGATCGGTATCCTGGTGGAGTGGGGATTGGGGCTGCAGATCGTCATGGCCCTGCTCGGGGTTGCTTTTATCGTTTCGGCGCTCTATTTCCGATGGATCAGCCGCCGTTTTTCGCTGGAAGATCCGGGGGTCTAAACGCACTGTTCGCTATGAACTGTGCCGCAATAAGGAGAAAAAGGAGAGGTGTAAGGAGGGAGGCCCCAGGGGGCCTGCTATTATTATTCGATTTCGGCGTCGATAACGTCGTCGTCGGCTTTCTTGGCCCCTTCGGAGGCCGCGGCACCGCCCTGCTCCTGCTTGTACATCTGCTCGGCCAGTTTGTGGCTTGCTTCTGTCAGCGTCTTGAGCTTCTCTTCGATCTGCTCTTTGGTCGCATTCTCGTCCTTGAGCGTCTCTTTGAGGGCAGCAATCGCGCTTTCGATGTTCGCTTTGTCCGCAGCGTCGATATTCTCGCCCGCTTCGTTCATCGCTTTTTCCGTCTGGGCGATCATCGCATCGGCCTGGTTGCGCAGGTCGACAAGCTCTTTGCGCTTCTCATCTTCGGCTTTATGCGACTCGGCGTCCTGGACCATCTTGTTGATCTCCTCTTCGGAGAGTCCTGACGAACCGGTGATCTTGATCTCCTGGCGTTTGCCCGTACCTTTGTCGGCCGCGGAAACGGTCAGGATACCGTTGGCGTCGATATCGAAGGTGACTTCGATCTGCGGAACGCCGCGCGGTGCCGCCGGGATCTCGGTCAGTTCGAACATCCCGAGGGACTTGTTATCCTTGGCGAACTCGCGCTCACCCTGGACGACGTGGATGGAGACCGCCGGCTGGTTGTCTTCGGCCGTGGAGAAGACCTGGGACTTCTTGACCGGGATCGTCGTCCCTTTCTCGATGACTTTGGTCGCCACGCCGCCGAGGGTCTCGATACCGAGGGAGAGCGGTGTCACGTCGAGCAGCAGGACGTCTTTGACGTCACCGCGCAGGACCCCGCCCTGGATCGCCGCACCGAGGGCGACGACTTCGTCCGGGTTGACCGATTTGTTCAGCTCTTTGCCGCCGAAGTATTCGGAGACCTTCTGCTGTGCCAGCGGGACGCGGATGGAACCGCCGACCATGATGACCTCTTTGATCTCGCCTTTGTCAAGGTCCGCATCTTTGAGCGCAACGTTGATGTGTGTCATCGTCTCTTTGATGAGATCGTCGATCATCCCTTCGAACTTCGCACGGGTCAGTTTGACGACGAGGTGTTTCGGGCCTGTCGCGTCCGCCGTGATGAACGGCAGGTTGATCTCTGTTTCGCTTGCGCTTGAGAGCTCTTTCTTCGCCGCTTCCGCCGCGTCTTTGAGGCGCTGGAGTGCCATCTTGTCCGCCTTGAGGTCGATACCGTTTTCGGACTTGAACTCGGCTGCGAGGAAATCGACGATACGGTTGTCGAAGTCGTCACCGCCAAGGAAGGCGTTACCGTCGGTGGAAAGGACTTCGAAAGTCCCTTCCGCGATCTCGAGGGTCGTAACGTCGAACGTACCGCCCCCCAGGTCGTAGACGAGCACGTTCTCTTCGCCTTTTTTGTCCAGGCCGTATGCCAGTGCGGACGCCGTCGGTTCGTTGATGATACGCAGGACGTTCAGGCCCGCGATCGTTCCCGCTTCCTTCGTCGCTTTACGCTGGGCATCGTTGAAGTAGGCCGGGACGGTGATGACCGCGTCAGCGACAGGCGTACCAAGGTAGGCTTCCGCATCCTCTTTCAGCTTGGTGAGGATCTTCGCGGAGATCTCCTGCGGCGTGTAGACTTTACCGGCGACGTCGACCGCCGCCATACCGTTCTTGTCAACGATCTTGTAAGTGACTTTGTCATGCGCCTCTTTGGCCTTCTCTTCGTTCATCATGAGACCCATGATACGCTTGACGGAGTAGATCGTCTTCTCCGGGTTCGTGATCGCCTGGCGCTTCGCCGGGTCACCGACGAGGACTTCACCCTTGTCCGTAAAGGCAACGACGGAAGGCGTCGTGTTTTTCCCCTCTTTGTTCGGGATGATTTTCGCTTCGCCGCCCTCATAGACTGCTACTGCGGAGTTTGTTGTACCAAGGTCAATACCGATTACTTTACTCATGTGTCGTTCCTCTCTTTATTTTAGTTTGCAATAACGACCATTGCGTCGCGCAATGTGCGTTCTTTATATTTGTACCCTTTCTGGAAGGTACTGACGATCTCGCCGCTCTCGTGGTCCGGGCTGTCCACCTGCTGTACCGCGTGGTGGACGTTCGGGTCGAACGGTTCCTCTTCGCCTACGGCCGTAATGCCGTGTTTCTCCAGGGCGCTGAGGAACTGCTTCATTGTCAGTTCGACGCCCTCTTTCACTTTGGCCAGAAGCTCGGAGGCCTCCATACCTTCGCCGTCGGCGGCCTTCACGGCCATCTCCAGCGAGTCGACGACCGGGATCAGGTCCTTTGCGAACTTCTCCTGGGCATATTCAAGGGCCTGGTACTTTTCGCGTTCCAGGCGCTTCTTGATGTTGTCGAAGTCCGCATGAACCCGTGTATACTTATCTTTGAGCTGATCCAGTTCCATTTGGACGCGTTCAAGGTCGGAACCGACCTCTTCGGCTTCTTCGGAAACCATCTCCTCAATCATTTCTTCATCATTGGGCAAAGTTTCTTCATTATTAGGCTTGTTTTCTTCCTGAGACATAGCGACTGTCAGACTCCTTTCGCATTGAAATCTGACCAAATTATACTACATGAGTCTATCTATGTCAAGTACTGATTGTAATATTTAATTCAATATAATTGAGTCTATATGACTAAAGTATAATTTTTTCCCTACCCAACCCCGCTTCAGAGCCCTGCTGCAGGGGAGATGGTACAATTCCGTCAAAAGATATCCCGCTAGAAAAGGCCGTTTATATGAGTATTTTTGCTTTGCAATCGCCGGCGGGAGGTTTTCTGGATGAGGATCTGAAACACTTCAACAAGGAGTTCGACGAGTGGTGCGTCCAGTTCGAGAGCTATGAGGATGCGGCGCTCATTGCCGGGACGCTTGACCGCAGAACAAGCGTAGACATCGTCGAGATCACGCCGCTGAGCTACCCCAAGTACTTCTTTCACACTCTCCAGGGCACCATCCATGCAACGCGGCAGGTCGGCGACAGCATCGTCTGCATCGTCGAACCTTTTATGGGATCCAACTACCGTCTGGCCGTCTGCAACCTGAAAACGAAAGCCGTCCGCCTCACCCCGACACGCTATAAAAGCGCTCTGAGCGTTGAAGGCGCCTTCTCCACCTACACCGAATAATCGACTGCCGGCCGGCAAACGGACGCAGCGTTATAATGTCCCTATACATCCATGACCGAAAAAGGAGCGACATGAAACGGACGCTTATGATCCTCACCGGCTTCGTCGTACTCATCGCCATCCTGCTCATCCTCCCTTTCACCCCGCCGGGCAACCGCATCATTGCCGGCATCGTGCAAGAAAAGCTCAATGAAGCCCTGCCGCTGCCCACTGATGTTGAACAGTTCGACCTCGGTTTCCGCCGTTTCAGCGTCGTCATCCTCCTGGATCGCGCCGGCCGCATCGAAGCGGAGGGGGAGTATTCTCTCTTCGACCGGTCGCTCGCCGCCGGCTACCGGGCCGATCTGACAGACCTGGCATCACTCAGTTCACAGAAAATGCAGGGGAGCCTGCAGACCGAAGGAACGGTGACGGGCACCCTGCCCCTGCTGGAGATTGCCGGGCACACCGATGCCGCCGGCGGCGACACAAACTACCGCCTGACCCTGGATGCATTCAACCCGGGGGCCCTCACTGCCACGGTCCGCCATGCCAGGCTCGAACAGCTGCTTTCCCTCCTCGGCCAGGCGCCGCTGGCCTCCGGGAGCATCGACGCGGAGATTCTCCTGCACTCCATCGACCCCGCCGCCCTCGACGGCACGGTCGACGCCGTCCTGGCGCAGGGCGTCCTGAACCGTCAGCTGATCCACAGCACTTACGGCGTGCAGCTGCCCGATGCAGCCCTCAACGCCACACTGAAAGCTCGCTTGAATGCCGACACCGTCACCTACGACGCCAGGACCGACTCCGCCCTGGGCCGCTTCACCTCCGAGGGGACGCTGACCCCGCAAAACGGCGGTATGGATATCCGCTATGCTTTTGCCATCAAAGAGCTGGCCCTCCTGGGGGGGCTGAGAGGGAAGACACTGCACGGCCCCGTCGCACTTGCAGGAGCGCTCAAAGGCGACCGGGAGCATCTCGATGCCACGGCTTCGGGAGAGCTCGCCGGAGGCAAAGGTACGCTCAAAGCCGTCTTGAAAGCCTACACGCCTGTCTCCGCCGACGTCACCGCCCAGCATCTAAGGCTCGCACGGCTGCTGAGCATGTTCGGCTACCCCCGGATTGCCGATGCCGACGTCTCCGGAAAGGCAACAATGCCTAGCCTGGAACCGGGCGCTCTCAAAGGGACGGTCGCGGTTGAGATGAACCAGGGCAGAGCAGATGCGGACGCCCTTTCCAAACTCCTCGGGCGTCCTTTCCCCGCAAGTGCTTTTACGCTCAAGACCCAGAGCCGACTCGCCGGGGAGTCTGTCACAACCGTTGCGGATTTCGTCTCCGACCTCTTTATTCTGCGTTCCGATACGCTGGAGTACAACGTCAAGCAAAAGCGTCTGAAGGCGGCGTACACGGCAAATGTTCCCGACCTGAGCAGGCTCTCCACCCTGGCCGAACGCCCGCTCCGGGGGACTGCAAAGATCACCGGCGATTTGACCTATGATGATGCCCTGCTGCTGCATGCGAACAGCAGCCTCTTAAAAGGAACGATTGCCGCGACCCTGAAAGCACAGACGCTTCATGCCGATTTCAAACAGGTCAGCACGGCCGCTGCCCTGCACATGCTCGTCCAGCCCGAGACCTTCGATGCCCGCTTCGACGGGACCCTCGACTACCGGCTTGACGACAAAAAGGGCGAACTCAAAGGAGCGCTCAGCGAAGGGGCCTTCTCCCGCAACAACGCCTTTGATCTGCTGCGCCAATACAGCAGTGTCGATCTCTACAAAGAGCGCTTCGACGGCACGACGCTTGCCCGCCTCGATGATACAAAGATCGATGCCGATGTCCGGCTCCGCTCCGACCGGGCGACCCTGCAGAGCACGCACGCGAAGATCGATACGGCAGCCGATACCCTCCGGGCCGACGTCAAACTTGAGGCGGCAGGGGCCGTGATCCCATTCCGGCTCAAAGGAAAGATCTCCCGCCCCGGCGTGACCATCGATGCGAGGAAACTCATCGAGCAGGAGGCCGGCAAACAGGTCCAGCAGCTTTTTGATTCACTTTTCAAATAAAAACCGGACCGTTTCCCCGGCTGTG
The DNA here is from genome assembly GCF_054862725.1 of Thiomicrolovo sp. ZZH C-3. Classification (NCBI taxonomy): domain Bacteria; kingdom Pseudomonadati; phylum Campylobacterota; class Epsilonproteobacteria; order Campylobacterales; family Sulfurimonadaceae; genus Thiomicrolovo; species Thiomicrolovo sp. ZZH C-3. The sequence continues at coordinate 81,013 of NZ_JBTKXX010000004.1, forward strand.
GGGACTTTTATGCTATGATTGGTTCTCTTAACATCCAATCACAGTCTCATAAACTGTTCGGAAAGTATTCCAGGGGAATAAGCAACAATGCGGCAATTCGATTTTGACAAACTGAAGTACCTCTACAGTACCGTTCCGGTCATCCTTATCATCCATTTTTTCAGCGTCCTTCTCTTCAGTGTCATCATGTGGCACTATGTCGACAACTTCGCCCTGGCCGTCTGGGTGAGCGTCTCGGCGATTGTCCTGCTCTTCCGCTTCTACCACTATCTGCTCTACAGCAACAGCTCCGAGGATGAACTGCGCGCCAACAGCACCCTCTGGCTGCACCGGTACTACACCTATGTCCTGATCGGCGGCGGGCTCTGGGGCAGCACCGCCCTGCTGCTCTTTCCCCACCACGAGATCCTCTACCAGATGGTCGTCGTCCTCTTCATTCTCGGACTGACCGCTACTGCGCTGGGCATCATCTCCGCTTCCTGGGAGCTGGTCGTCGCCTATGCCCTGCTCTCTTTCGCACCGATCATCGTCCGCCTGGCCTGGATGGAGGATCCGCTCTACCAGACGATCGCCTACATCGTCAGTGCCCTGGGAATCCTGCTCATCTTCAGCGCCAAGCATTTCGGAACGGTCATCGACAATGCCATCTACAGCAAATTTGCCCTCACCCAGGCCATGTCGGACCTTGAGAATACCCAGGGACGTCTCGTCTCCCTCCTTGACAACGCCCCCGTCGGGATTTTTTACTACGACAGCGGCATGCATATTACCGATCTCAATGATCAGATGCTCAAAATTCTACAGCTGACGGAGCGCGAATCCCTCATCGGGTATGACCTCGACACCCTTACGGACAAACGTATCCTGCCGGCCCTGAAAGAGGCACTGCAGAACGGACAAGGACGGTATGAAGGCCCCTTCTACTCCACCTTCTCGGAAGACTCTTTTTACATCGAGCTCTCCACCGTCCCCGTCACCGACAAAAAACGGCTCCACCAGGGGGCCATCTGTTTTGTCAGGGACCTGACGCTGGAGAAGGAAGCCCAGGAGGTGATCAAGCAGAACAGCTTCTACGACCCCCTCACAAAACTGCCCAACCGCAGCCTCGTCACCGACCGGATCACGCTCGCCATCGAGCAGAGCAGGCACCACCATTTCCACTGTGCCGTGCTCTTCATCGACCTGGACCACTTCAAACATATCAACGACGATTTCGGCCACTATATCGGCGACCAGGTGCTCTACCAGGTCAGCCAGCGGCTGCTCAAGCAGCTGCGTGCCGAAGACACCGTCGCACGGGTGGGGGGCGATGAGTTCCTCGTCCTCCTCAACACCCTCTCCGACGACTTTACCGAAGCGGCCGGAGAAGCGATGGAGATCGCTGCAGGGCTGATCGACGTGATCAGCGGTCTGTTTACAATAGACGGGGAGTCCATTTCCCTCTCTGCAAGTATCGGCATCAATGTCTTCAACGGCGAAGAGGACCGCCTCCCGGATCCCATTATCAAACGTGCGGATATCGCGATGTTCCAGGCCAAGCGGACCGGGCGCCAGCATGCCGAGCTCTACCATGACTCCTTTGAGAGTTCCCAGCATGAACTTATCCAAATGGAAAAGGAGCTGCGCAGAGCCCTCGATGAGAAGGAGTTTGAGCTCTACTACCAGCCCAAGGTGGCTATCGACAGTGAAAAGATCGCCCAGGTCGAAGCGCTCATCCGCTGGAACCACCCCGAGAAGGGGCTCATCCTGCCGGAGGCGTTTATCCCTTATGCCGAGGAGACCGGACTGATTGTGAAGATCGGGGAATGGGTGCTCGAAGAGAGCATCAAGCAGATCAAACAGTGGCAGTTTACCGGTGCGGCCAACGCCATCGAACGCGTCTCGGTCAATGTCAGCTCCTACCAGTTCAACCAGCCCGATTTCGTTGAGTACCTACGGGCCCTTGTCACCGGGCATGAGATCGCCCCCGGCATGATCGAACTCGAACTGACCGAAAGTGCCATGATCGACAACGCCCTCGGCGCTATCGACAAGGTCAAAGCACTTGAAGCCTTCGGTGTGCATGTTGCCCTGGATGATTTCGGTACAGGCTACTCCTCGCTCTCCTATCTCAAGCACCTGCCGGTCAGCGTCATCAAGATCGACCGCTCCTTCATCACCGACCTGAAACACAACGAGAACTCGCTGATGATCGTCAAGACCATCATCGCCATCGCCAAGAGCATGAACCTGACCGTCGTCGCCGAAGGGGTCGAAACGGATGAAGAGCTGAACATGCTTAAAGAACTCGGATGCGACTACTACCAGGGGTTCCTCTGCGAAAAGGCCCTGCCGGTCAAAAAACTCGAAGCGCTGATCAGTACCAGAATCGGCGCGAATCAGTCCGCGCAGAACGAGCAGCTTCCCGAACATCCGACACATGTAGAGTAACGACCTCCCAGAGGCATCATCTCCGGGACACCGGGATGAACGGGATATGCATTCCAGCGGGTGCTGAGGCTTAATCATTTTCGCCGCACACTCTGCGCAAGCACCCCTTCAAAAGAGTTTAGGAACAATCACGGCATGCATACCCTGGAAACCATTTTCGAATACCACGAACGCACCAAGCACCACCCCAACCGCTATGCGGCGTCGCTGGGCTACATGGACTGGGCGACGCAGCCCGACCCCTACCGCCGCTTTGACGGTGCGGAAGCAATCATCCTTCCCCTGCCCTCCCCGAGGCCCGAACTAACCTACGCCGCTCTTTTTGAGACGCGCGCCCCCGCACCCCTGACGATGGAGACCCTCGCCGTGATGCTGCGCTACAGTTTAGGGCTTGCCGCGATCAAATGCATCGGCAGTGACTGCTGGGCCCTGCGCTGCAACGCCTCCAGCGGCAACCTCCACCCCACAGAAGGTTACGTTATCCTCCCGCCGGTTGACGGCATCAGCACCCAAAGTGTCATCGCCCATTATGCACCATTGACCCACAGCCTGGAGATCCTGCACGCCTTCGATACGGACATCTGGTCGACACTCCCCGGGGGCTCTTTGCTGATGGGGCTGACGTCCATCGTATGGCGCGAAGCCTGGAAATACGGCGAGCGCGCCTTCCGCTACACTCAGCTCGACGCCGGTCATGCCCTGCGTGCCGTGCAGGTTTCCGCACGACTCAACGGCTGGCACGGACGCCTATTTGAAACCCTAGACTACGAGACGCTTCAAACGCTGCTGGGATTGGATCAGCCGGTACGCTTCCAGCCGAACGAGGAGGAGATCGCCGACGCCCTGCTACTCATTACGCCCGAAAACGTTGTGACCGATCCTGACCTTATCCCGTTACTAGCACAATGCCGTACAGCGTACGCAGGGACGGCAAACCGCCTCAGCCCTTCCCAACACCCCTGGGAGGCAATCACCCTCGTTGATAGGGCTACGGCTTCCGCACTGAGCCTGCCGGTTGATACGACACCCGTCCCCCTTCAAAGCGGATGCGGCACCCCTGCCGAAGAGATCATCCTGACCCGCCGCAGTGCCCGCGCCATGGATTTCGGCCGCACCCATATCAGCTTTGAGACGTTCAGCCAGCTGATGCACGCGGCGAGGAGCAGCGTTGAAGGGTTCATCCCCGCAACATCCCTCGTCCTATTTGTGCACGACGTCGAGACCCTGGTGCCCGGCGTCTACCTCTACCTGCTGAACGACAGCTACCTGGAAGCCTTCAAAACACGCATGCGCGGCGATTTTCTTTTCCGGCCGGCAGGGGAGCATCTCTATCTGCTCGAAGCGGGTGACTTCCGCCCCCAGGCCAAATTCATCTCCTGCAGCCAGGAGATCGCTTCCGACGGCGCCTTTTCGCTGGGAATGCTCTGTGAATTTTCCTCCCAGATTGAGCATTTCGGACCGGGGCGCTACAAAAGCCTCTACTGGGAGTGCGGTGCCATCGGCCAGCAGCTCTACCTCGAAGCGACGTCGCTGGGACTCAGCGCGACGGGGATCGGCTGTTTCCTCGACGATGTCATGCACCGGCTGCTGGGACTGGAAGGGAACGATTTCCAGACCCTCTACCACCTGGCCATCGGCTACGCCATTCCCGACCTCCGCCTGCAGACAAAACTCCCCTACAGCAGACGATAGTGCACTATTATCCCGGCTGAGCTACAATAGGGCATGGATAATGTCATTATGTTTTTCAGCGGCCTCCTGCTTGCAGGAGGTATCGCACTATTACTCTGGTACCTGAAGCGCAATAAGAAAGAAGGGCCGGCAAACGTCGCCCTCTATTCAACCATAGAGAAGATGGAGTCCCTGGGGAACCTCAACGTCTACAAGGTCGTCACCAAAGAGATCGTCACGGCCTCCGATCATATCTTCGGGAACTTCGGGGAAAAATACCTGCGCTGGCTCATCTCCAAAAAGAAACTGGCGATGATCTTCACCTTCGACATCGACTTCAGCTACAACCTCAAAGACAGCCATTTCGGTATCGAGGAGCTCAGCGAGGGACAGTACCTCTTCAAGATGCCCGAGTGCCGCTACTCGCTCAGTATCAAGGACATCAGTTTCTATGACGAACAGAACGGCAAACTGCTGCCGTGGCTGCTGCCGGACCTTATTGCAGGCGTCTTCAGCGACGGCTTCGATGAAAACGACCGCAACGCCCTGATCAAAGAGGCGAAAAAGCAGGTCTCCGCCATTGCCAACGGCATGATGATCGAGCTGCTTCCCGACGTGCAGAAATCCGCCCGCACGACGCTGGAGCAGATCGCCTTCGCCCTCAACGCCGCGGCGATCCGCTTCGACTTCTCCGAGTCCCCGACGATCGAGAACACCGTCGACTACCTTCCGGGAAACCGGTCCGAAGCTCAGCTTCCCCCCGCTGCTGACGCGTAAGCTCAGCGTTCCGCATCGGCGAGCGTCAGGCAGAAAAGCACCTCTTTCCCTTCCCGCTCCAACGCTTCTGCCGCCTGGGTCAATGTCAGGCCCGTTGTCAGGATATCGTCGACGAGGATCACTTTCGTTTCCGGAAAAGGCTTTATCGTAAAATCCCGCGGATGCGTCAGACGGTACTGGAAGTCCTGCCCGGAGTAACGGTGTCCCGAACGGTCACGCAGCACGGTGTGCCTCGGTATCAATACGGCGGTTTTCATTGCCCGGGCCAGGACCGCCGTATGCGAATAGCCGTGCCGGACGTGGTCATCGACGGCAATGACGGCTACGGCTTCCTCCGGCCCCAATGCCTTCGCATACGGTGCGAAGGAGAGCGATGCCATGATCCTGTAAAGGTGGTGACCGATATCCGTATGCTTCGTCAGCAGCAGCGGCTCGATCTCGTCGTATCGGTAAAAGGAGTGTACGGAGAGTTTCCCGACGATCTTACGGGTGTGAAGAGAGGGGGTGAGATGTTCCTCACGGCAGGCCCTGCAAATGCGGCTAAACGACCACGATTCACAGAGTAGACAGCGCAAAGCCTGCCGCCTAGTCCATTTTAAGGACGGACATGAATGCCTCCTGCGGCAACTGTACCTTGCCGATCGCCTTCATCCGTTTTTTACCGGCTTTCTGTTTCTCAAGCAGTTTGCGTTTACGGGTAATATCCCCGCCGTAACACTTCGCCGTGACGTTCTTGCCCATCGACTTGACCGTCTCCCGGGCAATGACTTTATTGCCGACGGAGGCCTGTACCGCCACCTCGAAAAGCTGCCGGGGGATGAGCTCTTTCATGCTCTTGACCAGGGCACGGCCGCGCTGCTCCGCCTGTTCGCGGGGGACGATGACGGAGAGGGCGTCGACGACGTCGCCGGCGACGCGGACGTCGAGCTTGACGAGGTCGCCTTCTCTGAAGTCGGTCGGTTCATAGTCGAAACTCGCGTACCCTTTGGAGATGGACTTGAGCTTGTCGTAGAAGTCGACGACGATCTCGTTCATCGGTACGGAGTACTCCAGCAAGACGCGTTCCTCGTTGAGATAGTCCATCTTCTCCTGGAGACCGCGCTTGGCGACGAGCAGGTTCATGATGTTGCCGAGGTACTCCGTCGGTGTGATGACCGTCGCCTTGACGTAGGGCTCCTCGATCCGCTCGATGTGGTTGACGGGCGGCAGTTCGGAGGGGTTGTGCACCTCTTGTGTCGAGCCGTCCGTCAGAAAGACGTCGTAAACGACCGAGGGCGCCGTCGCGATCAGGTCCAGGTCGAATTCGCGTTCCAGGCGCTCCTTGACGACCTCCATGTGCAGCATGCCGAGGAAACCGACACGGAAACCGAAGCCCAGCGCAATAGAGGTTTCCGGTTCGTAGCTGAGTGACGAATCGTTGAGGCGCAGTTTGTCCAGCGCATCACGCAGGTCCTCGAACTTGTCCGTATCGATGGGGTAGAGTCCCGCAAAAACGAAGGGCTTGGCAGGTTCATAGTCACCGACGGGTTCCGTTGTCGGGTTTTTCGCATCGGTGATCGTATCGCCGACGTTGAGCGTGCCGACATCTTTGAGGCCGAGCACGACGATGCCGATCTCACCGCTGCCGATCGCATCGGTCTTCATCTTCTTGAGCGGGTGCGGGTACATGAGGTCGAGGACCTCGTGCTGCTCGTTGTTGCTCATCAGCTTGACGATCTGCTTTTTACGGATACTGCCGTCAAAGACGCGCACCAGCGCCAGCGCACCGAGATAGGGGTCGAACCAGCTGTCGTAGATGATCGCCTTGGTCGGTGCTACCGGGTCGCCCACCGGGGCGGGAATGCGATCAACGATGGCATCGACGAGCTCGCGGATACCCACACCCGTTTTGGCGGAGACCATCAGCGCATCTGTGGCGTCGATCCCGATGCTCGATTCAATCTCTTCGGCGACGCGCTCCGGTTCGGCGGCGGGCAGGTCGATCTTGTTGATGACCGGGAGGAGTTCAAGGTTGTTGTCCAGGGCCAGGTAGACGTTGGCGATGGTCTGCGCCTCAACCCCCTGCGCCGCATCGACGATCAGCAGTGCTCCGTCGGAGGAAGCGAGCGATTTGCTCACCTCGTAGCTGAAGTCGACGTGGCCCGGGGTGTCAATGAGGTTGAGAACGTAATGCTCGCCGTCTTTAACATAATCGAGCCGGACGCTCTGCGCCTTGATGGTGATACCGCGCTCCTGCTCGATATCCATCGTATCCATCATCTGCGATTTGAGTTCGCGCTCCGTGACGGAACCGCACTCCTGGATGATCCGGTCGGCCAGGGTGCTTTTGCCGTGGTCGATGTGGGCGATGATGGAGAAGTTGCGAATATGTTTGAGATCCATATATTCCTCATGCTTTCACTGTAAAACAAATCAGTGCGGTTTATACCTGAAGGTACTTCTTTCAGTCGTCTGCACGCGCCCTTCAAGAAGTACTCTCGGAGTGTGAGCCCGCTGCCGAAGCGAACTCAGCGTTAGCGCAGTATCAGGGGTTTTACTCCTGGTACGTTATGCAAAAAGCGAGTTAACGCTCTCGTTGTGGTAAACGCGGCGGATGACTTCGCCGAAGAGCGGTGCAACCGTCAGGACCTTGATCTTCGGGTGCGGTTTGGAATCGAGGGAGTTGGTGACGATCAGTTCGTCCAGCTCCCCTTTGTCGATATTGTCGTACGCTTTACCGCTCAGAACCGCGTGGGTCGCACACGCCATGACCGAAGTCGCGCCCTTGGCTTTGAGGGCCGCCGCCGCTTTGACCATTGTGCCGGCCGTATCGACCATGTCATCGATCATGATAACGTCTTTGCCCTCGACGTCACCGATGATGTTCATGACCTCGGCCACGTTCGCCTTTTCGCGGCGCTTGTCGACGATGACCATCTCGAGGCCGAGTTTTTCCGCGAAGTAACGGGCACGGGCGACGCCCCCGATGTCCGGGCTCGCGATGATCGGGTTGGGGAGGTTCTTGCTCTCGATATGCTGCTGGAAGATAATGGAGCCGTAGAGGTTATCGACGGGGATGTCGAAGAAGCCCTGGATCTGACCGGCGTGCAGGTCGATGGTGACGAGGCGGTCGATGCCCGCCGTCTGGTAGAGGTTGGCGACCAGCTTCGCGCTGATCGGAACGCGCGGTGCCGCTTTACGGTCCTGGCGCGCATAGCCGAAATAGGGAATGACGGCGGTGATAGAGCTTGCGGAGGAGCGGCGCAGGGCATCGGTCATGATGAGCAGTTCCATCAGGTTGTCGTTGGACGGTGCCCCCGTCGACTGGATGATGAAGACATCACGTCCGCGGACGCTCTCCGCGACCTGAACGGAGATCTCCCCGTCACTGAAACGTTTAATGTCCGCTTTCGCCAGGGGAACGTCGAGGTAGCTGCAGACCTCTTTCGCAAACTCTTCGCTGGCACTTCCCGCAAAAATCTTGTAACCGCGCATCGCAATTCTCCAAAGGTGATTATCGTTGCCGTTTCATACGGCAAATTGAGTATGAAATTATAGCGTGCGCGGCTTAGCAGGGAGTAAAACAGCCGCCGTTATACCGGCAGGCCGAATTTCTGTGTCACGAGTTCGCCCTCGTCGTTGAAAAAGAGGTAATAGAGGAAGTCTTTTTTGACCGGCTGTCCCGCCAGGTAGCGCAGGGCCAGGTTCGCCTGCAGCGATGCGATATGCATGACAATAGGCGCGGCGATCCCCGCCGGTTCTTTCAGGGTGATCTTGAAAACATCGTTGAATGAGGAGCGGTCGAAGAAGCAGACCTGTCCGTGGAACGCCTCCACCGAACCGTAGACCCACGGCGTGTTTTTGATCTTGGCGTATTCGTTGATCTGCCCCCGCGTCGGCAGGTTGTCCGTCGCGTCAAGGATCAGGTCGACCTCGATCCCTTTTTTGGCAAAGGCGTTGAAATCGCACTCATGGGCATACGCTTTCGTATAGGGGCAACGCGCCTCGACGATTCCTGCATTGACGACAGCTTTGTTCTTCCCCTCGTCCCCCGTCTTGAATGCGATCTGGCGGTGAATGTTGTGCACGCTCACCTCATCGAAATCCACGATATGAATCTCCCCGATTCCCGTTGCCCCCAGGGCGAAAGCGAGTGAGCTGCCAAGCCCCCCGCTCCCGATGATGGCGATCCGCTTCTCCTGCAGCGACTGCTGAACCTCTTCACCCCAGAGCTTGATCTGACGATGGAAATACTGCATCATGATCCACACCTCCTCAAATAGCTAATCGCACTGTAACATTAAAAAGTTTAGGACACGTCTAAAAACCCTTCACGCTTCTCAGAGGGTGTTTAAAGCATAAGATTTTCTTTGTTTTCGTTGCAGGCCTAGCCGTAGCTAAGTCCAGAGGAAAACGGAGGAAAGATCGTGCTTCAAAAACCCTCCCGCAGGGCGCTGCAGAGAAAAGCCATACTCGGCGTTGCCGCTTTTCGACTTAGCGATGGCTAGGCCTTCAAAGCATTGCCTTGATTATGACTTTCTCTGCCGCGCTGAGATCGTACAGGTTTTTGGACGTGTCCTTTAATAACTTTTTGATAAATTCACCTGCAGAGGCCTGTTTTAGGCAGTCGCGACGGCCAAAGTGTGTAAAAACCGCTATAATAAGCCCACAAAACCGCAGGAGGAAGCGTGCTCGCCTTTATCGACAAGACCATCATCCCCTTTGTGACCCGCAGTAACGACCAGCCGCTGCTGCTGCGCGAACTGCTCGAGATCAACAAGAACCACGACGACGGCCTCAAGCTCGAAGGGAAGATCCCTGGACTGAAACTGCGGATCGGCCGCACGATTCTCGTCTTTCTCATCCTCTGGAACCTCATTCTCCTGCCGCTGAGCCTCCTCTTTCACAAAGAACTCGAGAAGATCGACTGTCACCTGCTCATCATCCTCGCCATCCTCTTTACGGGGATGTTCTTCGGCACCTACATGATGTTCAAAGAGTGGCTCGTCGACCGGATGGCGACCCAGCGCATCAAAGAGGCGTGGCAGAACCACTTCCCCCACTTCGCCTACGAAAAGCATCACCTCGAGGTGACAAAGCTCTACCGCGAAGCGCTGGAGAAGGACGTGCCGCACAAAGAGCTCTACCTCTTCATGATGAACAGGCTCGCGGAGGAATAGGCTCCAGGTGTATCAGACCAGCGTCACCCTGCCCCCCTACCCGCGGGGATTCCACCTCATCACCGACGCCGTCGAAAACGCTGTCGCAAAGTCCGGCGTCACGACGGGCCTCGCCCACCTCTTTCTCAAACACACCAGCGCCTCGCTCTGCATCAATGAAAACGCCGACCCCTCCGTCCGCCGCGATATGGAGCGCTTCTTCAGCGACGTCGCCGACGCCAAGCCCTACTACGTCCACACCTACGAAGGCGACGACGACATGCCCGCACACATTAAAAGCGCCATGCTCGGCACGTCGCTGACCATTCCCGTCACTTTAGGCCGCCTCAACCTCGGCACCTGGCAGGGAGTCTACCTCGGCGAACACCGCGACCGTGGCGGCAGCCGGAAGATCGTCGTGACGGTCTACTGAGACTGGACATTTCTCGCTCCTGTACTTGTCATAGGAACCATCTATCTCTTTATTCTTTTCTTTTTCATAAGAAAAGAACCAAAAGAAAATCGTCGTTGCGCGAATCGCACGCCCTTCTCGGCTTTATGCCTTCAGGGCGGCTTTCAAAGCACGCTTAACGACAGATTGCCTATTGATTATATGCGCTTCGGCCTACCGAAGCTAATATTCGGAACAGAGCTTCGACACGTCGAAGCGCATGAATTAAATGGACTCTTGGCCTTGAGCGCGATCCTTATAAGCCATCCCGGAGGTAAGGGTATATCTAGAACCCCTGTGTAGATTTCAGAGGGCTTTGGAAGCGTGAGGTTTTCTTTGTTTTCTGCGAAGGCCTAGCTGTAGCTAAGTCAAGCGGGAAACAGAGGAAAAGTCGCACTTCCAGAGCCCTCCCGAAGGGCGAAACAGAGAAAAGCTATACTCTGCGTTGACGCTTCTTGACTTGGCTACGGCCAGGCCTTCAAAACGCCGCCTTGATTATGTCTTTTCTCTGCTTCGCTGAAACTGCACAGGGGTTCTAGATATACCCTCAAGCCGGGAGGGATGTGCGTTTCGCGAAAGGCCGCTTTTTGCGCTACTTTTTCTAAAAAAGTGGCATGAAGAGTGTTGTCAAAATTGAAGATTGAAGAGCTGCCCACTATTCTCACCTCGCCGAGCACCGCAACCACGGCGGCAGCCGGAAGTCTATTAAAAAAGCTCTGCCAGCCAGAGCCGCAGCTTCAGTCCCCACGTCGTCGTATACCCGCTCTCGGCCCAGAAGACTTTCCCCTTTCTATCAACGATAATCGTCGTCGGGAAGACGCCGATCTTGAAGGCTTCCGCGATGGCGCCGTTCTGGTCGTTGATGACGGGAAAAGAGAGGCCGTTGGCTTTCATGTAGTCGCCGATCTTCTCCAGCCCGCCCGATTTGACGGCGACGGTGATAACCTTTTCGTCCTTGGCGAGGGCGTCGATGTTGCCCGCTTCCGCATGGCAGACGGGGCACCAGGTCGCCCAAAAGTGCAAAATATAGGGTTGGTCCGGTTTGACGCTGCTGTCGTAGGCCAGTCCGTAGAGTTTGGAGACCTCCACCTTCGGCAGGGCGGCCCCTTCAAATGAGGGTGCGCGCAGGAAGCCGATGACGGTGGCGCCCACCGCCGTCAGCAGCGCGAGAACGATGAGCTCTTTGAGCCACTTTTTCCATCTAGCCACGCCGCTTCTCCACTGCCTCTTTGAACTTCCAGCCCCGGCGCGCCTCGATGACCTGCGCATGGTCGATCTCGACGACCATCAGCTCCTCGGTATCCCCCAGGCTGCTTTCAATCTCCCCGTCGGGATTGGCCAGCAGCGAATCGCCGTAAAAACGCCAGAGATACCCGTCCTCTTTCACGTCGCCGATGCGGTTGGCCCGCAGCACGAAACAGTTGTGCGTAAAAGCACGCATCTTGATCAGCTCCCGCCACCGCTGCTGCGACTCGAACGTCGACGCCGTCGGCAGCAGGATGCAATCGATCCGCTTCTCCCAGATGCTTTGCCACAGGGCGTCGAAGTGCAGTTCGTAACCGCCGAGGATCCCAAAGCGGACATTGTCGACACGGAAGGTCAACGGTTCATGCAGCGTTTCGACCGGGTTGGCAAAGAAGGAGGCTTCATTCCAATGGGGATAATCAATCAGTACCTGCTGCTGGTAGTAGGCCGTCGAACGGGGAGAGACTTTGACGATGCTTTTATAGGGGCTGCCCCCTTTGACCGTTACCAGGGGGGCGACGAAGGTCATATCGTAGGTGGCGGCGAGGTCGCGCAAAATGCCCAGCTGGTGATCGCAGAGTTCGCGCAGCATCGACACGGGGGTCTGCTGCAGCTCTTTGAAAAAGGAGTTCAGGAGGTATTCGCCCATCAGCAGCACGCGGACACCGCGTTTGTGGGCGATCCGGACGTAGTGGTACAGCTTCGTCGTGCTCATGCCGACCGAGGGAAGCTGCAGCACGCCCAGCGTCACGACTCCGTCTCCTCCCCGCTGCGGATCTGTTCGATCTTTTTGCGCGCCTCTTCGAGGATTTGCTGCGCTTCTTTGAGCGCCTTGGTCCCCGACTCGTAGGCTTTCACGCTCTCCTCGAGCGTCATCTCGGGATTCATCAGTTTCTCCAGGATCTGTTTCGCCTCTTCCAGGCGCCCTTCAAAATCGTTCGCTTCCACTCTTACTCCTTCGCTGCGTGCAGCATGGGTACGCTAAATGCCGTGTTCCAGCGCCTCGCGCACGTACTCTTTGAATTTCTCCAGTTCGACCAGGAAGGCATCATGCCCGTAATCACTCTTGACTTCCAGGTAATCAACCGGCGTCATCTTCTCTTTCGCCAGAATGTCCGCCATCACCCGCATCTCCTCAGACATAAAGAGCATATCGCTCTCGAAGCTGACCAGGTAGAGGCGGCTTCGAATGCGCAGCAGCGCCTCTTCAAGGGTGTCGAACCCCCGGGAGAGGTCGTAGATGTTGATCGCCTTCGTAATATAGAGGTAGCTGAGCGGGTCGAACCACTTGGTGAAGTTGTAGCCGTTGTATTCAAGATACGACTCTACCTGAAACTTCCCGAAGAGCTCGTAAAGACCGTCGGTCCGTTTGTATTCGCGCCCGAATTTCCGCTCCATGCTGTGGGGCGAGAGGAAACTGATGTGCCCCGCCATCCGGCCGACGGCCATCCCCGTCAGGCCGTTTGCTTTGATATCTGCGGGGTCGTAATAGCCGCTTTTGAAATCGGGATCTTTCAGGATCGCCTCCTGGGCGATCTTGTTGAACGCGATCGTCCAGGGCTGGGTCGCATGGGTACAGGCCATGGCAACGATACGGTCGGCGAAGTTGGGGTAGTGCACCGCGAACTGCAGCGCCTGCATACCGCCCATGGAGCCGCCGACGATGGCGTGAACACGGTGGATGCCCAGCTTGTCAAAAAGGATGCGCTGCGCCTTGACCATATCTTTGACCGTGATAACGGGGAACTTGTAGCGGTAGGGCTCTTCGTTCGGGAGCATCGGCGACATCGGCCCGGTCGAACCGAAACAGCTGCCGATGACGTTGGAACAGATGACGAAGAAACGGTCCGTGTCGATCGCCTTGCCCGGTCCGATCAGGCCGTCCCACCAGCCCGGTTTGTTGTCCCCTTCGTAGAGGCCCGCGGCATGGTGTGAACCCGTCAGGGCGTGCGTGACGACAACGACGTTGTCCTTCGCCTCGCTGAGGTGCCCGTAGGTTTCATAGACAATATCATACGGTTCGAGGATACGCCCGCTCTCCAGATAGAGCGGATTGGTAATGTGCTCGGTATGGGTCTGAAGGTTTAACGGGTCTATGATGCCGCCTCGAGTGCCTGTTTGATGTCGGCGATAAGATCCTCCGCATTCTCAAGACCCGCGCTGATGCGGATCAGCCCTGCCGGCACGCCGCAGGCGTCCATCTCCTCGGCGCTGAGCTGCTGATGCGTCGTCGAGGCCGGGTGGGTGATGATGGACTTGGAGTCGCCGATGTTGACCACGAGCGAATAGAGCTGCGTCGCGTCAACGACCTGCTTGGCCGTTTCCAGGTCGGCGACCTCGAAACTGAGCAGGCCGCTGCTCATCGCCCCGTCAAAATAGCGGCTCGCATTCGCGAAATTCTTGTTCGACTCCAGGCCCGGGTAGTTGACCCGCTTGACCATCGGGTGCGTCTCCAGGAACTTCGCAAGCATCAGCGCATTGTGCGAATGCTCTTTCATACGGATTTTCAGCGTCTCGAGCCCCTGGATAAAGAGCCAGGAGTTGAACGGCGATCCGACGGCGCCGATGTCGCGCAGAAGGCTGAGGCGTCCGCGCAGGGTATAGGGGGGCAGCGGCACGTCGACGTAGACCAGGCCGTGGTAGCTGGCGTCGGGTTCATTGAACTGCGGGTAGCGCGCGTTGCCCCGGAGTTTTTCGACGAGGTTGCTGCGTTCGACCATGATCCCGCCGATAGCCAGTCCCTGGCCCGTCGTATACTTGCTGGCACTGTGCACCACCACGTCGATGCCGTGCTCGATCGGCCGGCAGAGCGCCGGGGTCGCGACGGTGTTATCGACGATACTGAGCACGCCGTACTTGTCCGCGAGTGCGGCAAGTTCATCGATGTTTGGAACGTCGATGCTCGGGTTCGTCAGCGTCTCGAAAAAGAGCGCTTTCGTCTTGTCGTCAATGAGCTTCTCCGCTTCAGCGGGGTTGTGCACGTCAAAAAAACGCGCTTCGATGCCGAAACGTTTCATGGTGTGGGCCGTCAGGGTGAGGGAGCCGCCGTAAAGCTGCGCGGCGCAGACGATATTGTCGCCTGCCTCCGCCGCATTGACCAGGGCGTAGAAGATGGCGGACATGCCGCTCGAAGTCGCCAGGGCCGCCGCACCCCCTTCAAGGGAGGCGAAACGCTTCTCGAAGACGTCCGTCGTCGGGTTGTTCAGACGGGTGTAGATATTGCCAAGCTCTTTGAGCGCGAACAGGTTCGCCGCATGCTCCGCATCGCGGAATTCATATGCCGTCGTCTGGTAGATGGGCACCGCCATCGTTCCCTGCATATCCTTCGTATAGCCTTCATGAAGCGCTTTGGTCTGAAAATGCATGTGTACTTCCCCTCTTTACAGTGCGGGGAGCGGGGCCCCTCCGCTTTTTCCGCCGGCAAAGGCGGTCTTTCGTAGCGCAGCGGCGTGAAGCTGAACGCTTACGCTATCCGTTAGTATACCGATCAGATATGATAGTTCGGTGCTTCCGCCGTAATCTGGACGTCATGGACGTGGGACTCTTTGAGCCCCGCGCTCGTAATCTCGACGAACTCTGCGTTCTGCCAGAACGCTTCGATGCTCTCGGAACCGCAGTAGCCCATGGAGGAGCGCAGGCCGCCCATCATCTGGTGGACAATGCCCGCGATCGGCCCGCGGTACGGTACGCGACCCTCGATCCCTTCCGGTACGAGTTTGTCCGCCGCCGTGCCTTCCTGGAAGTAACGGTCCGTACTCCCCTTCGTCATTGCCCCGATGGAGCCCATGCCGCGGTAGGACTTGTACTGGCGCCCCTGGTAGTTGATCAGGTCGCCCGGAGACTCCTTCGTCCCCGCCAGCAGTGAACCGGCCATGATACAGCTCGCACCGACGGCAAGCGCCTTGGCGATGTCACCGGAGTACTTGATCCCGCCGTCGGCCACGATCGGCACACCGACGCGGCGGCCCGCTTCGGCACACTCGTCGATCGCAGAGATCTGCGGTACGCCGACACCTGCGACGATACGCGTTGTACAGATCGATCCCGGTCCGATACCGACTTTGACGGCGTCCGCACCGGCTTCGGCCAGCGCTTCGACCGCCTCGGCCGTCGCGACGTTCCCGGCGATGATGTCAATGTTCATCTGCGCCTTGATCGCCTTGACGGTGTCGATGATCCCCTTGGAGTGGCCGTGGGCGGAGTCGAGGACGAGCACGTCGACACCCGCGTCGACAAGTGCCTGCGCACGGTCGAGCTGTCCGACGCCGATCGCCGCGCCGACGCGGAGACGGCCGAATTCGTCTTTGAGCGCGGTGGGATACTCGATGCGCTTTTTAATATCCTTGATGGTGATCAGCCCCTGGAGGTGCCCCTCGTCGTCGATGATCGGCAGTTTCTCGATCTTGTTCTTGTGCATGATCTGCTCCGCTTCATCGAGGGAGATGTTCTTGCCCGCCGTGATCAGCGGCATCTTCGTCATGACGGCGTCAGCGCGCTTGCTCAGGTCCTTTTCAAAACGCATGTCGCGGTTGGTGAGGATCCCCAGCAGTTTGTTGTAAAGGTCGACAACCGGAACGCCGGAAATGCGGTACTCCTGCATCAGCGCCTCGGCATCGGCCAGGGTCGCGTCCGGGTAGACGTAGATCGGGTCGATGATGATCCCCGACTCGCTCTTTTTCACCTTCTTGATCTGCTTGACCTGGCTTTCGATGTCCATGTTCTTGTGGATGATACCGATACCGCCCAGGCGTGCCATGGCGATCGCCGCACGGTACTCGGTCACGGTATCCATCGCCGCAGAGACCATCGGGATGTTCATCGTGATGTTCTTGGTGAGTTTTGTCGTGAGGCTGACCTCTTTGGGCAGCACTTCGGAATAACGCGGGACCAGCAGGACGTCTTCGAACGTCAATGCACGTTTACGGATTTTCATGGGACTCCTTCTTAAAGGTTTACGGCCTGCTCAAGACTGAGCGCACCGTCGAAAAGTGTTTGTTCATCAAAGGCTTTGGCAATCAGCTGAAGCCCGACCGGCATGCCGTTTTCCGCCCTGTCGACCGGCAGAGAGATCGCCGGCAGGCCGGCGAGGTTGACCGAAATGGTATAGATATCGCTCAGGTACATCTGCAACGGGTCGGAGAGGGCTCCGAACTCGTACGCGGTGTCCGGCGCGACGGGGCTCAGGATCAGGTCGACCTCTTCAAAGAGCTTCTCATACTCCTCCTTGATCAGGTGGCGTACCTTCTGCGCCTTGACGTAGTAGGCGTCGTAGTAGCCGCTGGAAAGGACGAAGTTCCCCAGCAGGATACGGCGCTTCACCTCTTCACCGAAGCCTTCGGAGCGGCTCTTGATGTAGAGATCGGAGAGGTTCTCGCCCTCGACCCGGCTGCCGTAACGGATACCGTCGTAGCGCGCGAGGTTTGTCGACGCTTCCGCCGTCGCCGTGATGTAGTAGGCGGAGATGTCGTACTTGGCGTCCATCAGCGACTTCTCGACAATGGTATGGCCCGCGGCTTTGAGTGCCTCGACCGCCTTATTGTAGCCCTGCTTGACCGCGTCGGATGCCCCTTCAAGGTAGGAAGGAAGGATCGCGACGGTCAGTTTGCGGTTCGGGTCAAGCTTGTCCGCGACACTCTCGTAGGCGACGTCCGCGCTCGAAGAGTCTTTCGGGTCGTAACCGCTGATGATGTCGTACAGGATCGCGGCGTCTTCGACATTCTGCGTCATCGGGCCGATCTGATCCAGCGAGCTCGCATAGGCACCCAGGCCGTAGCGGCTGACACGGCCGTAAGTAGGTTTCATCCCGACGATACCGCAAAATGCCGCCGGCTGGCGGATGGAACCGCCGGTGTCGGAGCCCAGCGCCGCGACGGCAAGCCCCGCCGCGACCGCCGCCGCGGAACCGCCGGAGCTGCCGCCCGGGACGCAGCCGCGGTTGCGCGGGTTGAGCGTTTTGCCGTAGTAGCTGCTCTCGGTCGTGGAGCCCATCGCGAACTCGTCCATATTGGTACGGCCGAACGGCGAAAGGCCCGCCGAGAGCAGTTTTTCGACGACAGTCGCGTTGTAAGGCGCGACGTAGCCCTGCAGGATTTTCGAGCCGGACGTCACGCTCCACGTCTTGACCTGGATGTTATCCTTGATCGCAATGGGAACGCCGCTGCCGGCACTCTCCAGACCCACGTAGGCCCCCAGTTCGCTGTCGCCTTCGATCTTCGACTTCAGTTCGGCGCGGAGGCTCTCCAGCGCTTCCGGCGAAAGTTTCAAAGCTTCCTTAAGCGTCATCAATGTTCATCCTTTGCTTTTTTTGCCCGGCGCACGGCCAGGATACCGATCGCAATCACGGCGAAGATCACCAGGACCGTCTCTGCGATGAAGCCCATCGGTACGGGGGCTGCCAGATCAGGCACCGGTCACCTCCGCGCAGCGGGCACAGAGGGCCTCTTCTTCGCGGGCATGGAATTTCCAGCAGCGCGGACACTTCTGCAGCGACGCCGCCGCGATCACGTAGCGCTCGCCGTCCACCTCGAATTCGCCCAGCGTCTCGCCCGCCGTCTCAAGGGGCAGTACGCCGGAGACGACGAACCAGTCCTCCGCCTCGGTCTGCGGCAGCGCTTTCACGATCGCCGCGTCCGTATGCAGTGCCAGTTCCAGCGTACTCTTGATCTTCTTCTCTTTTTTAAGGGCATCGACGATCTCGTACATCCCCTCTCTGACCTTGACCAGCGCATTTTCATTGAAAGTGCTCGTCGGCACGTCGATCGACGCGTACTCAAGGTCGAAGATGCTCGCGGCATCGCCCTTGATCACCGCCGGGGCCGCCTCGACGATCTCGTCGGCCGTATAGGTGAGAAGAGGTGCGACAAGCAGCAGCATCGAACGGGTGATCAGCGCCATCGCGCTCTGGCTGGAGCGGCGGTGCGGATCGTTCTGCGCGTCACAGTAGAGGCGGTCTTTCGTAATATCGAGGTAGATCCCGCTCAACTCGTTGACGATGAAGTTGTTCAGTGTGCTCATCCCGCCGACGAAGTTGTAGCGTTTGAACTGCCCGTGGACGTTGTCGAAGACGTGGGAGGCCTTGGAGACGATCCACTGGTCCAGGACCCCCATCTCGCCGAACGGCACGATCGTTTCCAGGTCGTTGATGTTCGCCAGGAGGAACCGGAACGTATTGCGCAGCTTGCGGTACTGCTCCGCCGTCTGCTTCAGGATGTCATCGCTGATCTTCTGATCGTTCTGGTAATCGGCCAGCGCTACCCACAGGCGCAGGATCTCCGAACCGTACTGTTTGAGTACCTTGTCCGGGGCGACGACGTTGCCCTTGGACTTGGACATCTTCTCGCCCTTGCCGTCCATCGTAAAGCCGTGCGTGATCAGCGCTTTGTACGGCGCGCGGTGTTCGACGGCCGCACTGAGAAAGAGTGAACTCTGGAACCAGCCGCGGTGCTGGTCGCTCCCTTCGAGGTAAACGTCCGCCGGGTAGGTTCCCGCATCATAGTTGCGGGATTTGAGCACGGCGTTCCACGTCGAGCCGCTGTCGAACCAGACGTCGAGGATATCGTTGACCTTCTCCAGTTCGTCGGCCGTATAACCGCTGCCCGGGTAGAGCAGCTGTTCGATCGGCATGCTGTACCATGCGTCGGTCCCGTGCATCTCGAAAACCATCGCGGTAAAGTTGAGAACCTTCTCGTCCAGGACGACCTCGCCCGTCGCCTTGACGCGGAAGAAGGCGATCGGCACGCCCCAGTCGCGCTGACGGGAGATACACCAGTCCGGGCGGTTCTCGACCATCGCCTTGATGCGGTTGCGGCCCCACTCCGGATAGAACGTCGTCGCTTCGACCTCCTCCTGGGCGATCTCGCGCAGGGTCTTGCTCTGGCCTTCGGGTTTCTCGTCAACGGCGATGAACCACTGCTTTGTCGCACGGAAGATCAGCGGCGTATGCGAACGCCAGCAGTGCGGGTAGGAGTGGTTGAACTTGCTGACCTTGAGCAGGCTGTCGCCCAGCAGCTCGATGATCGGCTCGTTCGCTTTGAAAATATGCATCCCGACGAAGCTTTCTGCATCCGGGATAAGGCGTTCGCGCACGACGCTCTGGTCGTAGCAGCCCGTCTCGTCGACGGGCATGATAACGTCGAGGTTGTACTTGAGCCCGACGCGGTAGTCGTCCTCACCGTGGCCCGGCGCCGTGTGGACGCAGCCCGTACCGTTATCCATCAAAACATGCTCGCCGAGCACGATCTGCGAGCGGCGCCCGTTGAGCGGGTTCACCGCGTGCAGGTTCTCGAACTGCGTCGCGTCGAAGGTCTGGACGACCTCGCCCTTGACGATCTCCTGCTCTTTGAGCGCGCTGTAGAGTTTCTTCGCGACGATGTAGCCGTCGGCGCTGCGGACGTACTGCTCCTCCGGGTTCATGGAGATTGCCGTATTGGCCGGCAGGGTCCACGGGGTCGTCGTCCAGATGACCGGCGCAGCGCTGCCCTCGATGCCGAGGCGGACCTTGGACTCCTCGCTCAGCTCAAAGGCGACGAAGATGGAGTAGTCCTCTTTGTCCTCGTACTCCACTTCCGCCTCGGCCAGTGCCGTGCGTTCCGCCCAGCTCCAGTAGACCGGCTTGCTGCGCTCGACCAGCAGTCCCTTCTTCGCCACGTCGCAAAGCGTGCGGTAGATGTTTGCTTCGAACTTGTAATCCATCGTCAGGTAGGGGTTGTCCCAGTCCGCGATGATGCCGAGTTGTTTGAACTCATCGCGCTGGATGCCGACGAAGTTCTGGGCGTGCTCACGGCAGAGCTTGCGCACTTCGGCCGTGGAGAGCGCCTCTTTCTTCTGCTTGCCGCCGAGCTTCTTCTCGACCTGCTGCTCGATCGGCAGACCGTGGCAGTCCCAGCCCGGGGTGAACCGGACGCTGCTGCCGTTGAAGTAGTGCTGCTTGACGATGATGTCTTTGAGGATCTTGTTGAGCGCATGGCCGATGTGCGTATGGCCGTTGGCATAGGGCGGGCCGTCATGCAGGGTGAAAGACGGGGCCCCTTCGCGTTTTTGTTTCATCGTCTCGTACACACCCGTTTCGAACCATTCGGCGTAGCGTTTGGGTTCGTTCTGGACCAGGTTGCCGCGCATGGCGAAGTCCGTCGTGGGCAGGAGCAGTGTCGCTTTGTAATCCATCATTTTCCTTCAAGAAGGGCGAATATTCTCAATCTAAAAAATTGGTGCATTATAGCTTCAAACCCATTAAAAAAAGCTGTTTATTCCTGCCCCGGGGCCGAACGTGGCGCAATCTTCGCTTCACCGGCAACGGAGCGTTTTGCGCTATACTCACGGTATGAAGTACTCCCTTTTTCTTATCGGCGACGGCCTGATCGAAAACCAGCCGATGTGCCGCTATATCGACCGCCATTTTGCCCGTTCCGGCATCACGCCTGAGCGGCGCTTTCTTTTCAGGGAAGCCGAGCGTTTTTTTCCGGAACGCAGCTGTGCCTCGGAAAAAGCAGAGACCTTTTTTATCCTCTGCGAGCCCGCCCTCGCCCCCCTCGTCGCCAGGGAGCTCGCCACACTGACGGACGACGCTCTCGTCATGCGCGACGAGGGGCTCGTTCCTTCCCGCTCCCGCAGTATAACCCCGGCGTACTACCGTCTCAGTGACGGCAGCCTCGATCTGCACGTGATGCAGGTCGAAAACGGCGGTGAACTGCCCGCCCCGGAGTTAATGACCACCCCTTCCGAAGGTGCCCTCGTTCACCTTTTCGAGTGCGACGAGGCGGCATTGATGCCCGTTCTGAAACAGTTCGCGGAGAGCTACCGGGTGACCTATGCCCTCACCGCGCCTATTCCCGGCTGGCTGCAGTGCCGCCTGGAAGCGGAACGCTTCGGGGATGTCGACGGTGCCGTCCAGCACCTCATGACCCGCTTCCCGAGCGCCGTCGCGGCGGACAACATCGCCCTCTGGCTTATCGAGGCCCTCGACAGCGCGGGCAAGACGGTCACCTTCGCCGAAAGCTGCACCGGCGGCCTGCTCAGTTACTACCTTACAAAAGAGAGCGGCGCTTCCGGCGTTTTTGAGGGGGGGCTCATCACCTACTCGAACCGGCTCAAATCCGAGTGGATCGCAGTGGAAAACGCCACCCTCGAAGCCCACGGCGCCGTCAGCCGCGAAGTCGTCGAGGCGATGAGCGCCGGTGCGCTGGAAGTTTCCGGCGCCGATTACGCCATTGCCGTCAGCGGCGTCGCGGGACCGACGGGGGGCACGCCGCAAAAACCCGTCGGTACAGTCCAGGTCGCCGTCCGCAGCAAGGAGGCGCTCGATACGGCGCGTCTGCACCTCAGCGGCGACCGCAACTATATACAGGAACAGACGGTCCTGCATGCGGTTAAAATGCTGATGCTCCTGGATAAAAAAACTTTTTTCAAAATTTCTTGAGATTTTCTTGACTTTATAAGGCATATTTCCCTATAATTTCGGCCTTGCATTTGTGAGCATGTCTCGTTAGCTCAGCTGGTAGAGCACGTCACTTTTAATGATGTGGCCGTTGGTTCGAATCCAACACGGGACACCATCTATTTTGCAAAATGAAATGACACCAAATTAATCTGATTTTAAAGATTAAGCGGTAAAATTTCGCCCTACTTATTACGGATGCGGTGGTAGTTCAGCTGGTTAGAATACCTGCCTGTCACGCAGGGGGTCGCGGGTTCGAGTCCCGTCCACCGCGCCACTTTTTTTTCGGGCGCTTAGCTCAGTTGGTAGAGCGCTACCCTTACAAGGTAGATGCCACTGGTTCGAGTCCAGTAGTGCCCACCACTCACTCTTTATCTTTTTGTATCACAAAAGCCACTATCAACAGTTGCATAAACGCGATACAAACATCGTCAGAAGCGCACACTCCCATTCATCGAAAAATTACACAGTTAACCACTTTGTAACATATAGAAATATTTAATAATACTATCCTCAAAAACCCCTGTTTTTAGGGCTTAACATCTTAAGCCACTGCTAATTTTTGTTATGCCATGCTGTGTTATCAACATAAAGGAATGGCTATGAAAAACATCGGTTTAATAGGTCTGTCATTACTGGCAGCAGCATTGGTTATGTCCACGGGATGTGGCAGCAGCAGTTCAAGTGTTCCTAAATCCAAATATGTCATCACAGCAAATGCGGAAGATGACACGCTCTCTTCTTTCACCCGTGACACGGCAACGGGTGCGCTGACGCCGGTTGCGGTCATGGCGGCAGGTTCCAACCCGACCGGTTTGGTGCAGCATCCAAACGGTAAATTCGTTTATTCGATGAACGTTGACGATTGGGACAACACCTCTTCAGCCAGCATCGATACCTGGGAACTCAATGCAAGCGGTGGCCTGACACACCTTGCAAACACCCGAGTGGTGGGTATGGCCCTGAACGCCGTTATTTCACCGAACGGCAGATACCTCTACGTTACCGACCAGAATGAGTATGAGTTGCATTCATTCAAGATCAACACAACGACGGGCGCATTGACCGAACAGCCTTTCTCGCCGACATCGGAGTATGAGGCACACTCCATCGCCATGCACCCCTCAGGCAAGTTCTTCTATGTCGGTACGGAAGAGAGTGAGATCCACGGGCATGTCATCACGAATGACGGTAATTACACCGGCACGCCCAATACGCCCTATGCGGCTTCAGGGGCCAACAACTGGCTGGCCATTACCCCGAACGGCGATTACCTCTATACAGTCGATGCCACCGGCAATGAGATCAAGGGCTTCAGTGTGAATGAGAAGACCGGCGAGATCACCCTCATGGCCGGTTTCCCGGTCACGACCACCGGTTCCGGTATGAAAAGCTGTGCCGTAACACCGAACGGAAAGTATTTTTATGTGACAACGAAATCCGATGCTTCCGTCAATGCATACAACGTCGAATCAAACGGTTCGCTGACATACATCGACACCTATGCCTCCGGCGGTCATCCGAAATCTGTGGCCGTCGACTCCAAGAGTACCTCGCTTTACGTCGCAAATTACGACGATAATAATGTAAGTGCTTTCGAGATCGGCGATACGGGTGCATTGACACCAATCAGCAAATATGCCGTTGGTGTCGGACCTAAAATGTTGATCACGGCGCATTAAGCCTGCAACTGCACGGTGTACCGGTACATTTCCCGGTACACCTTTTTACAATAACACTCCATCCATTCACACACATCGGCAAAAGCCAAGATGCTTCTCATCACTTTTTATTGGACAGTTTTCACGACGAAGAAAGAGACCCGATTTCCAGACCGTGGACAAAGCAGCAATTTTCGATAAATTAATAACAGAATAGGCAACTTCGCAGTATAATCCTCCCCTGCTTTTGCACGATGACCCTTTCGTCTAGGGGCCAAGGACGCTGCCACTTCATGGTAGAGACGGAGGTTCAAATCCTTCAAGGGTCGCCATACGGGTGCTTTTCGATGCCCAAAAAGCTCTTTTTAAAGTTAGCGAAGTATACTTTCGCTCTACTTCATGTGCGGTGGTAGTTCAGCTGGTTAGAATACCTGCCTGTCACGCAGGGGGTCGCGGGTTCGAGTCCCGTCCACCGCGCCATGCTTTTACAATCAAAACACGTTTATTTTAACCTATGTCCAACCGTTCCAATACACTCTCACCCGCTTCGCTATCAAGGTATCGCTCCGCTCTTTATTCATGACACCACCTTCGTGGTCTCACGCTGTTAGACAACACGCCGGTTTCAAAGCTAAAAACGTGAAGCAGTTCACGTTTTGTGACGCTTCTCACGTCCACCGCGCCATACTTTTACAATCAAAACACGTTTATTTTAACCTATGTCCAACCGTTCCAATACACTCTCACCCGCTTCGCTATCAAGGTATCGCTCCGCTCTCTGTTTATGCCACCACCTTCGTGGTCTCACGCTGTGCGATAACACGCCGGTTTCGGAGATAAAAGCGTGAGGCAGTTCGCGGTTGATGATGCTGTCCACATCCACCGCGCCATGCTTTTACAATCAAAACACGTTTATCTTAACCTATGTCCAACCGTTCCAATACACTCTCACCCGCTTCGCTATCAAGGTATCGCTCCGCTCTCTGTTTATGACACCACCTTCGTGGTCTCACGCTGTTCGACAACACGCCGGTTTCAAAGCTAAAAACGTGAAGCAGTTCACGTTTTATGACGCTTTCCACATCCACCGCGCCATGCTTTTACAATCAAAACACGTTTATTTTAACCTATGTCCAACCGTTCCAATACACTCTCACCCGCTTCGCTATCAAGGTATCGCTCCGCTCTCTGTTTATGACACCACCTTCGTGGTCTCACGCTGTTCGACAACACGCCGGTTTCAAAGCTAAAAACGTGAAGCAGTTCACGTTTTGTGACGCTTCTCACGTCCACCGCGCCATGCTTTTACAATCAAATCACCTATTCTCAACCTTTTTCTTTCATTCCGAAATACGCCGACTTTATTTCACCATAGCATCTGTGACTGTTTTATTTTTTAAGACTAATTTTGTCTTATTTGCTCTATAGTGGCTGGATAGACACGAGGGCATCACCAAAATCCCTGTGTGGTCTCAGCATAGCAGAGAAAGTCATAATCAAGGCGACGCTTTGAAGACCTAGCCTTAGCTAAGTCGAAAAGTGGCAACGCTGAGTATGGCTTTTCACTGTTATGCCCTGCGGGAGAGCGTTTGAAGCACGATCTTTCTTCCGTTTTCATCTTGACTTAGCTTTTGGCTAGGCCTTCAATGAAAACAAAAAAAATCTCATGCTTCAAATGCTCTCTGAGCTCCACACAGGGACTTTGGTGATGCCCTTAAAAGGAGCCGCTATGGCACAGGCTGAAGTTGACAAAATTCTTGCAAAAGATTACGAACTCGGCTTTACCGTCGATATCGAAGAAGACACCGTTCCCCCGGGGCTGAACGAGGATGTGATCCGCTTCATCTCCGCCAAGAAACACGAACCGGGGTGGATGACCGAGCTGCGCATCAAGGCCTTGCATAAATGGGAAAAGATGGAGGAGCCCCACTGGGCCCATCTGCACTACACCCCCATCGACTACCAGGCCATCTCCTACTTTGCCGCCCCGAAAAAAGCCCCCAACAGCCTCGACGAGGTCGACCCCAAGATCCTTGAAGCCTACGACAAACTCGGCATTCCCCTGGATGAACAGAAGATGCTTCAGGGCATCGCCGTCGACGCGGTCTTCGACTCCGTCTCGGTCAAGACGACCTACGCCGACACCCTCCAGGAGCTCGGGATCATCTTCTGCTCCATCTCCGAGGCGATGCGCGACCATGCCGCGCTTGTGCAGGAGTATATGTTCTCCGTCGTTCCGATGACGGACAACTACTATGCCGCCCTCAACGCCGCCGTCTTCACGGACGGCACCTTCGTCTACGTTCCCAAAGGGGTCCGCTGCCCGATGGAGCTCTCCACCTATTTCCGCATCAATGCCCAGAACACCGGCCAGTTCGAGCGCACGCTCATCATCGCCGACGAAGGCAGCTACGTCTCCTATAACGAGGGGTGTTCCGCCCCGCAGCGCGACGAGAACCAGCTCCACGCTGCCGTCGTCGAGCTGATCGCGAAAAAAGACGCGGAGATCAAATACTCCACCATCCAGAACTGGTACCCAGGCGACAGCGAGGGCGAAGGGGGGATCTACAACTTCGTTACCAAGCGGGGCATCTGCGAAGGGGCCAATTCCAAGATCTCCTGGACCCAGGTGGAGACGGGCTCGTCGATCACCTGGAAATACCCCAGCTGCATCCTCAAAGGCGACAACAGCGTCGGCGAGTTCTACTCGGTCGCCGTCACGAGCCGCGCCCAGCAGGCGGACACGGGCACGAAGATGATCCATGTCGGGAAAAACACCCGTTCGACCATCGTCTCCAAGGGGATCTCCGCCATGCACGGCCAGAACAGCTACCGCGGGCTGGTCAAAGTAGGGCCCAACGCACAGGGTGCGCGCAACTTCAGCCAGTGCGACAGCCTCCTCATCGGCGGGGAGTGCGGGGCCCACACCTTCCCCTACCTCGAGTCGCAGGAGGCCTCCGCGCAGATCGAACACGAAGCGACGACGAGCAAGATCAGCGACGAGCAGCTCTTCTACCTCCGTTCGCGGGGTATCGGCGAAGAGGACGCCGTCTCCATGATCGTCCACGGCTTCTGCAAAGAGGTCTTCGCCCAGCTCCCCATGGAGTTCGCCGTCGAAGCCAAAGAGCTGCTCAATCTCACCCTGGAAGGAAGTGTCGGATGATGAAGATAAAGAACCTGCATGCCGCCATAGGCGGCAACACCATTCTCAAAGGCCTCAGCCTCACTCTGGAAAAGGGGAAGGTCCATGCCATTATGGGCCCCAACGGCGCGGGAAAGTCGACCCTCTCCAAAGCAGTGGTCGGCCATTACGATGTCGACGTGACCGAAGGTGAGGTCCTCTATAACGGCAAGAACGTTCTGGAGATGGCACCGGAGGAGCGGGCGCTGGAAGGAATCTTCCTCAGTTTTCAGAACCCCGTCGAGATTCCCGGCGTCAACAACGCCTATTTCCTGCGGACCGCCCTCAACGCCAAAGAGCGCCACGAGGGAAAACCCGAAACGAACGCGGCGCAGTTTCTGCGGCTGATGCGCAGCCACGTCGAACAGCTGGGGATGAAACCGGATATGATCTCGCGCAACCTCAACGAAGGCTTCTCCGGCGGCGAGAAAAAACGCAATGAGATCCTGCAGATGGAGATCCTGCAACCCGACGTCATCCTCCTCGACGAGATCGACTCCGGCCTCGACATCGACGCATTGAAAGCCGTCTCCGAGGGGATCAACCGGATGAAGAACGGGGAGCGCACCTTCCTCGTCATCACCCACTACAGCCGCATCCTCGACTATATCGACCCCGACTACATCCATGTCCTCCAAGACGGCCGGATCGTCAAAACGGGCGGTCCGGAACTGGTCAAGCGCCTCGAAGCCGAGGGCTACGGGGCGATCGCGGAGGATGCATGATGGGTGCGCTGAGCCTTGACCTCGTCCGGGAACGATCCCCCGGTCCGCTGTTCGAGCGGCTGAAGCAGCTCGGCCTTCCCGGCAATAAAACGGAGCAGTACCGTCATTTTGCGGTCAAGCCCCTGCTTACCAGGGATTACACCCTCAAGACGGCCGCGGCGCACACCCCGAAAACCGGCGAACGCCTCGTCATCGAAGACGGGGTTGTCACCGAACTCCCGGCGGACTGCTCTGTCTCCTACCCCTCCGAATTGATGGCCGATCCGGACCACTACGACGCGCTCTATTTTCTCTCGCACCTGCTGGCGCCTGCCGTCATTGCACTGCATATTGATGAAAATGCGAGTTTTGAGCTCCGGCACATCGTCAGTGATGCCCGGACCCTTCTCCCCTACCGCCTCTCTGTCACCGTCGCGCCGGAAAAACATGCGGAGATCTTCGAGACCTTCGAGGGGGAAGGAAGCGCGGAGAGCCTCGTACTGTACGGCATCGACGCCGAGATCGGCAACGGTGCCGCCCTGCGGTGGATTAGGGACGAGCGCGGCACGGCGGAGGAGACGGCGCTTATCGGCACCCACCGCTTCCATCTCGCTGAAAACGGCCGACTGGAGCTGAAGACCTTCGACTTCGGCAGCGCCCAGGCCCTGCACCTCTACAAAATCGACCTGGAGGCCCATGCCCGCTGCGACGCCGGCCACCTGCTGATGGCGTCGGGCACTGCGCGCCGGGGCAACGTCGTGCATATCAACCATCACGCGCCCCATGCGACCTGCGTCCAGGAGGCGCGCAGCGTCCTGCGCGGCGCGGCCACCGGGATTTTCGACGGCCTTATCCGCGTCGACGCGCAGGCGCGCTACGCCGACGCGCGGCAGAACACCAAAGCCGTGCTGCTCTCCCCGCAGGCCTATATGTACGCCAAGCCGCAGCTGGAGATCTATACCGACGAACTCGAAGCCTCCCACGGTGCGACCATAGGCCAGCTCGATGAAGACGCGCTTTTCTACCTGCGTTCGCGGGGGATCGCCGAGGAGGAGGCGCGCAGCATGCTCGTCCTCGCCTTCGCCGACGCCCTCATCGGCAGTGTCGGCGACAGCGCCTACGCCGAACGCATCCGTGCCGATTTCGAAGCGGCATACTTTACAGAGTGAAGCGTGCTGTGTGCTAAGTGCTACGTATTACGATTAAAGGAGATACCATGACGATGGATGAACAGGTTCAGCTCTACAAAGAGGACCTTGCCCTCCTCCCCGACAAAGACGTGAAGATGGAGTACATCCTCGATTTCGGCAAGGAGGCAGGCAAGCTCGATCCTCAGTACAAGACCGAGGAGAACATCATCAAAGGATGCTCCTCCCTGGCATGGCTGCACAAAGCCTATGACAAGGGAAAGATCCTCCTCGAGGCCGAGGGGGACTCCATCATCGCCAAGGGGATGCTCGTGATGCTGCTGGGCATCTTCCACAATAGGACCCCCGACGAGATCCTCGCCTTCGATCCGAACAAACTGAAAGAGATGGGTGTTATGGAGCTGCTCAGCCCCGTCCGCCAGCAGGGGCTCGAAGCCTTCCTCAACGTCATATACGGGTACGCCAAGGCCTGCAAAGGGGAGTGACATGAACTTCGACGCCCTCAAAGAGAAGATCACCGAAAAGCTGCGCGGCATCTACGACCCGGAGATCCCCGTCAACATCTACGACCTGGGGCTCATCTACGGCATCGACTGCGCCAAAGAGAGTGGCGGGGCGACCAGGTGCGTCGTGACGATGACCCTCACCTCCGCCACCTGCCCCGTTTCCGAGAGCCTTATCGACCAGGTCCGAAACATCGGCTACCTCATCAACGACGAACCCGACCTCGTCGTCGAAGCCAACCTCGTCTTCGATCCCCCCTGGACGATGGAGAAGATGAGCGAGGAGGCACGGCTGCAGCTGGGGATGCTGTAAGTCCGTTTCCAAGCGCACAAGTGCTACACTATGCCTTATGAACAGTCCCGTATTTCTGACCGATCTTGACCACACCTTTCTGCGTTCCGACCAGAGCGTCAGCCCCTTCTCCCGCGACATCTGGAACCGCATTGCCCGCCACACCCCCCTCACCGTCGCCACGGCCCGCAGTTTTTCCAAGTCGCACGATTTCCTCAGCGCCCTGCATCTCGACGCGCCGATGATCCTGCTCGACGGCTCCATGGTCGTGCTGCCGGACAAGACCCTCATCGACATCAAAACCGTCGGCAAAGAGATCGGGGACGAACTGATCGAGGCGGGACGCCGCTTTGACAACATCGAGCCCTTCGTCATCGGCCTCACCGACCGTGACCTCAACGAAGCGTTCCGCTACCCCGAAAAGGTCACCCCGATGCAGCGGCAGGTGCTGGAAAACTACAAAAGCGATCCTCGCCTGGAGCGGTTGGGACGCATGGAGGCGATGGACGAGACCCTCAAGATCGTCTATATGGCCGAAGAGGCGCGCCTGCGGCCGCTCACGGAACACTTCAGGGCGCTCTTCGGCGATGCCCTGGAGTTCAAACTCTCTCCGGAGAAGTATACGGGGGGCTACTACCTCACCATCCTGCATCCCCTCGGTGACAAGGCCCACGCCATGGCGAAGGTCGCCGAATACATGGAGCACGACACCGCCGACTTCACCGTCTTCGGCGACAGCCTCAACGACCTGGGGATGTTCGAACTCGCCGGGACCGCCTGCGCCGTGCAGAACGCCCTGGATGAGGTGAAAGCCGCCGCGGACATCGTGCTGCCCCACACCAATGACGAAGATGCCGTCGCACGCTACCTGCAGGAGGCCGCCCATGCCTGACAAAACCTCCACCCTCCTGCCCATGAGCATTCTCGGGCTGCTCTTTTTCATCTTCGGGTTCGTCACCTGGCTCAACGGCTCGCTCATCCCCTTTCTCAAGATCATCTGCGACCTCACCGCCTTTGAAGCGCTCCTTGTCACCTTCGCTTTCTATATCGCCTACACGGTAATGGCCCTGCCGATGGCGACGGTGCTGCGCTACACCGGCTACAAACAGGGGATGGCCCTGGGGCTCGGCATCATGGCCGCCGGGGCCCTGCTCTTCATCCCCGCGGCCCAGAGTGCGGACTACCGCCTCTTCCTCGGCGGTCTCTTTACCCTGGGCGCGGGCCTCACCCTGCTGCAGACGGCATCGAACCCCTACATCGTTCATATCGGTCCCCATGAGAGTGCCGCGGCGCGCATCAGCATCATGGGACTCATCAACAAGGGCGCCGGGGTCCTCGCCCCGCTGCTCTTTACCGCCCTCATCTTCGCCGACCTCACCGCCCCCGTCTCGGCCGACGCGACGCCGGAAGTGAAAGCGGCCCTGGCGCAGAAACTCGTCAGCCCCTACCTGTCAATGGCCTCGGCCCTCGCGCTGCTGGCGGTCTTCGTCCGTCTTGCGCCCCTGCCGAAACTCCCCTTCGAAGCCGTTCCCGCCGCCCCGGGCGACTCTGTCTGGCGCCATCCGCACCTCCTGCTCGGGGCCGTCACCCTCTTTTTCTATGTGGGCATCGAGGTGATCGCGGGGGACACCATCGGCCTCTACGGCCAGTCGCTCGGCATTGAAAACGCGACGGCGCTCACCGCCTATACGATGGTCTTTATGGTCCTGGGCTACCTCATCGGCGTCACGACGATCCCCAGGTTCATCTCCCAGGAGAAGGCGCTGCGCTACACGGCCCTGGCCGGTCTGGTCTTTACGGCCGGGATCCTCTGGAGCAGCGAACAGAGCCACACGGTCGCGTCGATCCTCTGGGGCTGGAGCGGCATCGGCACGCTGCCCGACAGCCTCACCTTCGTCGCCCTGCTGGGGCTCGCCAACGCCCTTGTCTGGCCCGCCGTCTGGCCCCTGGCCCTCAAGGACCTCGGCCCCCTGACGGCCAAAGGAAGCGCCCTGCTCATCATGGGCATCGCCGGCGGCGCGCTGCTGCCGCTGCTCTTCGGCCAGATCGGGGAGATGGGCGGCACCCTGCGCCACGGCTACGCCCTGGGCTTCGTCTGTTACGCCTTCATCTTCTACTACGCCCTTACCGGCCACAGCATAAGGAGAACCCATGCATAAGCTTGTCACCTCGGAAAACGGCCTGGAAATCCTCGAGATCATCAACACCGAAGCCACGGCCAAGATCGCCCTGCAGGGGGCGCATCTTTTCGAATACGCCCGCCACGGCCAGCCCGAACTGCTCTGGCTGAGCCCGACGGCCCGTTTCGAACCGGGACGGGCCATCCGCGGCGGCGTGCCCGTCTGCTGGCCCTGGTTCGGCTCGGACCCCGACATCCCCGAGCGGCCCCAGCACGGTTTCGCCCGCGCCGTACTGTGGCGCCTCGAGAGCGTCGAGGAGGCGGAGGAGACCGCGACCGTCGTTACCCTGAAGCTCGACGACACGATGCTCGAACAGCACGAGCGCCGCTGGTTCCCCTACCTCTTCGAACTGACGATGCGCATTACCATAGGCGAGCAGCTTGAACTCGCCCTCACGACAAAGAACCTGGGAAAAGAGCCCTTCGAGATCACCGAGGCGCTGCACACCTACTTCAGCCTCGGCAATATCGCCGCCGTCAGCATCGTCGGGCTGGAGGGGGTCACCTACGCCGACGCCCTGGACGGGTTTAGCAAAAAATCCTCCGGCGCGCCCATCGGGATTACCCGGGAGACCGACCGCGTCTACCTCGACACCGAAGACACGGTGATTTTGCTCGACGAGCGTCTGGGGCGCACCGTCATCGTCGGCAAAAGCGGCAGCAGCTCCACCGTCGTCTGGAACCCCTGGATCGACAAAGCGGCGCGCATGGAGGATTTTGCCGACGACGGCTACAACACGATGGTCTGCATCGAAACGGCCAACGCCCTCTCCAACTCCGTCACCGTCGCCCCGGGTGATTCCCACACGATCACGCAGAGCATCAAGTGAGGGCGGTCATTTTCGACGGCCGCGAGCTTTCGCCGTCCAAAGTCGTCTGCATTGGCCGAAACTATGTCGAACACATCGAAGAGCTCGGCAACGAGATCCCCGAGCAGATGGTCGTCTTCAACAAACCCAACTCCGCCGTCACCGACACCCTCCGCTACATCGAACCGACCTGCCGCTTTGAAGGGGAGATCTGTTTTCTCATCGAAAAGGGTGAGATCGCAGGCATTGGTTTCGGCCTCGACCTCACAAAAGCGGGTATCCAGAACCGTTTGAAAGAGAAGGGGCTGCCCTGGGAACGGGCGAAGGGGTTTGACGGCTCGGCCGTTCTGAGCGACTTCGTTCCTTTTCACGAATCGATGGAATCCTTGCGGATGACCCTGCACGTCGACGGCAAACTCCAGCAGTACGCGGGCTACGGCCTTATGATGTACAAACCCTCTGTCATGCTCGAAGAGATCAAATCGTTTATGACACTGGAAGACGGCGACATCATCATGAGTGGTACACCCAAGGGGGTCGGCACCTACGAGGCCGGGCAGACCTTCGTAGGTCGGGTCTACTCGGACGAAACCCTGCTCATCGAACAGACCTGGGTCGTCCAGGGCTAAATAACGTCATTAGTAGGCAATAACACCGCTTACATGCTATAGATTTTCTACTTCATGTAATGGTGCTATATATGCGATTAGAACATCCAGTAAAAAGAGAATAAAAAAAGACCCGAAAGTAGCAAAAAGGAAAGAATAATATATTTCTTGCAGGAAGCCCGCCAAAATAAAAAACAAGAAAATATATAAAAAGTAATGATAGAACAGTGCAAAAAAGTAGAAGTAGATATTTAGTTTATAGACTCTGTCCCCATTCGTATTAACCAGTAAGTTCTTCCTTCCCCATGTAATGAGGACTATTCTTAATAGATTTAAGAAGTTTCTCTTGTAGGATATCGTTTCACTGTTCATTTTAACTCCACAGAACTGTTGCTTTCGTCATTAAAGCATGGAAACCAAATAGATCCACCCCAAGATCACAAGAGGCCCAATCACGCCAGAGCCGATTCCCATCATCCATAAATCCCGGTTTTTCAGCGCCCATGACACGAACACGATGGCGTTGAGAAGCATCGATCTTACTCCAAATCCCACAGGTCAGTCGTGGTCCATTTTAGCCTTCTCCAACCCATTGTCTATATACTGAGTAATGATAGAAAACACATAAGCAAAAAAGAATTACAAATGCTCCAATTCTCATAAAAAAGTTTGTACGACTTGAATACTTGTATATAGAAAGATCGCCACTTTTATTCTTTACATCATAGATTGACTTGATTGTTGATACCAAAACTGCAATCAATAGGAATAATTGATATCCATCAATTATCTCATGAAACGATATGTAGTATATTGGCGATATTATAAGTATTGAAATCAATAAAAATTTATACTCTTTAAGAGATAGCATTTCACGCCCCTTCATACTTTTTTTGTGCTATTTATTTTCATTTGGATCGTACTATCCTAAATAGCATCTCTCCTCCAGACTTAATGAACCGTGGATACCAGATAGATCCAGCCCAGGATCACAAGGGGTCCCAACACCCCCGAAACGATTCCCATCATCCAGAAATCCCGGCTTTTCAGCGCCCCCGATGCGAAGACGATGGCGTTGGGCGGCGTCGAGACCGGCAGCGCCATCGCCAGCGAGGCGCTAAGCGCAACGGTGACGACGGCCAGCACCGGGCTGCTGTTGCCGATGACGACGGCGACGGCCGCGACCAGCGGCAGCAGGATGTTCGCCGCGGCCGTATTGCTCATAAAGTTCGACAGCAGCACAACAAGGTAGGCGAAGATCGGAACGAGGACGAGCAGCGGCAGCGTCTGTTCGGCAAAGAGCATCGCGATCCAGTCGTCCAGCCCGCTGCTGCTTACGGCGCTCCCCAGGGAGAGGCCGCCGATGATGAGGATGATGACGTCCCAGTGCAGCGCCCGGATATCCTCCGCTTCCAGGATGCCCAGCATCGTGAAGATGACAATCGGCAGGAAGGAGACTACTGTCGTCGGGATGTGGTGCAGCGGCCCCGTCAGCCAGAGCAGGACGGTCAGAGAAAAGGTAAGGACGACGGCACTCTTTTTCCAGCTCGGTACGCTCGGCACCGTCGCATGCACATGGCTCGTGTCGTCGGTATGGTCGACCCCGTGCAGCGGGCCGAGGTCGATCTGCGGTTCATTGGAGGGGTAGCGCTTCAGCAGCAGAAAACGCAAAGAGATGACCAGCAGCAGCGCCGGCGGCAGCGCCAGCGCCATCCAGCCGACAAAGCTGGGGGCCTCCGTGCCCAGCAGCCCCACGGCGATGGCGTTGGGCGGCGTCCCGATGATGGTTCCCATCCCCCCGATATTGGCGGCCATCGTGACCGCGAGCATCAGCCCCTTTCTATAGGGATTGTCCGGCCGCATCGTGGCGAGCATGGGGAAGAGGATCGAGACGATCAGCGCGGCCGTCGCCGTATTGGAGATGAACATCGACATCGTAAAGGTCACCAGGATCATCCCGCTCATAATGTGCTCGGGACGGTTGCCGACCAGAAAAAGGACCCGCTTGGCGATCCAGATGTCCAGGCGGGTCTTCGACGCCGCGCTGGCCATGATGAACCCGGCCAGGAAGAGGAAAACAAGCGGGCTGGCCCACGGCGAGAGGAACGCTTCCCACTCCCCGCCGGGGATGAGGCCGAGCAGCACTATTTCCAACGCGATGATAAGAAAAGAGACGGCAAAGGCGGGAATAGCCTCCGTAAGCCAAAGCCCGGCGGCGAAGATGAGAATGAAGAAGGTCGCCCGCCCCTCGCTGCCCAGCCCTTCGTAATCGGGAAGATAGGCCGCCAGAAGCGCCACGATCAGCGAGACGGCAAAGCGGATAAGGCGGTCTACCCGGTTCTCGACGCCTCCAAGGTTGGCGAACTTCCGGATCCCTTGCCGCGAATCGATCATCTTCTACTCCCCCTCATCGCCGCGTTCAGCCCTCTTCGTTCAGTTCGGCCAGCCGCTCCGGCGTCCCGATGTCCCGCCACTCTCCCTCGTAGAGTTCTGCCGAAACGAGGTTCCCGGCCATCTTCGTGCAGTAGGTGATCTTCAGGGGTTTGTTGCCGTACGTCAGTCCCCAGAAGAACTTCGGCGCATAGTAGCCGATGCCAGAAAAGGTGTAGTTCTCTTCATCCTCGTCGCAGGCGGCGCGCCCCTCCTCGATGGCAAAGTCGCCTTCGGGGTTATGCTCAGGGTTGGGCACGAGGATCAGGTGTCCCAGCGATGCAGGCAGTTCGAACGACGTATCGAAAGGGAAGTCCGTCCAGACGTCGCCGCTGATGATGAGAAACGTCTCGTCCCCCAGCATCCCCAGCGCCTTGACGATGCCCCCGATCACGCCCAGAGGCTCCTCGTGCTGCTCGTCGGAGTAGAGGATCTCCACCCCCCACTGTGACCCGTCGCCCAGCGCATCGGGGATCATGTAGCCCAGGTAGGCGATGTTGATCACGATCCGTTTAAACCCCGCCGCCGCGAGGCGTTCGATGTGATGCACAATAAGCGGTTTGCCCCGGACTTCGAGCAGGGGCTTCGGGATCGTGTTCGTGAGCGGGCGCATCCGCTCGCCCTTCCCCGCCGCCAAAATCATCGCTGTATCCATTCATTTTCTCCTTTTTCTAGACGTATGGTTTCTATTGCGCTTCACCCTTCGCCGGAAGCGGCGGCAGTGTCACCCGCTCAAGCAGCGCAGCGAGCGGTTTTGTCTCTTCGTAGCGGTTCGCCGCCTCGATGGTGTAGCGGAGCGTCAGCGGCAGGTCGCCGAGGTAGCCCGGTTTGCCGTCGCGCAGCCAGAGGCGCGCAAAGATGCCCAGCACCTTGATGTGGCGCTGCAGCCCCATGAAGTCGAACCATTTCAGAAACGTCGCATCGTCGGCGACGATGCCCGCCCTGTCCCGAAAGCGCAGGGCCAGCGCCGCCATCTCCTCCGGCTCGAAACGGATGTAGAGGTCCTTGAGCAGGGAGACGAGGTCGTAGGTCACCGCCCCCTTCATGGCATCCTGGTAGTCGATGACCCCCGTTTCGTCCGAGGGCGTCACCATGATGTTGCGCGAATGGAAATCGCGGTGGACGAAGACGCCCTGCGGCTGCGACAGCACCGTCTCAGAGATCGTGTCCAGCACCTCCGAGAGCATCCGTTCCTCCTCTTCGCTGAGGGTCATTCCCAGGTACTTCTCCAGGAACCAGGTCTTCATCAGGTCCATCTCGAAGTGCAAAAAGGCCTTGTCGTAGAGCGGCAGCCCCTCCGCATCCGCCGCCTGCATCTTGACGATCTCGTCGATGGCGCTGCTGTAGTAGGAGTCGAAGTTCGCCTCGTTCAGGACATTGAGCAGGGAGCGTGAACCGAAATCCTCCAGGACAAGGAACCCTTCGTCCCTGTCCTCCAGGTAGACCTGCGGCGCCTTGACGTCGACGCCATGCAGCCTCCCAGTCACATCGAGGAAAGGGACAAGCGACTCCTTCTCCAAAGAAGCGTCCATGACGATGAGCTTCTCCCTCCCCCGGCGCAGCCGGAAATAGCGCCGGAAACTGGCGTCGGCACTGGCGACTTCCACCTCCCAGTCACGGTAGGGCGTCTTTGCCAGCCACGCTTTTACTTTATGCATAGATTCCCCCGAGGATCGTATTTTGCGACGCGCCCGTCACGCTGGAGAGCTCGACGGCCTCTTCGTTCATGCGCTTAAATGCCAACCAGGCGAAGGCCATCGCCTCCATCCAGTCGCCGGAAATACCGTATTCGTCCGTGCGCACGACCTCGACGCCTTCGAGCAGCGAGGCGATCCGCCCCCGCAGGTAGACGTTCTCCGCCCCGCCGCCGCAGAGCAGCAGCCTCGACGGGGCGTATTTCGCGGCCTCCTGCGCAATGCTGCGCGCCGTCAGCTCCGTCAGGGTCGCCAGGAAGGCGTCGCTGCGCATCCCCTCTTTGACAAAGCGCTCCGCCCACGCGGCGTTGAACTGCTCCCGCCCCGTGCTTTTGGGTGCCGGGCGCGAAAAATAAGGGTCGGAGAGCATCGCGCCGAGCACGTTTTCATCGACTTCCCCCCGCTGCGCGATGGTGCCGTTTTCATCGTAGGCGCAACCGAACTTCTCGGCACACCAGCCGTCCATCAGCACGTTTCCCGGCCCCGTATCGTAGCCCAGCAACGGCTCGCCGATGACGGTGATATTCGCCATCCCGCCGATATTGACGACGAGCGTGCGTCCTTCGAGCTTCTCGAATAGGAAGCGGTGAAACGCCGGGGCGAAGGGCGCGCCCTGCCCGCCAAACGCTACATCCTTCCGGCGGAAATCCGCGACGGTCCGTATGCCCGTCCGGGCGCAGACGATGTTGGGGTCCCCCAGCTGCATTGTAAAGGGATTGGGGCCGGAGGGACGGTGCCAGAGCGTCTGGCCGTGCAACCCGATCGCCTCGATCCGGGCGGTGTCGAGGTGGTGCTCGCGGATGAGCACTTCTACTGCGTCGGCAAAGAGGATGCCCAGCCGGTGGTCCAGTTCCCCTATCTCCTCAAGCGTCGTGCTGCCGCCGATGACGCGGAGCAGGTCCACGCGCAGCTGCGCGTCAAAGGGGTAGGCAAGCGACGCCGCCAGCTCGATGCCCTCCCCGTCCACGGGACAGAGCACGACGTCCACCCCGTCCAGGCTCGTTCCCGACATGACACCGATATAACACTGTTTCGAATCAAAGCTCATTTTCATTCCTACCGATATGGTACTATATGCAACTTTATCCAGGGCATGTTCATGCCCTCCAGGAGGGATCAATGACCGGGGGCTTCTTCGCCATTCTCGACGATATCGCGGCGCTGCTCGACGACACGGCTGTCATGAGCAAGGTCGCGGCCAAAAAAGTGGGCGGCGTCCTGGGAGACGACCTCGCCGTCAACGCCGAACAGGCCTCCGGCCACGCCAGCGCGCGCGAACTGCCGGTGCTCTGGGCCATTACCAAGGGCTCTTTCCGCAACAAGGCCATCATCCTCCCCGTCGCCTTCCTGCTCAGCGCCTTCGCCCCCTGGGCGATTGTGCCCATCCTGATGCTCGGGGCGGCCTACCTCAGCTATGAAGGGGCGGAAAAAGTACTGGAATACCTCCGGCCGGGTCATCACGGGGAAGAGCAGAAAAGCGTTGTCGACGAGGCCGCCAAAATCACATCGGCCATCCGCACCGACTTCATCCTCTCCATCGAGATCATCGTCATCGCCCTCGGCGTCGTCGCCGGGGAAGCCCTGACAACCCAGATCCTCGTCGTCACCCTGATCGCGCTGTTGGCAACAGTGGGGGTCTACGGCATCGTCGCGCTGATGGTACGCATGGACGACATGGGCTTCGCCCTGGTCGGTTTCAGCCAGACGCGCACGGGTACGAAAGCCGTAGTGCTGAAACGTACCGGCCTGCTGCTCGTGCAGGCGATGCCGAAACTCATCAAGGCGCTGGGCTACATCGGCACCGTGGCGATGCTGCTGGTGGGCGGCGGCATCTTCGTACATCACATAGAGTGGCTGCACCACACTCTCGCATTCATGCCCTCCGTCCTGCCAGAACTCGCAAGCGGCCTGGCCGCCGGGATGCTGCTGGTGGCACTTGTCCTGCTCTGGGAGCGGCTGACACAGCGGGACTAATCCCCTTCTCGACAATCGTTTGGCCCTGGTTCCGACCTAGCACTTCCAATAGTCCTGTTATCCTAATCACTTCCCTATGCAAACAGTAATAGTCTTAAGTATTCCTCTGTAGAATATGTGAAAATATGTCATTTTGTTGAGTTTTAAAAATCATATTCTGATAGCAGGGTATTTTATATGTCTGAATATCTATGTAAGATGCCGACAAAAGAGCATAATTTGGATATCAAAATAGTTTGACAATAAATGAAGAAAGGTCTTTGATGACAACCATAAATAAGCTTGTAGCCCCCTCTATTGATGCCGTTGACTACAACGTTAAATCGAAAAAACAATTTTTTCAAAAGGCATATCTTTCAACTGAATTTTTAGAAAAAGCTTGCGAAGAGAACTGCTATTATCTAATTGGGGAAAAGGGGTCGGGGAAAACAGCACTCGCTTATCACATACAGAATACTGCACCAAAGAATATTGGGGCAAAAGTTATTTCTATATCTGAAACTCAATATAAAAGATTTATAAAATTAAAAGAAGACGGTAAATTATCTTATACGGACTATTCCATAATCTGGAGAGCGACATTACTTTACTTAATTTCCAAATTAATTTTGAACAAAAGAAAAAAATGGCATCACAATCTTACAAATAAGTTTAAACCCATAGAGGACGCGATTCAACAATATGACAGTTCCTCTCAAATTCCAGAATTGGAATATGTAATTGAATTTGCTACTACACTCACTTCAGATTCTGAACTTTCTACAGCAATACCAGAAATAGTAAAAGTTGGTATTGCTGAACATGGTTCCCAGACAAGCAAAACAACTCAGACCAAAATCAAATCCGCACTTTTGGAGTGTGAAGGTTTTTTGAAAACAGGTTTACAAAGCCTACGGTTAAAAGATGACATAGCAATTTTCATTGATGGACTGGATGCTAAACCTAATGGCATCGAACACTCTGAATATAAAAACTGTCTTATTGGTTTATCAGAAGCTGCATGGCATCTTAATTCAGAATTTTTTCCAAACATCAGAGATACCCAAGGTAGAATGAGAGCCGTACTACTGCTTCGACCAGATGTATTTGATTCTCTAAACATGCATAATTCCAACTGTAAGCTTTCAGACAACTCTGTTCTTTTCCACTGG
Organism: Thiomicrolovo sp. ZZH C-3; assembly: GCF_054862725.1. Lineage (NCBI taxonomy): Bacteria > Pseudomonadati > Campylobacterota > Epsilonproteobacteria > Campylobacterales > Sulfurimonadaceae > Thiomicrolovo > Thiomicrolovo sp. ZZH C-3. The sequence goes on from NZ_JBTKXX010000004.1 coordinate 121,491, forward strand.
CATACAACAAGTGATCGTTTTAAAGAATCGAATTTATTCAAAATGTCTGACAAATACTTTTTATCTCAGAATGAAAATACTCATGGATGGAATCATTATTTCTCTGAAAAAGAAGACCGATTTAAATCCTTCCCAATATTGTTGACAAATTCGTTCCAACGACCAAGAGATGTATTTTCTGCAGTAAAAATTCTTATTGATATTTATAAAAGAGCTGGAAAAGGAAACGGCAACCAGTTTGCAAGAAATTCTATGAATTCATCTGAATTTACTGACAACTTTTCTGAATATTTGCTCGGAGAAGCAAAGAATTACTCAAATTATTACATTACAAATAAAGACTTTGAGATATATATTAATTTCTTTCAATACTTAGATGGTGCTCGTAACTTTAATTATCAGACATTTATAGAGGCATTTGAAAACTTTAAAGCAGATCCTCGGATTAAAGAGCTAGAAGACCCCTCTTATTTGGAAACTCCTGAAGGATTACTACAATTTTGGTACGACATTAACTTAATTGGCTTTAGTGAATCGCCAGAAGATGGAACCGGTGATTTTTTTCATTGGGCATATAGAGAACGATCACACGCCAAAATCATGCCCAAAGTAAAAGTAAATTGTAACTACGATGTTCATCCTGGCATTGCTAAAGCATTGAATATTGGTAAGAAATTCAAAAAAATTCGGAAGTCCTAACCTGACCGGTAAGCAGACAAAAAAAGGGATGGACTTTCCTGCAGGGAAGAACTAAATATATATATGAAATTTTCAGAGTAGCATGCTAAATAAATCAGAGAAGACCAATCAAAAAAACCGCGAGGGGCTTTTCGATTGCTCATTTTAAACGTTAAGTATCAAAACTCAAATAGTCAATTCTCAAGGAAAGTAACAAGTTGATATCCGTATATAATGAATTCCACCATTTAACAGACCCAAAACTTTTTACTGAAGATAATAAACAGAAAATTAGAGAATTAACATCTATTGATGGTGAATTTCCTTTGATGTTCCTTGGAATACTTAGCAATTTCATCAACAATGAGCCGCAATATTATTTCAATAGAGATGTATGTAATGAAGTATTCACCAACTTCACTCATTTTTATTCGCAGAATCCTGAATTGTTCATACAAACTCTTTTGTCATATCAAGATAATTTTTTTGATTCACTGAACTCATACTTTAATGTACGGGAACTTTACAAAGAGTTAGACAGTGTTGCATTTGACAATGAACTAAAAATGAGACTTTACTATTTGCCTACAATACAGCAACTTATGGAGTATTGTTTAAATTCTTTCTATTCGGGCATCAATCATATTATTAATGAGTTCGTAGATGTAGATTTCTCAAATGCAAATACGCTTGGTAGCTATAAAGATAATCTAAAATCGAAAAGATTAGGCGACTATACATTTGACATACTTACTAATATCGATTACGACTTTAGAAATGCAATAAGTCATGGTCAAGTAGATGTTTCAGAAGACAAAACCACCTATTGGTATAGGGAAAAAGGAACACGAGAAATTAGATATAGCGGATATAAGGTTTATGAGTTGGATAGTCTAAAAAATAACCTTATAGATATTGCAGGTGGAGCAATTATTGGCTGGATAAAATTTATTCTCAATAGCCAACTTACAGAAAGCATTTTTCAGGGCACAGCTCCGGAAGAAATAAGGTTTGAATTCTTCAAACTTCTTTTCCAAAATGACAATATACGTATTAGTTCATTCTCCAAAAGTATGATTGACCCACCTCAACTAAATATTCAAATACATATTGAAGAGATAGACGACAATGGTTCAATTATCCATCTATGTATTTTACTCCTCAAAGCGATGTACCAATTTTTTCCGGAATATGATCGATATTTTATAAACTACAAACATCCATTTAGCATTTCAGGAATGATACATTTAGGTGAAGACACTCTTGCACGAATAAGAAATACATCCGATCTCACTACTATCGATCAATTAATAAACCACGAAGCAAGCGCTTGGTTGCTTCCAGAAATACAAAACTATGATCCGAATTACAAAGCATATAAATTTCAAGTATTCCCAAAATTAAAAAATTCAGAATGGGAAGTACTAGAGATTAGTGACATTAGCAATAAGGATTTAAAAAGATACAAGTGCACTTTAATAATTGACAACCCCTCAATTGAAAAAGATGGAATTATGTCTATTCTTTTATCACTATCAAAGAGGATTAGACAACTTGAAAATCAAAAAAACCCATATACAAAAATAAAATTTGGTAAAGTTGAAGCTGATGTCATCAATCTAAACGTTTTTTATAGACAATACGAACGAAAAGCATTTTCGCTGTTATCAGACAATGAATACTTTATTTGTAGTATGTACTACTATAAAAATAGGTCTACGCCACGTATAATAGTTCCTTTCAAGCAAAATTATATTTTTGAAAATATCAAAAAGTTTGATTTTTATTGGAACAAAAACTGGAAAGGAAATATTTAATAAATCACAGAGGGCCAATAAAAACCTGCGGGTGACTTCTTAAATGTTACTCTTCCCTACTTCCAAACTGCATAATTATAAAAGAAACTGCCGTCCCTCCGACGAGCTGATCGGCCAGGGAAAAGGCCCCGCCGAAACAATAAGGCTGCAAGAGAAGGACCGTGACGAAACCGCCGCCCAGGGCCCACGGTACCGCCCGGGCGCTTCCGCGTTTCGTAAAGAGTGCCGAGGCGTAGACGCCCAGCAGCCCTGCATAGGCGAAGCTCATGACCCCCAGCGCGAAACTGACCAAAGGCAGGTCCGTTGCCCGCTGCCAGTAGTAGCTCACGACGGCCATCATTGTCAGCACGAGCGCAAAGAGCAGTACGGCCGTCCGGGCGGCGGCGACGTAGTGACTCTCTTCCGTCACGCCCCGCGCACTCTTCCAGGGGCGGTAGATGTCTTCCACGGCGACCGAGGCCATCGCCGCGAGTACCGAGTTCGTCGAGGAGAGCGCGGCGGCGATCGCTCCCACCGTCACGAAGCCGCGCAGCCCCGCGGGCATTTCGTTGAGGATGTAGGTCATGAAAATAGTGATCTTCTCCCCGCCGAACTCCTGCACGGCGGCGCCGCCGATGCCGGAGAGTTCCGGGTGGTTGTAAAAGAGGTAGAGCAGCAGCCCTATGGCCAAAAAGAGCAGCACGACGGGAATCGTCATGACGATGGAGACGACCAGCGCCCTGGAGCCGTCACGCCCGTTTTTGCAGGCCAGCACACGCTGGGTCATATCCTGGTCCAGGCCGTAGGCCGCGATGTTGAGCAGCAGCCAGCCGCCCAGCAGGCTCCAGACGCCGAAGTTCCCGGCCGTATCGATCAGGGTCAGTTTCCCTTCGGCGTTCAAAACGTCATACATCGTGCCGAAGTCCGTCTGCATCGTGCTGTAGAGGTAGATCAGCACGGCTACCCCCGCCCCGATGTAGGTCACCGCCTGGATGACGTCGCTGTAGATGACCGACTTCACCCCGCCGAAGTAGGTATAGGCCAGCGCCCCCAGCACGAGCATAAGTATGGCGGCGAAGAGGTGCAGCGGCGCGATGTCGGCGAAGACAATCATCGACACGGCCAGCGCCCCGATGTAGAGCCGCGCGCCGCTGGCGAGGACCCGCCCAACAAGGAACATTACCCCCGCTTCGCGTTTGGCCTTCGCCCCGTAACGCTGTTCCAGCAGTTCGTAGACTGTGACGGCGCGGATGGCATAGAAGCGCGGCACCAGCACTTTAGCAATGAAAAGCACGGCCAGCAGCGCAGAGACATAGAAGCCGACAAAAGTGAGGTTGCTGCGGTAGGCATACTCCGGGCCACCCAGGAAGGTCGCCGCTGACTGCGAGGTCGCCAGTACGGAGACGGCGGCCGCGAGCATCGGGACGCTGTTGCCGCCGACGAAGTAGTCGCGCGATGAACGGATGTTCACGCGGGAGAAAAGCCACGAACTGAAAGCGAGGATGGCAAAATAGCCGCCGAAGACGGTCCAGTCGAGGGGGGAGAATCCCATCAGCGCGCTTCCGGCGGGGCTTTCAGGTGCAGGTCACTGACGGCGCTGCGCACCTTCCGCATAAAGGCCTCGCCCGGGTCGCTCTTTTCCGTGCGGTACCCCTTGTCCCGCTCCCGCCACAGCGGGGTCGCTTCCATCCTGCGGTACTCGTGGTGGCCTATGAGGTACTCCATGTGCGGGTACTTCCCGGCGAGGTAGCGCACCAGCGCAATGTTCGCGCGCAGCTGCGCCGGGGTGAGGTCCTCTTTGGCATTGCCCTCCCCGCCGACGTTCTCGATGCCGATGCTGTCAAAGTTCAGCCCGATGACATGGCGCGCCATCCGGTTCTCGGGCATCAGGCGGTAGATCGTGCCGTCCCGGTCGACAAGGAACTGCGAGGAGACGTTGAGCGCGCCCGCGGTCGCGATGTCGCCGCGGCTTCCGGGCAGCAGCTCCGGCTGCAGGCGAGAAAACGAGGACTCCAGCCCCATATCGGCCGTCCAGTGCAAGACAATGACTTTCGGATCGATCGTAATGTCGCTCACGTCCATACCGTAGTGCTGCTTGACGTACTGCTTCGTCAGCGCGATGCGCTGCGGCCCGAAAGCGATGGGCTTGTCGACGATCTTCGGCGCGCCGATGCCGTAGGCGTCAAAGAGCGCGTTGATGCGGCGGTTCGACTCGGCGACCCGCTCGCGGGAGATCCGTCCCGCTTTGACCTCGGCGTAGATCGTCTCGACGATCCGGCCGAGCATGTTGCTGCCGAGCTGGTTTGCAAAGAGCAGCATGTCCACCCCGCCGTTGATGGCGAGGCGCACCGTCTCTTCAAGGCTGTAGTGTTCCGAGATCGCCTTCATCTGCAGGTCGTCGCTGACGATGACCCCTTTGAAACCGAGCTCGCCGCGCAGCAGCTCCGTGTTGATCTTGTGCGAGAGCGTCGCCGGGTAATCGGGGTCGAGACGGCGGTTGAAGACGTGGGCCGTCATGATCATGTCCGCTTTGCCCTCACCGATAAGGCGACGGTAGGGTTCCAGCTCTTCGGGCGTCCACGTTTCGGTGACGTCCACGAAACCCTTGTGCGAATCCCCCAGGGAGGAGCCGTGGCCGGGGAAGTGCTTCAGGACCCCGACAACCTTCTTCGCCCGTAGAGCATCGAGCATGATCCCCGCGTACTTCGTCACCTTCTCCGGCGACTTGCCGTAGGAGCGTTTCAGCCCGACGATCACTGTGTTCTCAGGGTTGACGGCCAGGTCGACGTCGGGGGCGAAATCCGTATTGATCCCGGCGTCGGCAAGGGTCGACGCCAGCTGGGAGTACACCTGCTGCGCGTACGCCGGGTCATCCCGCTTTCCGACCGCTTCCGCCGAGGGAACGACGGGAAAGCCGTAGGCGTGTTTCAGCCGCGCGACCCGGCCGCCCTCCTGGTCCACGGAGACGAGCAGCGGGGCCGTGGCAAAGGCCTGCAGCTGGGCTGTCAGCGCCGCGAGCTGGCGGGGTGAACGGATGTTCTTCGTCCGTTTCAGGTCCGGATAGCCGAGGTCAAAGAGGATCACGCCGCCCGGTTTGTACTGCCGCAGTTCCCGCACGAAAGGGTCCGACGCGTCGAGCGTTTCGGCATCGAAACCGACAATGAGCATCCGCCCGATCTGCGCTTTGAGTTCGGCGTCGGAATGCTCCGTCGCACCAAGAAGAAACAGGGGAAGAAAAAATAAAAGTGTAAGTATCCGCATGCCTCGCATTGTACACACTCATTTTGGATAATGCGTTTAATGAAACAGCACTACCAATGGCGGCGGAAATAGTGTACAATAGTTATAACCCACTGAAAGGAGCGATACCATGTCCGCACATAAAAAAGAGGAAGAGACCATCGAAGAGAGTCAGAAAACCCTCGAGGGCTACCGCGCCGAGATCGAAGCACTGAAAGAGAAAGCGACCCACTACAGTACCGAGGTCAAAGCCGAATTCGACAAACGCCTGGAGGAACTGGAGAAGATGTACGGTGAAATGCAGGAGCGTTACGCCGCCTTCAAGGACAAAACGGAAGCCAAATGGGACGAAACAAAAGCCTTTGTCGTCCTAACCAACAAGGCCCTGGCCCACTCCTACCACTATTTCCTTTCCCATTACAAGAAAAAAGGGTAACCGGGCGCCCGAGCGCTAGAAAAACTTCGCGTCCTCCATCTCGTCACGCAGGCCCTTGCTTTTGCGGGTCTCTTCGCGCCGTTTGACGGCAGCGTTGGAGGGGGTTTCCGGATTGGAAAAGACGGCCTTTCCGTACAGAACGCACCCCTTGTCACCCGGATCGCATGTTTTTTTCAGCAGGTCGCACACGTCACCATGCTGGTACGAACAGGTCCAGCCCATCGCTGCTCCTTCAGTATTTTTATCATCATTATACCGTCTAATAGACTGTGACGGGCAGCACCCAGTCCGGTTCCGCCGACTCGACGCTTTGTTGCTGCAGAAGTGCATTGGACTTCGTGATATCGTCACTGTCGCTTTGATTGATAAAAACGGCACTGCGTCCCCCGATGCCGAAACTGCGGCGGAGTTCCAAACCATTTTCCACCGCAAAAGCCTCCGGGTCCACCCCGGGAACAAACCGGACGACGATACGGCCTGTCGTCACATGGCGGAATGCCGCTTCTCTCACGCCCCTTTTGTAGAAGACTTCCCCGGCATGCGGTGCTTTATCAGTTGCCTGGCGTGCATGTTCCGAAGCAGCCTGCTCGGCCGGATCAAAGGTTTTCGCTTCCGCCCGGACAAAAAGCGTCTTTGCGCCCTGGCTGCTCAGTAAAATGCGGGAGTGCCCGACCGTAGCCGCAGCAACCATCCCGGCTGCTATCAGGCTCACTACCATATATACCATTTTCATCACTGCCTCCTTTTAATGACCGCTGATCTGTATGCCCCAGCTTGAGAGCGAGCCGATATAGCCGCTTCTGAGGTCCATGACCTTCAGACGCCATGTCCCCTGCGCAGGTTCATCCATACACCGTACGGTTGAAAAACGCCAGTCATCATACCGTTCCGCCGCAAGGATGTAGTTTTCCCCGCCTACTGCCAAAACGCTTTGCGTTCCCGACGGCGAGATCAGTATGATGCGGAGGTCGTCAATGCGGTAGTGTTCGGTCGTGATCCAGAGATCGACATGCTCCACCGTCATGGCTTCGCTCACCTCCAGGGTACGCTCAATGCCTGTTGTATTGGCATCGGGAATCTCGATGCCGTTGCTGTCGCCGTACCGTATGCTCGTCTGTTCCGCACCCAGGGATGCAAACCCCTCTGCCATGGCGACGGCAGCCGCGGCATCCACGATGCCGAAACCGTATTTGTCGTTGATATGCAGCCCGGCCCCGTTTGTACTCCAGCCCGTGTCGGCCGTGTCATTTTGGCGTGCGCTCTTGGCCAGGATATAGCGGACATCCCTCCGGGTCAGTGCCGGATTGGCCTGAAGCATGAGCGCACAGACCCCGGCCACCGACGGACAGGCCGAAGAGGTCCCGTTCATGAAACGGGTGTAATTACCGTCAGGGTTGTTCCCCTCCAGCGAGGAATCGCCGAGAACATTCCCGTCACCGTCGTACTTGATATCATGCCCGATACCGAGGCCCGTCAGGTCTGTCGTCACGATGGCGGGGTCAACGAGTCCGTATTCACCCCCCGTCCCGGCAACAAGCACGTTCGCTCCCGTACTGGAATAGGCACTGAGCGTACCCGACGCGTTCACGGCGGAAACCGTAATGGCGTATTTGCTGTTATGCAGGCTGGACGTATTGGCATACCCTTCATGTTCCTCCGTCCGGTCGTTGCCGGCGGCAAATACATAGATGGCCCCTTTGCCGTCCCGGCCATTTACCGCCCCCTCCTCGAGTGCGCTTTCCATCACCGACCCCCATTCGGTCAAAGCAGCCGAAGTGATAGGCCCCCAGCTGTTGGAAAAAATAGCAATCCCGCTGCGCAGAAAGGCATCCGCGAAATGGGAGACCCTTCCCGTCGCCAACACATTTAAACCGGCCAGTCGCGTCATCGGGGCAACGCCCCGTACACCGAGTGTGTTGAACCCCTGTGCTCCGATGATCCCCGCACAGGATGTTCCGTGATACCCGATATCACTCGTCAGCGGCACGGGGTCGTTCGAACGGGTTCCATAGTGGTAGCTCATGCTAAGATCAAGGCTGTTTTTCAGGTCGGGGTGCCCGGACTCGACGCCGGTATCGACGACAGCGACGACTACATCACCGCTGCCCGCATAGGCTGTCGGCACGGCCTCAATGCCGATATCCTCTCCCGCTATGCCGCCGTTTTGCGCACCGCTCGCCTGCCCCGTATTCTGCAGGTGCCACTGATAGGGGAAGAGTATATCCCCCGCAACGCTGCCGCCGTTCACAGGATCCGTACCGCTCCAGATCTCAGCGTAGTCATTGACCCCGTCACCGTCACTGTCGGGCAGCCCGGCGTCCGTACCGGCAAGCCGTTCGAATGCATCCAAAAGCCCCTCATGGTCCGCATCCTCTTTCCAAAGCCCGGCGTTCCCCGAATAGAGGCCCTGCCCGTAATGGCCGTCTGCCAGCGCCCTGTAGCTATCAGCATCATTCAGAAAGTCGAAGTGTACAGAACGGTTATTCTCGACAAAGGAGGGATTGAAACGTGTCAATGTCAACGCATCGACCGTGCCGCCGGCCGGGTCGGTAACGAAAAGTTTTTCGGCACTCTGTTCAAGGATCATCGTAATCGTGGACGGCACAAAAAGGTGGCGTTCCGCCGCCACGGCAGCCGCCGCGGAACTGAAAAGGTTCACCGACACATTGCCCTCGCGCAGTGCACCGAATGCCGCATAGGCATAAAGCGGCCCGGCGAAACTGCGCTCAGTACCCTCGATGACAAACCCGTCGCCGTCCGGATCGATCTCCCGGCCGCCGGTCACTTTCAGAAGCATCATTGTACTCTCCGAAGGCAGGGCCGAAAGTACGAAAGTATGGGTTGCCGAAAAGCGCCCGGCGACCCGCTCTGCAAAAGGGCGCAGTTTTACTGCCGTGGCGTTGTAGTCCGTGCCGTCCTGCAGCGGGTCATACCCGGTGCTCTTCGTCCGGAAAAGCACGGTCCCCGCCAGGCTCATCACTTCGATATCCGCGTCGCATAGCGCCCCGGTGACAGCGGTACTGCCACCGATAACTACTGTAACCGTCTCCACCGGTGTTTCCGATTCGGAATGCGAACCGCTTCCGCATGCTGCCAGCAGAAAGAGCAACGATAGCGTATAGATAAACAGCATTCTTTTTTTTAAACAGCACGTCTTCATCTTTTTACACCCCCCTCGATCCACTACAACATCCATACAATAATTTTTCAATTTACATTAATTATAGAACATTGCAGCTTCACAACAATAAAATAGCTTTTTTTAACGGATTCAGACGGCTTCAAGCAAACTTTAAGCTTGGCATTCATAAACTAATATTATCTCACTATACACACAAGGGGTGTCCTATGAAATATGTTGGTTTAGTTGGAATTTCGGTCGCGGCTGCGGCTTTGATTATGAGCGGCTGCGGCAGCAGCAGCTCCTCGGGTCCGTCGGCTCCGTCAGAGCTCAAAACCAAGGCTACCGTTGACCTCTCCACTGTAGAGAACGCATTGGCGCTGCTCGGAAGTGGCAGCATTACGGCGGCATCTCCGGCAAGCGCGGCGGTCGCCAAGATCAAAACGGCGATCAATGCAAAGGCGGCAGCCGCTGCCGGCAGCGGTCAGGACAGCTACTCATACACCTACGACTGTGGTATCAGCGGTACCTACTCCTACTCGTGGGAACGCACTTACGAATACCTTGATGACGGCGGCTGGACGGAAACTTATAAGAGCAAATACAGCGCCAACCACTGTATCGACAACTACAGCACCACCATTAACGGCGAACCGACCAACCGCCGGTTTGAAAACGGTACGAGCAGCTACTCCAACATAGCCACCTATAGCAGTGACGCGAATATGTCCAAAGAGACGTGGGCATGGAGTGACAACCACAGCTACGGCTACGACAACAACGAGACGACGACGTCACGCACCTATACCTACGTTAGCAGCGGAAAAGAGACCTGGGAAGCGGACGGTAACTACTTCGACGCCGCCGGCGTACCGGCCTGGAGCGACACCTGGCAGTATGTGGGCACTAATAAGCGGGTCGATGTCGACAGCAACGGGGATGTCATTGATGGCTGGAGAGACGTCTACAATGAGAAATGGACCGAAATGGGTGCCCAGGACGGTTCCCACCACAAAACCATGGCCGACGGCTTCTACAGCTACTATGAAACCAATGCAAGCGGTGTCGAGAGCATGACAGGGGGCGCATACTACAACGACTTTGTCGTGGAAACCTACACGAGCGGCAGCGAAGACAACATTACAATTAGCGGTACCTACGGTACGAGCTGCCTCGGCGGGGCCGTTACGTTCAATACCAATACAGTCGTCCAGTCCAACCAGGATGACTACTTTGACGGCGGCGGTGCTCACGGCAGCGACGTTCTCCCGTATGCCGGCAGCGTCAGCGTCAGTGCCGGCGGCAGCGCGATGGTTGACTTCGACGCCAATGCATCCATGTACTCGACAGTCACTATTAGCGCAACGGACGGCAATGCAACCTACAGCCGCTGGAGCGACATTCCGGTCGGCACCTGCGGTAGCATGATGCCGTAACGCTCCATGGCATGCAGCAAGGTGGGTCACTCCCCCTTCTGCACCATGCATCCTTTCCCGACTTTCGGCTTCTAAAGTATTTTTAGAGAGTTCTAAGTCCCCATCCACGATAATCCAATATCTTTACAAGCGAAAGCATCTATATATGACCACCATTTTACAACTGGCGGGCCTGCCCGATTCCAATGAGATCGTCCTGGAGACGACGGATGAAACGGGTGCACGCCGTTTTCTCGATTTCAACTGGGTATCCCCCCTGCTCGAAACGCTTGATCCTTCCCGATTTCGCCACCTCAAACTGCTCTACGGCGGTGCCGAGAACCCGGTCAGCGTCAACATAAGGCCCGACATCGTCTACAACAGCATCAGCGACCCGGAACGCTGCATCCTTGCACTGGACCGTGCGCAGCATGCTGCACGAAGCAACCCCTATCCCTTTATCAATACGCCGGTCAATATTCCCCGCATCCGCCCCGACCGTCTCTGTCAGACCGTTGCACCGATAAAAGGGATTGCGATGCCTAAAACCCTCCGTCTGACACCGCATTCGCTTGCCGACGTCCGCAAGACACTGGAGACAGACGGTCTGAACACCCCGATCCTCTTCAGGGAAGCCGCCGCGTACCCGGAACAGCCCAACCACTTCATCCTTGAACGTTTCGACGATCTCCACGCCCTCGAACGTTTCGCTTTCGACGGCCGGGCCTACTACGCCTCCTCTTTCACCGACTACCGTTCACCCGACGGCTTCTACCGTCACTACCGTTTCTATGTCATCGGTGACACCGTACTGCCGGGCCACCTCATCATCTCCGACCAATGGTATATCCGCAATGATGCCGAAGCCCACAAGGGATTGAAATCAGACATGAGAACACTCCTTAACGAGGAGAAAGCCTTTCTCAAAAAGTTTCAGAACAGGAAGTTCCCGGCACTTTCCCTGCTCAAAAAGCAGCTCGGCCTTGACTATTTCGCCGCGGAGTGCGCCATCGACGAAAAGGGGGAACTCCTGCTTTTCGGTCTTGACTGTAACGGGCACTATGCCGACGGGACAAAAGAACAGGGGTATCATTCGCCGAAGGAGATCGAAGCGTTCAACCTGGCGGTCGAGGAAATGCTCCTTGCGAAACGCTATGCGGTAAAGGCGAACCATGCTTAAAGTACTCAATCCCATCGGTACCCCCGACAGCGGCCGGGCAACCGTCATCTGGAACAACGGGGATCCCCGCCAGATCCGGATCAATTTTGCAGGGACTAACAGCCTTGTCAGCCTCATCGACCCGCAACAGTACGATGTCATTCCCATGACCTTCGGAGGGCAGCACCCCAAACAGCTCGTTCCGGAAAAAGCCGATGTCATCGTCAATTCGCTCTGCGACCCCGATACCAATGCCGTCGCACTGCATCAGCTCGAAAAGGCGCTGGAACGGCTGGCGATCCCCGTCATCAATCCGCCGGACCTCACTTTTCAGACGACCCGGGAGCAGACCTATGCGCGTTTGCACGGCACCCGGGGGCTCATTGTGCCGAAAACAGTCCGGCTCGCGCCGCGGAAGCTGGCAGAGATCCCGGGTCTGATCGCGGAGCACGGCCTGGAGTATCCCTATATTTTCCGCTCGGCTGGCGAGCACGGCGGCGGGGGAATGGTCCTGGTCGAAAGCGAAAAACAGCTGCCGGAACTGGAACGTTTCGCCTTCGACGGCAGGGATTTCTACGCCATTGCCTTCCGTGATTTCCGTGACGAGGACGGTCTCTACCGAAAATACCGTCTCGTCGTCATCGACGGCCGGGTCTATCCCCGGCACCTCATCGTCTCAAAATCCTGGAATATCCACTCGGAAACACGGGAGGAGATGATGAACGACTCTGCCGCCCGTCAGCAGGAGGAGATCGCCTTTCTGGCAGCCCCGCCCGCGCAGCTCGAAGCAACCTGCCGCCGTATTCATGAAAAGCTGCCGCTCGATTTCTTCGGTATCGACTGCCACCTCGATGCGGAGGGGAACATGTTCATTTTCGAGCTCAATACCTGTATGCGGATCGTCGGCGGCAACCCCATCCCCTACCAGGAAGCCGCCCTCGATGCCATCAAAACGGCCTTCAACGCGCTGATAGCGCGCAAAGCGGCGCAGGCTTAGGCAAGCCCCATCATCGCACGCGTCTCTTCGGGGGTTGCGAGGCGCCGCTGCATCTCTTCCGCAATCCGCGCAACGCGCCGCACCAGCGCTTCGTTGGACGCAAGCACCTTCCGCTCGTAATCATAATGGATATTATCCTCAATCCCGACACGGACGTGCCCTCCCGCAGCGATGGCGGCCGTATTCATCGGCAACTGGAAGCCGCCAAGCCCCGCCCCGGCCCAGACAGAGTCTTCCGGAAGGGCCTCTGCAATCATCGCCAGATTGCCGAGTGTCGCCGGCGCCGTATTGAGATTGCCGAGCAGAATATTGAAGTATTTCCGTCCTTCGATAATCCCGTGGCGTTCAAGGTACTTGGCCAGGTTGACCATCCCGTAATCAAAGACCTCCATCTCCGGGCGGATCCCCTTCTCCTTCATTGTCATCGCCAGTTGCTCGACCATATTGATCGAGTTGGCACTGGCCCCCGAGAGAAAATTGAGCGACCCGAGCGTCAGACTCGCCATATCCGGTTTCGCCGCTCCCGTCAGGTGCAGCACTTCGGAACGCCGTTCGAAATCGCTCCAGTTGCGTCCGGATGTCGTGACGCAGCAGACCATTCCAGGCCGCTCCCGCCGTATCCCCGTCAGAATCGTTTCGTAATAACGGGCATCCGGCGTCGGCTGCCCCGTTTCGTCCCGGGCGTGAATATGGACAATCCGCGCCCCGGCATCGTAGACACGGATCGCATCCGCGATGATCTCCTCGACATAGACCGGTACATGCGGTGTACTCACCTTCGTCGGGACCATGCCCGTCAGACAGACATTGATCATCAGCGGGGGGTACGGGTTAAGCGGGTGCGGATCGTTCTCGGCAATATAGGCTGCCGCCGCAATATCCCTCTGCGCCTTCGTCTCAAAATGACGCACAAGGTCCATCCGCAGCGTTGTCCAGTGGGTAACATCCTCAAGGCTGAAGGAACAGAGCTTCTCCAGGCGGCCGACAACCTCGTAACCATAGTGCTTTCGGTACCAGACGATCGTCTCGGGGTGGTCGGCATTGGTCGTGACGTACTTCACACCCGCGTCGTACATCGCCTCCAGCCGTGCATTCTGGAGTGCCTTTCCGATGTTCATGCCCTGAAATTCGGGGTATACGCCCAAAAGTGTCGTTTTCCCCTCTTCCGGCGCAAGGATCTTGTAACCGCCTGCGCCGATAATACGGCCGTCCTCCGTCCGTGCTACGTAAAAACAGGAGAGGTCCAGCTCTTCCATTTCGACGGAGGGGACATGGTGCATATTCCAAGGCTCCATTACGTTCAGGATCGCATTTCTATCGCCTGCTTCGGCTTTTTCGATACGGTAGTCCATCTGTACCCCCTAAGATAAGTTATTCTACTGTTTTATGACGCTGTTTTCCATTATACCGCCCCTGATCCGGGAGTGAAGTATAATGACGCACCGCATTTGCAAGGAGAACCCATGGCGCTGGGCGCAACGATCTACAAAGTATCCCTTTCCATCTCCGATCTGGACCGCCACTTCTACCATGACTTCGACCTCACCGTCGCCCGCCACCCTTCCGAAACGGAAGAGCGGATGATGATGCGCCTGGCCGCCTTTGCCCTCCATGCCGACGAACGGCTCGCTTTTACCAAGGGGATCGTCCAGGAGGATGAACCCGATCTCTGGCTGACCGATTATGACGGCACCATCCGTCTCTGGATCGACCTGGGACAGCCCGACGAGAAGCGGATCCGCAAGGCGTGCGGCCGCGCAGACGAGGTGATCATCTACACCTATTCCCGCCGTGCGGCCGACGCGTGGTGGCGCCAGAACGCTACCAAACTGGCGCGTTTCGGCAACCTGAAGGTGATCCGGCTCGATACGCAGGGCGACGCCGAAACCTTTGCAGAACGGAGTATGCAACTCCAGGCGCTGATCCAGGACGGCGAACTGCTTCTGAGCGACGAAAAGGATCGGCAGCTTAAAATCACGAGGGAGTCATGGGCGTAAGAACGATCCGGCTCGGCAGCAACTCCATTGCGACCATCGACCTTGAGACGGCCGAAGGCGGCACGCAGCGGATCGTCAAATCCTCCGAAGACCCCTTTGCGCTGGAGGCGGAAGCGACGATGCTCGAACACCTAAGACCCCACCTGCGCGTGCCCAAGGTGTTCGAGCGGAGTGAAGGGCGCCTGGTCATGGAGTACATCCCCAACGACGCCGCCTGCAACGGCGCCTGCGAGGAGGAGATCGCCGACGCCCTGGCCTATCTGCACAGTATCCCCGCCCAGGGTGTCTTCGGGTTCGGCTCCGATACGACAATAGGCCCCTTCCGCCAGCGCAACCGGCCGCGGATACGCTGGGTCGATTTCTACCGGGAGATGCGGGTGCTCGACTTCGCCGCCAGGGCCTTCGACGAAGGGCAGATCGACAAGAGCCTTCTGCAGCGTATCGAGAAACTGGCCGCGGATTTCGAACAGTTCCTGGACGAGCCCGAACACTCCTCTTTGCTGCACGGCGACGTCTGGGGCGGCAACGTCCTGACACGTGAGAACCGCCTGGCCGCCTTTATCGACCCCGCCTGCTACTACGGCCACTTCGAGATGGAGCTCGCTTTTATCGGGATGTTCCACACCTTCGGCGAAGCGTTCTACGCACGCTACCGCTCTCACCGCCCCATTCCGGAGGGCTTTTTCGAACAGCGGGCCGACCTCTACCGCATCTTCCCCTACCTTGTGCACATCCGTGCCTTCGGCGGCGGCTACCTGGCGGGACTAGAGGCGATCCTCCGGCGCGTCGGCTACTGACCAGAGCGTCTCTTTACGCAGAAGCTGCCGGTTTTTCCGGAAGCTCTGGTGCACCCGGTCCAGAATACGCAGCAGCGCCCCCGCCGTCCCGATCGCGAAGGGACCCTTATTGAGCATGACGCACTCCGCCCGCCCCGCCATCGCCGCATCGGTGATCTCGGCGCGGCTGGGGAGGTTGTTCTTCATCTGGCTCTCGAGCACCTGCGTCGCCCAGATGACGGGGAGGTGCGCCGCACTGCAGAGATCGAGCAAGCTCTCCTGGATGGTGGCGAGGTTCTCGAAACCGGTTTCGATCGCCAGGTCGCCCCGGGCGATCATTACCCCGCTGCGCTCCCACAGCAGCAGCTGTTCCAGGATACGCGGCATGCGGAAGACGGCGTGCCGGGTCTCGATCTTGGGCACGATGCCGATATGGCCGCACCCCTCTTCTTGCAGGAGCGCCTGAAGATCGGCAACGTCCCGGTCCGTCTGGCAGAAGGAGAGGCCGAACATATCGGCAAAGTGCTTGACAGAGCGCAGGTTTTCCCGGTCTGCCGGGGTCAGGGCCGGGATGTTCAGGTAGGTGTCGGGGAGGTTGATCCCCTTCTCCTCCTTGAGCAGCGTGCCGCCCGGTTTCGCCTGGGTGACCGTGCAGAGCACGCCGTCCGCTTCGACCTCGTGCACCGAGAGGCCGATCTTGCCGTCATCAATATAGACCCGGTCGCCCGGGAGGACGTGGGAGGTGAAGGCCGGCAGCGTGCAGGAGACCTGCGCCGGTACGACCGTCTTTCCCGTCTCGTCTTTGAGGGCGGCACACCCCTCCGCGTCCGTCGCGGTAATGCGCAACGTGTCCCCCGCGAACAGCCGGATGCGCTCGGGCTGCACGACACAGCCCCGCACGTACCCCGTCCGGCCGCCGGCTGCGACCATGCAGCTTTCGTCGAGAGCGACCTTCTTGCTGATCACGCCCGTCGCCCCCTCTCCGTCACGCTGCTTCAAGGTGATCTTGGCATGCCGGCCGTTGATGTCCGTCACCTTCAGCACATCGCCCGCTTTAAGCGTGTCGAACAGGCCCCGCTCCAGCGCGAGCTGCCCCGGGATCTTCGCCCGGGTATTGGGGTCGGTACGCTCGGAGACGGTCTGTGCAGGCAGGGGGCGGATAAGGATCGTCTTTTCGCGCTTGTTGCTGCCGAGTACGACGGGCAGCTTCAACCGCCGGATCCGCCCGGTCCGTATCTTCGGCCCTGCCAGGTCGACAAAGATCTTCAACCGCTCCGGCGCGGGACGCGTTTCGTTCAGCGCCAAGATGACATCAGCCATCCCCTGCCAGACGGCGGAATCGTCATGGGCCGTATTGATGCGGAAGACGTTGACCCCGGCCGCTGCGAGCCCCCGGATCAGCTCCCCGCCGTTGCGGGCCGCGTCGGAGGGGAGCGTTACCATGACCGCCGTCGTCTGCTCCGCAGCGTCCGCAGCGGCTTCTCCGCCGAAAAGGGCCCGGCTGTTCTGTGCGATCATCTCCTGGGCCGCGGCGATGCCGAGATGGTGGAACGCCGCCGTCTCCTCCGTGGAGATCTCCCCCCGTCCCAGCGAAGAGGAGAGCTGGTCGTAGAGGGTATCGACACTGGCCGCGACGTGGGCGTAGGAGCGTCCCAGCGAGGAGAGCGAAAGCAGGAAAAGTTTCTCCTGCAGCTCCGTCCAGTCTTTTGAACGCAAGATCAGATATTGCCTGAAGTTGAGAAGGCTCCGGTAGCGCGGGTGGTTTCTATCGGTCCCGTGGCGGGCCGCGAGCAGATCGCTCCGCAGCTCTTCGAAGGTGTCCAGGGCCGATTGCATCAAAGTTCTGTCCAGCATACCAACATCTTACCGTGAAGGCGTTTCAAATCGGTTACGTTTTCCTGCCCATTTCTGCGGCACGCCGTACGATATCCATGCCGTAACGTTCCCGCATCTTCATCACCGCGCCGTCAAGCTGCTGCATCTTCCGGTCCTCCTCGAGGGTGAACATATCGACCGCCTTGGGATCGTGGTGGAGGAACTTCGTCGCACTCATGGCGATGTAGGTGACGGCCGCGTTCGGGTAAAGGTCGAGCTCCCGGAACTTCTCCAGGGCGAACGCGGTGATAAAACGCTCGTTGAAAAAGCGGTAGACGGTGTACTGTTTCTTGCTGCGAAGCCGCCCCTCGTAGCCGATGCTGAAATAAAACGTTGTAGGGTTGACGCCGAGGCGGGCGATGGTATGGGTCCAGTGGCGCACCATCACCCGCACGCGGCGGTAGAACTCGTCACGTTCGCGGATGGGGCGGTCCATGCTGCGTGACATACCGATCCCCTTGCGGCTGCGGCGGGGGTTGATCCCCTCCCCGTCACGCCCTGTCATGCGGGCGTAGAGGTCCCGCCCGTGCCGTCCCCAGCTGGCAAAGAGGTGCGGGCTTGAGACGGCTTCGCCGACGGTGGCGATGCCGTAACGCGCCAGCTTCTTCCCGAAGGCCCTCCCGACCCCGGGGAACTCCCCCACAGGGACGTCGCGCGTAAAATCGGCGATCTCCTCATCGTAAACGACCCGGAGCCCATAGGGTTTCACCGTCGACGTCGCCAGCTTCGCGATCCACTTGGCGTTGCTCGCCCCGATGGAAACGGGCAGTAGCAGCTCCTTCGTCACCTTCTCCTGGAGGTAGCGGATGAAACCGGGCATGTCACGCTCCTCGACCCAGCCCGTGACGTCGCCGAAGAGCTCGTCGATGCTGTACTGCTCCACCAGCGGGATCTCCTTGGCCAGCATCTCCATCATTTCGTGCGACAGGGTGTGGTAGAGCAGATGGTTTGGGGGGACGAGGATCGCCTGGGGGCAGAGCTGCAGCGCCTCGCGGATGGTCATGGCCGTCTTGACGCCGCAGGCCCGCGCCTCATAGCTGGCCGTCGTGACGATCCCCCGGATGCGCCCCGCGTCGAAAAAGTAGTTCGAGGCGTCGTGCTCGGCGTGAAAGAGCGTCGGCACGAAAGCCCCCTGGTTCAGCTGGACGAGTTTCTTCTCCCTGGCCGGTTTCGCGTCAAAGATGAACGGGTCCCCCCGCCCGCCGACGATGACGGGCTTGCCCACGAGCTCAGGGTTGCGGGTACGTTCGGCGGAGACAAAGAAGCTGTCGAGGTCGAGGTGAAGTATCATACCGCCATGATACGGCTAAATGCCGACGGCGGGCCGTTTTATTTCACGGCGCCATACCCTCTTGCGGCGGGAAGAGGCACCGCAGCAGCATAGGCGGAATCGGCACGCCGTCATCCGAGAGCGTGTAGCGGATTTCGACCGTGTCGTCCACGACCATCATGCCGGCGAACAGCGAGGGAGGGGTGATGCCGAAACGGCTCATTTTCGTTTCAAACGTCCCCGAAACCACCCCCTCTTCCATACGGTCCGGCGTGGCGACAACCGGCGTCTCATGGCGCCCTATGCGCATTACTCCTGCCAGGGAGCCGTCCTCGTTCTGGGCGTGCAGGGTAAAGAGGACGGGGCACGCCCGGTCGACGCCGAAGGCCTCGTAGGCGTCGTTGTCCAGCGCCTCGTTCCCGCTTTTGAGCGTTTCAATGACCAGGGCGACCTGCAGCGTTTCGACCCGGCCATTCTCCTGCACCATGTAGACACGGACACTGTCCGACGCCATACTCCAGTCATGCAGCGAGGAGGTCCCGTTGACCTCGATGCTCCCTGCGGCCCATACGGTCTGCATCACTGCCATCAAAAACAAAAGCGCTTTCATCATCTCTCCCCCTCCCCGGAATACGCGGGACGCATCTTTTTCGCACCGCGCTGCTGTAAAAAGTGTAACACAAAATGACGCTCTGCCCTGTTTTGATGCTTTGCGTTGAAAGTGCCATAGACTTGCACTTATGAAACGCCATATCGACACCGAAGAGCTTCGGATCCTTTTTTTTACCGCCTACTTTCTCTATAGCAGGAGCAAATACGGCAGCAGCGAACGGGGAGACGTACGCCTGGGAAGGATCGGGGCGTACCGGGGGATCATGCATCTCTGCCGCGCGGCGATGGACGCCAATCCGCCCTGCCTGCGCAGCGGGATGCTCGAGGGGTGCCGCCGGCTGGAAGCGCAGGCGGCGGGCCTCCCCGACGGTGCGTTCAAAACCGCCTACCTCGAAACCCTTGCCGTCTTGCGGCGGCGCATTGCGTCAACCGAAAGCGGCCTAGAACATCCCCATCATTGAGGTACGGCCGAACTTCTGCACCAGCATCGCCGCCGTGCCGCCGCGCTCATTGGCGATGGAAGTGTCCGCCCCGGCGTCGAGGAGACGTTTGCACAGTTCGGGCTTATCGTCCATGATGCTCTCCATCAGCGGCGTCCAGCCGACGCCGTCTTGTTTATTGATGTCCGCGCCGTGGGAAAGCAGGTACTCCACCATATCGCGGCGGTCGCGGCGGATGGCGATGTGCAGCGGGGTCCAGCCGTACTTGTTCTGCAGGTTGACATTCCCCCCGTTTTCGAAGATCGCCTCAAACGCTTCAAGATCGTTCATATAAACGACATCCTCCAGCAATTCGAACAGTCCCCCCTCCGGGTGGGAAGCATAATCCAGGATCCGCTCTTCGATCTCCGGCGCCATCTTGTCCAGGATCTGCAGTTTGTGATCGTCCATTTTCGGCTCCTTTTGGCATGAATGTTTCTCCCATTATACAATCCGCCGCTTTTTTATACACCCACCTCATCCCCGCCGTAGTCGTTTTGTGATGTAATGAGGGTAAAATTGCGAGAACAGATAGAAACGGAGCCAGGTATATATAATGCTTTTTTTACTACTTTTTACGCCAGTTGCCGCGGCGCTGGCCCTCTTTGCACTCCCCTCGCTTCGGGCGCGCTATACGGTAGCGGCACTGCTCTTCGGCGTCCTCTCGGTCAGTGCGCTCTCCCTGTTCTTCCAACCCGGAGCAATCCCCCTTGGTATTGCTCCGGGGATCGAGACCCTGACCGAAGCCGCCGATGTTCTTCTGCTCTTCTATTTCCTCTTCCAGGGGGTGAAGCACCGCTCCGTGCCGGTCCTGCTGCTTGCACTGCTGCAGCTGCCGCTCTACCTCTGGGCCGTGGCGGTCACCCCCGCAGCAGAAGCTCCGGCGCTGGTCGTGGATGACCTGGCACGTTTCATGTTCCTCATCATCAACATCGTCGGCGGCGCCATCGTCCTCTACGCCGTCGAGTATATGCGCCGTGAGAAGAGCGGTGAAGGGAAGCAGCGCCTGTTCGTCGCCTACCTGATGCTCTTCCTCTCCGTCATGAACGCCATCGTCATCGCCGACGCGATCCTGCTCTTCTTCTTCCTCTTTGAGATGACAACGCTGGCTTCGTACCTCCTCATCGCCTTCCGCGGCGACAGTGTCAGCCGCCGCAACGCGCTGCGTGCGCTCTGGATGAACCAGATCGGCGGGGTGTTCCTGCTTCTGGGTGCCCTGGTCGCGGCCTACGGGCCGGGCAGCGCCACCTTCAGCGGCCTGCTGCAGGGCGACAGCGGGGTGCTGCTGCTCGCCCTGGCCCTGCTCGCCATGGCCGCCCCGGTCAAAGGGGCATCTCTGCCCTTTGACAGCTGGCTGCTCGGCGCCATGGTCGCCCCGACCCCGGTCAGCGCCATCCTGCACTCGGCGACGATGGTCAAGATCGCCCCCTTCCTGATCCTCAAGCTCGCCCCCGGGCTGGAGGGGACCCTCCCCGGCACCCTTCTGGCCCTCTTCGGGGCCCTGGTCTTCGTCGCCGCCTCCTACCTTGCACTGTCGCGCAGCCTGCTCAAGGAGATCCTCGGCTACTCGACCGTCGCCCTGCTGGGGCTGATGATGAGCCTGGCCGCCGTCGGTACGCCCGAGAGCATGCAGCTCGCGATGGTATTGATGCTCTTTCACGCCCTCTCCAAGGCGCTCCTCTTCCTTGCAGCAGGCGTGCTCGAAAAGGCGTTCGGCTTCAAGGACGTCGAACAGATGAAAGGGCTGCTGCAGCACGCGCCGCGCAGCGTCGGCTTCCTCTTCTTCGGCTTCTTCTCCCTCACCCTGCCGCCCTTCGGGCTCTTTATGGGGAAACTCTTCGCCATCGCCTCCGTCGCGTCGCTGCTGCATACCCAGCCGTGGCTCGTTATCGTCCTGATGGGCATCGCCGTCGGCAGCGCCCTGCTGGTACTGCTCTATTTCAAGATCGCCGCCGCGCTGCTCGCCACCGCCCCGGACACCCTCCCCATTGAACGCGAAACGATGCCCCCGGGCTTTATGACGCCCCTGGCCCTGCTGACCCTGCTCAGCCTCGCAGCGGCGGGCGGTTACATGGTGCAGCAGCACAGCAGCCTGCTCTGGCTGCTGGCCCTGCCCGTGCTGATCGTTGCCCTACTGCCGCTGCTGACGCGCTCCCTGCAGCGTTTCGACCGTGTTATGCCCTACCGCTGCGGGGAGAAAAGCGAGTTTGACGGTGCGCTCTTTTATGTGGAACCTTCCGCGGCCGCGGCACGGAGACTGCAGTGGGGCTTCGGCCTGCTCTTCGCCGCCGTCGCCCTCTCGGGAGCGATCCGATGAGCTGGGTCATGATCCTCCTCGCCCCCCTGCTCGGCGGCCTCGTCTACGGCGCGGAACGGGTGCTGCGCGCCCGGATGCAGCGCCGTCAGGGACCGCCGCTGCTACAGCCCTTTTACGACATGTTCAAGCTGATGGACAAGCGTACCCTGATCATCCACGCCCCCCACGCCCTGCTGGCCGTGGCCCACTTCCTGCTGCTCTGGCTGGCGGTGGGGGCACTCTTTGCCGGGTGGAACCTGCTCTATATCGTCTTTTTGCACCTCTTCGCCCTGATCGTCCTGGTCCTGGCGGGCTACAGCGTCCGCTCGCCCTATTCGCAGGTAGGGGCCAACCGCGAACTCGCCGCCCTGGCGGCCTATGAGCCCATCCTGGTGCTCCTCGCCGTCGGCTTCTACCTCGTCTCGGGCAGTTTCGACGTCAGCGCCATCCTCGCACAGGGCGGCTACCTCACACAAATGCCGCTGCTCTTTGCCGCTTTGCTCCTCATCCTGCCGATCAAACTCAAGAAATCCCCCTTCGATACCGTCGAAGCACACCAGGAGATCGTCGGGGGCGTCGAGGTCGAATACAGCGGGCTCTTCTACGAGTTTCTCTACATGGCCCGCTTCCTGGAATACCTCTTCGTCTACGGCATCGTCTTCCTCTTTGCCGGGGCGTCGCCGCTGTGGGGCGTGCTGCTCGTGCTGGCCGTTTTCCTGCTCGTCAACCTTGTCGACAACGCCACCGCGCGCGTCCGGACCGACCAGATGGTCAAAATCATCTATGCAACGGCCTTTGCGATGGCAACGGCCAACATTATTTGGATCAGCCTATGAAATTTTTTAACGCTTTTCGGAAGAAATCCCCCTGGATCCTGCACTACAACGCGGGCAGCTGCAACGGCTGCGACATCGAGATCCTCGCCGCGCTCGGCCCCCGCTACGACCTCGAGCGCTTCGGCGTCATCAATACCGGCAACCCCAAGCAGTCCGACATTTTCCTCGTGACCGGCCCCGTCACCTACCGCTCCCGCGAACGGCTGGTGGAGCTCTACTGCCAGATCCCCGAACCCAAAGTCGTCATCGCCGTCGGCTCCTGCACGGCGGCAGGCGGGGTCTTTCGCGGGATGTACAACGTCGAGGACGGGATCGACCGCTACATCCCCGTCGACGTCTACGTCCCCGGCTGCGCCTCCTCCCCCCAGCTCATCATCGATGCACTCGTCGAAGGGCTGCAGATCCTGGAGCGCAAAAGCAAGGCGATCGAAACGCCCTTCAAACTCTTCGGCGCCGTCGAAACGGTCGCCGGAAAACTCAGCCGTCTCGGCATGGCAAAAAAGGTGAATGATGCAGAAGATTGAAACAACCCTCGGCGCGGTGCTCGCGGACCTCGGCGCCTTTTACGATCCCACAGCGTGGCACTTCCTCACCGTCAACGGAATCGACCTGGGTGATGGGAAGATCGAACTGCAGTGGATCTTCTCCCGCTACGGCGCTAAGAACGACGTCGTCGTCTACTACGCGCTGAGCGACTACGACATCCCCGTCCCCTCCGTCGTGCCCGTCATCCCCTCCGCCTTCCTGGGCGAACGGGAGATCGTCGACATGTTCGGTCTGAACGTCGAGGGCGCCGCGGCGGGTCTCTACCTCGACGAAGACTCCCAACCCCATCCGCTCAGGGGGGACGCATGAAAAAGACCGTCCAGATCCCACTGGGGTCGCAGCACATCTCCCTGCTCGAACCCATCCGGTTCAAATTCGAATGTGAGAACGAGACCATCGTCGGGGTCGACGCCGACGTGGGGTTCGTACACCGCGGCGTCGAACAGGCCTGTACCACCAAATTCGACTTCAAACAGGTCGGCTTCGTCGTGGCGCGGGTCTGCGGGCTCTGTGCCATCACCCACTCCCTCTCCTACACCCTCGCCGCGGAGAAGCTGCTGGACTTTACCCCCAACGACCGCATCAAGTACCTGCGGATGCTGATGGTCGAACTCGACCGCATCCATTCGCACATGCTCTGCCTGGCCCATACGGCGGAAAATGCCGGCTTCGAGGCGCTCTTTATGCAGATCATGGGGGACCGGGAGCTCGTCATGGATATCCAGGAGGCCATCAGCGGCAACCGCATCCAGTTCGATTTTATCGCCATCGGCGGTGTCACCCGGGACCTTACCCCCGAGATGGTCGCGCTGCTGCACAAGAACCTCGACGAGCTTTCCGGCAAAATTGCCGACCTCATCGAGCTCTTCGAATCCAACTGGTCCCTCTCGCTCAAGTACAAAGGTATCGGGGCGCTCTCGCTGGAGGAGGCGCAGATCTACAACGCCCTGGGCCCCCTGGCCCGTGCCGCCGGGCTGGCCACCGACGTGCGGGCGGAGACCGACGACCTCCCCTACGAAGCGCTGGGCTACGAGATGATGCTGGAAAAGGGCGGCGATATCCATGCCCGCAACCGGGTGCGGCTGCGCGAGATCGTCAACTCCATCGCGATGTGCCGCAACATCGTCGAGAACCTTCCCGTTGGGGAGATCATGGAGAAGGCCAAAGGCAAACCGAAAGGCGAGGCGATCGTGCGCCTCGAAGCGCCGCGGGGCGAGCTCTTCTACCTCGTGCGCGGCGGCGGACAGAATATGCTCGAACGCGTCCGGATCAAGACCCCGACCTTCTCGGGCATCCCGGCCATGATGGAGGTGTTCAAAGGGAGCCAGTACGCCGATGCCCCGGCGATCCTCGCCTCCTTTGACCCCTGTATGTCCTGTACGGCGAAATAGGAGTATCTGATGCTTAAAGCCATGATCAACGCCTTTACAAACCTCTTCAAACCTGTGCGTACGCACAACTATCCCGCCGAGCCGATGCCCCTGCCTCCGGCCTACCGCGGACTGATAGAGTATAATGAGGAAGCATGCATTTTCTGCGACAAATGCGAGAAGGCGTGTCCGCCCAAATCGATCCGCTTCTTCCAGCACGAAGACGGGCAAAAAGAGTACCGCTACAACGCCTGGCTCTGCATCTACTGCGGAGAGTGCGTGCGGGCCTGCCCCAAACCGGAAGAGGCGCTGTGGCAGAGCGAAACGAAAGCACGCCCCGCACTCAAAGAGGACAGTGTCAACGACGGCTGGTTCGACTGGGAAGCGGAGTGCGCCCAGAGCCGCGAGGAGTATGCCGCGGCCAAGAAAGCGGCGAGGGCCGCCAAGAAAAACGAAGGAGACTGATATGCGTATCGTCATCGTCGGCGGCGGCATCGCGGCCGCCTATATTGCCAATGCGATCAAAGAGCAGTCGCCCGCGCACGAGGTGCTTATCGTCACCAAAGAGGCCCACCCTCCCTACGACCGCATCCACCTCTGCGCCCTGGTCAACGGCAGCGCCGATATCGACGAGATCGCCCTGCCCCTGCCTGCCGATGTCAAGGTGGAGCTGAACGCCGAAGTTACCGGACTTGATCCTTCGTCCAAACGCATCTTTACCGCTTCCGCGTCTTACGCCTACGACAAGCTCATCCTCGCCACCGGTTCCGCGCCGCGCCGTCTCTTCGACACTGTAGGCCTCACCAACGTCGCCACCTTCCGCAGCGCCGACGACTCCGAGTGCATCGCACAGCGGATTGTTGGCAAAAACGTTGTCATGATGGGCGTGGGCCCCATCGGGCTGGAGCTGCTCGATACGCTGAGCAGCCTGGAGGGGCCGGAGCATATCTACCTTGTCTCGCGGGGGAACCATCTCTACGACAAGGCACTGACCCCCTCCGCCGTGGCACTGATGAAACGCATCTACGAAGGCGCCGACCCCCGGGTCCGTATCCTCTTTGAGGAGGAGATCACGGACAAGGTGATCGAAGGGGAGATGATCACAAAGATCGTCATGAAAGAGCACACCATCGACAACCCCTTTGTCATCTTCGGTGTCGGTATCTCCCCCGCCGCCGATGTTGCCAAAGACGTGCTTGAGACGGACAAAGGGATCCTGGTGGACGAGCATATGCGTACCTCCGATCCCGACGTCTATGCCGTCGGCGAGGTGGCCCAGCTCCGCAACGGCTACATTGCCGGGCGGGTCAAAGAGTGTACGCTCCAAGCCGACG
The DNA here is from genome assembly GCF_054862725.1 of Thiomicrolovo sp. ZZH C-3. Taxonomy (NCBI): domain Bacteria; kingdom Pseudomonadati; phylum Campylobacterota; class Epsilonproteobacteria; order Campylobacterales; family Sulfurimonadaceae; genus Thiomicrolovo; species Thiomicrolovo sp. ZZH C-3. The sequence goes on from NZ_JBTKXX010000004.1 coordinate 147,724, forward strand.
CCGCCGTCGCCGCGATTCTTGGGATCGAGGATGAGGGTTTCAAAGACTTTGTCACCATCGACGGCCTCAAAGTCGGCAGCTTTCTGCTCGCCGACGTCACCTCGACCGCCTATGACCCCAAAGACGATGCGAACGAGGATATCGTCATCACCTCCAAGGCGGAGGGGCGGATCGACCAGTACATCGTCAATGACGACCGCCTTGTACGCTTTATCGGGATCAACACCAACATCGACGTCATGGCACTCAAAACAATGATGGAGGAGGCCAAACCGGTCGATCCCGCCTTCTTCTACGACAACCGGCTAGTGAGCGAACGGGGACGCCTTATCTGCAGCTGCGCCAGCGGCTACGAACAGGACCTTGTCGCGCTGATCAAGGAGAACTGCATCGAGAGCTTCGCCGACCTTAAACCGCTGAGTGAAGCGGGGCGGGTCTGCGGCCGCTGCAAGCAGGACGTCGTCAAACTCATCGCCGACACCCCGGTCGATCCCGAAGAAGCCGCCCGCCTCAAGGCCGAACGCGAAGCGGCCGCCAAAGCCGAGGAGATGGCGAAGGTGCAGCGGCGCATCGACAAGTTCAACAAGCTCCACCCCGCCAACCGCATCGAGAGCGAAAACCTCGACGAAGCGCTCAAAGCCTTCGACATGAGCAGCGAGTTCAACCGCTGGGTCTCCATGATCACCGCCAATATGCGGCTGCACCCCGAGTACGAACCCCTGGTGGGGCAGAGTATCGAACAACTCAACAAGATCCCCATCATCTGGCTCGAGCTCGCCGACTGCAGCGGCAACTCCGAGGGGTTCATCAAATCCGCCCACCCCAAGGTGGACGACCTCATCCTCAAATACATCTCCCTTGATTACCACGAACTGCTGATGGCGGGATCAGGGGACCAGTCGGAGCTCTCCCTCGACGGGGTGATCGAGAACGACAAGGGGCGCTACATCCTGATGGTCGAAGGGGCCATTCCCCTCGGACTGGAGGGCAAGTTCCTGCGCATCGGGCCCAAGGGCGAAACGGGGCTGGAGCTTCTGAAACGCACCGCACAACATGCGGCCGCCGTCTTCTCCATCGGCTCGTGCGCCTTCGACGGGGGCGTCGTTGCCGCCGCGCCCAACCCTACCGGTGCCGTCGGGGTGGCGGAGGCGCTTGGCAGGGACGACATCATCAACCTGCCCGGCTGCCCGGTCAACCCCATCAATATCGTCGGGACCCTTCTGCACTACGTCATGTTCGACGAACTCCCAAGGCTCGACGAAAAGAACCGCCCCGAATGGGCCTACGGTTTCCGGGTCCACGACAACTGCGAGCGCCGCGGCCACTACGACCTGGACGAATTCGTCCTCGAATGGGGCGACGAAGGGGCCAAGAAGGGGTGGTGCCTCTTCAAGATGGGCTGCAAGGGGCCCTATGCCGATCTGAACTGCTCCTTGGTAAAATTCAACGAAGGCACGAGCTGGCCGGTCCAGGTCGGCCACGGCTGTTTCGCCTGCGGCCAGGGCAAGATTGCCTTTGACAAATACGCCAACAACCGGCCGCTGCCGGAAGGGGAAGAGGAAGAAATTCATGGCCACTAAAAAGATCGTTATAGACCCCATTACCCGCATCGAGGGGCACCTGCGTATCGAAGTCGAAATCGACGAAAATAACACCGTCAAAGAGGCGTGGGCCTCCGGACAGCTTTTCCGCGGCATCGAGACGATTCTCAAAGGGCGCGACCCCCGGGATGCCGGGCTGATCGCCCAGCGCATCTGCGGGGTCTGTACCAATGTCCACTACCGCGCCTCCATCAGCGCCGTCGAAGACGCCTACGGCATCGCCCTGCCAGCCAACGCCGAGAGCATCCGCAACCTCGTCACCCTGGCGCTCTTTGTCCAGGACCACATCGTCCACTACTACCACCTGCACTCCCTCGACTATGTCGACGTCGTCAGCGCCATCTCCGCCGAACCGGACAAAGCCGCGGAGCTGGCGCAGACCTATCATGACTACCCCTACCGTACCTCGACGGGGCACATGAGCGCCGTCAAGGAGAAACTGACCTCCTTCGTCAACGCGGGACGCCTGGGGCTCTTCGCCAACGGCTACTGGGGGCACAACGCCTACCGTTTCACCCCCGAGCAGAACCTCATCCATATGAACCACTACCTCGAGGCCCTGCGGGTCCAGCGCGACCTCAGCCGGGCGGTGGCGATCTTTGCCGGGAAAACGCCACACCCTCAGAACCTCGTCGTGGGCGGGGTCACGAGCGTCGCGGACATGCTCAACCCGCAGCGCCTCAACGACTTCATGTTCATCATCAAGGATGCCCGCGACTTTATCGAACGCGCCTATATTCCCGATATCAAGATGGCCGTCGAAGCGTACAAAGAGGAGATCAAAGCCGGCGTGGGACGCGGCAGCGGAAACTTTATGGCCGTGGGCGGCTACCATTTCGGCAAAGCGCAGCAACTCTTCGAGGGCGGCGTCATCCAGGGCCACGATTTCGCCAACATCGAGCCCTTCGATGAACAATACATCACCGAAGAAGCCTCACGCTCCTGGTACGCCGACGAAGCACCGATGGCACCCTATGACGGCAAGACCGAACCTTTCTATACCGACCTCAACGAAGACGGCAGCCTCAAAACCGAAGGCAAATACAGCTGGGTCAAGGCACCGCGCTACAAGGGCAAGCCCATGGAGGTGGGGCCACTCTCGCGGATGATCATCGGCTACCTGCAGGATTCCCCGGTCATCCGGCCCTATATGGAAGCGTTCATGAAGGACACGGGGCTCGAACTGATGGACTTCTCGACGACCCTCGGGCGCAACGCCGCCCGCGCCGTGGAAGCCCAGGTCTGCTGCGACTACCTCTTTGACTTCTGCAGCGACCTCATCGAGAACATCAAGTACTACGACGAGGAGACCTGGACGAAGTACGACTTCGCCGCCCTGCCCAAAGCGGCGGCCGGCAGGGGCATTTTTGAGGTGCCCCGTGGGGTGCTGGGCCACTTCATCCGTATCGACGACGCCAAGATCGCCAACTACCAGGCGGTGGTACCGACGACCTGGAACGCCTCACCCAAAGACAGCGGCGGCGTCCGCGGCCCCTACGAAGAGTCCCTGGTAGGCATCACCCTCGCCGACCCCTCCGCGCCGCTGGAAGTGCTGCGGGTCGTGCACAGCTTTGACCCCTGCCTCGCCTGCGCCGTCCACGTCATCAACGCCAAGGGCAAGGAACTCTCGCACTACAAGATCGCCGCGGCGTGCACGCTTTAGGCCCTCTCTAACGCAGCAGACGTTATACTTCCGTCATCTATTCATTGAGGGGAATACGTATGGAACTCTGCGTCGCGCTCGACCTGCCGAGCATGGAAGAAAACCTGGCACTGGTGGAAAAGATCAAAGCCTACCCGGTCTGGCTCAAGGTCGGGCTGCGCGCCTACATCCGTGACGGCGAACCCTTTCTGGGAGCGCTCAAGGCCATCAACCCGGACGCGAAGATCTTCCTCGACCTCAAACTCTATGACATCCCCAATACCATGGCCGATGCCGCCGAGTCCATCATGGGCCTGGGCGTCGATATGTTCAACGTCCATGCCAGTGCCGGTAAACGCGCCATGCAAACGGTGATGGAGCGGCTCTCGACGTACGAGAAACGCCCCCTTGTCCTGGCCGTCACGGCACTCACCTCCTTCAGCGAAGAGGAGTTCGGCGACGTCTACAACGCCGGCATCGCCGCGACGGCGGACAAGTTCGCCCAGGATGCCCACGAAGCGGGACTCGACGGTGTCGTCTGCAGTGTTTTTGAAAGCGCTTCCATCAAAAACATGACCAGCGGCGGGTTCATCACCCTGACGCCTGGCATCCGCCCCTTCGGCGAGGACGCGGGCGACCAGCAGCGCGTCGCCACGATCGAAGCAGCCGAAGCGGAGAAGGTCGATTTCATCGTCGTCGGCCGCCCCATCTACAAGGCCGAAGACCCCGCCGCCGTCGTCGGAAAGATCCTCGAGCGACTTTAAGCGGCTCCGCCCCGCTTTTTAAGCGAAATATTATTTCCATCTGATTATAATCTCACTCTCATTTTTGAGACTTGGACAGGTGGGTGAGAGGCTGAAACCACACCCCTGCTAAGGGTGCGTACCTTTGCGGGTACCGAGGGTTCGAATCCCTCCCTGTCCGCCACTTCTTAACGATTCCGGATTAGCTCAGCGGTAGAGTAGGTGACTGTTAATCACTTGGTCACTGGTTCGAATCCAGTATCCGGAGCCATTTTCTTCGACGCTTTTTCCTAAACTCATCGTTGTCATACCACTCACGTACATGAGTACACTTCACTTCTCTCCGCCTTGATTAAAGAAAAAATCGTCTTCGAAAACTGTACTTTGTAAACTTACTATCACCTTCCCTCTATTTCGCAATGCTCTACAACTTCAATCCTTTGCCGAGGTTTCACCGTATAAGGCACCTCCGCCGACAAAAAACTGAGGCACAAATTCCTCATTGGCAAAGTCGTAGCCCGGACCCCCGCCGATTTCAACCGGATAGGACCAAGCCTCATGATCGGATCCAAACCTGTAACCATACCCAAGATTTAATCCATGTGTAGTGTCAACCTTTGATGAGTGACCGCGCCCGTTGACCGATGAATAGCCCAGTAGAGCATAATCCCTGTTTCTTTTGCTGCTGTAATGCTTAAAAAAAATGCCGTATGAGGACACATCTGGAACTGCATTAGAATGGAGTTCCATACTGTTTTGTTCATCAAAGCGGTACCCGATTGTCAAACCGCCCTTCGAAACAGCTCCAAGAATAAAACCGATATAGAATCCTTCTGCATGACTTCTCGTTGGCAAGACCAGAAGTTCACAGATAATTAATACGCTTGAAATAACCGTTTTCAATCTGTCGGATTTCTCATTAGCGACGTAAGGTCTCCTATAAACATCCATCCGTCTCACTCCATATCTTCACAATCCTCGGGCTTCCCCAAAAAGTAAAATATTGTACTTTCATAGTCGGCATGAGCCTTTCAATAGACTCAGAATAATATTTACCCAGGATAGATGTAGTCGTCAGGAAGACGACATTTTCAATATTAAAAGACTCTCTGCCATGCCCATAATCATATGAATATTTTTGGACCTTACCGGTCACATATTTACATTCTTTTGCGCTGGAAAGTGCATGTTTCATTGCAATATACACTGCTGCTTCTTCATAAATTGAAATAGATGAAAATAGCGTCACTGCTGCAAACCAAACAATGAAAAATCCTTTCGGAGTACTAAAATCCAATTTCATATTAATGTTGTAGACGACAAAACCTACAAGAAGCATGAAAATATAAAATGCCAAGTCCCAGTAGAGAGCGTCAAGATTTGGATCGTAACTGTAAATTAATATTTCATTCACTTTTGGACAATTCCCCTATTTTTTCACTTATTACTTTTCCAGTCACATTGCTTTTCTGCATCGGCTTTCTTCTCATCATTTGATCGAGATACAAAATAAAAAGAGGTTCCAACGAAAATCAATGCAATAAGAATGAGACTATAAAGTATGACTCCGGGTGTACTTCCGATTTTAATGGAGTTGAAAATTGCCAGCACAGTTTGAAGACTCAACACAATGAGGACACTCCAAGAGATGATAAAATTCATTCATTCCCCTTTACTTGTCAGTCATTTCGAATAGAAGCTGTCACTGTTTATCTTTCGCTCGTATCTGACTAAGCTTTACACTCCCGTAATTATTACCACTCTCTATCATTCCAATCTTATCGGCGAAAACGGCATATGAGCCCATGCCGTCATCGCATTCGACTCTAACGGTATGATACGCTTCGCCATAAAGCATCTTGATCTCTGACTCCTTTCTTTCACACTCCACCATCACCGTCTCAACCGTTTGATTGGCATCAGTACTGGACAGCTTCGATTGCCATTTGGACTTTTTGGACAGTAATGGCGAATCTGTCTGCTCCTGTGCGTAAATCATATTGCCATTCCAGCAGAGCGTATAATCGTAATGCGCGTCGTTCATAATCTTTTTTTCTTGATGGCTTCCCTCTTCAAACGCTTCGCCGATGGCAACAACCTGGGTATATTCAAAAGGTGCATATACCCTATGGTAGCTGACACACTGTTCATGCACTGTCAACGTTTCGACATACTCTGAACCCGGTGTGTTTCGTATTTCATAAACGAACTCACGCTCCTGCATGTCTGGAGAGGGAAAATAGTTGAATATATTGATCGGCTCTGCATATACCAGAGTGTATGCAAAAAACAACATCCTGACTATCATCTTGGCTCTCCTTTGATGCGACTGTAGCTTCTGGAATATTTGGAGTTTGAGAACAACGGCACTGGGAGTATCTATATCCATTTGAATTTTCTCCCCAACATCCATATTACTACTCCTGCCGATAGGTTCAATAAGCTTTGCAACAGAGTAAGCTGTACAAAACCAGAGTATTTCACATAGACTTTCATCCCCAGCATCGGTAAAATCCCGTAATAACCGCATAGGAAAATAATCCCAATAATTAAACCTATCCGACTAACGTTTTTCATGTAATGCACCTAAAATACAGATCATGCCGAATATCAATGATACGCCCCCTGTAAGCATCTCCAGGTTTTCACCTTTTATTGATGTACCGTAAATACCCACAAAAAGACGATGATTAAAAAAGGCGTCATAAGCGCCGAACAAAAAACAACTCCCGAGAAACAGCAACCCTTTGTTCATTTTTCTTCTTCAGCGGACTTCTTTGCAAAATACTTGTTCACATAGATTTCCAAAGGAATAAAAAACATCTTCTCCCCATTAATGAGTATCTGTTCTAAGTACTTTAAATGCTTTTCAATTATAAGGAGCTGTAAGATGAGTAACGGTATTAAATTTATAATGACAATATTTGTATTTAAAAAGAGGAAAGCGTGTATGTGATCAAGAGTTCTCTTAGTAGGGTAGATAGACAATGTCCTCTTTTGGGTAGGAAGCAGTCGGCGCCACGCATAAGGAGTGCATAAAAGCCTCGTCTTTTAACGCCCTTCGGCCTCTTTGCGGGCCTGTTCGCGCAGACGGTCCTTCTTGCTTTTTTTCTTTCCTTTTACCGGTGCCGGGCCTTTTGTTTTAACCGGGGCTTCGCCGGTCAGTTCAAAGCCTTCGACCCGCTCGCGCGGCAGCCGGATCTTCGCGCGTTTTTCGATGACCTTGAAATGCGCCTGCGTCTCATGGTCGATGAACGAAATGGCCGTGCCCGACTTTCCGGCGCGCCCCGTCCGTCCGATGCGGTGGATGTAATCCGCCGGGGAGCGCGGGAGGTCGAAGTTGACGACGCAGTCGATGTCGTCCACGTGCAGTCCCCTTCCGACGAGATCGGTGGCAAAGAGGATGCGGAACTGCTTCTGCTTGAAATCCTCCAGCGTCGCACTGCGCTCCTCCTGCGTGAGGTCGCCGTGGAACGACTCCGCCGAAAAACCGTACTTGCGGAACTTCGCGGCGATATTGTCCGCCGCGCGCTTGTTGGCCATGAAGACCAGGACCTGTTCCCACGGTTCGCGCTCCAGCAGGTGTCGCAGCAGCGGCCCGCGCTTCTCGCGGTCCACCTCGATTACCCGCTGCTCAATACTCTGAACCGTCGGTGCTTCCGACGCAAAGGCCACTTCCACGGCCTCCTGGGTAATGCGCGATGCGATGGTCTGCATCTTCGGCGGGTAGGTCGCGGAAAAAAGAAGATTCTGCCGTTTTTCGGGAAGCTGCGGCAGGATAAGATCCAGCTCTTCGGCAAAGCCGAGGTCGAGCATCTTGTCCGCCTCGTCAAGGACCAGGAACTCCAGGTGCGCGAGGTTCATCTGCTTCTTGCCCAGTACATCAATGAGCCGCCCGGAGGTCGCGACGACGATATCGCACCCCTGCTGTACGGCGTAGAGCTGATCGCCGATACGCTCGCCGCCGATGATGCTGACGACCCTGGGCGGCTTCGGCAGGAAAACTCCGAAGGTCTCGAACGCCTGCGCCACCTGCAGCGTCAACTCCCGCGTCGGCGTCAGCACCAGGGCCTTGATCTTCGCCTTGCCCTCCCCTTTGCGCTGCGACCAGAGCTGCAGCAGCGGCAGCACGAAGCCGGCGCTTTTGCCGCTGCCCGTCTGCGCCCGCGCCATAACGTCCCTGCCTTCTAGCACCAGCGGGATCACCCGCTGCTGTACGGGCGTCGGTTCGACATAGCCGTTCTCCCGCAATGCGCGTTCAATCGCGCCGATAAGTCCGAGTCCGGTAAAGGGCATGAAGCTATCCTCATAGTTTGTTGCACGTATTTTAGGGGGTTTGGGCTTTAACGCGCATCGTCATCGCGTTTCAGCTGCAAAAGGAGGGTTTGTAAGGTGAAAAAGAGAAAAGTGCCAAAACCCTCTAAGAGAGTTTTGGCCATACATTACTTCGACGCGGAGGCAGGGACAGGAACAGGGCAATCGTAGTCTGAAATACTGTTGATTTGCACTGTACCTGATGTCACAAGTGTCGCTTCTATAAAGAGATCGATATCGTAGGTGCTACCTGCTTTAAGAATATCTGTAGCCGAAGCGACTTCGTATGAGAGTCCCAGAGTTTGATCGGATGTAAACTCCAGAATACCGCTCTGCGCCACATAGTCCAAGTAGCCATAATCAAAATCGGGCTCATCGACAAGCAGTTCAGAACCATATACGCGATCCTGTGTATACGCATAATAATCATATGTTCCAACAGCATCCGTACAGAAGTAGTAATCGATATTTGAGGCATCATATGTGTTATTCGCAAAATCCAGATCAACATTGATGTGATACCCCGTTGCACCTGTGGCATTCAAGTCCGCCAAAGTGACCTTTGTACTGCTTGAGGAGCTACCACAACCGACCAATCCCAGGGCCAAGGCACCGGCGAGCATGGATGAGACATACTTTTTCATTTTCTTCTCCTAATATTTAATATAATCCATCCTACATGTACGGAGATTAGATATCACTTAATTTTTGCAATATTCATCAATAGCCTGTAACTATAAAAAATGCATGTGCCATTAGCTCATGAAGGCTGAAAAGTTCGACCCGTCCTGCATATGTCAGATGAACTCACAACGAAGCTGATTTATCAAGAAAAAAAACAGTTTTTCAATGCCCACTCTTTTCAAAATTTGTTATAATTCGTCCCGCATCAAAACTTTATCACAATGCATTTACTTGAAAGCCCTGTTCGTGCTGTGTTTATCGAACCAGGGAATGATTACGCATATTCTCATGCACACAAAGGAAGTTTTTTGAACCTACAGAGTTTTTTATGGGATTACGGAGAAAAGGTACCCGGGTACGACGTCAGGGTCGTTAATGAAAGAGAAGCGAGAGCCGCCGCAGGGATCCTCGGAACGATGGGGACCATCATCATCTTTGTCGGGATAGGCTTCAACCACATCATGGCGGCGAGGATCTACCTTGCCTTTCTGTTTATCGATTTTACGCTGAGAATGATCAGTCCGAAATATGTCCCTTCCCTTCTGCTGGGCAAGTTTATCGTTCAAAACCAAAAACCGGAGTACGTCGGCGGGCTGCAGAAACGCTTTGCCTGGACACTGGGGTGGCTGATCTCCCTGCCAATGGTCTGGTGGTTCGTCATTAACTGGGACATTACGTTTTACAAGGTCCTGATCTGTGTTCTCTGTGCGTCACTGATGTTTTTGGAGAGTGCCTTCTCCATCTGTGTCGGCTGTATGATCTACAAACTTCTGACACGAATTGACCCGGTCCATTGTCCCGGCGGTACCTGCGAACTCCGTATCAAGGAGCCTATCCAGATGTTCAACCCGCTGCAAAAGGTGATTGCGGCCCTGACCATCGTCGGTTTCCTGGTGGGAACCTACGCCTTTTTGGCATACGAAGAGCCCAAGACCTTCTTCGGTGAGTTCCTCCACGAGGCCGTTTTGACAGATGCCCAGCTTACACAGGAGAAAGAAGAAGCGTACCAGAGAGAGATGGATAAAGAGTTCGGAGACGAGGAGTTCTAAACGTTCTTCTCTCTTCTTTTTTCCCCAGGGGCTAATGCCCGGCCAGCGCGTCGGCCTGGGCCTCCTGTTCTTTCAGTTTTGCATTGGCACTCTGCGTGACACTTTGCGCATCACGCATGACGTCGATCTCCTGCCGCAGTACATGATCGCTCTTATCCCCTTCCGTTTCCGTTTTCTGGTCAGAACAACCTCCGACGAGCATTACTGTAAAAACAAGCGCTAAAAGTGTTTTCATGACCTGTCTCCTTTGACTCCCTTATGGCATTGGATCCATTGTAAACAGTTAATCTCAACCTGTCAAATGAAACAAAATGGAAACAAAAACATATCCAAACATAAAACAAATATTTTTTTTAGCTGAACCAAGGCATCTTTTCCCTAAGATGCCAGCTCCAAAATGCGTTTTGCCATGACCGCAACGTTACGGCGGTTTTGGTGACAAAAGGAAAAGGCGGCACGAACGGTGCAGAATCAAAACACGATGAAACAGACATTCTGGGACAGACTACGCCGAAAGGGATCCGGCAAAAAATCCTTTTGGATCAACGAAGAGATGATCGTTCTTGACAACACAACGGTTCCCCTGCCCCATGCGGACATGCCCAAAACGTGTATCAAGCTCTATAATGAAGCCCGTACCATCGTCAGGCACTCTCCAAAATCCTCCGCAGCACTGTTGCGACTGGTCATCTACACGCTGATGAAAGAACTCGGCGAAACTGGGGTCCATATCGACAGGGATATCCACTCCCTGGTAAAGCGGGGATTGCCAAAGCGGATTCAAAAGGCGCTGGAGTACTGCCGGGTGTCAGGCGAGCACGGTGTCCCACCCGGTGAAGTCGACCTCCGTGTCACGCCCGATATGCCGTTGATCATGTTCACCGTGATCAACGTTATCGTCGAAGAACAGATCACCCGGGTCAAAAGGATCGAAAAGGCCTACAACAACCTGCCTGTCTGGGAACCGGATGAGACCTAAAGCCGATCCGGGTCCGACCAGCGCATCGTCTTTCCCTTAAGCCCCCCGTAGTAAGATTGTGCATGGAAATGACATCTTTAGCACTTCTGAACTGGCTCGGTATCGCCTTCTGTATCACACAGTCGGCGATGTTCTCCGGGCTCAACCTCGCTTTTTTCAGCATCAGCAAAATGCGGCTGCGTATCGACATGTCCAAAGGCGACGCGACTGCGGCAAAGGTCTACGCCATGCGCGAGGACCCGAACTTTCTGCTGACGACGATTCTCTGGGGCAACGTCGGCATCAACGTTCTGCTCACCCTGCTTTCGAACTCCGTCATGGCCGGCGTGGTCGCCTTCATCTTTTCGACCATCATCATTACCCTCTTCGGCGAGATCATTCCCCAGGCCTACTTCTCCCGCAACGCCCTTAAAATGGCCTCGACCCTGGCCCCGCTGCTGCGTTTTTACCAACTGCTGCTCTGGCCGCTGGCCAAACCCTCGGCCAAGATGCTCGATCTCTGGCTGGGCAAAGAAGCGGTGCAGTTCCTGCGCGAAAACGAGATCGAGGAGATGCTCAAACTCCATATCCAGGAGCGCGATTCGGAGATCACGCGGACCGAGGGGGTCGGTGCGCTGAACTTCCTGGCTATGGACGACCTCAAGGTGAGCGACGAGGGCGAGCCCATCGAGCCTCTGAGTATTATCCCGATGAAATTCGAAGGGAGTGTACCGCAGTTCCCCGAGATCACCCCTTCGGCCGCCGACCCCTTCCTGCGCCGGGTCCAGAGACCCCACAAATCGTGGATCATCCTGACCGACATGCGGGACAACCCCCGCCTGGTCATGGACGCCGACGGTTTTATCAACGCCGCGCTTTTCGAGTTCGACACCTTCGACCCCATGGAGCATTGCCACCGTCCGACGATCATCACCAACATGGAAACGACGCTGGACTACATCCTGCCGGGGCTGCAGGTCGATGCGGAGCATATGGAAGACGACGTCATCGACCAGGACATCATCCTCGTCTGGGGAACGGATAGGCGCATTATCACCGGTGCGGATATCCTCGGACGGCTCCTGCGGGGGATCGTGGCAAAGTAATCGCCCCCCGTTCCCACCTTTTTCCTTTCTCTCACACCCCCGAGGATTTCAACGCTTTTTCGGCCGTATAAAAACGATAAAACGGCTGCAGATTTTCATCTTTTAAAGGCGCGCTTCTGCCTAAAATAATCAATTTTGTACACTTTTTAATTTTTCTACAATATATTTTGTTATTACGATATACTCCCCTTTAGAGTATAAAAATGCACTGTGCATTGGCCGGGGAGCTGCCATACGGTTCCTGTCTATTGCCATTGCTTCAGAAGGAGGAGGAACGAATGAAACGCACTTTACTGCTCCTGGTCGCAATCACCCCGCTGATGGTCGGCTGCAGCATGATGCCGCAAAACAGAGTCAAGCTTTATCACAACCCGGGTAACGATACGATCGCCACATTTCCCTCGGAGCTGAGAGGAACCTATATACGGGAGAGGAAAAGACCTGAAGAGGCAAAGGTCATAGTCATTCTGACGGATGCGGATGGGAAAATCATCACCGATGACCAGGGAAAAATCCAGCTCGTTGAGCTGACGAAAAACTATTTCAACCCCGATTTCAGTATCTGTGCAGAACCCCCGTCAGATACAGCCGCCAACGCCTCGATGGAGATGACCAATACCCTCTCAAACCAGCTGGCGGCCAATGCCGAAGCGATGGCCAAGCTCTCCAATGCCGTCAACGCACTCAGCGTCATACAGGGCGGCACGGACGTGGATGCCTCTGGCCGTATCGGTATTACAAATGACACCAGCCTTCAGATGCGCTTGAACCTTTCCCGGCAGATGATCGAACTGCAGGGCAGGACTCAGCTCGTTCTGCTGGCCCGGGACTTTATGTATCGTAATTGCGAAGCCGCGGCCAACGGCTACCTCAGCCGGGAGGATTTCCTGGAGATGCATAAACTGTCGATCAATCAAATCACAGCAATGTCAAAGGCCAGCATCAAACAGGCCGAAGCGGCGGAAGCCGACGCCAAAGCAAGCCAGACATTGGCCGATGCCCAGGTCAGAGCGCTTAACGAAAAGCAAGCGAGTATGAACAAATGTTTGGGACTGGCCGGCGATAACTTTGACAAAGTAACCCGATGCTTTGAATTGTACGGCCAATAAAAAATCCCGGACCGAATGACGGCGTTGATGCTTTATGGGACAACAGGTTACGGAAGACGGTTCCCTCCTTTGCTTAAGGTACCTGTAGCACCAGGTTTAAACGTCCGAAATAGTTGGAACGGACATACTGCCCGATCGGACGGCTGGGATAGAGTTCCAGCGAAACCCGCAGCCTCTCGTAATAGAGATCGAATCCCAGCAACCCCGTGAGGATCGTCGTCGGCATCTCGAAATCGTACCCGTGCTGCTTGGCATACTCGTGCAGGTAGAAGTAGCCGATCACATCGGCGAAGAGCGCGAGGTTGACGCTCCACCCCCACGTCCCCTTTCGTGTATCCAGGTTGAGCTGATGGGCAAGCGAACGGTTGACAATCCCGCTGATCGTCACGAAGTTTTTGGGAGCGTTCTCCCCAAAGCGCACGGCCGTGCCCCCGCCCGCCCCGACATAGCTGCTTCCCGCGTTGACGGAGAGGCTGTTGAACCACTCGAAAGTGTAACGCTCTGCGATACGGCCGGAGTATTGGCGCGTTCCCATCACATAGCCGGTCTGAAATAGCAGCCGGTCCGGCACCTGGTTGTCCCACCCCTGGGGTTCATCGATCCTGAACCACCGGTGCAGACCCTTTTGCACGGTTTCGGCCCCCGAAGAGGGTCCCATAATCCCCAGCGTCATCAGCACCTCGTGGAAGATGTTCTCATTCCAGATGAACAGCGACGCGGTCAGGGCCGTCGACCCCATATAGGGAACGTCATCGTAGACGGGTTCGGTCTCATTCGTATCTTCAGGCGTAATGGCGATCCCCTGGAGACTGATGGCCCCGTTTTGCTTCATTTCGGAGAGGTCAAACGGGTAAACGGCCCTCAGAAGATCGCGCATCCCCTTGACGTAGCCGTATTGAAAACTCCCCTTTTCACTTGCATCCAGTGCATCACTCATCCAGCCGACCTGGAAACCGCCGGTGTATTTGTCGTCCGACCCGAAGATCATGTCGTTGTCGATCGAAAACGACCAGCTCTGTGCATGCAGCGGCAGAAGCAGTCCCGCCGACAGCAGCCAGATGAGTATCCGCACCGGCACCCTCATGAAGCGCTGGCCAGGCTGCGGCGGAAGAAAAAGAGCCCCAGCAGGAAAAAGACGACGCCGATCCCGCTGATGGCGAGCAGCTCCGGCCAGACGATGTCGATACCCGCGCCGCGGTAGAGCACCGCCTGCGCCATGCTGACGAAGTGACTCGTCGGCATCAGCAACATGACGTTCTGCAGCCCCTGCGGCATGCTTTCAAAGGGGGTCACCCCGCCCGAGAGGATCTGCAGCGGCAGGATCGTAAGAATAATGATGAGCCCCAGCTGCGGCATCGTCCGGGCAACGGTTCCCATAAAGATCCCCATCGACGTCGTCGAAAACAGCATCAGCAGCGATCCGAACAAAAAGAGCGTCAGCGACCCTTCGACGGGAACGGAAAGGATGCGCTGCACAACGATCTCGATCGAAAACGTCACACCGGCAAGTACGACAAGGCCCATCGACCACACCTTCGAGAGCATGATTTCCACCGCGCTCAGCGGCATGACCATCAGGTGCTCCAGCGTGCCGTGTTCGCGCTCGCGGATCAGCGCCGCCCCTGCGAGCATAATGGAGAGCAGCGATATCTGCCCGATCACCTCCATGATGCTCCCGAAGCGGATGCTGTCGAGCGTGGGGTTGTACTTCATGCGCGTGACGACTTCCACCGGCAGCGGTGCCGATGTCCTTTGACCGTAGAGGAACTCCTGGACTTCGTCGTTGACCATCTGCTGGATATAGCCGGCCCCGATACCGGCCTGGGACATCCGCGTCGCGTCGATGCTTACCTGGAGCGTCGGATGTCTGCCCTGGAGCAGCTCCTTCTCGAACGAAGGCGGTACGGTTATGATGAAGGTGTAGAGCCCCTCTTCCATCCCGGCGTCGGCAGCGCTCGAGCTGATCAGGTCCGGCGGAAGGAACCGGGGCAGGTAGAAGGCGTCCATGATCCGCATGGAGAGGGCCGAACGGTCCTCGTCGACGAAAGCCACGGGTACCTTCACCAGCTCCGTCGAGGTGGAGGTCGCCTTGACGTAGATGGCGAAGGTAAAGGAGTAGATGATCAAAAAGAGCATCATCTTGTCCCGTAGCAGGCTGCGAAGCTCCTTGATCCCCAGAAGGTAGATGTTCGCGAGATGCTTTTTCATCTAGTGTTCCTGCTGCTTTAACGCCGCGATGCTCAGCAGCGTGATAATGACGACCGCCGCCGCCAGGGCCGCGAAGTCGCGGGAGAGGTCACTGAGTGTGAGGGCCTTGCTGAAGACGCCGCGGCTGATGTTGATGAAGTAGGTCGCCGGGTAGATCTCGCCGATGACCCGCCCCGCCCCTTCAAGGGAGCTGACGGGTTCGCTGAGCCCCGAGAAGCTGATGGTCGGCAGCAGCGTCAGAATGGCCGTTGCCGCCAAAGCGGCGATCTGGGTCCGGGTAAAAGCGGACATGAGCAGCCCGAGGCCCGTCGTGATCGTCACAAAAAGCAGCGCCCCCAGGCTCAGCGTCATCAGGCTCCCTTTGAGCGGGACCCCGAACAGCAACACGGCGATCATCACCAGGCCGAAAAAACCGACCATACTCACTGCGATATAGGGGAGCTGCTTACCCAGCAGGAACTCCAGGCGCGTCACCGGGGTGGCATAGAAGTTGGTGATGGAGCCCAGCTCCTTCTCCCGCACGACGCTCAATGCCATCAGGATCGACGGGATGAAGACCAGCATGATCGGGATGATCGCGGGCACCATCGCGAAGATGCTTTTGAAGTCCTGGTTGTAGCGGTAGCGCATTTCGATATCCACGGGCGACAGCGCGGGGACATACCCCAGCGTCCGGCGTGTCAGCTCCGTCAGGTAGTTGTAGTGCATCCCCCGGATGTAACCCAGGATCGTTTCGGCGCGGAACGGCATCGCCCCGTCGATCCAGACCCCGATCTGCGTCTGCTGCCCCCGCGTCACATCCCTGCCGAAGCCCGGCGGGATCTCGAGGGCGACGGCGACCTCCCCGCTTCGCATGCGCCGGTCCAGGTCCGCCTGCGAATGCAGCGGCGGCCGCTCGAGAAAATAGCGCGACCCCGCCAGGCTCTGGACGTAATCGCGGCTCTGGGGGCTCTGATCCCGGTCGAGCACGGCGAAATGGAGATCCTCGACGTCCATCGTAATCCCGTACCCCAGGGTGAGCATCAGCAATATGGTCCCGAACACGGCGAAAGTGAGCCGAACCGGGTCGCGCAGCAGCTCAAGCGTTTCGCGGTAACTGTAACCGAAAAGGCGCAGCGGGCTGAAGAAACGGTTCGGCGTTTTGGAGCGGTGCGGCTCCGGCGTCGGCTCCGCAGCGCTCTGCCCCTTCTCCTCCTCCCCGATCGCCTCCTCGAGGTAATCGATAAAAGCCTCTTCCAGCCCCGTCTTCCCCCGGGCGCGGATGAGCGATGCCGGCGTGTCGCTGGCCAGGACCCTGCCCTGGTGCATCAAGGAGATACGGTCGCAGCGTTCGCCCTCGTTCATGAAGTGGGTGGAGATAAAGATCGTGACGCCGTCGTGACGCGCCAGATCGATCAGCATCTTCCAGAAGCTGTCGCGCGACACGGGGTCGACGCCCGAGGTCGGCTCGTCGAGGATGAGCATCTGCGGCCGGTGCACGACGGCGACGGCGAGGGAGAGGCGCTGCCTGATGCCCAGCGGCATCCCGTCGGGGTAGCTGTGCTCGTAGGCTTCGAGCTTGAAGCGTTCGATCATCTCATTGACCCTCGGCTCAACCTCCTGCGCGGGCAGATGGAAAAGCTCGGCATGCAGCACAAGGTTCTGCCGCACTGTCAGCTCCGCGTAGAGCGAGAAGGCCTGGGTCATGTAGCCGACCTTTTTGCGGGTCTCCAGATCGTGGCTTTCACTCCGGACCCCGAAGAGCCACGCCTCCCCTTCGCTGGGGTGCAGCAGTCCGGTCAGCATCTTCATCGTCGTCGTCTTCCCGCAGCCGTTGGAACCGAGGAAACCGAAAATCTCGCCGCGTTTGATCCGGAAACTGACACGGTCCACCGCCGTAAAATCGCCAAAACGCATCGTCAGCCCCTCCGCGGCGATGGCATCTTCCGCGTCCGCAAAGTTACCCGGGGGGACGACGAGGGTTTCATGCCCCCGGCGTTTGTGTTCGGGCAGCAGGCGGATAAACGCTTCATCGAGCGTCTCCGTGCCGGTCTGCTTCCGCAAGGCATCGGGGGTGCCCGTGGCCAGCACATGCCCTTCATCCATCGCCACCAGCCAGTCGAAGCGTTCCGCCTCCTCCATGTAGGCCGTGGCGATGATCACGCTCATCCCCTCCCTGTGGGAGCGGATACGCTCGATCAGCTCCCAGAACTGCCGTCTAGAGAGCGGGTCGACCCCCGTCGTCGGTTCGTCGAGGATCAGCAGGTCCGGGTCGTGGATCAGGGCGCAGCAGAGCCCAAGCTTCTGCTTCATGCCGCCCGAAAGCTTTCCGGCCGGCCGCGCTTTGAAAGGGGCCAGCCCGGTGCTCTCCAGCAGCTCCGCGATCCGCGCTTCGCGCTCTGCGCGCCCCTGGGCGAACAGGCGCCCGAAAAACTCGACGTTTTCATACACCGACAGGGACATGTAGAGGTTCTTGCCCAGTCCCTGCGGCATGTAGGCGATGCGCGGGCAGACCGATGCGCGGTAGCGTGCATCGGCCATATCGCCCCCGAAAACCTCCACGCGCCCCGCTTCGATGCGCCGGACCCCGGAGATCAGTCCCAGCAGCGTCGATTTCCCCACGCCGTCGGGGCCGATAAAGCCGACCATCTTGCCTGCGGGAATCTCCAGGTTGACGCCTTCGAGCGCCGGTGTCTTGCCGTAGCGGTGGGAGATTTCTGCAAGGGTGACCACACTGTTCATGGCGTCGGATCATCCCCCGGCAGACGGTTCAGGCGCTCGGGCCACGGCGTCTGCGCGTCCGTGCGGACATAGGCGCTCCCCGGCAGTCCGATCTTGACCCGCTCAAGATAGCGGCGCAGCAGGGCTTCGTCGACTTTCACCTTGATCCGGAACATCAGCTTTTCGCGCTCGCTCTGTGTTTCGATCTCTTTGGGGGTGAACTGCGCCTGCGGGGAGACGAAGGTCACCGTGGCCGGAATCGCGACATCGGGACGCGCATCCAGGATGATCCGCGCTTCACTGCCGACGTCGATGCGCCCCGCCTGCGCCGTCGGCAGGAAAATCGTCATATAGACATCGGTCAGGTCCAGCAGTGTCAGCACCTTTCCGCCGCCGCCGATGATCTCCCCGGGTTCGCGGAGCCGGTAGAGGACCCGTCCGTCGATGGGCGCATAGAGCCGGCTCTCTTCAAGGTTCGCCTTGATCGAATCCGCCTGCGCCCGCGCCGCGTCAATGGCGGCATCGGCACTGACGACCTGCGCCCGCGCCGCCTCCAATGCGGCTTCGGTGACGTTCAGGGCCGACTCATGCTGCTGAAGCTGTACCAGCGGGATGTTCTTGTTGACATAGAGGTTCTTGGAGCGTTCAAGGTTTTTGCGCGCAAGGGTCCGTTCGCTCTCGCGCTGCTTGACCACGGAGAGCGCGAGTTTGCGCTGCTGCTCCGCCTGGCGTACCTGCGCCAGGGCCTGGGCGTAACGGGCATCAAGCTCGTCGGTGTCCATGGCCGCCATCAGGTCCCCTTTTTTGACCATGTCCCCCTCGTGTACGGTGATCTCGGCAAGCCTTCCGGGCAGTTTCGTTTCAATGTCGACCATCGTCGCCTCGATGCGCCCGTTCCCCATCGCGATCGTCTCCGGCAGGGAAGGCCCTTCCAGCCGGAGCAGCGTGAAATAGAGGGCGCCGGCCGCGGCGGCCAGCAGCAGGACGATGCCCGCACGTTTAACAAATGGATTATTCATAGGTTTCCTTTTTGAGCGGGTAGGCTTCCGGGGTTACGAGGGCATGCCGCAACCTGGCGATAAAATCCCTGCGCACCTCCGCGTTCATGAAAAAATCGAAACGCCCGCTGTCGTACTGCAGCTGCATCAAATCGACGAGGAAACGGTAGCGGGTGTTCACTGCACCGAAATCGGCGGAGAGTGCCGCGTTCTGCGCCACAAGCAGGTCCGCCAGCGTCCGGTTCCCCAGGGCATAATTCTCCCGCACGAGCCTGTAGCTTTTGCGTGCGCTCGCGGCCGCCGACTGCGCCAGTGCGATCGCCGGATACCCGGCACGCAGCGTATGCAGGTCCCCCCGGATCCGCTGTTCCAATGCCGACAGCCGCTCGAGGCGGTCCGCCTCCAGCCGTCTGACCCCCAGGTTTGAGCGTGCGGCACGGGCGCTGCGCCCTCCCCCCTCGAACAGCGGAAGGGAGAGCGACACCCCCGCCATCCAGTTGGTCTCGTCCTCCAGGCTGAACGCCGCACCCGGCGTCCGGGTCTCGTCGAACACATGGGTCACTTCGCCGTACAGCGCAATCTCCGGGGACCAGTAGGCCCGCCGGTCGGAACGGTACTGCCGGCGCTGCGCCGAGAGCTGCGCTTCGACCGCATCCAGGTCCGGCGAAACCTTCTGTGCCTCGTCGACATAAAATGCGTTGAGCCGTTCAAACGATACGGCGTTGCTGATACGTCCGAGCAGACCGCTATCGCTGATCACGAGGGCAGGATCCTCCAGGGTCACTTCCGCCAATGCGTACCTGTCGGTGATGGGCCGGTGCAAAATACGGTTGAGCTGTTCATACGCCCTGGCGACAGCGGCCTCGGCCTGCAGCCGTGCCTGTGTCGCCACCGCGATCTCGCTCTCCCACTGGTAGACGTCGGAGAGGTCCGTCATCCCCGCATCGACACGCTGTCTCGCCATCGCTAGATTGGCCTGCATCAGCCGCTCGTTCTCCCGGCGGATGTCAAGGAGTGTTTTGGCCACGTGCGTCTGCAAAAACGCCGTGGTCGCCTGACGGACCACCTCGAGTTCCAGCCCGCGCTGCTGCGCCCTGCGCCCTTTTTGCAGCGACTGCTGCACCGCCAGCCTCGCCAGTGCCTTCTCCGAGAAGAGGATCTGCTGCAGCTTCAGCGCACCGTCCGTACTCTTCTCGGCATAGAAACCCCCTTCGACGTAGACGTTGTCGCCGTTACGCTGGGTGTAAAGCAGCTCCGCACTCAGTTGGGGCAGCAGGACCGAACGTACCTCGTCGATGCTCTCTTCACCCTCCCGGACCCCCAGTTTACCGGCGATTACATAGAGGTTCTGCTTCAACGCCGTTTCCGCCGCGCTGACCAGGTCCATTGCTTTGCCATCAGCGGCCGACTCGTGCAGCAGGCGCGCCTGTGCCAGGACACGGAACGGCGGCGAGATCTGCAGGGCACGGGCGACCGCCATATCAATGCGCAGCACGCTCTGCGCTTCGAAAGCGACGCTCTGGCGCTCCGCCGTCCCTCCCTGCGCGATCGCCACGATGTTCAGGGCACTGCGCCGCAGACGCCGCAGACGCTCATCGGAGACAAAGAGATCGGCCAGCACGCCGGAGCCTACCCCGGGTTCAGCTCCCAACGAGAAAACAGGAAGCTTCTCCCGACTCAGGCGCTCCATCAACGCCGTGCGCGCTGCCGCGGCGAGCCCCGACATCTCCCCAAGCAACACGGCCTCGCTTCCTTCGGCCACGCTGCAGGTCCCATCGGCGGCCACCGGCAGTACCTCGAGCCTGACCCCCTGTGCTTTTGCCTGCTTTGCAGCACGCGCCGCCATTTCCGGGAAGAGCGCAAGGACGCGCGCATCGACCAGCAGCGATGCCTGCTCGAACGGCACGATTTCGCGGTGCCGCTCCAGGGCAGCACCGAACGCGCTATGGCCCAGAACATAGTTGACGTTACGAATGCCGCTCCCGTCCCCTGCCGGTGCGATCCCCCGAAGTCCGGTACCTTCCGCAAAGGGAATCACCGTCGGTTTTTGCATGGCACCCTTTGAGAGGGCAACATCCCCCGCCAGTGTACCGAGCAGAACGATCATGTCGACGTTCGTATTTTTTTGCAGGCGTTCGATCGCGGCTGCGGTCCGGCCAGTGTCGCCACCGCCCTCTACTTGCAATGTATCCGGGAAGAGGATTTGTGAAGGGACAGGGGCAAGCTGTTTCACTTCCGTCACCAGTGCCGCCCGGTCCCGGGCAAATGTCTCATCGTAACGGTCCGCGACGATGCCCACATTGAGGGCGGAAGCCAAAACGGGGAACAGGAGCAGCGCCACCGCGCCCCAACGCCTACGTCCGGTTTTCATCTGATCCCCCTTTTGCTTCCGCGTCTTTATCCTGCGCATACGGGTAACACCCTTTCGTCTGGCAGATGAAGGTATCGCACAACTGCTCGGCGAGGACCAGCGGATCTCCGCCTGCCATTACCCAGTACTGCATGTACCCGTGCAGCTGACCGCTGAAGGCGTATCCGAGCAGATCGGTCTGCTCCTTCTCCAGGCCGGGATTGATCTTTGAAAAACAGGCCGCCAGAAAACTGTGGATCTTTTTCGCGCTCTGCGGGAACTCGTTGCTGACAGAGTTGAAAAAGAGCGGATTGCTGCTTACGCCCTCTTCGAAAACAAGCCGGCCCTGCTCCAGCGTGCCGAAAATGAAGCCGGCATACTGTTTCAACTGCATAACGGGGTCTTCATCGGCAATACCGTCAATGGCTTCAAGCAGTGCGTCGATCTTCGATTCAATGTAGGAAAGGTAGATCCCCTCTTTCGAACCGAAGATCGCATAGACAGTACTGATAGAGACCGATCCGGCTCTGGCCAGCTCCGCCACTTTCAACTGCTGAAACCCTTTTTGCTCCAGCATCGTCGACGCCAATGCCAAGAGCCTGGCTTTTTTCGCATCCGTTGCGCTCTGCTTCATGCCGCACGCCTTTTGTGTGTTGACTGCCTACAGTATAGGAGCTATTTTCTTAAGAGTAATTTAATTACTGAAAATTTGCAGAGGGTGTTTCTGCAGCACATACGTACGGCCCGTCAGTACTTCCGTTTGTCAGGGATCACGCCGCGTACGCCGCCCTGGGGGTCAGACAGGTCCCCTTTACGGCGCGGGATCAGGTGCATATGGACATGAAAGATCGTCTGCCCGGCATCGGCACCGACATTGATACCGATGTTGAAACCGCTGATCGTTCCGTCCAAGGCCAGCAGACGCATTTTTTGACGCTGCAGCAGCGCATGCATGGCGGCAACCTCCTCCCGCGTCAGTTCAAAATAGTCCGCGACGTGGCGCCGGGGGATAATCAGTGTATGGTGCTCCGTCACAGGGAATTTGTCGTAAAAGGCGACGGCAAGTGCGTTGCTGTCGATCACACTGGCGTCGGGGAGATGGCAAAAAATACAGTTCATAGCCGTAGGATGGCAGAAGACGGATTAAAATGTGTTTGGCTCCCGTAACAGCAGACTGGAGGAGAAGCTTTTCGCTTTCACTGTCGAGAACACTTTACATTTTATGCATCGTTTTCTCTTATTTGGCAAAGATTTTGGTAAACATAAGAAAACACCTGTAACAATGGGAAATACCGATTTTTATCAGGCGGCACGTTTCGCGCCAAAGGAGTGTTTACATGAAGTACCTCATTATCCTCTCTCTGATCGCCGCTTCCCTGTTGGCCGAGATCGATGTCAGACAGAATATCAAGGCCCTCTACCTTGGGGTTCCCCTGACAAAAAGCCAGCTGGATTACATTCTCGACAACCAGTCCCGTGTTGTCGCGCTTATGAAGGCACAGGCCGTTCAGACCGTGGGGGGCCAGCAGATCCACGACAGCAATGTCGTGGAATTCATGCTCCGCAGTGACGGCACGGCCGACAGCTACAGAGTCCTTGACCATGCCAGCCGTCGCAATATCGACCGGTTGAGCGAACTGATCGTGATGGAAGGGTACAAGCAGATGCCCGTTCCCCCGATGGACACCCCCATCCGTCTCATTATCCGGTACCGTACCGGCAATATGGAGAGTGCCGTCGACCTCACGCCGGAGCCCGAACCGAAGCCAACGCGGAAAAAACGCGTACGCTGACACCCTCTACAGGGGCAGTGCCCCTCCCCAAATGCAGACGCCCTATTACTGAACTATCAGTGCTTCTCAGTGCCGTGGCTGAAGCTGTTCAGCAGCGAATGACGCAGACGTTTCAAACCAAAAGTTAACCGCGGAAGCGTTACCATAACTATACTCCATCCCAAGGCAGCAACCGTGCAAACGTCCCGGAAAAGTATCGGTCTTGTCGGCGCCGTCGCCATCGGGATCGGCGGCATGGTCGGCGGGGGGATCTTTGCCGTACTGGGCGAAGCAGTCTCCCTCTCCCGCGGCGCCACCCCGCTGGCCTTCCTCTTCGGCGGTGTCATCGCGCTGCTGACCGCCCTCTCCTATGCACGGCTCTCCGTTGCCTTTCCCGGGCGCGGGGGAACCGTCACCTACATTGACAAGGCGTTCGGCAACACCCTCGCCTCGGGCAGCGTCAACCTCATGCTCTGGCTCAGCTACCTCGTCACCATCGCCCTTTACGCCGTCGCCTTCGCCGCCTACGCCCACACTTTTTTCCCCGACGGTTCCCCCTGGCTGCATCACCTTCTGATCTCGGCGGCGATCGTGTTGCCGACGGCCATCAATCTTATCAGCACCAGCTTCGTCAGCCGCTCGGAGAGTTTCATCGTCGGCATAAAGATGCTGCTGCTCGCCGTCATCATCGTTTCCAGTCTCCCCTACCTCCGGGCAGCCCCGTTCGAACCGCAGCAATGGGGGACGCTCTTCTCGATTGTCTCCGCCGGTATGATCATCTTTGTCGCCTACGAGGGGTTCGAGCTTATTGCCAACGCTTCCGAAGATATTGCCGAACCCGAGCGTAATCTTCCCCGGGCCTTTGTGCTCAGCGTCCTGATCGTCATCGCCCTTTACGTGCTTATTGCCGCGGTGACGGTGAGCACCGTCCCCGAGGCGACGCTGGAAAAGGCAAAGGACTACGCCCTGGCCGTCGCCGCGCAGCCGGCGCTGGGGCAGACCGGGTTCATTCTCGTCGCCGTCACCGCACTGCTGGCGACCTTTTCCGCCATCAATGCCACCATCTACGGCAACGCCAGGCTGGGCTATACCCTCGCCAAAGACGGACGCCTGCCCGAAGCGTTCGACGAGGAGCGTCGCAATGAACCCTTTATCGGCATTCTCGCCACCATGGCCGCCGCACTGCTGATCGCCAACACCTTCAACCTCACCGAGATCGCCATTATCGGCAGTGCGGGGTTTCTACTCATCTTCACCCTCGTCAACGCCGCGGCACTGAAACTGGGCCCCGCCATCGGCGGCAGCCGCCTGATCCACCTCACTGCCCTGCTGCTGAGTGCATGCGCGCTGGCCATCCTGCTCTATCATACCTGGGAGAAGAACGGCCGTGCCGTCGTGATCTTCGGGGGGTTCATTGCCCTGTCAATACTCTTTGAAAGCCTCTACGGGCGGTGGGTGCGGGGGCACTTCCTGGAGCGCCCCTACCGCTGATTCAGAGCTGTCCGCCGCCTTTGCGTGCAGGGTGAATGGAGGGGGCGAAGGCCTTGGTGCTGACCTCTACGGTCTGTCCGACCTCGAAACGCTCCGCCTCCTCTTTGTCGCAGACGACTTCGACGATCTGCTGTCCGATAGCCACGACGGCGATGTAGATGACGTCGGCGCGGATAATGTCGAGCAGCTCCCCTTCGAGGGTGAATTTCTGGCTGCCGCTGGTACGCAGCAGCACCTCGCCCGGGGTACCGTCTTGTACGATCCGGCCATGATCAAGCACGACGACCCGCTCGGCCAGGCGGTAGATCTCGCTGGGATCGTGGCTGACCATCACCGTCGTCGTACCGAACGCCTTGTGCAGCATGAGGATGTCATGCTGCAGCTTCAGGCGCATGGCCGGGTCGAGCGCGGAGAGCGGTTCGTCCATCAGCAGCAGTTTCGGCCGGTTCATCAGGGCGCGGCAGAGCGCGACACGCTGCTGCTGCCCCCCGCTGAGCGTCCCC
This sequence comes from Thiomicrolovo sp. ZZH C-3, assembly GCF_054862725.1. Classification (NCBI taxonomy): domain Bacteria; kingdom Pseudomonadati; phylum Campylobacterota; class Epsilonproteobacteria; order Campylobacterales; family Sulfurimonadaceae; genus Thiomicrolovo; species Thiomicrolovo sp. ZZH C-3. The sequence continues at coordinate 172,952 of NZ_JBTKXX010000004.1, forward strand.
GGCAGCCGATTCTTCAGCTCCAGCAACCCCGTCATCTCCAGCAAGATGGCGGCATGGGCGCGGTCCTTGTTGGCGTACAGCAGGTTCTGCTCCACGCTCATATTGGGGAAAAGCGCGTAGTCCTGGAAGACGAATCCGATCCCGCGTTTCTGCGGCGGCAGCATGCTCTTTTTTCCCAGCCAGCTCTCCCCGGCGACGCTGATCTCCCCTTCCGCCTGCTCCAGCCCGGCCAGCAGCCGCAGCAGCGTCGTTTTCCCGCTGCCGCTCTGCCCCGCCAGGGCTACGAAGCTTTTCTCACGGATGGAGAGTGCGACATCCAGCGGCATCTCGCCGCCGCTGCCCTGCAGCATTTTATGGATGTTCAGTTCGATCATCACGCCACCCCGATCCGGCGGTTCTGCCGCTGGTTAAAGAGGTAGACCCCCAGAAGCACCACGAAGCTGAGCACCACCATGATCGCGCTGTAGATATGCGCCGTCGTATAATCCATCACCTCAACCATCTCATAGATGGCGACCGAAGCGACCTTGGTCTCGCCGGGGATGGACCCTCCGACCATCAGGACGACCCCGAACTCGCCGACCGTATGCGCAAAGGTGACGATCAGCGCCGTCATCAGCGCCGGCTTGATATTGGGAAGCGCCACGCGCAGCAGGGTCTCTACCTTGCCTTTCCCGCTGATGTAAGAGGCCTCCAGCATGTTCTTGTTCAACCCCTCGAAGCCGCTCTGCAGCGGCTGCACCATAAAGGGGAAAGAGTAGAAGACGCTGGCAATGACCAGCCCCGTAAAGTTAAAGACAAGTTTGATACCGAAAGTCTGCTCGAAAAAGGCACCCAGCGGCGAGTTGTACGAGAGCGCGTAGAGGATATAGAACCCGAGCACCGACGGCGGCAGGACGATGGGCAGGGAGGTGACCGCCTCGACGAAGGGTTTGCAGCGGCATGCCGTCTGCGACAGCCACCATGCGACCGGCAGGGCGACCGCGAAAAGAATGAGCGTTGTCAATCCCGCCAGTTTGAACGACAGCAGGAAGGGGCCGAAATCAATTGCTTCCATCGGTCTCCCACCGTGCCGTCAGGTCGGCCATGCCCGCCTGGTAGGGGCTGCTGGTGACAACCCCCTCCACGCCTGAGGCGGCGAAATCGGCCACGTTGGAGGGGTTGATCCCCCCGGCCGCCAGGATCGTCGCGGCGGGATGGTGCTCGCGCTTGTATTCGACGAGTTCGCGCAGGGTGTCGGGGCCGCACTTATCCATCTGGATCACATCCGCGCCGAGGGAGAGCATCCGTTTGGCGTCGTCGAGGGATTCGGACTCCACCGTCAGCTTCTTCTCGACGCAGCGCAGCTTGAGCTCCCGCAGGGCATCCTCGAACGCGGCGCTGTCTTTGTAAAGCGAACGGTGCTGTTCGAAGACGAGGACGGTCTCCGAGAGCCCCAGGCGGTGCGGCATCGCACCGCCGCACATCAGCGCGCGGACGGCAAAGCGTTTGGCAAAGGGGAAACTTTTGCGGGTGACGAGCAGTTCGCAGTGCGGGTTGACCGCACGCGCTTTGGTAAGCATCGTCCGTGCGCGCGTCGCCATCCCGCAGGCATATTCAAGCAGGATCTGGCAAAGCCGCCACGCACCGTGCAGCGCCTCGTGATCGCCGTGCAGCTCCAGCAGCACGCTGCCGGGCTCGGCAACACGTCCGGAGGGGAAGGCGCTGTAGGCCTCGCAGCCCAGAAGCTCCCCGATGCGCACCGCCTCTTCGGTACAGGCCGCGACGACCTCGTTGCGTGTCAACACCTTCAGCGTGCCCTGCTGCGGCGGCAGCGCCAGCAGATGCGTCGTCAGGTCGAAATAGGGGACATCCCCCCTGATGTACTCCCAGAGTTCCGGATCGGACAACCGGTTCATGCGTCTCCTTCTTCAACGATCTCGAGAATGGAAAGATCGCTTGCCTTGATCAGTGCCGTGACACTGTCGCCCTCATGCAGCGCCATCGTCTCGGCGGAATCGAGGGTAATGATGCTCTCCATCCGCGCCGGGCCGACACGGAGCGTCACGCTGCACAGCAGCGCCCCCGTCTCAACCGTTTCGATCACCGCTTCGAGGCGGTTGGAGATGGAGAGGTGCCCGTCAAGCTGCTTGGCCAGGGCCACATGGGAGGCCTTGGCCCCGAGGATCACCCGCGTGCCGACGGCAATGGGACTGGTCAGCCCCAGGGCCATCATCCGCATAGGCTGACCGTCCGCGTTAAACGAGACGACGGTGATGTTGTCCCGGCGTTCGATCCTGGTGATATAGGCTTCGATCCGGTTCACTCGACGATGTATCCGTAGTGGCGCAGGATCGTCTTGGCTTCGTCGCTCAGCATAAAGTCGTAAAAGGCTTTGTACTCCGCACTCTCACCCGCATATTTAAGCAAAACAATCCCCTGTTTGATCGGCGTATAGAGTGCCGGATCGACACTCGTCCAGTTAACGTTTTCCTTGTATTGTGCCATTTTCGGGCTGTAAAGGGAAGATTTCGCGATGAAACCGATGTCCGCCGCCGTCAAGGCGTAGGTCACGGTCTGGGAGATCGATTCGGCATAGACGAACTTCGGCTTGACGGCATCATAGACGCCCCCCTTCTTCATCGCCTCGACCGCGGCGGTGCCGTATGGGGCCGTCTTCGGATTGGCGATGGCGATCTTGCTGACGGAGTTGTCCGCCACCAGAGCGATCCCCTTGGAGAAGTCCATCGCTTTCGCGCTGAGGTAGGCCAGCGCCCCCTGGGCGTACACGACCGGTTCCGTTGTGGCGATCCCGTCAGCATAAAGCGACGCTGGGTACTTCATATTCGCCGCCATGAAGAGACCGAAAGGCGCACCGTTTTTGATCTGGGCCGTCAGCTTCCCGCTGCTGCCGAGCGTCACCCGGACCTTGGTATCCGGGTACTGCTTCGCAAAGACCGCCTTGAGTTCATCGATAGCGTAACTGACGTTCGCCGCCACGGCGATGTTGATCTCGCCGCCGAAAGCGGAGAGTGCCAAAAGCAGTGACAATACTGTCTTTTTCATCATAACTGGTTCCTTTTATTTTGCGATCATCACGTCGCTGGCTTTGACGATGGCGATCACATCGCTGTTTTTATCGATGCCCAGTTCCGCCATCGATTCATTGGTGATGATGGCGGTGAGCAGATCCCCGCTCTCCAGACGGATGATCAGCTCCGTGTTCACCGCCCCCTGGATCACCGTTTCGACACGGCCCGGCAGTTTGTTGCGGGCACTGATGTTCGGGATCCCCCCCGTCGCGATCAGCACGTGCGACGCCTTGAAGAAAGCACGGACGGCATCCCCTTCGGTCAGGCCGAGGCTTTCGACGCTTTCGATCGTCACGATGGCACTGAGCAGCGTCCCTTTGGGGGCGAGCAGCGCAATTTTGGCGTTGACCGCCCCTCTGTTAACGGAAAGGACCTCCGCATCGATCTGGTTTCTGGCACTGATTTTCATTTTTTGTTCCTTCTTTTTATCGGACAGGTTTGGCGATCATCATATCCGAGGCCTTGATGATCGCGACAACGGGCATGCCCGGCTGCAGTGCCAGGTTCGTCACGGCGTCGTCGGTCACGGTCGCGCTGATGCGGTCCCCGCCGCCAAGCCGGATCCGTACTTCCGCATTGACAACGCCGCGCTGGATGGTTTCGATCTCTCCTTCGAGCCGGTTGCGCGCACTGATGGGGATGGCCCACCCCGTCGCGACCAGCACATGTGAGTCTTTGAAAAAGGCGATAACCCGGTCCCCCTCCCTGACGGAGAGGGCATCAGAGGCATTCCCGGTGATCGAAGCGAACAGCTGTGTCCCCTGCGCTGTTTTGAGCTCCAGCAGCGCACTGACACCATCCCGGCACACTGTGACGATATCGGCATCGATCTGGTTCTGCGCACTGATCATCATCCTCCGCTCCTTTAGAAGAGGTAGTTGAGCTCGAAGCGTGAATCCAGGCTGTCGGCATCCGGTTTTTTCGTGTCGTTATACCCCAGGCGCAGCCGCCACTGCAGGTCCGAGAGCATCGGCAGGTTCTGGACAAATCCGAGGTAGTAGTAGTTCTCGTCATAGTACCCCTTCGACTCGTCCGCATCGGTGTGGAGAATGGAAGCCTGGACGAAAATGTCGGTGAAGACGCCGCTTTTGTTGGCGGCGCGCTGCAGCTCGATGCGGTAGCTCTTCGTATTCGCCATCCAGTTGTAGCGGGCCATCGAGCGGGTATAGCCCGCCGTCGGGAAGCCCCGCCACGGGGTGATCAGGTCCGCTTCGTCGAAGACCTGGGTATACCCGAGGTTAAGCTTGTACTTGCCCAGCTGCGCCACAAGCCGTGCGGCGAGCATCTGCGCGTCCAGGGAGTCGGCCTCATCATAGCCGCCGGCTGCGCCGTTCTGGCCCGCAAGCGTACCGTTGTACGCCGCGCCGCCGACCTTCCCCGCGCCGTTGTCGAACTGCTGGATATAGCGGACCCCCGGTGTCAGCGAGACGCTGCCCAGGGCGATCTTGTAGTTCGCCTCTGCCATCACCTCGCTGACGAGTTCCGGAACGATGTAGAAGGAGGCGTCGAGTTTCATGTTGGGAATCGCCGTATTGTGCAGGTCTCCCGTGATCAGCGGCGCGTCGGTCGGTTTGCCTGCGGCTTTGAGCGCCGAGTAGGTGAGCCCCTTATGCATCGCGGAGTCATCGTTCTCGCTCCACTCCGGCCGCTCCGAACTGCTGCTGTTCGCATCGCCGTACATCAGGACCGAGTGCGCCTGCGTATGGTCACGCAGCTTCTGCTCGGCGAGGTACGCCACGCGAAGCGCCGTCGCCGGGACCGCTTTCGTATCGATGACGATGCCGTCAAAGGTGTTGGGGATCATTTTCGTGTCGTTGGACTTGGTATAGAAGGTCTCCACCAGCTGGCGGCCGACGCTGATACGGGTTTTGGGGAGGCCGCTGTAGGCGATATAAGCCTGGCCCAGTGTCCCCATTCCCTTGTTGTCCGTATTGACGTAATCGTAACGGCTCAGCACGTCCTTGCCCGGTTTGAGCATGCTGACCGGGTCCCCGCCGTCATCAAAGAAGGCCTGGGAGTAGTAGAGCCCCATCCCGAAATCGAACCCGCCGAAATTGGCGCTGCGGAAGACCAGCGAGCCGCCGAGGGCGCTGATGAGATGGTCGTCCTGCGTGGCACTCTCCGCCTGCCATTTATAGTAAAAGGTGTTCGAGCGCAGGCGGCCGTAGAACGCCCCGTCGCGGAACATCCCCGCGAAACGCTCCGCACTCCCCGGGACAGCGTTATACACCAACGTATAGTTCGAATTAAGCGCCTGTTTCGGGGGATTCGCCTCCGATGCATGGAGCGCAGTCCCCAGCATCCCCGCCATAGCGGCACTGATCAAGCCGGTCGTTTTCAATGACTCTCCTTCATAACACGCTCCTTCCGAAGCGTTATTTTTTATAAAACATAACGATTTTTGCAATGCCTATTCTCTAAAAATCTCTGTTTAGTGTAAAAAAAGGCGACAAAACATGACAAAAGTGTTATGTTTTGAAAAACATAACGGAATCGTAGATAAACTTGCCTTGCCTGCCGCTTAAGAAGTGAACGCCCTCGCTTTCATCACCCTAAGACGAAGGCAGAGCGTTTATACTATGGCTAAAACCACCGGACGGTAGCGTATGCAGCTTGATCTCACCCGCGGCAGTATCCGAAGCCATATCAGGACCCTCGCGGTGCCCGCCTGCATCGGCTTTTTTTTCCACACCCTCTTCAATATCACCGATACCTACTTTGCCGGAACCATCTCGACCCAGGCGCTGGCCGCCCTCTCCCTCTCCTTTCCCATCTTCTTCATCATCATCTCCCTTGCCGAGGGGATGAGCGAAGCCGTGACGGCCGTTGTCGGCAATGCGCTGGGGGCGGGCAATACGGATGAAGCCCGCCATCTCGCGCGCAATGCGCTGCTTTTCGGGGGGCTGCTGGCGATCGTCCTGACCGCCGCGGGGTTTGCCGCCGCACCGGCGCTGATGCAGGCCCTCGGTGCCCGGGACGCTTACCTCGAAGAGGCCCTGGCCTATATCAACATCATTATCATGGGTACGGGTTTCTTCGTCTTTACCTTCTTTCTCAACGCCCTGCTCAACGCTGTCGGGGACACCGTCTCATTCCGCAATGTCCTGGTCGCCGCCGCCGTGATCAACGTCGCCCTCGACGCCTGGTTCGTGCGCGGGGGGCTCGGCATTGCACCGATGGGCGTTACGGGGATCGCCCTGGCCACCCTCCTCATTGAGGCCATGAGCGCCGCATATCTTTTCTACCGTCTGAAGACCAAACCCGTCTACCGCGCTCCGTCCCCCTTCCGTCTCGACCCGGCGGCCCTCGGGGAGCTGATCCGGCAGGGGATCCCGCCCAGCGCCAACCTGGCACTGATGGCGGTGGGGATCTACATCATCACCTACTTTGCCGCGCCCTACGGGCAGGAGGTCGTCGCGGCCTACGGGGTGGGCATGCGCATCGAACAGATCATCCTGATGCCCGCCGTCGGCCTCAACGTCGCGGTGCTCGCCATCGTCGCGCAGAACAGCGGGGCCCGCCGGTACGAACGTATCAATGAAACGGTCAAACGTTCCCTCTATTACGGCGGTATCGTCGCCGTGATCGGCGGCCTCCTGCTGCTCTCAGGCGCCGAATCGGTCATGGGATTTTTCAGCGACGTCCCCGGCGTTATTGCCGAGGGGGCCCTCTATCTGCGCGTCGAAGCCTTTCTGATCTACCCCTTCGTCATCATCTTTACCTACGTCGCCATGCTGCAGGGGGTCAAGCGGCCCGCTTTTATCTTCTATATCAGCCTCCTTCGGCAGATCATTGCCCCGCTGGCCGTCCTCTGGCTCCTGACGCAAATCGCCCCCGGCGCCCTGTCGGTGTGGCTCGGCATCGGAGGCGTCGTCGTTTCCGCCGCGATCATCACGCTCTGGTACGCCAGACAGATCCTCGGCGACCTCTCCCGATGACCCCTACATCGCTTCCCTGTCTGCTTAAAACTTAACCACAAGTGCAACTGACTTTGTTCATAAAGTTATCTACAATGCCCGCCGTAGATACGATGTGACGAACAACCAATTTTTTTCTCCTTTTCACCCCCCGGCCCCTTTGTACCGGGGAGAGACACCCTGACTATTTTATAAAGGAGCTGTCATGCAAAATCTTGTTTCCATTTACGAAGAGAACGCCGGCCTGATACAGAAGTTCATCCTGGCCTCCCTCCAGAGGATCGGCCTCATCCACCTGACGGAAAAAAACGTCAAGCACATCTTTACCGTCTTCCCGAGCCTGGAACTGGCCTATGAAACCGACGAGGGGTTCGCCCAGACCTCCGCCAACCACAGCCGCCACAAAAAGGATTCAAGCGCCATCGGCGCAGACCGCAGCTATCTCATTGACGAGCATAAACTCTCAGGCGACTACTACTTTCATGAACCCTACCTCTCCACGACGACGGGGCATCTGTGCGTCACCGTCGTCTACAAGACGAGCAAGGGGGGCTATATTCTGCTCGATTTCCAGCTGCGCAACCTTCTTGAACGTTTCATGCTTATCGAGAACAACGGCGCCCTCAAGCTGACCCACCGTACCCTCTACGGCATCATCGGCGGGGGCCTGCTGCTGCTGGGGATCTTTGTCGTCCTCTACGGGCTGTTCAGTTTCGGCCACTACCTGATCATCGAAGAAGCGATGTCGCTGGAGATGTTCTTCAAACCGGTGATCGCCCTCACCCTCGGTCTGGCCGTCTACGACCTCGGCAAAACGATCGTCGACCAGGAAGTGATGCCCAGAACGCAGAAAGTCCATGAAGGGATCAAGGTGAAGACCCTGCTCAACTTCTCCGTCTCCATCCTCATTGCCCTGATGATCGAAGCCCTGCTGGTCGTCTTCAAGATCTCCATCTCCAACTACCACGATCTCCCCTACGCGGCGTCGCTGATCGCGGCGCTGGCCCTGCTCTTTTTTGTCTTCTCCTACTTTATCTACATCGTCAGGAAAAGCGGGAGCGCCCCGGAGATCGAGTAGGCCTCAGTAGGCGTCAAAAAGGGCCTGGATATGCGCGGCGTCGTGGGTCGCGAGGTAGAGCGGCCGCCGCTGCCCGTGGCGGACGCGTTCGTCAAAGGTCTCCGTTTCCCGGCGGTAGAAAATGCCCAGCGGGAACGGCCCGCCCTCCATCGCCCGTGCCATCGCCGCACCGATGTCGGCCGTGTCATGGGAAGCGTCCAGCTCATAGGTATGCTCCCCGAACCAGCCGAAGGTGTTGATCTTGTTGAAGGTCACGCAGGGCTGGAAAATGTCGACGAGGGCGTAGCCCCGGTGCAGGAAAGCGGCTTTGAGCACGCGCCTGGCGTGTTCGGGGTTGCCGATGTTGACCCGGGAGACGAACCCCGCCCGCAGCGCCAGCGCCACGGCGAGGGGGTTGAAGGGCTCGTTGCCGACCCCGTCGACCTGCACCTTCGTTTCCATCCCTCTCACACTCGTCGGCGACGCCTGCCCCTTGGTCAGCCCGTAGATCATATTGTTGTGAACGATATGGACGATATCGACGTTGCGGCGCACGGCATGCAGGAAGTGGTTGCCCCCCTCCCCGTACATATCGCCGTCTCCCCCCTCTGCCACCACGGTCAGCTCGGGGTTGGCGGCCTTGACGGCAGTCGCGACGGGCACGGCGCGCCCGTGCAGCACCCCGAACATATTGACATCGACGTAATAGGGCGTTTTCGCTGCCTGACCGATGCCCGAAACGATGACGACGCTCCGCCCCTCGGCACCGAGATCGTCGAGCACCTTGCGAATCAGCGTCAGGATGCCGAAGTTTCCGCATCCGGGGCACCAACCGATATCGACATTTTCGCGTTCAAACGGTTTCATGAAAGCTCCTTGATAACGGCAGCGAGTTGCTGCGCCAGACGGTCGGCGAAGAAGGCGAAGCCGTTGCTCTGCAGGATACGCCGGTCGACCCGGACACCGTGCAGCGCCAGCTGCTCCGCAAAGGCGCCGTCGGCATTGTTTTCGACAACGATGCGGTAGTCGTACTCTGCCAGGAAGGCGAGCTGCGCGGGATTCAGCGGATGCACCCAGCCAAAGTGGACCTGGCACGTCCGGTCACCGCCGAGACGCGCCAGGGCCTCGGCAACGGCGCCGCGGCTCGAACCCCAGCCTATGACCGCGATGCGTCCCGTTCCGCGCACTTCCGGTGCCCATGCCTCGGACACGATGCCGTCGGCCTTGCGGGCCCGCTTGGCCACCATCGCCTCGCGGACGCGGAAGTCCTCGGTGATCTGCCCCCTTGCGTCGTGTTCGTGCCCGTCGCTGCAGACCAGCCCCTCGCCGCCGCCCGGGACGGCACGGGGACTGACACCCGAGGAGGTATCATCGTAGCGGTGGTACGTTTCGGCTGCCGGTGCGATGTAGCGGCGCTGCTCGAAAGCGGCGAAATCAACATCACCGGTCATCGCCATCGTATCCGCAAGGTACTGGTCGCTCAGCACGATCACCGGCAGCTGCCACCGGTCGGCCAGCTCAAAGGCGAGATGGCCCAGTTCGACGCATTCGTGCAGCGAACCGGGGGCGAGGATGATCCGCGGGAAGGGGCCGTGCCCCGAGTGCAGCGCCAGGTTCAGGTCGCCCTGCTCGCTGCGGGTCGGCAGCCCCGTGGCCGGACCGGGGCGCTGGGCAAGGTAGACGACGGCGGGGGTCTCCGTGATGCCCGAGAGGCTTATCCCCTCGCCCATCAGCGCGAATCCGCCCCCGGACGTCGTCGTCAGGGCCCGTGCGCCGGCGTACCACGCCCCCATCACAAGGTGGATCGAGGCGATCTCGTCCTCGCTCTGCTCCACCGCGATCTCGAAACGTTTGGACATTCCCGCCATAAAGTTCAGCACCCCCGTGGAGGGGGACATAGGGTAAGAGGCGACGAAGTTGCACCCCCCGGCGAGGAAACCGAAGCCGCAGGCGGTCGTCCCGTCCATCAGGTGCAGCGCAGATGCCCCTTCGGGATGCGGCTCCGGCAGCGGCTGCAATGGCGGATGCTGAAGATTCCGCCCCGCTTCGGCCCCGGCCTCCGCCGCGTGAACATTCCCCTCGTCCTGAACGAACCTCGACTGTACGCTGGCCTTCAAGGCATCGGTCCCCAGCCCGAGCATCCCGTAAACCAGCCCGGCGGCATAGGTATTGGCGTAGCGCGGGTCGCCCAGCCGCTGTGCCTCCCGCTGCATCGCAACGGCAATCGCACCGGGCGCTTCCGATGCAAAACGCTCGTCGGTCAGTACGACCGTCTGCGCAGTGAGGCGCGGCGCTGCGTGGGTCAGGGCCAAGGCGTCAAGCGCGATGAAAAAGTCTACCTCCCAACAGGGTGCCTCCAGCGGGGTATCGGCGATGCGGATCAGGGTCGTATTGCTCCCCCCGCGGACCCTGGACATGAACTCTTTGCTCGAATAGACGTAGTAGCCGCTGCGGACAAAGGCGTCACTGAGCACCTTCTCCAGGGTATCGATCCCCATGCCCGCCGCACCGCCGATCAGAATGGAGAGGCTCTGTACGGCGCTCTGCGGAGGTGACGACGCCGTCATGCGCCGCTGCAGCGGCGGCACGGAGAGGTCGGCGGCGAAAGGGACCTCATAGTGACCGGCCGAGGGCAGCTTCACATCTCCCTCCAGCACAGAGTCCGGTACCGGCGCGGCGGCGGTAAGGGGGGCTTCTTCCGCCTGGGGATAGGGCATGCTCTCACCCCAGGTGATCCTGCCCCCGTAGTAGCCCAGCACGATCACCCCCAGCCCTGTCAGCAGGACGATCGCATGATAGATGATGCTCCCGGCCTGCCATGTGTAGACAATGTCCGGTTCCTCCATATAGAGTACGATCGCGACGACGCCCGCCAGCAGCATCAGCACAGAGAGCACGATCTTGACGGCAAAGGGGCGGCGCCAGGTCCCGCCGTAATTGATCTGCCAGCTGATCAGCCCGGGGACCATCGCGACCGCGCCCATGACCGTCGCCGCCAGGAAGGTATAGAAAACGGCGGCAGCATAGCGTGCGGTCGGGGCGGCGAAAAAGAGCAGATCCATCAACGAAGCGAAGAGATGCAGGGCAATGGGAAAATGGACGGTCATCGGGTGGGGGTGGTAACGGCGGTAGAGTGCCTGCCAGCGGCGGCGGCGCTCCCTGAGGGGGTCCGGAGGTGCCGGGGGATCGTCCTGGGCGGTCTGCCCCGGTTCCGCCTCCAGCGTGCCGACGACGCTGTAGCGTGCAAAGACCTCATCCCCGTGCGGGGCACCCTCCAGCATCGGTGTCAGGTCGCGCCCCGCCTGGTGCATCCCCTGGTGGTTCCCCTCGGCCCACATCGGGCTCTCGGAGACGTCGTAGATTTTCCCTTTGTAGGCGATATAGGCGGGTCTTCCGTCACGGCCGTCATAGGCCGCAAGTTCACGCGGTGTCATGGCCCCCTCCTTTCATTTTGTTGTTTGCGGAGGCCGTCACGCCTGCTTACGTGGCGGTCGTTTCATTTGCCTGCATCGTATCGACGTAGTCGCAGACTTCGCTGTCGTCATTGCACGGCTGGCTGTAGCCGGCGATGGGGTCGTTCTCCTCGGCGGCGAGGTTGTCCGATACGAACCGCCAGTTGATCCGGTCCCACCACTTTTCCAGGTAGGCCGGACGTGCGTTGCGACGGTCGATGTAGTAGGCGTGTTCCCAGACGTCGCAGACCAGCAGCGGCCGGCGGCCATAGCGGACGGGGGTATCGGCGTTGGAGGTCGTCTCGATCACCAGGGTGTTCTCAGAACTCAATACCAGCCAGGTCCAGCCCGAGCCGAACAGGCCGGCCGCCGCAGCGAGGAAGGCCCCCTTGAAGCCCTCCATCGACCCGAAATCGCGTTCGATCATTTCCGAGAGTTCCGCCGAAGGCGCCGTGGCCCCGGGGGAAAGCCCCAGCCAGTAGAAGTCGTGGTTGAAGACCTGGGCGGCGTTATTGAAGGTGGCACCTTCAGCCTCGCGGATAATGTTGAGCAGCGGTGCATCCTCGAGGGGGCTCCCCTCAATCAGCCCGTTGAGTTTGTTGACGTAACCGGCATGGTGTTTCCCGTAGTGGAACGACACCGTTTCGGCGGAGATATCGGGTTCCAGTGCCGTCTCTTCGTACGGCAGCTTCATCAGTTCGAATGCCATTTTATGCTCCTTTTGGCGGGCTCATTTTTATTATCATAACTTATCCAAGTAAAGCGATGAAAAGGAAATGGTTTTAGCGCCAGGATAAAGCCTGCCTTCAGAATAGCCACTGCGGCGTGCGGGTGCGCAACCAAACAGTGTATACTTCCGTCAAAAAAGTCTCCCTCTGTGAAAAAGTTTCTCTCCCGGACCGACCGCGGCGTGCTCTTCATGCTGCTCAGCGCCTTTATCTCCGCCCTCAACGGGGCCGTTGCCAAACTCCTCGGCGACGACCTGAGCGCCCTGGAGATCGTCTTTTTCCGGAACCTCATCGGGGTGATCATCGTCCTTGCGATGCTGCGCCATACCCCGCCCTCCCTGCCCGGCGGCAGAGTGCACCTGCTCCTGCTGCGCGGCTTTTTCGGTTTCAGCGCGATGATCCTCTTCTTCTATACCATCACCGTCATCCCGCTGGGTGAAGCGATCACGCTCAACAAAACCTCCCCGCTCTTCGTCTCCGTCCTTGCCTTTTTCCTGTTGAAAGAGCATCTGAACCGTTACGCGCTCAGCGCCCTCTTCATCGGCTTTACCGGGGTCCTGTTCATCTCCAAGCCGACGGGGATGCTGATGGGGTACGAGCACTTCCTCGGCCTGCTCGGCGGTTTCTTCGCCGCCTCCGCCTATGCCACCATCAAAACGATCCGCCACGTCTACGACACCCGCGTCATCGTCCTCTCGTTCATGGGGGTGGGCACCCTCGCCTCCCTGCTGCTCTTCGCCCTCGCCCCCTTCGTAGACGCGCCGGACGCCCTGGCGTTTCTCTTTCCGGAATTCCTCTGGCCGACGTCGCCGAAGGTGTGGGGGCTGATCGCTTTCATGGCCCTCATCTCCACCCTCTCACAGTGGCTGCTCACCAAGGCGTACAGTTTCAGCAAAGCGGGAATCATCGGGGCCGTGAGCTACACGAACATCCCCTTTGCCGTCGGCTTCGGCATCATGCTCGGCGACGGTTTCCCCGACATGGCCGTCTGGCTGGGCATCGCCATGATCGTCGCCGCCGGACTCCTGGTCAAAAAAGGATAAAAAATGCAACAAGAGCACATTGTCATTCTCGGCGGCGGCTACGGCGGTCTCCGGGCCATCGAACATCTCGCCGGCGACCCGCGCTTTCGCATCACGCTGATCGACCGCCACCCCTACCACTACCTGCAGACCGAAGCCTACGGCTATATCGCCGGGCGTTTCGATATCCACGACATCACGATAGACCTGGCAAACTGGTGCCGGGGATTTGGCGACCGTGTCACCTTTAGGCAGGCCGAGATCACCGGGGTCGATCCCGAAGCGCGGGAGGTCGTTTTGGAGCAGGGGCGTATCGGCTACGACAGCCTTATCATTGCCACCGGGGCGCGCACGAACTTCTTCGCGTTCATCAAGGGGCTGCGTGAAAACAGCTACGGGGTCAAGAACCTCCAGCGCGCCTTCGCCTTCCGCCAGACCTTCGAACAACTGGTCTACACCAAGGTCGAAGAGCACCGCGACCCGGCGCCGGCCGAGCTGCAGATCGCCATCGGCGGGGCGGGGCTCAGCGGCGTCGAGATCGCCGCGGAGATGGCCGACGTCATCGAAAAACACCACAAGACCCTCGGCACCAATGCCAAAAAGATCAGGATCACCCTCATCGATGCGGCCGACACGATCCTGCCGGGCATGAGCGATTACATCGTCAACCGCACGGCGAAACGCCTGGAAGCGCTGGGGATCCGGATCCTGACCAACGCCTTTATCGACAAGGTCGAAGACGGGACCATCCACCTCAAAGACGGCACGGCGCTGCCCTACCGTTTCATGATCTTTACCGGGGGGATCACCGCCAATACGCTGCACAGCGACACGCCCCCGGAGACGAACCGCCTAGGGCAGATCGTTCCGGATGCCTACCTGCGCCTCGCTCCGCACATGAACGTCTACGCGGTCGGCGACTGCGTCGAACTCAAAGACGCGAAAGGCAACCTCCTGCCGCCGACGGCCCAGACGGCGGAGAAGAGCGCCGAGTACGTCGCCGCCGCCATCCGCAAGCGGCTGAACGGCGACCCCGTTCCCCCGTTTCATGCCAAGGTCGACGGTGTCTTTGTCGCCCTGGGCGGCCGCTACGCGGTCGGCGAACTCTTCGGTATCATCCGCGTCAGCGGCTACACGGCCTACCTGTTGAAAAAGCTCATCACCAAAGGGTACTACCTCGGCCTCAAACTGCGGATCAATACGGGCTTCAAAAAACGGACAGAGGCCTGATCTCCGTCAAATGACGCTGACGGGCAGGTAGAAGTCGAGGTCGAACCGTTCGTCGGATTCGAGAAAATGGTTCCGGCGGTAGACGACGTAGGGCGGCAGGGTCTTCGCCTCGAAACCGCTGCCGGGCAGCCAGGTATGGTAGATGTAGCGGATCAGGTTCGGCACCTCGCCGTAGCGCCCCTGCATCGTAAAGCGCGCGCAGAGCGATGAGGGGATGACGAAGCTGGAGACGGAGCCCGAGACCTCGAAACCGTCGGGAATCTCGATGGCGGCGACGTAGGCGCACTCCTCCAGCGGCACGATCGAGGGGTTGTCGTGGTGCAGCCCGATCTGCCGGGACGCCTCCAGGCCGTGCTCTACCGCGTAGGCGTAGAGCCGCCGCCAGACGTCGCCGATGGAGCGGTTGTAGCCGCGGTGGCGCATGTAGGCGACACGGATGGCGGGCATCTTGACGATCTCGGGCCTGAGGCCGGTCAGATCCGACGCGATCCGCGGCAGGTTGCCGGAGTAGCGGATATTCTCCTTTGAAAAGTCAAGGTAGCCCCCTTCGCGCCACTGCGTCGGCGTCTGCGCGTAGCGCTGCCGGAAGGCCCGGATAAAGGCCGAATGCGTGCTGTAGCCGCACTGCTGCGCGATCATGGAGACCTTCTCGGTCTTGTTGACGATGAGCAGGTTCGCCGCCTTCTGCAGCCGGATGGACTGCAGCGTGTCGTAGAAGTTGCGCCCCGTCACCTCTTTGAAGATCCGGTGGAAATGGTAGATGCTCGTGCGGTTTCGCTCCGCGAGCACCTCCAGGGTGATCGGCGAGTCGATATGACGGTAGATGTAATACAGCGCGTCGTTGACGACGTGGGCGTGGTGGCGCAGCGTCTCTTTCTTCATAAGGTCATTTTAGCAAGATCTGCATATTTTTTTGCAAGAAATATTGAAGATTAATCCCCGGAATCGGCGTATCATCGCGTTCAACCAAAAGGACAGAACATGAAACGCCAATTTATCCGGGAGATCCTCGATGTGATCACCGCGGACACCATCTCCTTTGCCGGCGGCCTTCCCGACGCCGACCTCTTCCCCCTCGACGGCTTCAAATCCGCTGCCGAAAAGGTCCTGGGCGATCCCGCGTCGCTGCAGTATTCACGTTCGCAGGGGTACGCCCCCCTGCGCGAAAAGATCGCGCAGCGCTACTGCGATGCGGGCTTTGAGACCCGCGCGGACGAGATCCTCATCACCACCGGCTCGCAGCAGGCGATCAACCTCATCGCCATGAGCACGCTCCCCTACGGGGTCACCGTCGAACTACCCGCCTACCTCGGGGCGCTCAGCGCGTTCCGGCTGTCGAAAGTCCGCACCGAAGGGGTCGCCCTGGAACATGACGGCATCGCGATGACCCCCTTTAGACGCAGTCTCGCCAGGACGGGGGCGGCCTACCTGATCCCCGACTTCCAGAACCCGACGGGACTGCGCTACAGTACCGCCAAACGCAACGCCGTCGCCAAGGCGTTGCTGAACGAGAATGCGCTGCTGATCGAAGACGCGCCCTACAGCGAGCTCTACTTCGACCATGCCTCCCTGCCCATCAGCGCGGCCATGCCCGAACGCAGCTTCCACCTGGGCTCCTTCTCCAAGATCCTGGCCCCGGGCCTGCGGGTCGGATGGGTCCGGGCCAGCGAAGCGAACCTGCGCCGCCTGCTCATCATCAAGGAGACGATCGACCTGCATACGTCGACCCTGGACCAGCGCCTGATCGACGCATATTGGGAGGCGGAAGGGCTTGAGCAGCACCTCGCCACCCTCCGCATCCACTACCGGGCCAAGAAAAACGCGCTCGCCGCGGCACTGCGCACGACACTGCCCGACTTCATCTTTGACGAGCCCCACGGCGGCATGTTCCTCTACGGCAGGCTGCCCGGCTACGATACGAGAACGCTGGTCGACCGCTGCGTGCAGCGCGGGGTCGCCTTCGTCCCCGGCAGCGAGTTCTACCCCGGATCGCCGGCGCACGACGAGCTCCGGCTCAACTTCACCCACACCGATCCGGCGCAGATGCACCGCGGTGTCAGCCTGATCGCCGAAGCCTACCGCGAACAGGTCGTCGCGAACATCACGGGGGTGGCGAAGGCCACTGCGTGACACGTCCCTATTAACGGTAAATTAATACCGTTGTCCTACAATGGTTTCATTCAACCACCCACAGGAGTTCTTCAGATGAAACCCTTCGCAAAAATGGCCGTGATCGCGGCAGCCACCCTCGCCCTCAGCGTCCCGTCGGCCTTTGCCTGCAGCGGCCAGAACAGCATGCAGGGCATGCACGGCGGCAAGGACAACAAAATGCACCTGGCCCGCAAAGTCGTCGATGCCGTCAGCCAGACGGGCCTCAGCGCCGCGCAGGCCCAGGCCGTCACCGATGCCATCAACAGCTTCAAGGCAAAGATGATGACTCGCAAAGCGTCCAAAACCTTCCCCATCGACGCCTTCGGGGACGCCGCCTTCGATGCGAAGAAGTTCAAAGCGGCCCAGCAGAAACAGTTCGACGCCAAGACCGACGCGATGACCGAACTCTTCACCGCCATCTACGCCACGCTGACGCCGGAACAGCGCCCCCTCTTCAAACGCGCTTTCACCGCCCCCATGGTCAAGAAAATGATCAAACAGAACATGATCAAAGGCGGGATGAAAAGCGGCGGTATGAAAAGCGGCGGCATGAAAAACAGCTGTCAGAAAAGCGGTGCCATGCCAAAAGGCGGGATGAAATGCGGCGGCATGAAGTGCGGCGGGATGTCCCGCTGAACGCCGCGCGCCGTTACGCCGGATAGAAACGCTGCATATAGTGCAGGTAAAACTGCTTGGCCGTCCGACCGCTGCGCGATGCCCGCTCGGCCGAAAAGCGCAGCGCCTCGCGCATGAGCATCTCCCGCTCGACATCGACCCCTTTGAAGTAGTGTTCCACCATGGCCAGGTAATCGTCCTGGGTCCCCTGATAAAATGAAAGCCATAACCCGAAACGGTCCGCCAGGGAGATCTTCTCCTCGACGCTGTCGCCGTAATGCAGTTCGCCGTCTTTGACCGTTGCCCCTTGGTTTTCGCTCATGTATTCGGGGACGAGGTGGCGGCGGTTGGAGGTGGCATAGACCCGGACGTTTTCCGGGGCGCTTTCGATGGAGCCCTCCATCGCGCTTTTAAGGTAGGTATAGGAGAGGTCCGTTTCGCCGAAAGTGAGGTCATCGAGATAGAGGATAAAACGGTAAGGTTCGTCGCGCAGCTCGTCGATCACCTCGGGCAGGTAGCGCAGGTCCTCCTTGAAAAACTCCACGATCCGAAGCCCCTCGTCGGCGTAGGCGTGCAGCAGCGCCTTCACCAGCGATGATTTGCCCGTCCCGCGGCTTCCCCAGAGCAGGACGTTGTTCGCAAAACGTCCCGCGATGAAGTTCTCCGTATTCTCGACAAGGGCCGCCTTCTGGCGGTCGATATTGATCAGCTCCTCCAGCGGCATCGCCTCTATCTGAGCAATGGGTTTGAGTCTCTCCGTGCGCCGTCTGAACACGGCGGCCAGGGTTGTGTTCCATGCGATCATGGCATCTCCTCTCGGGCAGGACTTTTCGTGCCATTATACCCCTGTGCAAATTTCGGGCACCTTCGCTACAATGATAATATAATTTCACAACGGAGGTCGGTATGAGAATTGCCATGGGCGGAGCGACGGGGTTTGTCGGCAAACACCTGCGGAAACGATTTGAAGCGGAGGGGTGGGCCGTCGTGCCGCTCAGCCGCAGCGACCTCGCGCTTCCGGCAGAAGCCCTCGCCGAAAAGCTGGCCGGCGCCGACGTGATCATCAACATCGCCGGGGCCCCCGTCGACCGCCGCTGGAGCCGGCGCTACAAAGCGCTGCTCGTCTCCAGCCGCGTCGGCACGACAGAGCGCCTCGTCGAGGCGATCGGCCTGCTGGAGGTCAAGCCCTCCCTCTACATCGGCGGTTCCGCCGTCGGCATCTACCCGTCGAAAAAATGGCACGACGAATTGAGCGAGGAGTACGCCTACACCTTCCTCGGCGAACTCTGCCAGCAGTGGGAAGCCGCGGCAACAGGGGTCAAAGCCTACGGTGTCCGGACGGTGATCTTCCGCCTGGGCATCGTCCTGGGCAACGGGGGGATGCTCTCCCGGATGCTGCCCGCCTTCCGCCTCGGCCTCGGCGGCGTCGTCGGCAACGGGAAGCAATACCTCTCCTGGATCCACATCGGCGACCTCTGCGAGGCCTTTGTCCGCGCCGTCTCCGATCACAATATGCGGGGGGTCTACAATCTCGCGGCGCCCCGGGTCTCAACTAACAAAGAGCTCACCGAAGCCCTCGGAACGCGCCTGCACCGCCCCACCTTCATGCGCCTCCCCTACTGGTTCCTGCGCCTCGTTTTCGGCGAGGGTTCCGAGGTAATCGCCGGCGGGCAGTGGGCCGTACCGCGCCGCCTGCTTGATGCCGGTTTCACCTTCCGGTTCGAACATCTCGGCGACGCCCTGGACAATCTGCTTGCAAAACGGAAGGATTGACGCCTTCCGCCCCTGCTTGAGTGAAAAACCGCTATAATTCCACCATCATTTGCAGCGGCGGAGCGTACCGAAAATCCGCACCTTTCCCTGCACCACCAAGGACCAACCATGGCTATCCCATCCGTAGCGTTCAAACGCCAGAACCACCGCCTTCTCCTCTGTGAAGATACCCGCAAAGACGAACTGCTTGCCCAGCTGCTCGCAGAAAACGCCGACAGAAAGATCAGCGTCGTCACCGCCGGTGACGCTGCGGCCATCAGCGTCCCCGACACCGTCACCGTCTTGAACGACGATGCCCTCGAAGATGCCGAAGGCTGCGATCTGCTCATCAGCTACGACCTGCCGGAGGTTCCGCAGCGCTACCTGGAACGTATGGCTTTGGCCCGCGAGGGGGCCCTCGTCCTGCTGGGCGAGGCGGACCGCCCGCGCCTGATGGGCATCGAGATGCTGCTGGGCCGCGCCATCTCCCAGGAGCGCCCGGAGGGGTTCGCCCCCGAAGAGAGTGCCGTACCCGCCCAGCGCCCGAAACGCTACAAAAAACCCTCTGCCCGCCTTTACGAAGATGCCGCGCCGAAGAAAGCCCCGGCCAAGCCGAAGGGCAAAGGTGCCCCGCGCAAACCGAAAGAGAGCGGCGTCTCCCGCTACATCGGCACCGACGAGAACGGCAAACCGATGTTCTCCGGCAAGACTGGCGAACGTAACCACCGCCATGACGGCAAGCCCCACACCGAAGAGAGCCTCGAGGCCAAAAAAGCGTGGGATGCCAAACGGAAGCAGCAGGGTAAAAAGCCCTACGACGCGAAGAAAAAGCCGCCCTACAAAGGGGAAAAGAAGCCTTATGATGCGCAGAAAGGGCCAGGGAAACCTGCAGAGAAGAAACCCGAAGGCACCAAACCCAAACGCCCGATGATCCGCATCAAGGCGGAAAAGCTCAAAAAGAGCGACCCGAAAAAATAACCGCCGCTATTTCCCCAGCGTGTAAAGGTTGTTGCTGTTGTGGCACGCCGCCTGGAAGCGTTCGCGGAGCTCCCGGTCATAGGTCATGATGAAAACGTCGGCCTGCCGGAGCTTCAGACGCTCGAACTCCCCCAGCAGAAAATCGTCCGCCACGTTCTTTCCGTGATCGACGACGGTAAAATTGAACGACTCCAGCCGCTTGCCGTAATCGTACAGCTCCGCCTCCCACTCCCGCCGCTTGAGGTAGAGGGAGTCGGGGTTCGCCGCCAGGTAGATGTGGTCGTCGGGGACGCGGAACTTCTCGATAACGTGGGTGAACATGGGCCCGACGGGGCCGAAGTTCTCGATGTCCCAGAAGAGGTAGGTACCGCGTGTCCGGCTCCGGCGCTTTTTGTTGAGCAGTTTGAGGCGCTTGGAGATGTTGAGGTGGACATGGGCGTTGTCATTGGTCAGTTCGATCTGCAGCTTCAGCGCCTCCGCCTCCGCCGTCTCGAACCCCAGCACCTGACCCATATCGATAAAGAGCTGCAGCTCGGCCAGCTCGGCCTGCGCCCCGCCCTTCTGGTAACGCCCCAGTGCCTTGATCTTCTCCGCTGAAAAGAGCAGTGACAGCGTCGGCGGCCGCTGCTGCGCATAGGCTTTTTTAACTGCATGAAAAAGGGAATAGGCGTTCGGGGTCTCGGGCATTTCAACGCTCCCTCTGACCTCATCGCCGATAATGATCTGCTTCATGGGATGGATTATAAAAGGAATGGATAAAAGCGGGCTGATATTTTCAGGGAGCGGCCGGCGCCGTGCCGGCCGCTCAGGAGAAAGAGATTGGCAAGTGCCGCAGTGGCACCTCTACTGGAAGATCACCGGTCCGCCGGGCACGACCCGGACGAAGACCATGCTGCCGTCGACGGTCATGTAGTTGTAAGTCGGATCGAAACTGACCGTCATATTGACCGGGACCTGGGATCCCAGCGTATTGTCGACCGTCAGACCGAACTCCTTATTCGTATCGCCGGCGATGGTATCGCATCCGGAGGTGATCGTATCGGTACAGACCGCGCTTTCATCCGTCTCAAGATCCGGCGTCATCGTCACCGTGCCGTTCCCCTCGACCACATAGGTACCAAACTCCGTCATGTTGTAACGCCCGACGGTCCCCGGTTCGGTTCCGACGACTTCCGAGCCGTAACTGTCGTCAATATCGGCAACCATATAGTTACCCGCACCGTCCAGAACCATAATAACGAATTTGATGTTACCGGCCGTCGACTGGTTGACGATCCATGCCCCCGCTTCAAGGCTGGCAGCACTGCTCAGGCGGTTTAAGACCACCGTCCCATCGCTGCTGGTCAGCGTCGCCGTGTCATCGCCGTTATCGCTGACCGTCGCCCCCACGGCAGTGTCGCCGGCATTGGTGTTGATCAATGGGGAGGCCGAGGTGAAGTTGCCGGAGGCATCGAGCGTGTACAGCCCGACTTCCACGCCGCCGATGACACCGTTCGTACCCAGAACTTTCTGGACCGCCATATATTTGTCGTTATCGGCGATAATCAGGAGGGCATCCATCGTCGTGATACCGCCCAGTGCCCAGGCCCCGACCAGCGTCGCATCGTTGGCGGTCGTCGGCGTAGCAGTGCCTCCCCCGCTCATAAAGTAGTTGATCAGCGCATCGCGGGCGATTACGTTGAATTTAATCTCGATATCGCCGGTAAAGGCCGGCTGCATTTCACCCTCGGCAACATAGTCACCGAAGCCGTCGTTCATGACCGTCGCGGCAAAAGGCCTATTCATACTCGGCAGTTCGACGATAATGACATCGCCGTTCCCGTTATTCTGGACATACCATGTCCCGCTCTCGACAACAAACGGAGCCTGGGCATCGCTGAAGTCGATCAGCGTCACCGTACCGTTGCTGTTGATGTCGGTATAGGCATCGCCGGCACCAAACTGGATGCCGGTATTGCCGTTGATGTTAAAGACGTAACCGCCCAGACCTCCCTGGTTGGCGCTGACGAATTCCGCCAGCGTCGTGAACGTCATGGAGGAGTAGTTGATGTCATATGATGTCAACGTCCCCCAGAAATCATACTCGTCGCTCAGGCGCAGGTGCGCCGTTTTGTACCCTGCGGAGCCTGCCGGCATCGTGATGCCGAACATCCCTTCGAGGGCCGCCTGGTCGTAGACATCTCCCAGGTTCGCAAAGAGATGGCCGCTCGGCGGAATGGAGACATTCAGTTCCGTACCGGCGAGATTGATCGTGAAAGCAAAACTATCCGTCACCGTACCGTTGATATCTTTGAACATGACCGTGCCGTTGGAGTCGGCATAGAGCGCGTCGGAATTGACGGCGATAACCGCCGTACCGTTACTGTCGGGCCAGACGCCCCACAGGTCCATGTTCGCAAGATTGGCAACCTGTGCCTTGGGAAGGGCATCCCACTCCGCCTGGCTGATGGGGATCTCGGTCAGCGCATAGAACTCATCGACCGTTACCGGGGCTGCCGGCGGCGTATAGTTCGCAATAGCGGTCAGAATATCATTCATCGCCGTATCGTTGTAGGTTACCGAATCATTGCCAACGATAAAGTCCGTCATCGGGGCACCGTAGGCACCGTTGTAGACCATACCGTTATGGATATGCGTAAACACGGGTTCACCCTCATTATACATAGCAGGATCGACCAGAGTCGCATTCAACTCGGTACGGACGATCAGGTTACTGTCATTGGGCAGGGTGGAGACCCACCAGCTACCGACGACCTGGCTGTGATTGCCGTCGGCGACCAGGTTACCCGTCATGCCGAGCGTCAGCGTCGTAATATCCGCGCCGTTGCTGTCGACAGCGGCGGTACCGCCGGCATTCCTCTGCGCGACGAAAGCCGGCTGCCATGGCCATGTCGACTCATCCCAATAGAATGTCCCGTCGTTGTTCATATGGTCTTCGAGCGTCGTATACCCCAGACCCTCGTTCCAGTAGGAATAGAAGATCTCGTTGTCCGCCTTGTAGAGGGATACGTACTGTTTTGCACCTGCTGAGAACGTAACAGGCACCGTCGTTCCGGAACCGATCGGAATATCCAACGTCTGACCACTCAGGTCAGTGACCGTACCGATGCGGTGCGATTCATTTTGCATGGAGAGCGTCAGCGTGTCCGCGCTGATGGTGTAGTCGATCTGCAGATAAGAGTCCGGGACCCAGACAGTGTTGATGTCATCCCAGGTCACCATGTTCATATCGATCGGGACCTCGCTCCAATTGTTATCCGCAGTGAGGGCATAAGTCATAGTGTCGACAGCACCGTAATTAAGGTAGTGCTGTGCGTACATCGGCACCATTGCCGTACCGTTATCTTCCATCCAGTAGTCATACAGATACTGCCCGTCGTAGAAACTGTTGTCCGTCAGCACCGGATCGGCAATGACCGTGACGGTAAAGGTCTCCTGGGCAGTGAGAATGCCGTCATCGACAGTGACTGTCACTGTTGCCGTACCTTCCGCGACCGGGTCGACCGCCACCGTCGTACCGTTCGCCGAAACCGCTGCGACGCCCGGATTGGACGAAACGGCGCTCAGCGTCAGTGCATCGCCGTCAACATCGGCAATAGAGACCGGGACTTCGAAGATCGGTGAACTGACCGCCACTGAAGGCGGATTGCCGATAGGATCGATCGTCGGGGCGTCGTTGACAGGAACGATTGTGACCGTTACGGTCCCGGCGTTCGATGTCGCGCCCTGGTCATCCTGGATCGTGTAGGTAAAGCTGTCCGTACCGTTGAAGTTGGCATTCGGTGTATAGGTCACAACGCCCGTTCCCGGGTCAACGCTCAGGTTACCGTCCGTCGCGGCGGAGACCGCCACCGTCGTGGCATCTACCGAACCGTCGCTGTCGCTGGTGTGTGCCGCCACGTCGATCAGCACCGCCGTATCCTCATCGGTACTGACTGCGACGTCACCCGCTACGGGCGAGAGGTTGGCGACGACACTGATGGTGACCGTTGCCGGGGCGCTTGTCAGTGTGCCGTCGGAAACCTCATAATCGAAGGTGAAGTTGCCTTCGGATGCACTGCTGAAGCTGAAGGTACCGTTGCCGTTGAGCGTCAGTCCGGCAAGCGTTCCGACCTGCGTGAAGGTCAGGGTGTCACCGACATCGATATCAGATGCATACGGGCTTAGGTCGCCGTCGAGCTGGGTATTCGTCTGGACCTGGAACGATGCGGCCGACGCCGTCGGGGCGTCATTGACGTTGATGACTTCCAGGTCAAACGGTGCCAGCGCTGCAGTCAACACCGAGTCAGACACGGAGATGACGATTCCTGTCGTCGTGCCGACATCGGCATTACCCGGGGTACCGGAGAGTGCTCCTGTCGCTGTGTCAAATGTCGCCCAGGAAGGCTTGTTGAGAATGCTGAAGGTCAGCGTATCGCCGTCAATATCCCCCGAAGTCGGCGTAAAGCTGTACGGCGCGTCCTGGTCGACCGATGTCGCCGGCGTACCGCTGATCGTCGGTGCATCATTCACGTTGAGCACCGTCACGGAGAAGAGCGGCAGGGAGACCGTGGCCGTACCGTCGGTCACCGAGATATTGATATCGACTGTCGTACCGACGTCGCTGTTGCCCGGTGTACCGGTCAGTGCCCCCGTTGCCGGGTCGAACGCCGCCCAGGCCGGCGGATTGACGATGCTGAAGGTCAGCATGTCACCGTCGATGTCACCGGAAGAAGGCGTAAAGCTGTACGGTGCATCCTGGTCGACCGACGTCGCCGGCGTACCGCCGATCGTCGGTGCATCATTCACCGGTGCAACGGTCACGCTGACGTTTGCATCGGCGCTGCGTCCCGTACCGTCGCTGACCGTATAGGTAAAGCTGTCCGGACCGTTGTAGTTCGCTACCGGGGTGTAGGTGACCGTGCCGTCGGGGTTGATCACCGCCGCGCCGTGGCCCGCGGCCGAAACCGCCGAGACAAAGAGCGTATCGCCGTTTTGGTCCGAATCGTTCGCCAGGACATTGAGCGACGCGTTGGTATCCTCATCAAGGCTCAGGCTATCTCCCACCGCCATCGGTGCGTACTCGTTGCGCTTGACCACAAGGTCGAAGACCCGGTTATTCGTGACGAGGCTGTTCGCGACCGTCGCTTTGAGCGCGACGGCCACATCTGCCAGATCGCTGCGCGTCACGGCACCGGTAGCGACATCGATGACGCCCGCGGGGGTTGCCGACCATGTCAGGTTCAGATCCGGGGTGTCAAAGGGGGCCACGGCAGGATCGCTCAGCACGAGATTGGCCGTAATGCTCGTCTCGGCCGTATTCGTCCCCAGGTAGGTGATATTGTCGGCGAGGGCGCTTTCAACCTGTGCCAGTGCGGCAATCATCGGGTCAACATAGGTCCCCGTTTCGATCTCATTCGCCACCTGGGTCGTGTTCAGGTCGCCCAGGGTCGTTGTCAGGTCGGAGACGGCGGCCGTATCGCCGTTCTCAATCGCCCCTTCCGCCGCTTCGGCGTAGGTATTGATCGTCTCGCCGAAGCCGTCCAGTTCGCTTGTCGTCGTGACGTTTGCCGCGAGTTCATCGATCGTGCCGGCGAGGGTTTCGACGAAGGTCGTGACCGACGGATCAAGCGTCACCCCGGAATCGGAACTGACCTGACCGGCCAGTTCCGTCGCGTTGAAGTCGCCGCTGAACGTGGTGGCCGCCAACGATTCAAACACCTTCGTATAAGCATCGTCAAAGGACTCGCCGTCACTTTTGGTGGCGGCACTCAGCACTTCGGCGACCTTCTGGACCTTCTGCGCCGCCATAAAGCTGTCGCTGTCGAGCATCGGGTCGTTCTTGACCTGATCGGCGGTGATGCCGAGGTTGGCCGCGACCGTATCGGCCGCCGCATCGAAGGTCACCGTCGGATCCGATGCCATGATCGCCGCGACATAGGTTGTCAGCGGCGAAAGGACGATATCCGGACGCGTCGCGTCATACACAGTTGACAGACGCCCCTCAAAAGGGTAGCCTGTACTGATATCGATGCCCCCGTAGGCATAGATTTTTGTTCCGTCTGCAATGGTCGCCGCGAAGGAGAAGTCCCCGTTCGCATCGGTCACCGTCGACAACTCCGTATCGTTATGCTCGCCTTCGCCGGTACTGTCGACAAAGACGGTCGCCCCCGATACATACCCGTCAACAACGCCGCCGCCGCTGCCGGTACTCGTATTGCTACTGCTGCTGCCGCCACCGCCGCAACCGCCGATCGCGATCACGGCAGCAACAGACAGCATCATCTGGCTTATCTTGACCATTATTAACTCCTAAAATGTTTCCTATCACAAAAGCTACAGGAAAAAAGTCAAAAAAAGTCAAAAAGGCGTGAGAGGGAGTAGCAGTTTTACGAAAGGGTATAGCCCTGTTTGCTGAGGTTCTTGATGCGGAGCTCCGGGGCGCGTTTGCGCAGGGAGTAGACGACCGTTTTCAGCGAAGAGGGTGACACCTCCTCGTCGGCCCAGATGGCGAATTCGAGCTCATGGTAACTCACCACCTGGTGACGGTGCAGTACCAGGTGTTCCAGCAGAATGTTCTGCTTGGCGGTCAGGACCACCTCTTCGCCGTCCGCATAGAGGCTTGCGGTGGCGAGGTCATAGGTATGGACGGGGGAGAGGTCGATGCGCGCACCCTTTTCCGTATCGTGCGCTTCGTCACTCACCTTCTGGTGGCGCCGGTGCGCGCTGCGCAAGACAGTTTCGAGCTCCTCGGGGCCGAAAGGCTTCATCACGTAGCCGTATGCCAGGGGGCGGAAAGCCTTCTGCAGGGTCTCGTTATCGCAGTAGGCCGTGATATAGACGATCGGCACCGTGTGCTGTTCCCAGATCATATCGCTCAGCGCAAAACCGTCGATATTGCCCCGGATATTGACATCCATCAGGACCAGCCCCGGGATCTCCTCCTCGAACGCGGCGATAACGGCCATGGCGTTGTCAAATACACCGACCACCCGGATGCCCCACCCTTTAAGAATGCTGGAAATGTAGCGGGCCGTCAGCATCTCGTCTTCGACGATCATCACGGAGTCAATCATGCGTACCTCTCTCTTGCCTCAAATCCCACCGTAATGGTCACGCCCCCGTTGGAACTGATATCGCAGGTACCGTTGTCCAGACCTTTGACAAGGTCGGTGATCAGCATCATGCCGATACCTTCGGAGGGGGCGGCGTGGGCGGGAAGTCCTTTCCCGTAATCCCTTACGGTCAGTTCATAGCTTCCTTCGCCGCGCTGAACGAGTTTGATCAGGATCTCGCCGTGCTGCGTCTCGTCATAGGCATACTTGACGGCATTGGTGACCCCTTCGTTCACGATCAGTCCGATCGACAATGCATTTCGGATTCCCAGCCGTATGGATTTCTCGCATTCGCAGTGCAGCTCTACCGCCGAGATCTTCTGAAGGTTCAGCGTCAGCATCTGCAGATAGTGGTGCATATCGATGTCCGCAAAATCGTCCGCGCTGTAGAGGTTTTCATGGACCATCGCCATCGCCCGCAGGCGGCCGATATTTTCGGTAAAGTATTTGCGGTATTTCGGCTCTTCGATCTTTTCGGATTGCAGCCACAGCAGACTCATAATGACCTGCATATTGTTTTTGACACGGTGGTGGAGCTCCCGGAGCATCACTTCACGCTCCCGTGCCGTTTTCGACAGGCGGACTTCATAATCCATGCGCATCTGTTCGAAATAGTAGACGACGAAGGAGATGGCGACATAGCCGATAAACATCTGGATCAGGAGCCCCGCGGGAAAGATAGGGTCGCCGAGATCGAGTGCACTCAGCAGCAGCACGACGCCGATACCCGATGCGATGATCACACTCCAGCGGATCCCCCGCGTCAATCCGTGCTGCGCGAACACGTAGATCGGCAGCGAGGCCGTCCAGAAGAGTGCGGAATCCCTCTCAAAACCGTCGATGTGCAGCGAAAGAACGGCGAGTCCCGCGATCACCCCGACAAGGATGCTCGAGGTTGTTTCCAGTCTGACCTTCCGGGTGCGGAACAGGATATTGTTGATCAGGATAATGACGATCCCGAAGAGTTCCAGGACGCCAAGGGTCTCAAACCCGTGGGTCAGGTTGTTATAGATGTCCAGGACAAGCACCAGGACCGCGAAGATCGTAATAAGGTTCGCGATGACGGAACGTTTATACTCTATGGAATCTTCGGGAGCGTCGATATTGTCACGGATAATACGTTTACACCAGGCGGAACAGAACATTCAGCCATCATAGCATGTTTTTGTGCCTGTTTTATTAGCGTTACGCCTTCGCGCTTTCGGGCTCACATCCCGGGCTTGTTCCCCTTCTCCTGTCCCTTGGCATCTTCCATACACGCGATCAGCTCCGTCTGCATGTAGGCGTCCTGCAGTTTGGCAAGCCCCTTGTCATGCAGGTTCTGCTGGGCCGTGTCCAGCGACGCATCGTTGTCCGCAACCCGGTCGTGAATGCTTTGAAGCGCCGTCCCCGCAAGGGTCTCCGCCGAGGCCGATTCGACCATCTCCCGGAGGCCGTCGAGTCCGGAAACCGGGACAGGAAGGTTGCAGTAGTAATCCTTCGTTGACGTCAGTCCCCAGTAGCAAAACCCCAAAGAGAGGTAAAAATCGAGCGACTGGGGGACGCAGACCGCTTTGAAACGCCGGACATGGTGTTGCACCGCCAGTTCGAACACCCACTGCAGCAGCATCAGTGCGTAGCCGTGGCGACGGTGGCACAGCGGGGTGAGGATATTGTGGATAGTCAGATACTCGTGATAGCGGTCAATCTTGTAGAAGAGGTAACAAAGATGCGCCCCCGCATCATCCGTGAGGATGACACTCCCCTCGGCATTCCAGCTGTAGTGGCGGTCCCACCATCTCAGTGCCTGGTCGGCGAATCCCCTGCTCTTCGTATCGTCGATCTGCGCGATGGAATCCAGATACTCTTTACGGTTGACGTTAATGACGCTGTAAGGCATACTTGCCCCTTTACAAGCCAATAATAATGCTTGAAAAGGGCAAACTTCCCAGAGGTATTAGAAGTGACAGATTAGTTGTAGGTTCAGTATAGCACCCCGCGTTCCGCTCCGGCAGGCCGGGGTGTATAATATGTCATCACTGCTTCCTCTTTTGACTCCGGAACCTTTTGGAAACGATTTCGGCTTGCGAAAGAAACCATTTTTCAGGTATCATTCAGCCATTGAAAGATGATATAGAGTTTCATCTTGGTGTGTTAACTTATTGAAGCCCCGTTGCGCCTCAATAATTTCGATACCTTACAGAGTGCTCCACATTAAATTTCGACGACTACATTAAACAAGGACTTGCTTTGGCAGATCTTCAAAAGGGAACCGTTAAATGGTTCAACAGTGAAAAAGGCTATGGGTTTATCTCCCCTGAAGACGGCGGTAAAGACGTATTTGTACACTTTCGCCAGGTCAACAGAACAGGCTACGGCCGCGTTGAGCTCCAGGAGGGTCAGGAAGTGACTTTCGAGATCGGCGAGGGACAAAAAGGCCCGCAGGCAGAGAACGTTACTCCGCTCTAAGCCCCTATCGGCGGAACGTTCCGCCGCCGGGACACCTTTTAAAACCCTCCAGCGTCCTGAAGGTTTTTAAAAGATGCCCTTCCCCGGGCCGAAAAGTTCCGGCTATACTTCCGGCACACTCTCTGCGGCCGGTTCCGTCTCCTCTTCCGGGACGTAGATCTCCGGAAGCGGCACGTAATCATCGCTTTTCTTTGCCTCTTTCTTGAGGCGTTTTGCCTCTTTCTTCTGCTTTTTGTCCAGCTCCCGGCGCCGTTTTTCGAATGTCTGCGTACTGCGTGCCATCAGCGCACCCCCGCTTTCATCTGCGCGAGGTACGATGCGACATCTTCCGCTTTCATCGGCGGCTGCTCTTTGCGGCGCTCTTTCGGCGCGTTACGTTTTTTATCACGCTGGCCCTGGCGAGGCTTTGCTTCCGCACGCTCGTTGCTGTTCCGTGCCGGACGCTTTTTGGAGGCGTTTGTTCTCGGTTTCGATGAGGATGTCACCTTGTCGGGCAGACGGGTTTCAAACCCCTCGACCGTTTTTTGCGGGATCGCCGCCTTGATCAGCTTCTCGATGTTACGCAGGTATTCGGCCTCTTCGGCGCAGACCAGCGAAACAGCCTCGCCCTCGTTGCCCGCGCGGCCCGTCCGGCCGATGCGGTGCACGTAGTCCTCGGGCACATTCGGCAGTTCGAAGTTGACGACATGCGGCAGTTGGTCGATGTCGATCCCCCGTGCCGCGATATCCGTCGCGACCAGGACGCGGACCCGCTTCGCTTTGAAAGCGGCCAGCGCCTTGGTGCGGGCGTTCTGGGTCTTGTTGCCGTGGATCGCTTCGGAAGGGATGCCGTCGGATGTCAGCTGCTTGCAGAGGCGGTTCGCCCCGTGCTTGGTCCGTGTGAAGACCAGGACCTGTTCCCAGCCGTTCGTATTGATCAGCGTCGAAAGCAGCGCGCGTTTCCGGTCCTGCTTGACCGGGTAGACCACCTGTGCCACGCGCTCGGAGGTCGTGTTGCGACGGGCGACCTCGATCAGCTCCGGGCTGTGCAGCAGGCCGTCGGCCAGCGTCTTGATCTCATCGGAGAACGTCGCGGAGAAGAGCAGCTTCTGCGCCTTGTTCGGCACGAGCTTGAGGACCTTTTTGATGTCGTGGATAAAGCCCATGTCGAGCATACGGTCCGCTTCGTCGAGGATAAGCAGCTCGATGCGGGAGAGGTCGATGTTCTTCTGGTTCGCATGGTCCAGCAGGCGCCCCGGTGTCGCAATGACAATGTCGACGCCGCGGCGCAGCTTGTTGATCTGCGGGTTGATGTTGACCCCGCCGAAGATCACCGCCGAGTCAAGTTGAAGGTGTTTGCCGTAGGTCTCGACGCTCTGGCCCACCTGTGCGGCCAATTCGCGCGTCGGCGTCAATACGAGTGCACGGACGGGGCGTTTGCCCCTGGAGGGCGCCGCACTGCTGAGCAGCTGGAGCATCGGCAGGGTGAAGCCCGCCGTCTTTCCCGTGCCCGTCTGGGCGCCGGCAAGGAGATCTTTTCCCTTCAATACGACGGGGATCGCCTGTGCCTGGATCGGTGTAGGTTCGGTGTAGCCGGTATCGGCAACAGCACGCAAAAGGGGCTCTGACAAGCCCAGTGTTGAAAATGACATATATATATTCCTGTCAATGAGGGGGAGACTGCAGGATCCTCTTTGGATCCGTACGTTCCCTCAAGCCTGCCAAACATCCGAAAACATTATCGATCCAGGCTATGGTGTAAAAAAATTGTTAAGGTAATCAGTAGATGCGCTGTGCGATCAAAGAAGTACGAAAACGGAGACAGTCGCAGACCGTGGTGCGCTGAAAGTGGTGACATTATACCATAATCTGCAGCTGCTCTGATCCCGGCCGCTACGATGGGGGTGCAGGCGGGCACCCCGCAGAGCCTCTTGATCACCCTCCCGCTTGAACAGGCTTCTTCAGAAAAAGCGATGTATAGATCCCCGCTCCGATCAAAACCGCCCCGACGACGTGGTAGGACTGCAGGGTCTCACCGAGGAAGATATAGGCCAGCATGGCGCCGAAGAGCGGCATAAGATGCGCGAACTGCCCCGTTTTGGCGGCACCGAGGACATCAATCCCCTTGTTCCAGAAAATGTAGGAGAGGATCGAGGCAAAGAGCGAGACGTAGATAAAATAGGCCCAGTAGTTTTCAAGCAGCACGGCTTCCGCGTGAAACGTATAGCCCTGCGCCAGGTAGATCGGCAGCAGGTAGAGGAATCCAAGGTACATATTGGCCATGAAGAGCTCCGCGCTGCTGAAGCCCGCAGGCTTCCGTTTGAACAGGACCGAGTAGAGTGCCCACGACAGCGAACTCGCCAACATCCAGAAGTCGCCATGACTGAGACGGAGCGCCGAGACGCTTCCGAAATCGCCTTTAAGGATCAGGAAAACGACCCCCGCCGTGGACAGTGCAATACCCGCGACCTGCCGCCTGCTCACGTCGTGCTTGAGCATCATCGCTGAGAGGAGCAGGATCATGATAGGGACGCTGGAGTTGATGAGCAGCGCGTTGGTCGCCGTCGTTGTCTGCAGGGCGGTGTAGAGGATGGTATTGAAAAACGTCACGCTGAGGATGGCCAGCACGGATGTCACGATGAAGTGCTCGCGGACCAGCTTCAGGACATTACGAAGGCTGACAGCGTAAAACGCGGGCAGCAGCATGAGGCAGACGAAAGCCCAGCGGAAAAAGGCCAGTTCCAGGGGCTGAACATCATCCCGCACGAACCGGCCCAGAATGAAATTGCCCGACCAGAAAAGTACGCAGAGGCCGACAAGGAGATAAACACTGTACTTTTTCACCGCTGCTCCGTTACGTTTTGGTGCGGCATTGTATCAGCTTTCGATCACTCGGCTTCTTCCTTTGAGATATGAACAAAAGATAATCAGTATCTTCCCCGCATCGGAGGGACGGTCTGGTAGGCTTGATGCAGGCTTCTGTTTTGAAGCAGTTTAATCAATCACACCTCATTTGCTTGCATGCCGTAAGCATCCGGTCCCAGCTGCTAGTACTCTCAACGTATAGATGACGGAGGAAAGAAATTGTGAAAAAATTTATCTGGTCGTTTCTGGCCCTCGGCCTGTTGTTAACAACAAATAGCTTTGCACAGGATGCCAAATTCTGCGTCAACCTTGATGACCGCTGGGGCGACAACTGCGGTTCATCAGACTCGTTGTCGCTCAAGGTCACCAACCAGTGCAACCAGCGCGTCTATGTCAAGGTGTGCCTTGAACGGAAAAACGGGAACTGGTCCTGCGGGTCAGACTCCACCCTGGACCCGGGCGAAACCAACAACGGGTTCTACACCTGCCACGCAACAGGCAACTACCGCTGGTCAGCCTGTACCGGCGGCTACAACGAGTGCGGATTCAAAAATCCGCGCTGACCTTCAACACTATGCCTTAAAGGCGGCAGATCGTTTTGATCTGGGCAAAACAGTGCCGCCCTCCCCCGTCAGCCCGCTTCCTGCTTTACTGAAACCTGCGCATCCGTCCCTCTCATAATGAATTGGCTATCATAGGCATTATGCTACACCGCTACGGGATACGTTTCATGACCCTTCTCATCCTGCTCCTCGGCATCCTGGCCGTGCTGCTCATCTCCCTTGTGCTGCTGCGCTACGTTGACCACCGGGCGGAAACACACGAATGGCAGCGGCTGCGCTCGCAACAGCCGCTGCAGCCTGCTTCTTTCGACCCTTCCATGCTCCAAAACCTTCCGCCGGCGGCACAGCGCTACTTCGCCTATACCATCGCTCCCGGTACGCCGCTGCTCACCGTCGCCGAGATCGACATGCAGGGGGAGTTCAGCCTCACCCCCCCCGCGTACCTGCCTATGCAGGCCCGGCAGATCCTCGCCCTGCCCCACGGCTTTATCTGGAAGATGCAGCTCGTCGGCGGCCTGCCCGTCTCCGGGTCCGATACGGGGAGCTGGACCCGTTTCAGGATACTGGGAATCCTTCCCGTCGCCCGGGCGGGCGGGGATGCGGACCACACCCGCTCCGCCTTCGGCCGCTATGTCATCGAAGCGGTGTTCTGGACCCCGGCGGCCCTGCTGCCCGGCAAAGACATAGCCTGGGAAGGAGTGAACGAGAACGTCGCCCGGGTCACCGTCACCAAAGGAGCGCTTTCACAGTCGGTGGACATCACCCTGGGCAACGACGGGCAGCCCGTCGAAGTCTCCATGCTGCGCTGGAGCAACGCCAACCCGCAAAAGCAGTACCGACTGCAACCCTTCGGAGGGACGCTGTCGGATTTCCGCGACGTTTCGGGCTACCGCCTTCCCTTCAGGGTTGAAGGGGGCAATCTGTTCGGTACCGATGCGTACTTCCCCTTTTACAAGGCCGATGTCACAGCGATCCGCTTCCCCGCGCCGGCTGCTTCGGGAGATTGACCCGCGCTGTTTTCTTTGAAAAATTATTAGAGAATATGATAAGCTGACGATAGAAAGTTTTGTTATACCTGCGGGGAGGGAATAAAAATGTACCGTATCAACCGGGAAAAACTCCAGGCCGTCATCCGCGAAGTGGACCAGGCCATCTACAACCATAACCAGTGGCACCAGAACATCATCCGCTCCATCGTCTGCCGCCTCCCCTTCGATTACCGCGACATGGCCGAAGATGCCCACCATCACTGCACCTTCGGTCAGTGGTACTACAACTGTTCCGAGAAAGAGATCCAGAACAACAAGACCTTTCAGTCGATCCGAGGCGAGCATAAAAAGGTACACACCCTGGCGAGACTGCTGCTGGAGACCTCCTCGCGGGACGAAGCCATCTCCCATATCGATTACGACAGTTTCGCCAACTCCATCGAGCGCCTGCGCCTCAACCTGCAGACCCTCAAATACGAACTCGAGGAGACCCTGTACAACCGCGACCCCCTCACCGGGGTCCGCAACCGCATCAGCATGCTCAGCGATCTGCGCAAGCAGATGGATCTGATCGACCGACACGTCGAGACGACGGTGATCTCCATCATCGACATCGACCATTTCAAGCAGGTCAACGATACGCACGGCCACCCGACGGGGGACCTTGTCCTCGCCAATATTGCCGCCTTTATCCTGCAGCATCTGCGCCCCTACGACAGCGTCTACCGCTACGGCGGGGAGGAGTTCCTGGTCATGATGCCCCACACCGATGTCGAGACGGCCAGAGCCGTGATCGAGCGCATCCGCGAAGGAATCGCGCTGTTGGAAACGCATATTCCCAGCGGGGAGAGTATATGCGTCACGATCTCTGCGGGACTGACCAGGCTCCGGGACCACCACAACATCGAAACGGCCATCGAAGAGGCCGACAAAGCCCTCTACGAAGCCAAACTGGGCGGACGCAACAAGAGTGTCGTATCCGAATAGGACACAGAGAAAAAGCAAACGTTCACTGTCAAGGATTGAAAAAAAAGTGGGGCGGGAGCGCGGCGCACTCCCCATGTACGGTCAGACGCGGCAGGCGTTGACGACTTCCTGGATCTTTTCGACGACACTGGGGTCTTCGAGCGTCGACGTATCCTGGGTGATCGCCTCGCCTTTGGCGATGGAGCGCAGAATACGGCGCATGATCTTGCCCGAACGGGTCTTCGGCAGGCCCGGAACAAAAGCGATGTCGTCGCAGACGGCGATGTTGCCGATCTCTTGCTTGATGACGTTGTTAATCTCTTTGCTCATCTCGACATCTTCAGCCATGCTCTCGTCGCCTTTGAGGACGACATAGGCAAAGATCCCCTCACCCTTGAGCTCGTGCGGCTTGCCGACGACGGCGACTTCCGCGACGTTCGGGTGCTTCTTGCACGCCGCTTCGACCTCGGCGGTACCCATACGGTGGCCGGAGACGTTGATGACGTCGTCCGTACGGCCCGTGATGGTGATGTAGCCGTCCTCGTCGTAGTTCGCGCCGTCACCGGTGAAGTAGACCGGCTGTCCGTCTTTCTTGACGTCGCCGAAGTAGGACTTCACGAAGCGCTCCGGGTCACCCCAGACGCCACGGATCATCGACGGCCACGGCTTGGTGACACACATGTAGCCACTCTCGCCAACGCCGACCTTCTTGCCCGTTTCCGGGTCGAGGATCTCACCCATGATGCCCGGCAGGGGCAGGGTCGCACACGCCGGTTTGATCGGCGTCGCGCCCGGCAGCGGCGTGACGATATGGCCGCCCGTCTCCGTCTGCCAGTAGGTATCGACGATGGCGCATTTGCCACCGCCGATCTCCTCGTAGTACCACTTCCATGCCGGCGGGTCAATAGGCTCGCCGACGGTGCCGAGGACCTTGAGGGAGCTCAGATCGTACTTCGCAGGCTCTTCCGCCCCCGTTTTGTGCAGCACGCGGATCGCCGTCGGCGCCGTGTAGAACTGGTTGATCTTGTACTCTTCGACCATCTTCCACGGGCGTCCCGCGTCCGGATAGGTCGGGACCCCTTCGAACATCAGCGTCGTCGCACCCATGGCGAGCGGACCGTAGACGATGTAGGTGTGGCCGGTGATCCAGCCGATGTCGGCCGTACACCAGTAGGTGTCGTTCTCCTTGACGTCGAAGACCCACTCCATCGTCATCTGCGCCCAGAGGATGTAGCCCGCCGTATTGTGCTGGACCCCCTTCGGCTTGCCCGTGGAACCGGACGTATAGAGCAGGAACATCGGGTCTTCGCTGTCCATCGGTTCGCTTTCGCAGACAGCGGACTGCTGCTCGATCATCTCGTTATAGGAGTAGTCACGGCCCGCCTTCCACTCGATATCTTCACCGTTGCGCTGAACGACGAGGACCTTGTTAACACACTCGCACCCCTCTTCAAGGGCTTTGTCGACGACCGGCTTGAGCATGTACGGTTTGTCCTTGCGGAACGCACCGTCGGCGGTAATGACGAGTTTCGCCTCCGCGTCGATGATACGGTCGCGCAGCGCTTCCGCGGAGAAGCCGCCAAAGACGATGGAGTGGATCGCACCGATACGCGTACACGCCAGCATGGCGTAGGCCGCTTCGAGGATCATCGGCATGTAGATGACGACGCGGTCACCCTTTTTGATGCCGAACTCGTTCTTGAGGAGGTTCGCCATTTTGTTGACGTTGTAGTAGAGCTCGAGGTAGGTGACGATCTGCTTATCGCCGCGGTCCCCTTCAAAGATGATCGCCGCTTTGTTCTTGCGCGAGTCGAGGTGACGGTCGATACACTGGTGCGCCACGTTGAGCTTACCGCCTTCAAACCATTTCGCAAACGGCATGTTGCTGTCATCGAGTACCTTGCCGTACGGCTCGAACCAGTCGATCTTCTCTTTCGCGAAGTGGTCCCAGAACCCTTCATAATCCTCTTCGGCCCATGCCGCAAGGTCTTTGTATTCACACATGTTCTTGACGCGCGCCGTTTTGGCGAATTCGCGGTTGGGTTGGAAAACCGGTTTGACTGTTGTATCACTCATGTTCTCTCTCCTGTTTTGAGTTTAATCGTTTTGTTCAATTTGATATAGATCATTGCCGTCATGATCGCGTCGTTGACGGCGTTGTGTCTGCCCATTGGGGGCACTCCCAGATTGGCAAGGATTGTATCAAAGCGTAAATCAATGTTTCCTTGCGGAATCCCGAAATTTTTTTTGTCAAAGTAAAGGCCGGAGACCTCTGTTTTCGGGTTGGGAAGTTCCACCCCGAGCCAGGGTTTGACATAGCGGTTGATCATCGCCACGTCAAACTCAAGGTAGTACCCTGCCAGCGGCCTCGGGCCGATAAAATGCAGGAACTTCGCAATCCCCTCCGGCGGAGAGAGCGCATGCTCGAGGTCGCAGGGACGAATGCCATGCACCTCTATGCTCTCCGCCGGGATGGGTCTGGACGTTTTCAGGTAGACCTCGAAGGTCTCCGAGGTGAGGATCCGGTTGCCTTTCACCTTCACCGCGCCGATGGAGACGATCTCGTCTTTTTTGGGGTCGAGCCCCGTCGTCTCCGTATCGAAAACGACGACCTCGTCGCCGTCGTAGGGTTCGAACAAGAAGGCGTACGCCTCCTCCTTCAGCCGTCTGCGGTTCCGTTTGGCACGGAGTGTTTGAAATAACTTCATACGCGTTCACCATAACGGCAACGCAGGCAACCGTACGAGCCTTCCGCTGAGGAAAACCAAGTGTTAACGTAGTCAATGGGGCTTTGCTCCATTGGCGTACCACAGTAATAGCCGAACATCACATCACCATGTTCAGGTGGAAGTGGTAGGTCAACAGCTTCTTGAGGGCGTTGACGACCTTGAAACTGTCCTTGAGCAGGTCCCGCTCCAGCTTGTCCAGCTCGCCCGGGGCGACCTCATTGAGCATCCACCCCTCCCCGGCGTGGCCCAGGCGGGCCCGCAGCCTGATCGAGAGCAGCGTATCGTAGGCCTCCATCAGCTCCGTCGAGAAGGTCTTGTCGAAGACCCCGACATTGTTGAGCTGCTTGATCCGCTCGAACGTGTTCGTCTCCCGGATCTTCTTCTGCAGCGCCAGGACGCGGATGCCGTGGACGATGGCGAAGATCCCGCCCTTTTTCAGGTTCAGCGTGTTCCCCTGTCTGCGCTCGACCACCAGACCCGAAAAGAGACTCAGCGGCGTCTCGAAACTGAGCGCGGCCTTCGCCATGTGGGCCAGGACGTCGTCGCGCCCTTCAAAGCGGCCGTAAAGGTACTGCTTGGCCCGTTCAAGAAGCTCGGCATTCCCGGCGACGCAGCGCGCATCCAGGAAAATATCGAGGTTCTGCAGCGCCGCCTCGTCCATCGAGCCGACCCAGCCGTCGATATCCGACTGGTACGCCCCGAGCGCGCGGCGCCAGTGGGGATTGGTCACCATCACGTTGCCCGGACAGTCGGGGAAGCCAAGCTGCCGCAGGGCGTCGTTCATCGCCGCCATCTCGTCGGCGAAATCCTTCCCGCAGCCGTCGCGGATAATGAGACCGTTGTCCTGGTCGGTCCGCAAAATCTGCTCGCCGCGCCCCTCGCTGCCCATGACAATGAGGGCGCAGTCGTTCCGGTGTTCCGGCGCGACGCAGAACTCGAACACCTTGCGGTAGATCTTCGTATTGAGCGCGTTGATCAGTTTGGTGATATAGCGGACCTTGACCCCCTTGGTGTGCAGGGAGCGGATCAGGTGGACCATCTCTTCGCCGATGCGCTGCAGCGCCGCGATGCTCTCGGCCTTTTCGACCTGCATCGCCACCAGGTAGGAGTGGCTCGCGAAGAAGCTGAGCAGGTCGAGCTGCTCGAGGATCCCGACGACCTTTCCGCCGTCCGTGACGGCGACGCGCTTGATGTGATGCGCGGTGAACTGCAGCAGTGCATTGAAGAGGAAATCCTGTTTCTCGATGGTGATGAGGGGACGGGTGGCGATGGTGGCGATCGCGGCGGAAGCCTCGACCCTGCCCATCAGAACGCTGCGGCGCAGGTCCGTATCGGTCACGATGCCGTACCCCTCCTCCCCTTCAACGAGTATCGCGGGGCTCTTCATCGCTTCCATCTGCCGCACCGCTTCCGCGATGGGGGTCTCCGCCGCGACGATACAGGGCGCATGGAGGTAGATATCGCCGATGCGCG
The DNA here is from genome assembly GCF_054862725.1 of Thiomicrolovo sp. ZZH C-3. Classification (NCBI taxonomy): domain Bacteria; kingdom Pseudomonadati; phylum Campylobacterota; class Epsilonproteobacteria; order Campylobacterales; family Sulfurimonadaceae; genus Thiomicrolovo; species Thiomicrolovo sp. ZZH C-3. The sequence continues at coordinate 212,031 of NZ_JBTKXX010000004.1, forward strand.
CCACCATGAACGGCGTCAGGTCGTTCTGTTGCTTGAGCATTTTGAGCTGTTCGTGCTTGGTGACAAAGTCTTCGAGGTAGAAGTGTTTGAAGGCGTCGTGGTCCTGGATGAGATCGAGAAAGACCTGTTTGGGGAGTTCATAGCAGATGAGTTCTTCATGCACGACGAACCGTTTGTCCGTCTTGCCGTAGATGAGGGCGTCGGCGTCGAAGCTGTCCATCGCCCCGTAGGCGTCGGTCAGCTCCTCGCCCAGCCACTCATGCACGCTGCCTTTGATGATGATGTAGAGGCACTCCGCGGGGACGTTGGGCGAGACCAGTACCGTCTCCCGGGGATAGTAGGCGATGTCCATCTGCGCCATGACGTTGTCCAGCGCCCGCGATGACAACAGGTCAAAGGGGTGCATCGACGCCAACAGCTGCTTCTGGTCGAATATGCTCATTAATACCTCATGCTGGCACGGGAGTCACACTCCCGCGATTAGTGGCTGACGGCGCCTTCGGCACCGATACCGGTCTGTGAACGGATGTTCTGGGCCTCGAAGGCTTCGCGTTCGTTCTCGCCGTCCGCACTCTTGTCGGTAATGGAGAAGAACCAGATACCGGCGAAGGCGACCGTGACGGAGAAGAGCGCCGGATACTTGTACGGGAAGACCGCTTCGGCATTGCCGAGGATCTGGACCCATACGATCGGGCCGAGGATCACCAGCAGGACCGCCGTTGCCAGACCGAGCGTACCACCGATGACGGCACCGCGCGTCGTCAGTCTCTTCCAGAACATGGAGAGGAAGAGCACCGGGAAGTTCGCGGATGCGGCGATGGCGAAGGCCAGACCGACCATGAACGCGATGTTCTGCTTCTCAAACGCGATCCCCAGCAGGATCGCGACGATCCCCATGACGACAACGGCGATCTTAGAGATACGCATCTCCTGCATCTCGTCGACCTGCCCGCGGCGGAAGACGTTGGCGTAGAGGTCGTGGCTGATCGCCGAAGCGCCCGCCAGGGTCAGACCGGAGACGACTGCGAGGATCGTCGCGAAGGCCACCGCCGAGATGAAGCCGAGGAAGAAGTTCCCGCCGACCGCGTGGCTGAGGTGGATCGCCGCCATGTTGTTGCCGCCGAGCAGTGTGCCCGCCGCATCAAGGTAGTGCGGGTTGGTCGCCACCATGACGATTGCCCCGAACCCGATGATAAAGGTCAGGATATAGAAATAGCCGATGAAACCGGTCGCGTAAAAGACCGATTTGCGTGCCTCTTTCGCATCACTGACGGTAAAGAAGCGCATCAGGATATGCGGCAGACCCGCCGTACCGAACATCAGCGCGATACCGAGGCTGATCGCGGAGACCGGGTCGCTGACCAGGCCGCCCGGGCTCATGATGGCGTCATGGGTGTCGTGCACCTCGACCGCCTTGGCAAAGAGCGCTTCGAAGCTGAAACCGAAGTGCGCCATGACGGCGATCGCCATAAAGGTTGCACCGGAGAGCAGCAGCCCCGCTTTGATGATCTGGACCCACGTGGTCGCCAGCATCCCGCCGAAGGTGACGTAGAGGATCATCAGGACACCGACCAGGATGACCGCGACCTCGTACGGCAGACCGAAGAGGATCTGGATCAGCTTGCCCGAACCGACCATCTGGGCGATCAGGTAGAGCGTAACCGTCGCGATGGAGCCGAAGGCCGCCAGGGTACGGATCGGCGTCTGCTTCAGACGGAAAGAGGCGACGTCGGCAAAGGTGTACTTGCCGAGGTTGCGCAGGCGCTCCGCCACCAGGAAAAGGATCAGCGGCCAGCCGACCAGGAAACCGATGGAGTAGATGAGCCCGTCATACCCTTTAAGGAAGACGAGGCCGGAAATCCCCAGGAACGATGCCGCGGACATATAGTCCCCGGCGATCGCCATCCCGTTCTGGAAACCCGTAATACCGCCGCCGGCAGTGTAGAAGTCCTTGGCCGTTTTCGTACGCTTGGCCGCCCAGTAGGTGATCCCCAGCGTCGCACCGACGAAGACGAGGAACATGACGATCGCCGAGACGTTCAGCGGCTGTTTTTCCACGGCACCCTCTATGGCGCCCGATGCCATCAGCGAAGACGCTGCGGCTGTCAGAAGCAGAAGAAGACGTTTCATTCCGCCCCCTTTGCCATGTCGCGCTCGAGTTCGGCACGGACGTCGCGGCTGAGATCGTCGAACTCGCCGTTGGCGCGTTTGACGTAGAGCCCCGTCAGGACGAAGGCAATAAAGATGATGGCGACACCGACCGGGATACCGACCGTCGTGACCCCCGTCTCGCTCAGCGGCGTGCCGAGCAGCGACGGGTCAAATGCGATGGTAAGGATGAAGGTGAAATACACCACCAGCATTACGATCGAAAGCTTCCAGGCAAAGGCGCTGCGCGTCTTCACCAACTCCTGGTACTTCGGATTGTTCTTAATATGATCAACCATTTCGTTCGTCATGATCGTCCTTTAATTAAAAGTTATAGTTTACAATAAACCGGTATTCGTCCCAATTGACGGTTTTTGCCGCACTGTCATAGAACTTGTCGGGGAAGTTTCCGCGCAGTCTCAGCTGCAGGTTCTTCACCGCCGCAGGGTAGTACTGAATGTCGAAGCCCGGCTCCGCCGCCGTCCAGGCATATCCCCCGGTGACGGTGCCGTTGACATCTTTGACAACGGAGTAACCGTTGTTCTTGTCCATGTCAAAGGCGACATAGTAGGCCGCCACGTTCAGGTTGACGCCGTGCTCTTTGAAGGAGTAGGCCACGGCCCCTTTATAGGCCTTGGTCCCCGCCATGAACTGGTGACGCGTCACCATCCCCTGCGTATACGCCGGCATCCCGCCCCAGGGGGTGATCACGGCACCGGCATAGGACTGGCCGCCGGTAATATCGCTGTCGCTGTTCGCGCTGCTCTGCGAATAGGCCGCATAGGCGCTGAAACCGTGGTACTTCGCCCCGAGCTTCGCCGCGCCGTAGAGGCTGTCGATCTTGCCGTCGCCGCCGAGGTTCTGAAGCAGATTGTCGCCGACGTTGTTCTGCTTGATCAGCTGAACGCTGACGAAGGGTTTCACTTCCGGGTTGAGCAGGCATTTCCAGCTGACGCTCCCCTCGGCATAGACGGCGTTGAGGATATCCCAGGCGTAGTAGTCCCACGCCTGGAGGCTCAGGTGCTCATCCTTGTAGACCGCCGCAAGGGTCGTGATGCCCGGTGTCGTTTCGCCGACGGCCCAGCTCCCGACGTTGGCAAAGTCGCCGCCGTAGGTGGAGTAGTTGGCCGGAATCGGCGAATACCCCGACGTCGCGCCGAGGATCCCGCCGCCCGTGTAGATGTTCGAGAAGCTGCCCGGGGCGAACTTCGTGATGTGCGCCGCGACGAGGCTCGTGTTGGCCAGGCTGCTGTTCGTATAGACGTAGGCCTCGAAGAAGCTCGGAAGCATCCGGGCATCGTCGGCGGCGGCCATCGGTGTATTGAGGGACTGGCGTCCCAGTTTCAGGTTGCTCGCACCCATCTTCAGGTTGATATAGGCCTCGCCGAAGATGCTGTAGCTCTTGTAGCCGTTTCCGAACAGGGACGGATCGACCTTCCCCTCGGAGGGGGAGCCGTATTCGAGCCCCTGGAAAATGCGGTTCGTCGTATAGGCCGATGCCCCGAGGCTCACCCCGTAAAGCGCGTCCGTCTCATAACCCAGGTGCCCGCCCAGCGCCGTTGCGTTACGATGCGGTGCCCCGTCGTAGCCGGAGTAGTCCCGGTCGACGTAGAAGGCGCGGATCTGCCCGCTCGTTTTGCCGTTTGCAAACATCGCGGCGATATCGTCGGCCGCATTGGCGGTGACGAGCGCAGCAGTGATGCCGGACAAAAGTAACGTTTTTCTCATAGTCTCTCCTTGTACTCTCAGCACATTAAGCGAGGAACGTAGCGCGAACATAGCAATGACAATTTGACGGAAAAAAATACGGATTTTCAGCGAAAGGTGGTAAAAAAGTAACACTTTTTCGGCCGTGCCGGCCGGGGGTCAGCGTGAGGTGATCATATAGCCCATCGCCCGGATATTCTGGATGAAATCCTCTTTAAGCCCCTTTTTCAGGCGGTTTACCTCGGCACGGATGGTCGCATTGTCAATGATTGCCTCATCCCAGACATAGATGCGGAATGTTTCGAAATCGACCACCCGGTTCATGTTGCGGGCAAGCAAATCGATAATCTGGTGCTGACGCCGGGTCAGCGTCTGCGGTTCGTTGTCGAACAGCAGGGTCTCGTTGAGCATATCGTAGCTGTAGCGCTTGGAGAGGCGCAGGTGTTTGCGCTGGTCCGGCGGGACGTCGCGCATGACCCGGTTGATGTGCAAGAGAAGCTCCTGCAGGTGAAAGGGCTTTTTGAGGTAGTCGAAACAGCCCAGCTCATACGCCTTCGAGATCTCGGCGATGTCGGTCTGCGCGCTCGTGAAGATCGCGGGCACGGCGATCTTCGCTTCGTTCAGGCGTTCCAGCAGGCTCAGCCCGTCGATGGAGGGGACATTGATATCGAGGATCAGCAGGTCGTACCCGCCCTTCATGATGGCCTCCAGGGCTTCCGCCCCGTCGACGAAGGCGTCGACCTTGTGGTTATGCATCTGCAGGTACTCGCTTACGGCGCCCTGCAGCATCACCTCATCTTCAAGCAGCAGAATTTTCATCGCACCCCCCTTTCGCAATAATATAGGTAAAGGCCGTCACCCCCGCCTCGGAGCTGATCTCCGTCTCGATGCCGTACTTGTTGCAGATCGACTTGACCAGGTGCAGCCCCAGCCCGAAACCGCTCAGCTCGTCCGCTTCCCGGTAGAAGGGTTCGAACACTTTTTCCGGGCGGTCAATGGGGTTCGAGCGCGTCGTGAAACGCATGCGGGCCGTCTGCGCCACCACCTCCAGCTCGACGTCGACCGTGCTGTCGGGATAGGCGTACTTGATGGCGTTTGAGAGGTTGTTGTCGACGATGCGACGCAGCTCCTCGTCATTCATGCAGACCGGGACCGTCTGGGCGATCTTCGCGGCGACGCTCAGCCGGTTGGCGGCCATGACGCTCTCGAAGAACCCCAGCCGCGCCTGCAGGAACGCCCCCAGGTCGATCGTATCGGAGGGGTAGTCGATCCGCTCCTTCTTCACCATGTAGCGCAGGTCGTCAAAGATCGTATGGAGCATCTTCGCCGCCGCTTCGATATGGCCGAGGAAACGGTCCTCCCCGTGCATGTGGCGGTAGAGGTCGATCTGCGTCATGATCACCGCCAGCGGGGTGTTCACCTCGTGGATGGACTGCTTGATAAAGGCGTCCTGCGACTGCACGAGCTGGTCGCTGAACGCCTTCTCATGCCGCAGCTTGGCTGTTTTCTCCCGCACCTTCTGCTCCAGCGAGGCGTTGAGGTCGGAGAGTTCCAGGTTGCGCTTGTGGATGGTATCGACCATGCCGTTGACGTGCTCGACCAGGGTCTGGAACTCGGCGATCCGGATCTGCTCGCGCTCAATGACGACGTAGCGCGACGCGGCGAGGGAAAAGAAGTCGCTGAAGGTGCGGATCTCATCGCGCAGCACCTTGTTGATCAGCTTGATTCCGCTCAGGGCCAGGGCGAAGAGGATGGCGCTGAGGGTGAGGATCTCCATAACGTACTTGATGAGCTGGTCGCGTTTTTGCAGCTTCTTCTCCGCGATCATGGCATCGATGTCATCAAGGTAGACCCCCGAACCGATCAGCCAGTGCCAGGGCTTGAAGGCGACGGCCGAAGCGATCTTGGGGGAGAGTCTGCCCGTCGTCGGCTTCTCCCAGACATAGTGTACGAAGGTGTCCTTGCCCGCCGCGGCGATCAGTTCCCGCAGGATCTTCACACCGTTGACGTCCTCGATGTCCAGCATATCCTTGCCGTAATTTTCCGGTTTGTTCGGGTCGTTGATATTGACGCCGTCGAGGGTGTAGATAAAGATGTATTTGCTGCCGTCACCGCGGTCATAGAGGGCGTTGATCGCATCGATGATATTGCGCTGGAGCACCGCTTCGTCAAGCCGGCCGTGCCAGCGGCCGTACTCGTGCTCGACAAAACTGAGCGCGCGCTGCGTCTCCTCACGGATCAGCTCCTTTTGCTGCTGCAGGTAGGTCGCGCGCATCCGGGCCGCATCCCGGTCGAAATCACGGTACTCTTCGAAAATGACCAACAGCGTAAAGAGCATCGCAAAGCAGAAGAGTGCCACAATGGCAAGGAAGTTGATCTTCTCCAGGCTGATCGTATGCCAGGGGCCGTGCGATGCTTTTCTTTTCAATTTCTTATATCCCGTTTTCCCGTTAACTCAAGTGAAGTTTATCCTAAATCTCATGCGGAACCAATCACGGCAGGGATGCCATGTGGGGATTTTAGGCAGGAACGGCGCTACGGCGCAACACCATCGGTGCTATAATGTTCGCGCTTTAACACATCCGCGTGAAACTTCGCGTCTTGCGAAGTCGCTGCAGTGTGCAACACCAAATGAACAGGCTCTGACAATGCGACCTTTGCCCTCCATGGCTGCTTCCCGTATGCTGACAACCGTCTGTACGCTTCTGGCGGTGCTTCTTCTGCCGCAGGCCACCCTTATCGCTTCGGAACAACCAACGCAGCCGCTTGCCGACCCGGACGGCGCCCGCTACGCCGAACACGAACCGCACACCGAACACGGATTGATCGTCGCCGATTACCAGGTGATCCCCCTCACGGACAGCGGCACCATCGACCTGTTCGGGATGCGCTACCTGCAGCAGCTCAACAGCTGGCTCTATTTCGGCGTCGGCTTCCATGCCCCGCTGGTGGAAGGCGATTACGGCGGTTTTATGACCCTCGATGCCACCCTCCATGCCCAGTACCGCATCTATGAAGGGCTCTTCATCGACGCGGGGGCCACCCTCGGCGGCGGGGGCGGCGGTTCCAGCATCGCGCAGAGCAAGGAACTCTCCGGAACGGGGGGATTCGGCATCGGCTACATCGGCGTGGGCTACGCCTTTGAAAACGGCTTCTCGGCGGGGGTGAACTACGCCCGCATCAAGTTCCAAGATTCCCAGATCGACAGCTCGCAGGTCAATTTCTTTATCGAAAAATCCGTCGACTACTCCGCCGGTGCCTATGCCGATGCGGGCAAACTCGTCCCGGACATTTACGCCCTGCTCTCTTCGCACGAAAATATCCTTACCTTCGAGATGAACAATCTCTTTCAGATCGACCCGAAGGGCACGAACCACAAAACCATCAATACAATCGCGCTGCAGTTCTCCCATTTCCTCGATGAGGCCAACTACCTCTTCATCGAAGCGGAAATCGGCTACAAGGGCCTTCCGCTCTACAACCAGGTCCTCCCCGGTGCCGGCCACCGCTTCGCACTCACCCCGCGCCTGAACCTCTACGGACAGGTCGGCGTCGGCTCCGGAGGGTACTCCCCCGACCTCATCGACACCGGTTCGGGACTGCTGGTCTACCCCAAGGCATCCCTGGAGTACCTGCTGGGCGACACCGTCGGCCTGGCCCTCTCCGGGGGCTACCTGGCCGCCCCGACGGGCACGTCGAAAAACTATACGGTCGGCGCCACCCTCAACTACCACCTCTCGACCGGACGGCAGCACACGAAGGCATCGGCCAGCCGCTACAAAGGGTTCCGCCTCAGCCTCTTCCCGCAGACCGAACTCAACGTCAAGGTCGCCCATGCCGACCACCACGACGTCAATATGCTCTCGGCCCAGCTCGATGCGCTGCTGCACGAGAACTGGTATTTTGCGACCCAGGTCAGCGTCGCCTACAACGACTTCAGGGGCTACCCGGGATACGGGGAGATCCTGGCCGGCTTCGGGGTCCAGAACCACTACACCCCTTCCACGCGCTTTCAAAGCTTTTTCCAGCTGCTTTTGGGAACGAATGTCGACGGTGTCGTCTTCAAGCCCTCCGTCGGCACAAGCTACAGCCTCAGTGACCGGTTTGCGCTCTATGCGCAGGTGGGCCAGATCGTCTCCGTGAACATTTCGGACCTCTACCATGAGGAGAGGCCCTTCAGCGCGACATCCGTCGGCGCCGGTCTCACCTACCGTTTTTCGCTGCCGTAAGCCCGGCGGTAGCCTTGGCCTGCCCCGTTTTCTGCGGGTAACCCGCTTTAGAAACCGCCCGTTAAGTTTTTCCCAAATATAATGCGGATTAAAATACACAGGAGTACTACCTATGTTCGGTTTCGGAAAACAAGAACTCAAGACCTACGACTACAGCGCCGAAGAGATGGCATCGTTCCAATGGGCGAAAATGACCACCAGCAAGGGTGTCATGTGGCTCAAGCTCTATAACGAGGAAACGCCGAATACCGTCGCGAACTTCGCCTTCCTCGCCAAAGACGGCTACTACGACGGTCTGAACTTCCACCGCGTCATCCCGGGCTTCATGGCCCAGGGCGGCTGCCCGCACGGTACCGGTACCGGCGGTCCGGGCTGGAGCATCGCCTGCGAAACGGCCAACAACGTTCACAAGCATGTCAAAGGCACCCTCTCCATGGCCCACGCGGGTCCGAACACCGGCGGCAGCCAGTTCTTTATCTGCTTCGTCCCCTGCCCGCACCTCGACGGTGTCCACACCGTCTTCGGCGGCATCGAAGCCGATGACGCGGACTCCATGGCCGTGCTCGACAGCATCGCCGGCCAGGACAAGATCGAAAAAGTCGAGATCCTCGCCGAAAAAGCTTAATCAAGGCTCTACATGAATAGCTGGACTGACATTCTCGCCGTTAGGCGTAGCTTTAGTGAGAGGAATTGGCAAGGGGCTTTGCTCCTTGCCAAGGAGACAATCTAATGTTGGTCCATATCTGCTGCAGCGTCGACTCCCACTTCTTCCTGGAGAAGCTGCAGCGCGACTACCCCGAGGAGAAGCTGACCGGCTTCTTCTACGACCCCAACATCCACCCCTACTCCGAATACCGCCTGCGCTACCTTGACGTCCAGCGTTCGTGCAAAAAACTCGGCATCGATCTGCTCGAAGGCGCATACGACTTCGAAACCTGGATGGACGCCGTCAGAGGACTGGAGAAAGAGCCGGAGAAGGGGGCGCGCTGCGAGGTCTGCTTCGACCGCCGCTTCGAGGTGAGCGCGAACAAAGCCCTGGAACTGGGCGAAAAACGGATGACGACGACCCTGCTGGTGAGCCCGCTTAAATCCCAGGAGCAGCTCAAACGCGTCGGCGACGCTTTTCACCGCGAGCACGGTGTCGAGTTCATCGCCGTCGACTACCGCGCCGGCGGCGGGACCCAGGACCAGAGCCGGGTCACCAAGGAGCAGCAGCTCTACCGCCAGGACTACTGCGGCTGCCTCTTCGGGCTGAGCATGCAGCGCGAACACCAGGAGCGGCTGATGGACGAGATGTTCTCCCCCATCGACGGCCGTATCCTGCCCGCCTCCATCGAGGAGCGGCTGGCCATGTACGAACAGCGGATGGTCCTCGAAGATGCAGGCAGAACCTACCGCATCGTCAAGCAGAAGTTCCTCAACTACCGCCAGTTTACCTGCCGCCTCACCCGGGGCAAAACGGAGTCCGTCCCCGCGTATGCCCTGTACTACTCGACCCTGCCGCGCCAGCGTGCCAGCGGGAAAGTGGAATACGAACAGCACGGTATTTACTACTTCAACCGCGACGACGTCCGTTTCATCACCCTTGAGACCTTCAACCGCCGCCTGGGAACCACGTATGAAAACGTCAAGGCGCTCAGCTTTGAACCGCCCAGCCTCGAAGATGAACTCGCCCTGCGCCAGGAACTCAGCGACACCCCGTTCGACCTCTCGCCCCTCATCGTCGTCGACACGGCCCCGGAAGGCAAACTCACCCTTACCCTCGACGCCAAGGTGTATGAGGATACGAAAGAGCGGCTCATCGCAGACTAATCGGTTATTAACCCCTTTTTCGCTAAAATCACTCACTTTTCCCCGGCCAAAATATGCCGGGCAAGCTATCAGAAAAAGGAAGATTAACCCACTATGATCGATGTTGTCGAAATTCAGAAAATTCTGCCGCACCGCTTCCCGTTCCTCCTCGTAGACCGCGTCACCGAACTCAACCCGAACGAGTCCCTCACCGGTTACAAGAACGTGACAATAGGCGAACAGATCTTCGAAGGCCACTTCCCGGGCCACCCTATCTATCCGGGCGTTATGATCCTCGAGGGGATGGCGCAGGCAGGCGGTATCCTCGCGTTTAAAAGCATGGATATGAGCGAAGAAGAAGCGGCGAACAAAGTCGTCTACTTCATGAGCATCGACGGTGCCAAGTTCCGCAACCCGGTCCGTCCGGGCGACCGCCTGGAGTACCGCATGAAAGTCGTCAAACACAAAGGGGCCATCTGGATCCTGGAGGGCAAAGCCTATGTGGACGACAAGCTCGTTTCCGAGGCCGAGCTCAAAGCGATGATCGTCGACAAGTAAGGCAGGGATGATGAGCAAAATCTCACCGCAGGCGATCATCGAAGAGGGTGCCGTCATCGGCAACGACGTCGAAATCGGTCCCTTCTGTTTCATCTCTTCCGAAGCGACCATCGGCGACGGCACCAGGATCGCCCAGGGCGCCTGTATCTACGGGAAGACGACCATCGGCAAACATAACGAGATCTTCTCCTATGCCGTCCTCGGCTCCATCCCCCAGGACCTGAAGTTCGGCGGTGAGGATGTGGAACTCATTATCGGCGATCACAACAAGATCCGCGAGTTCACCCTCTTCAACCCGGGCACCAAAGGCGGCGGCGGCAAAACGATCATCGGCAGCCACAACCTCTTTATGGGCTACGTCCATATCGGGCACGACGTCATCATCGGCAACCACTGCATCCTGGCCAACGCCGCCACATTGGCGGGCCACGTCGAGATGGGGGACTACGCCGTCATCGGCGGGATGACCCCGATCCACCAGTTCGTCAAAATCGGCGACTTCGCAATGATCGCCGGGGCGTCGGCACTGTCGCAGGACGTCCCGCCCTACTGCATGGCCGAAGGCAACCGCGCCGTCATCCGGGGCCTCAACCTCACCGGACTGCGCCGCCACAGCGAGCGCAACGACATCGATGCCCTCAAATCCGCCTACCGCGACCTTTTCGAATCGGGTCAGCCCCTCAAAGAGACGGCGGCGGAACTGGTAGAGAGCAGCGACAACCACTACGTACACAACCTGTGTAACTTTATTCTGAAAACCAAACGGGGTATCCCCTTTGAGAGGAAGACAGCATGAAAGATCGTCACTGCAGTTTCTGCGGCACCCATGAAAGCGAGGCCAACCCCCTGATTGCAGGGAATGACGCCTATATTTGCAAGAACTGCGTCTTCTCCGCCTACAAGATCATGTTCGGAGACGAAGAGGCCCTCAGCGAAGCGGACAAGCAGCTCGTCGAGTATGTCGGTGATCTGATGACGCCCAAGGAGATCAACGCCTTCCTGGGCGAATACATCATCGGGCAGGAGCGGGCACGCAAGCTTCTCTCCGTCGCCGTCTACAACCACTACAAGCGGATCTTCAAGCAGCATGACCTCGACGACGATACGGAGATCGCCAAATCGAACGTCCTGCTGATCGGACCGACGGGCAGCGGGAAAACCCTGATGGCCCAGACGATCGCCCGTATCCTGAACGTCCCCCTGGCGATCGCCGATGCCACAAGCCTCACCGAGGCGGGCTATGTCGGCGAGGATGTCGAGAACATCCTGACCAAGTTGCTCCAGGCCGCCGACGGCGACGTCGACCGGGCCCAGCAGGGGATCCTCTTCATCGACGAGATCGACAAGATCGCCCGCATGAGTGAGAACCGCTCCATCACCCGTGACGTCTCCGGCGAGGGTGTCCAGCAGGCGCTGCTCAAGATCATCGAGGGCTCCGTCGTCAATATCCCGCCAAAGGGGGGCCGAAAGCACCCCAACCAGGACTTCATCGCGATGGATACCTCCAACATCCTCTTCATCTGCGGGGGGGCCTTCGACGGCATGCAGGAGATCCTCAAGCGCAAAGCGGGCAAAAACGTCCTCGGCTTCGGCCACGAGAAGAAAAGCACCGCCGAACAGGAGGTCACCATGCAGAGCGTCGAGCCCGATGACCTCGTGCACTACGGCCTGATCCCCGAACTCATCGGCCGCCTCCCGGTCATCGCATCGCTTAACGAGATCAGCGAAGAGGATATGATCCGTATCCTCACCGAACCGAAGAACTCGCTGATCCGCCAGTACGCCAAGCTCTTCGCCATCGACAACGTCAAACTGACCTTCGAAGACGATGCCCTGCGCGCCATCGCCGCCAAGGCCAAAGTCCGCAAGACCGGCGCACGCGGCCTGCGCTCGATCCTCGAAGAGACGATGATCGACATCATGTACGAACTGCCCGACTACAGCGGCTACGAGGTGGTCATCACGGCCGAGTGCATCACCGAGGGGGAGAAACCCCTCTACATCAAAACAGACGACAAGAAAAGCGCTTAAAGGAATACGATGCTTTTGAACAAACTGATCGGACTCTTCTCCAATGACCTCTCCATCGACCTGGGGACCGCCAACACCCTCGTCATCGCCAAGGGACACGGCATTATCATCAACGAACCCTCCGTCGTCGCGGTGAAGATGGAAAAATTCGGCCAGCAGCGCGTCCTGGCCGTCGGCCACGAGGCCAAAGAGATGGTCGGGAAAACCCCGGGTAACATCCGCGCCATCCGCCCGATGCGAGACGGCGTCATCGCCGACTTCGACATGACCGAAAAGATGATCCGCAAGTTCATCGAGAAGGCCCACGGCCGCTCGGCACTGATCAGCCCGCGTATTATCATCTGCGTGCCCTACGGCCTGACACAGGTGGAGCGTAAAGCGGTCCGCGAATCGGCCCTCTCCGCCGGCGCACGGGAAGTCTTCCTCATCGAGGAACCGATGGCAGCCGCCATCGGTGCGGGCGTGGACATCCGCGAACCCCAGGGGAACCTCGTCGTCGATATCGGCGGCGGTACGACCGAGATCGGTGTCGTCAGCCTCGGCGGCCTCGTGCTCTCCAAGTCCATCCGCACCGCCGGCGACAAGATCGACAAGGCGATCATCGACTACGTCAAACGCAAATACAACCTCCTTATCGGGGACCGTACCGCCGAGGAGATCAAGATCGAGATCGGGACGGCCCTGCCGCTGGAAAAGCGCCTCACCAAGGTCGCCACGGGCCGCGACCAGGTCGAAGGGATGCTCAGCACCATCGAGCTCACCAGCGACGACGCCTACGAAGCGATGAAAGAGCCCCTCAAGGAGATCGCCGAAGCGCTGCGTGATGTCCTCGAGAAGATGCCGCCCGACCTCGCCGGCGACATCGTCGACCACGGCATCATCCTCACCGGCGGCGGCGCCCTGATCCGCCAGCTCGACAAGTTCCTGGCGGACATCATCCGCATCCCGGTCTTCGTCGCCGACGAACCGCTCCTGGCCGTCGCCAAGGGAACGGGCCGCGCCCTGGAGGAGATCGACCTGCTCCAGGAACTCTTCGAAAATGAGTAAGCGCGCCTCTGCGCTCCTGCTCCTGCTTCTGCTGTTCGCGGGCTCCGTCTTCTTTTCGACGCCCCTGCAATCCCCCCTGCTCTCCGTCTTGCAATCCATCAACCGTTCCTGGAACACCTTTACCACCGGCATCGGCAACCTGATCGCGGAGAATTTCGAGCAGCAAGAGACCATCAAAGCCCTGCGAAAAGAGGCCGAACTCTACCGCCAGTCGCACTTGCTCCTGCACGAGATGGCCACCGAGTTCAACGCCCTGCTGGCCGAGAACAACTCCACCTTCCAATACGACCCGCGCGTCGCCCTTGTGCGCACCATCGCCTATGCCAACTTCGCGGACATGACCAAGCTCTGGCTGCAGATGGAGGATTTCAATACCTCGCGCCTCTACGGCCTTATCTACAACGAAACGGCCGCCGGGATCGTTACGGCGCGCGACGGCAGGCCCCTGGCCCTGCTCAACGGTGACTACCAGTGCACCTACGCCGTCTTCGTCGGCCCCAACAAGGCTCCGGGGATCGTCCGCGGGCGCAACAGCGACACCATGCTCGTACAGTACATCCCGACCTGGCTCGCCATCACTGTCGGCGACGAGGTCGTCACTTCCGGCCTGGACAACCTCTTCTTCGCCGGGGTCAAGGTCGGCAGGGTCCAATCCATCGAACTCACCGGCGGCTACCAGAACGCCGTGATCGAACCCTACTATAAAGGAAACGATCCGGATTATTTCCACGTGATCACCCGCATACGATGAAAAAGTTCTTCTCTCTTTTCCTGCTGCCGCTCCTGCTCTTTGCCAAAGACGATGTTTTCCTCGGTGCAGGCCCCTATTTCCAGACCCTGCCCTATAAAGATGCCGATCCCGTCGTACTTGCGACGCCCGTCATCTTCTTGGACAAAGCCCCCTTCTACATCCGCTGGACCCGGGTCGGGATGTACTTCTACGGCGAAAGCGGCGAGACGCAGAGCTGGGGGCTCTCCTTTACCGCACAGCCCCAGATCCTCGGCTACTACGAGCGCCGTGCACTGACCCAGCTCAATGACCGCTCCCAAACGCCGATCCTTCAGGGGATGACGGAGCGCGACAGCGGCTGGGAGGGCGGCCTGGCCGCCAGCTACGCCTACGGCGATTTTTTCGCGGAGTTCGTTGCCCTGCATGACATCACCGATACGAACAACGGCACGAAACTGCGCCTGGAAGCGGGGCAGAGCTTCAGCGTCGGCGACTGGTACTTCGTGCCCAGCGTCCTCGCCGTCTGGCTCTCCCAGCCCTTCTCCAATTACTATTTCGGCGTCAAAAACAGCGAAGAGGATCTGCTCATAGGCCGCCCCGCCTACCGCAGTGACGCGACGCTGAACCTGGCCGTGCAGACCTATGTAAAATACAACCTCAACGCCCACTGGCACCTGCTCGGCAATCTCCGCGCCGACCGCTTCGGCGACCCCGTCGCAGACAGTCCCCTGACGGATGTCCGCTACATGGTCAGCGGCATGCTGTCCCTGCTCTACTCCTTTGTCCTTTTCGGCGACGAAGCGCCCCTCCCCGACCCTGCGGAAGCCCCCTGAGAGCGCCGGGAAGACTCTTCCGGATCTTCACCCCTTTTTAAGGGCCTCCCGACTATAATACCCTCCTGAAATTTCATCTTTTTTCCGAAGGGTATCAATGCCAAAACGCGATGATATTAAAACGATTCTGCTTATCGGCTCCGGCCCGATCGTCATCGGTCAGGCCTGCGAATTCGACTACTCCGGCACCCAGGCGGTCAAAACGCTCAAAGAGCTCGGCTACCGTGTCGTCCTGATCAACTCCAACCCTGCGACGATCATGACGGACCCGGAGTTTGCGGACCGTACCTATATCGAGCCGATCAAAGAAGAGATCATCGCCCAGATCATCGAAAAAGAGAATGTCGACGCGATCCTGCCGACCATGGGCGGACAGACGGCGCTCAATGCCGCGATGAGCATGTACGAAAAAGGGATGCTCGACGGGATCGAGTTCCTCGGCGCCAACCCCGAAGCGATCAAAAAAGGCGAAGACCGTCAGGCCTTCAAGGAAGCGATGATCAAACTCGGCATGGACCTGCCGCATTCGCGCTACGCCTACAACATGGACGAGGCCCTCGCGGCGGCCGAAGAGATCGGCTTCCCGATTATCATCCGCGCCTCCTTCACCCTCGCCGGCGGCGGTTCCGGTGTCGCCTACAACATCGACGAGTACAAACTCCTCGCCCAGCGCGGC
This sequence comes from Thiomicrolovo sp. ZZH C-3, assembly GCF_054862725.1. Taxonomy (NCBI): domain Bacteria; kingdom Pseudomonadati; phylum Campylobacterota; class Epsilonproteobacteria; order Campylobacterales; family Sulfurimonadaceae; genus Thiomicrolovo; species Thiomicrolovo sp. ZZH C-3. The sequence continues at coordinate 227,781 of NZ_JBTKXX010000004.1, forward strand.
CTGGATGAGAGTCCGATCACGGAGATCCTCGTCGAGGAGTCCCTGCTGGGCTGGAAAGAGTACGAGATGGAGGTCATCCGCGACCGCGCGGACAACTGCATCATCGTCTGTTCCATCGAGAACTTCGACCCGATGGGGGTCCATACCGGCGACTCCATCACCATCGCCCCGGCACTGACGCTGACCGACAAAGAGTACCAGCGCATGCGCGACGCCTCCTTCGAGATTCTGCGCGAGATCGGCGTCGACACCGGCGGCTCCAACGTCCAGTTCTCCGTCGACCCGAAAACAGGCCGGATGATCGTCATCGAGATGAACCCCCGGGTCTCCCGCTCCTCGGCGCTCGCCTCCAAGGCGACGGGCTACCCCATCGCCAAAGTCGCGACCCTGCTCGCCGTCGGCTTCACCCTCGATGAGATCACCAACGACATCACCGGCACTCCGGCCTCCTTCGAGCCGGTCATCGACTACATTGTCACCAAGACGCCGCGCTTCACCTTCGAGAAGTTCCCCGAAGCCGAAAGCACTCTGACAACAGGGATGAAATCCGTCGGCGAAGCGATGGCCGTCGGCCGCACCTTCAAAGAGTCCATGCAAAAAGCGCTCTGTTCGCTGGAAACCGGTCTCAGCGGTTTTGACGAGATGACGGGCGACATGGACCACATCCGCCACGAGATCCGCCGGCCGAACGCCGAACGGATGCTCTACGTCGCCGAAGGTTTCCGCCGCGGCATGGGCGTGGAGGAACTCTTCGAACTCTGCAAGATCGACCCGTGGTTTTTGTACCAGATCGAAGAGATCGTCGCCGAAGAGCAGACCATCGACCTCGATATCCTCAACGATGCTGTCCGCCTCCGCAAAGCCAAGGCCAACGGCTTCAGCGACAAGAAGATTGCTCAACTGATCGTCAAGCAGGGTTCAGGCGACATCCGTGAAAGCGACGTCTACAACGCGCGCAAACGCATGGGCATCCACCTCGAGTACAACGAGGTCGACACCTGTGCGGCCGAGTTCGAGGCGCTGACGCCCTACCTCTACTCCACGACGAACATCACGACGCTTCCGGAGCAGCCTTCACGCGCTTCGGACAGGAAAAAGGTGATGATCCTCGGCGGCGGCCCGAACCGTATCGGCCAGGGGATCGAGTTCGACTACTGCTGTGTCCACGCCGCCTTCGCCCTCGAAGAGATGGGGATCGAGACGATCATGTACAACTGTAACCCCGAGACCGTCTCCACCGACTACGATACCAGTGATGTCCTCTACTTCGAGCCGATCGACCTCGAGCATGTTCGCGAAGTCATCGAGTACGAGAAGCCCAACGGCATCATCGTCCACTTCGGCGGCCAGACCCCGCTGAAGCTCGCCAACCCGCTGACGGCCATCGGGGCCCAGATCGCGGGGACGCCGGCGAAGGTGATCGACCTTGCCGAAGACCGCGAGAAGTTCTCCGACTTCGTGAACAAGCACAACCTGAAGCAGCCGGACAACGGCATTGCCACGACCAAGGAAGAGGCGATCAGCGTCGCGTCGCGCCTGGGCTACCCGGTCCTCGTGCGCCCCTCCTTCGTGCTCGGCGGCCGCGCGATGCGTATCGTCTACAAAGAGGAGGAGTTGCGCCAGTACATGGACGAAGCGGTCTCCGTCTCCAACGACGCGCCGGTCCTCGTCGACAAGTTCCTCGACCAGGCGGTCGAGCTCGACGTCGACGCCATCTGCGACGGCAGCGAGGTCTATATCGGCTCGGTCATGCAGCACATCGAAGAGGCCGGTATCCACTCCGGCGACTCCGCCTGTTCCCTGCCGCCGGTCAACCTCAGCGACGCCCTGCGCGAGCAGGTCGAACAGCAGACCAAAACCATCGCCCTGGGCCTCGGCGTTATCGGCCTGCTGAACATCCAGTACGCCATCTACCAGAACGAGGTCTACCTCATCGAGGTCAACCCGCGTGCCTCCCGTACCGTCCCGTTCGTCTCCAAGGCGACGGGTATGCCGCTGGCCAAAGTCGCGACCCGCGTCATGATGGGGGACACCCTGCGCAATGCCCTGGCCTTCTACGACCGCTACGACATCGTCATCGAAGAGAACGGCCTGCTCAAACCGCGCCTGCGCGACCACATCGCCCTCAAAGAGGCGGTCTTCCCGTTCAACAAGCTCTACGGTGCCGACCTGGTCCTGAGCCCGGAGATGAAGTCGACCGGCGAGGTCATGGGGATCAGCTCCAGCTTCGGCGTCAGCTTCGCCAAGTCTCAGATGGCGGCGGGCAACCGTATCCCGACGGAGGGGACCTGTTTCCTCTCCTTCATCGAGATGGACAAGCCTTCCGGCGTCGAGATCGCCCGCGGCCTGCATGCACACGGCTTCAAGCTCGTTGCCACCCGCGGGACCCAGAAGGTGATCGAAGAGGCCGGTATCCCCTGCGAGCCGGTCCTCAAAATCTCCGAAGGACGCCCGAACATCGAGGACATGATGAAAAACGGCGACATTACGATGGCGATCAATACTTCCGACAATAACACGTCGAAGAAAGACGCCACCGTCATCCGCCAGATCGTCCTGCGGATGAACATCCCGTACTTTACGACCCTCAGTGCCGCCCGCGCCGCAATCGATGCGCTCGGCCACATGAAGGACGAAGCTTGGACCGCCCCGCAGGCCCTTCAAGACTACCTGGTCTGACGCGACTCCTGCTGGTCCAGACCGACACGACCGTCGGTTTCGTCTCCCAGAACGCAGAGGCCCTTTCAGGGGCGAAAAGCCGGCCCGCCTCCAAACCTTTTCTCAAGACCTTCGCCTCGTTGAAAACCTACAAGCAGACCGGGCGTATCCCCGGACGTTTCAAACGCGAAGTGCGCCGAAAGACGAAGACGACCTATATCGTCAAGGGACAGGCTTTCCGTATCGTTCCCGAGGGCGGCTACCATCATCTGCTGCGCCCCTACGGCTGGCTCTACTCGACCTCCGCCAACGCGGCGGGCGGACGGTATGATCCCGCGTACGCCGCTGAAAAGGCAGATATCGTAATCGAGGATGCGCGGGGACTCTATGAAGCCATCCCATCCACTATTTATAAACTGAACCATTGCAAGAAACGGAGAATAAGATAACTATGAAACATATCAAATCCATCGCTTCGGGCCTCTACCTCGGCACGGCGGGCATCACGGTCATGAGCGTCCTCTCGGGCTGCGTCCAGGAGCAGCAGGAACCCCAGAATCGCTACCTCATCGTGCAGCAGCAGCCCGGCGGCAAATACGTCGTCGTCGAGGAGATGCCGACGGAAGGGCCCAACCGCGCCATCATCCGTGAATACGACGCCAACGGTACCATGACCGAACGCTTTATGAACGAAGCGGAGATGAAGGCGCTGGCCCAGCAGGAGTACGACAAGATGCAGGCAGGGCAGAGCGAACTGAACCAACCGCCCCAGGGCGAAGGGATGGGACTTGCGGGGACGATCCTTGCCGTCGCCGCCGGGTCGCTGCTGGGGAACATGATCGGTAATGCGCTGATGAACAACGCCAACTTCCGCCAGCATGCCGACCGCGTCAACAAAAGTGCCTACCATGCCACACAAAAAGCCAAAGCGTCCAGCAGCAAGAAAAGCTTCTTCGGCGGCACGAAGACCGGATCTTCTTCGACCTCCTCCACGACCTACGGAGGGTAAACGATGGTCCGACTCGATTCCCTCTCGGCACTGCCGAACGACACCCTGGACGAACTCGGCTTTACCTGGCACACCGACAGCGACGGGAGCCGCTATGTCGCCGACGAACTGGTCCTCGTCAGCGATGCCGAAGCCGAGGCCTACTACGAGGCCGCCAATACTCTTTATGACATGTACGTGCAGGCGGCGGAGTATGTCATCGAGAACGATCTTTTCTTCGATCTCGGCATCCCTTTCAACCTGATCGATCCCATCAAAAAAAGCTGGGAGAATGACGTGCACTGGCACGTCTACGGCCGCTTCGACTTCGCCGGCGGCATCGACGGGCAGCCCGTCAAGCTGATCGAGTTCAACGCCGACACGCCGACGGGCCTCTACGAAACCGCGGTCCTGCAGTGGGCGCTGCTCAAGCATAACGGTCTGGATGAAGCGCGGCAGTTCAACAATATCTATGAAGCACTCCTGCAGAACTTCCGCCGCCTCATCACCCTCTTTGACGACCCGGATGATTTCGAAAAGTTCTACGACGGCTGGAAGATCCTTTTCAGCAGCGTCGAAGGCAATGATGAGGAGGAGGTAACGACGAAGCTCCTGCGCCAGATCGCGACCGACGCGGGGTTCGCCACGGGGTTCGAGTTCCTGCAGAACGTCCGATTTGATGAGGAGGGGATCTCTGATACTTCCGACAACCCTTTCGAGTACTGGTTCAAACTCTACCCCTGGGAGGACATCGCGACGGACGAACCGGAACTCGCGGTCCTGCTGGGCAATATCATGGCCAACCAGAAGGCGATCATTCTCAACCCCGCCTACACCCTGCTCTTCCAGTCCAAGGGGATGCTCAAGATCCTCTGCGACCTCTTCCCGGACTCCCCCTACCTGCTCAAAACCTCATTCGAGCCGCTTCCGGGCATGAAACAGGTGGAGAAGAGGGTCTTCGGCCGCGAAGGGGCCAATACGCAGATCATGGATGCCGACGGCAGTGTCCTTGCCTCGACGGTGGGGCCTTACGGCAACTACCGCCCGGTCTACCAGGAGTTTGTCCCCTTTCCACAGGACCGCGACGGCAACCGTTACCAGGCCGGGGTCTTCTTCGCCTACGAGGCGTGCGGACTCGGTTTCCGCCGCGGCGGCGAGATTTTGGACAATATGAGCAAATTCGTGGGGCATATGTTGACGTGAACGAAGGTGAAGCGTCCCGGAGGGTCCGGGAATCGCACTATGTCAGAAAATAGATATCCGGCCGGTCGATAACGCCGACCTCCTCCATCTTCTTCTTGAGATCCTCGGATCCGGCAAAGGCGCGGGCTTTTTCGAGATCCGCGGCTTCAAACAGCGCGACGACCTCATGAGGATCGTCTGCGTTTTGAAGCAGATAGACCTCTTTCAGCCCTGCGGCGTCCCTTGCCGCCTTATGCCCGTCATACCCGGGCTTCCATGCGTTAAAATCCCTGACTTTGTGTCGAACCATCATATAAGCCATCTCTACCCCTTTGGTGAGTAATTGGATAACCGCCCGAAGGCGGCGGCCTTTATACTTTTTTCAGTATGAGACATCTCCGGTAGATTCCGACTTAATTATTAAAATCAAAATCTCCATTTTAGGAGCAAAGGGAACAAAAGAGGTGGTCACCTACTACCGGTATCGTAACGTCAGAACGGGGCTTTCAGCCTCCTTTGGTGTAGATTTAACACTTCTGTTATAGAGTTTCACTATACTCTTTAACTATGCCTGAGTGCGTCAGAACAACGAGAATGTTATCTGGGGACATTGCAGGACGGTTAATCTTCATTTCCAAGGACCAACATGACCCTTTTACACCGTGTATTGATCGCATCGTTTCTCTTTGTCTCCGGACTCTACGCCCAGGGCGTCGAAGTCTCCGGTATCTATGTCCGTGAAGTCCCGCCGAACCTCCCCAACAGCGCCGCGTTCATGCAGCTCACGAACCTGACGGACAAACCGGTCGCGCTCGTGAGCGCCGACTCCGATGCCGCCAAAACAGTTGAACTGCACGAACATGCCAATGTCAACGGCATGATGCAGATGCGCCAGATCCCGAAGATCGACATTCCGGCAAACGGCACGACCATGCTCAAACCGGGTGGTCTGCACGTCATGCTCATCGGCCTGACACAGAAGCTCAAAGCGGGCGAAACCGTCACCGTAACGCTGAACTTCTCCAACGGCGAAAGCGTCACGCTTAAGGCCCCGGTCAAAAAAGTGGCGGGGATGATGATGCAGCAAAAGATGAAATGCGGCAGCGGCAAGTGCGGAAAGTAACGGGTGAGTCTCAAAAAACTCTTTAAGATCCTCGCCATCCAGCTGGGCGTCGCCGTCCTGCTCGTCTTTGCCTACCTGGCCTACGATGCCGACGTCATCTACGAATGGCTCAGCGGTGATGTCAAATTCGGGAAAACGGCACAAGGGTGCGACCTGCATACAGGGGCCTGTACCGCGACAATGGGTGACGGTACGCCGGTGACTTTCGCCATCACACCGCGCCCTATTCCCGTCATGGAGAAACTGCAGCTGCACCTCTCGACCCCTCATCTCTACAAGACGCTCAAAGTCGAGATCTACGGTCTGAATATGAATATGGGCCGTTACAGCTATACCCTCACGCGCGGCACCGACGGCAACTACAGCGGCGAGGGGATGATCCCCACCTGTACGGGGCGGATGGATTGGCGCGCCAACATTATTGCCGAAGAGCCGACAGCACGCATCGGCACCTATTTTACCTTTTCGACGGAGTAACCATGGTCCAACGTCTGATCCTGATTCTTTTTCCCATCCTGCTGGCCGTAGGGGCCTACTTCTATGTCATTCCCACCATGGAACGGAAACATTACGACTTTACCCTTGAGAGTGCCGACGGTCCGGTCAGCCTCAGCGACTTCCGGGGTAAAAAAGCCGTCGCCGTCTATTTCGGCTACACCTACTGCCCCGACATCTGCCCGACGACCTTCTCAAACCTCACCGGGGCGATGAAGCTCCTGCCGCCCGAAGCGGCCGAAGAGGTGCAGGTCATCTTTGTCAGCGTGGATACCAACCGCGATACGCCGCAGAGCCTCAAGGAGTATGTCGAATACTTCTACCCGACCTATATCGGGGTTACGGGAACAAAACAGGAGGTCGACGAAGTCGTCTCACGGTACGAAGGGACCGAATACACGATTCTCGAGGGGGGAAGCGAGGCGATGGGGTACACCGTCGGCCACACCTCCTATGTCTACTTCTTTGACAAGCAGGGGAACTTCAGCTCCCGCCTGAACCATAGCATTGATCCCCGCGAAACGCTGACGCATATGGAAAAGGCGCTCGGCATCGCTCATTGATGACACGGTATCCGAGCGAAGCCCGGATACCTTTGCTACGGCAGTGTTGAAAAGATTGAAGCGCTGACGTTACGCCTCTTCCTCCCGGCCGTTGCCGCCGGTACCGAGCAGCACGGCAATCCACCTTGTTGACTCCTCCGAATCAAACACGATCTTGACCATGATCGTCAGCGGGATGGAAAGCAGCATGCCGACCGGTCCCAGCAGCCACCCCCAAAAGATCAATGACAAGAAGACGACCAGGGTGGAGAGGTCAAGCCCCCTACCCATTACCTTCGGCTCGATCACCGACCCCACAAGAATATTGATGACGACGTAACCGGTCGCGATCCAAAAGGCCGAGGCCAGGTCAAGCTGGAGCAGTGCCAGCAGAACGGCCGGGACCGCAGCCATGATCGACCCGATATTGGGAATAAAATTCAGCAAAAACGCCACGACGCCCCACAACACCGGGTAATCCAGACCGAAAAGCAGCAGCAGAAGGTAGACGAGAAAACCCGTCCCGGCGCTGATCAGCGCTTTGAGCGCCATATAGTGGTTAATCTTCGCCAGGATCTCATTGAGATGCTTCTGCCCTTCGGAGTTGTTCCGGCGGTAGATGAACGCGATCTTATTGCGGTAGGCCACCCCTTCGAGCATCATGAAGACGGTCGTCAGCAGGATGACAAACCCGTTTGTCAGGATCGCACCGAATCCTTTGAGCGCTCCGGTCATGTAAGCAAAGACCGCACCGGGGTCCAGCAGGGACTGTAGGTTCTTTTCCGGCAGCGTCAGCCCCTGTGCGGTCAGCCAGGCCGCCACCCCGCCGAGGCGTTCCCGAAGATCGGCTTCGTAACCGGGAAGGTTGCCGATGAAATCATTCGTCGCATGGCCGACAATGACCCCGAAAAGGACGAAGCAGAGCAATAGCAACCCTACGAGCAGTACCATGGCCAGTGCTGTCGGGATCTTCCGTTCCATCAGAAAGTGCAGCAACGGCATCAGGATGATCGCAATAAACAGGGAGAGCAGGAAGGGTATGATAATCGTCGACGCCGCTTTAATACCGGCAAAGACGATGACGACAGACGCCAGTATAATAAAGAGGTTGCCAAAACGGTTTGTCTGTTCCATGCCTTAGGCTCCTGACTGGATTTTTTTCTTGTTGGTGCGCTGCTGCAGATAGTTTGCGAGGTTCATCAGACTGAGCGTCACGAGGAAGATCATCAAGCCCGGGAAAAAACTGACCCACCACGCAATGTCGATCACCTCTTTCCCGTTGCTGAGGATCGTCCCCCAACTCATCTGCGGCGCGACGATCCCCAGTCCCAGGAAGCTGAGCCCCGACTCGGAGAGGATCGCGCCGCCGACGCCGAAGGTGAAGCTGACAAAGAAGATCGGGGCGAGCAGGGGCGCATAATACTTCAGCAGAATCTTGGTGCGGGTGACGCCGGCAATGTTGAGGATCTTGATAAAGGGCTGCGACGTCACGGCAAAGCTTTCCGAACGCACCAGCCGCGCCGTCGTCATCCAGCCCGTCACAGAGATGATCAGGATCAGGACCAATGCCGAGGCGTTGACGTAGCTGACCAGTGCCAGCAGCAGAAAGAACGTCGGGAAGGTGAGAAAGAGATCGACGACAATGACAAACCCCTTGTCGACCATCCCCCTTGCATACCCGGCGATCGCCCCGAGTATAAACCCGAGGAAGGTCCCGATCAATGCACTGCCGACCCCAATGATAAGCGAGATCTTGCCCCCTTCGATAATACGTGCCAGCAGATCCCGCCCAAGGCGGTCCGTACCGAACGGATGAGCAAAGGATGGAGCCGCAAGGATCGCATCACTGTTCAACATGTAAGGGTCGGCCGTATAGAAGAAACCGCCCACAAAAGTCAATAAAACGATCACGGCCAGCAAGAAGAGCGTTTTGCGCGGAGAATCATTCATCTGCAAGGCACCAGTCTATCGGAGAGATCCCCGCATTTTGCAGGTAGGCATTGGTCCGTGAAAAAGGTTTGGAACCGAAAAAACCGCGGTAGGCGGAGAGCGGAGAGGGGTGCGGGGAGGTAATGATATGGTGGCGTGAGGCGTCGATGAGCGACGCTTTCATCTGCGCCGGCCGTCCCCAGAGGATGAAGACCAGCTGCTCCCGGCCGTCACTGAGGGCCTTGATGGTCGCATCGGTAAAGCGCTCCCACCCCTGCTCCTTGTGCGAATGCGCCTGGCCCGCCCGGACGGTCAGCACCGTGTTGAGCAGGAACACCCCCTGCTCCGCCCACGCCTCCAGTGTCCCGTGCTGCGGAACCTCGCAGCCGATGTCTTCTTTCAGCTCTTTGAAGATGTTCTGCAACGAGGGGGGATGCGCAATGCCCCTCTGCACGGAAAATGCCAATCCATGCGCCTGGTTCGGTCCATGATAGGGGTCCTGTCCCAGAATGACGACTTTGACTTTCTCATAGGGCGTCAGGTTGTATGCAGCGAAGATATCGGCTCCTTTTGGGTAGATGGGATAGGCAGCTTTTTCGGCAAGCAGGAATGTCTTCAGCTCATTGAAATAGGGCTGCCCGAATTCCATAGCGAGCACACGTTTCCAGGAAGGGTCGATCTTGGGGTCAATCTGCATAGCACCATCCGTATATAGAGTCCGACGTAGTATACAGAAGAATGTGTTTGGGATGCGTAAAACGGAAGGAGTCCGCCCGAAGGCGGAAGAATGAAGTTGTTAGTGCACGATGCGCTTAGAACGCATAGTTCAGCTGTACTGTCACACCTGTCTGGGAGTGTTTGACATCAGCAGAAGAGTTCTGCGTTGCACCAGCTGCGTTAGCTGCGTCCGTCGTTGAACCACCGTTCTGGAGCACCATATTGTAAGCCAGGCCCTGTCCCATTGCACTTGTGTCATAGGAGAAGCTAACTTCAGGCGCATAAACGAAGGCGGCGTCGACAGAAAGCATTTTGCTGAAGCTGTATGTTCCACCTGCTGTAACATGCGACTCTACGACTGCCGGGAATCCCGCGAGGTTGAAGAAGTTTTTGACGGCACCATCATACTCGCCCGGAGACATCATACTCGCCCCAGCTTGTTCCTGGATCGGGTTCTCAGCATAGTTATAACCGAGGCGGACCGCCCAGTTGTTTCTCTCATACTGGTAACCGACGGAGAAGACATTCTGGTTGTCCCACTCAAACTCTTTGTATCCTTTCGCATCTGCCCAGCGGATCTGCTTGTAATCGAATGCGATCGTGTTACCAGAGCCCAGAACGTCATAGCTGATACCGAAACCGATCTCCGCCGGCTGCTCAAGATGGTCGTCGATACCGGTCAGGCCGAACGCCTGAGACGTTACTTCGAGGGTATGATCATAGGTCATATCGATAGAAGACTGGTATTTGGCACCCAGTGTCAGGCCCGTGATGCCGACTGCACCTGCATCATAAGCAATACCGACTTCATAGCCGAAACCGAAATCTTCGGAAACACCGGAACCCTGCGGGTCAATTCCGCCAGTAGCCAGTGGCATTGCATAAGCAATGTTCAGTGAACCATACTGAAGCATCGGAGCGACACCGACACTGAAGCCGGAATTGCTGTAGGAAACCGGTACGGCGAAACGCATCAGCTGCAGGTTCGTACGCATACCGAAAGAGCCGTTACTGCTGACGCCTGTAGAACCGTCAAGCGTGTCACGGTAGTCCGTACCCATACCGGCAACACCGAACATGCCGATACCGACAACGACGTTGTCATTGATACGTGAAGCGAGTGCAACCTCTGGGATCATACTCATATCAGCCTTGCTTGTATCAGACGCTACCGGCATGACAGGCGTAGCTGTCGCAGCAGAATACGCTTCTGCAAACGCATTGGATTCAAAATCAACCTTTGGCATAAAGAGCGTACCGCCGAAAGAGATCTCATTACTTTTGACAGCAGAAAGCAGTGCCGGGTTAGCGAGACCGCTTTCAGCACCGAATGCAGTGGCAATGCCTACACCACCCATACCGCGTGCTTTCGCACCGAGACCCATCAGGTTATCACCGTTTGTTGCAAACGCCGAAGTTGCAGTCAGAGCCATTGCAGCAGCCATTGCCAGTTTGATTGTACGTGTCATCTATTCTCCTACGAATATAAATCAAATGAAAGCATTCGCTTCCGATTTCGATCATTATATGCACCGGAAAATAAACTGATTCTAAAGCCGAAACTCCCTATTTAAGGTGGGATAATAATAATTTTAAGCAAAAGAGTGAAATAGGAAGAAATAAAATATATTTATATACTAAAGTTATGATTGTGGCATATTTTTTCTATTTTCTGTTATATTCCATACAGAAAGTTCATTTTGATAGAAATGTGTGAAATATTTGACAATATTGTGAGTATGTTTCGAAATGAAACACTATTTGATTCATAGCAGATCAGCACACTCTTCTCGGTCTTCCTATGCTCAATGCAATCATGCTGAAATGCCTAGTTCTGGGAAGCACTAAAGGAATTTCATTGATCAATCCATGCCCAAAGGAGCTAAGAAAACACAGCTTCGCAATACATTTTACGTTTATGTTGATGGGAAATAATCTAGCGATGAATAGAAGAAAGAGACTGTTGATTGATTAGTTGTGAAGAAATTCCGATGAACCAGGCGGCGACCTACGTTCCCAACCCTGAAAGGGTCAGTATTATCAGCGATGAGAGGCTTAGCTTCCGGGTTCGGAATGGGGCCGGGCGTTTCCC
>NZ_JBTKXX010000005.1:0-129731 GCF_054862725.1 Thiomicrolovo sp. ZZH C-3
GTCAAGCGGCATGGAGACGACTTGTTCCTTCGACACCCCCGCATCGAGGAGCATTTGCGCCGTGACGGGTGTGCGGTTTGTGGCCGCCAGCCGCACTTCCGCCGCTGCCGCCTGCTGCTCCGGCGTCGGTGCGGGGACCGAATCGACCGCAAGGATCAATGCGCCCTCGCCGACCCGCTGAGAAGGTACGGTCTGCAGGTTGTGCCCCTTTTGCTGGTACTCCGCATCCAGCGCTGCCGACAGAGATGTAATGCTCGGCTGCACAGGCGCGGAAGGCTGCGTCAGTGCGCCCGTTGCGGCGGTTGTCGGCACTTCCATTCTTGGTGCTTCCGTCCGGGCCTGCGGCGCGCCCAGTGTCGATTCTGAGGCCTCCGGCGCGTTGTGCTCTTCAGGACGAACGTTAGCAGTCGGTGCAGTTGTACGATCTGACTCAGTAACGTCCCCGCTGTTGTCTGTACTCGCACCTTGGTCGATGGTAGTATCTTTAATGATGCGTTCTTGAATACGCTTCGCCTCCTGCGCCGCCGCACCCTTGACCGTGGAACCAAGCATCGTAGTATCAACTACGCCGTCGGCATCGGTCGGTATAGCCGTGATCGTTCTTTGCGGAACGCCTGCTGCGGTGAGCATCTGCGTGGTAACTGGCTGCTGTTCCGCCACGGCTGTCCTGACATGCTGTGCTGCCGCCTGCTGTTCCGTTGTCGGTGTCGCAACAGCGTCAACCATGCGCACTAAAGCATCCTTCCCGACCTTGTGTGACGGCTGTAATTGCAACGCATCCGAACGCTGCTGATACTGTGCCGCTTGTTCCGGAGTGACACCGCTGCCTGCGCTTCCTTCCGTTTGCGCTTCCGGTGCCTGCTTGCCTTGAGGAGACGGCGCGGAGGACGGTGCCCCTGCAGGGGTCGTGCCCTGGTCAAGGCCTAAGCCACTGACAAAGTCATGATCCGTCGACCAGAACTCGGATTTACGGTGCTTGTTGTAGCTCTCTTTGAAGTCGCCGCCTCCGAGGGTGTCGATCGTTGCATCCACAAGGTTTGCCCCGGTGTTTGTAAGGAACGCGAGGCCGTTGACGGCTTCGCTCCCCATACCCGCAGCGAGCGTAGCGAAGGCTTTCCCGTAATTGCCCTGCTCAACGTGCGATCCTGCTGCTTTCCATCCGCCTTCACCAACGAACAGACCGCCGACCGAAGCAGCCACAGATTTATCTCCGTTCTGGCTTCCGAGGAAGCGGCCGTGCATTGCCTGTCTCCCGACGCCTTTAACGGCCTCAACGGCAGGCTCATAGTTGCCTGTCAACAGCATATCGGTCGCCACTGCGGAAAGTGCGATCGCACCGCCTGCCGCTACGACATGACCGGCGCGCGGGCGGCCCGGGGTGTGATGCTTCTGCGTCTTGGGAACGTCGTCGACCTGCTGCGGTTTGGCGTCCGGTTCGGGCTGACGGTCAAAGCCTTCTGTTTGTTGCGGCTCCTGCATCGGTGCCGTCTCTGGCGCCGGCGCCGTATTTGGTGACGGTGCCGCGTTTGGTGACGGTGCCGCTTCCGGACGGATTGTTGCTTTCGGCTCTTCGCCTTTGCCTTCGACTCTGCCAGCGTCAAGAACAGTCCCGGACTTCGGCAGGTCACGCACTGGCTTTTGCCCGAAAGTGTTCTGCTTTTCTTTAACATACTGAACCGCATCGGCATGGGCGTTCGCTTTTGCCGTATCCGCCGTCACCCGTGCCGTTTCATATTCACCCTGCAGGGTGCCAACCCTGACTTCTTTGGCGATTGTTCCGGTCGATTCAAGGTCTACTGTACCGTCAGGCCCATCCACAATGAACTTGCTTGCAATGCTCCTTTCGTCATACACCGCCCCTTTGAGCTCGTCCATACCGATGGCGCCGGTTTTGGCAAAATTCTGTTTCGCGGTTTCGAGTGCCTGGATGCGGCCCGTATCCGGGTTCGGCTTGGCCTGTTCCGTTTTAATCTCATTGTCGAGGAGACTGTTCACTTGTTCCGCACCGACCGCTTTAGGATCCGCATTGCTTGTATTCACCATCTCACGATAGATGGCATTCGCCCTCTTCTCCTCCGGCAGTGCGAACGGCTCGTTTGCTTTTGCACTGTCAAGGTCGGCCTTAGCTTCAACGAACTGCTCTTCGATCTTGGCCATGCCGGCAGCCTTAACCTCTTCGCCCGTGGCGGCATAATCAATCTTGCCGTATTTTCCGCCGCCGGTGACGACCCTGTTCTTAGCGAGGTCTGCATCGGTAAAGCCTGCGGAATGAAGCGTGTCGCGGGTGAGTTTGTTCTCTTTGAAGTCGCTTTCCACTTGGGCGAGCACCCGGCTCTCCTCTGTTCCGCGCGGCGTCTCTGCACGCTTGGCCTCCAGCATCTTGGCAACGGTACGCCGCCCGATATCGCTTGGCTTCATCGTCATGAATTGCTCACGCCCTGTCTGGATCTCCTCGAACTTCATCGAGGCCTCCGCTACCGACAAGGCAGGTCTGGCAGGCTTACTGACCTTCTCACCCTCTGCTGCAGGCGTCGTCGTTGTTTCACCGACCTTCTCACCCTCTGCCACCGGCGTCGTGGTTGACTCCGCAGGCTTGACGGCTTCCGGCGCCTCCATACCGATTGCTTCATATTCAGCTGCGGAAAGCTGGCCGCCCTTGGCAAGTTTCACTTTGAGGCCCGCGGCGGTCCTGGTGTCAAGTACACCCTTGCTCTGCGCTGTATTGATCGCAACTTCTGCTTTCGTGCGCTGGACCTCCTGCGGCGTCGCCGTACCGTCGAGGACGCGGGCTTCACGTTCAAGCCGGTTCGCCGTCGCGTTCGCCCTTCCTTCATTGGTGGCCTCGAAGTCCACAACGTTGCCATACTCGCCGGACATGGCGAATGTGGAGGGGTTGATATCGAGCACTTTCAGGTCGTTCTTCGTGATAGGCTTGTCGTTGGCAAGCTTGCTCAGTACCTCCTTGGCCTTCGTGGTCTTGGCCGGATCCTCTGCGCTCTCTACTGTAGCAGCCGCTTTATAGGCGACTTCCTGTTGCGCAACTTCCGGTGGAGTCTGGCGCACGGTCTGTGCAGCGGTACGCTTCTCTTGCGCTCCTGCAGTATCCGGTTCGTCCGGAACATCGGCGATAGGCTCGAGCCCTTTTTGAGCAGTTTCAAGGTGCTGTCTTTCGGCTTTGAGCGTATCAAGCTGCTTGGTGCGCTCCGTATCACCCGTCCGTGCGGTATCCACGTAGTCCCCGCTAACCTTCACGCCGCGCTCGTCGAAGTCAGCCTGGCTGATGCCCGCTTCCTGCATAAGGTCGCCATCAGTCTGCACCGGCTTGTCGCCCGCGGCTGCCTCTTCAAGTTTTCTGGCGACCAGGTTGAGTGCCGCTTTTTTACCCGCAGGAGCATCGGAGGACAACGCCATCGTTCTGAAGTCGCCGGCCGCGCTTTTAAGTACCTGCGGAGCAAGGTCTCTGGCAGGCATGTCTTGCAGTTGTGATATGCTTGCATTAACATTTTGCAGTTTTTTATCATTTTCGGCAGCCGAAAATTTGACTGTCTGCTCATGTTGTGTTAAATTATCATTAAAACTTTCAGAAGGAGGTGTACCATGTTTGACGTTCTCGTATGGGCTTTGGCCTGGGGTGCCGCCATGTTCGTTGCCTTGATGGCCGTCGCTGGAGCCGCCGGTTTTGTCGTTGGGCTGTTTGACATCGTCCGTAGAAGACGTAAAGCCAAGTCTGTCTGAGACCGCATTCACTGCGTATCGAATACCCGTAAACCCCTTCACGCCGCTCTCAAATATAACACCGCCTTTAGGTCGCCCAAGTTTAGGCTTCAGGGCTTTGGTGTTCCCTTCGTAGTCAACACGTTTCCCCTCCGAATCCTCGGTAAAGAAGCCTTTGTCATCTTTCTTGACTTCATTACCGTCCACATCTCTGTAAAGGTCATTACCGTCTGCATCTTTCTTGTGAATACGAGCCTTGCCATCTTTGATATTTTTGGCAATCGACCCGAACTCCGCAAGCGTCAATACCCCGCCGCCAGCTATAACGCCTGTAGCCCAAGATTTTGAGGATTCATCATCCATGCCCCATGATTTAAAAAGCTGTTGCAGCGGTCCAACGCCTTGTGAGGCGGCTCGCGCCACATCGTCTTTGACATCCATATACCGTTTCGTCAATGCTGTATCAGCCGCTTCCTTCTTCGTATCGAAGACAGCACCGTCAGTGTGTTCGTCGATTTTCGTACCTTCCGTTACAACGGTCCCGTTATTATTCTTCGCATTCACCTGATCTTTCGCAAGCTGGAAGTCATAGCCTCCGAAGATGGCCCCGCCGAGCTTGTCGGTCATTCGGTTACCCTCGGCCCAGCCGAGCGCCATCGCCATTTTCTCACCCCTTGCCGCCTTGACGGATTCGGGCTTGACGTTGTTTTTCTCGTCGAACTCCGGCATCGCTTCCAGCGCTCCGGCTTCAACCATGTCCTGCGCGACGCGCTTACGGTCTTCCGGCATTGCTCGTGTGATACCGGAAGTCATCGCCTTGTTCATGGCATCCTGATCTTGCAGCAATTCACTTCGACGCAGCTGCTCGGAGAATTTGCCCGCATCTGCACGGTCGAAGGCCGCTACGGCATCTTCCGTCAGCGCACCGCGCTCGTCGATGATTCCGCTACGCTGCTTCACGTCTACGCTTCTGAGGTCTTCGGAAGTTTTGCCCGCGCTCATCTGACGCGCCAGCGTTGCTCCTGCAGCGGTGATCCCCGCGGCGATCAAGTCCTTGGCGTTCTTCGCACCATCGGTGATCGCTTTGGAGAATTCTTTGGCAGCGCCGTCGTCCATTCCGGCCTTCTTCGCCATCTGCTCGATCTGCCCCTGGTTCGCTCCCTGCTGCGAGGCGGCCTTCATCGCCGCTTCGGACACGTCTGTCGCTACGGCTTTGTCAATGCCGCCCTGCGTGGCGATTTTCGCCGCCGTCGTCTGCTGGCGTTGCATTTCGGAATATGCGGCGTTCATGGCGTACATGGCCGGGTACTGGGCCATGTTCTTGTCAATACCGACAGCCTGACCGAACATCGAATCGAGCTTGCTGCCCTCGATAGAGGAGACGACGTCGGAAAAGCGCTTGGCGACCTTTTCCCTGGCACCGGTCTTGCCGAACAGTTCCACGGCATCGTTTGCAAGGGCATCTGATTCCTGCATGAGTGTGGCTGCTTTCTCCCTGCGAGAACGCGCGGCCTCCGTGTTTCCTTTGGCCTGCAGCTCGTCGGCTTCTTTGAGTAGATCCTGCGCCTGCAGATACTTGTTGCCCGCTTCGACGGACTTGTCTTCCATCTCCTTCTGCTCTGCGGTGGTCAAGCCTTTGACGAAATCCATTTCCTTGGCGTCGTGAAGCTTGTCGCCATAGTTCTCCCGGATCTTGCCGCCGTGGATCTGCGAGGAGGTCTCTTTCTCGATCGCATTGGCTTCCGCGTTCTTGACGTACTCTTCATCGCTGATGCGCTCGCCGCCCTTCTCGACCTCAGCCGCCGCTTCGGTATTTTTCTGCCCGGCAACGGTCTGGCGATATGTACCCTTCGCCATATTGTCGTTAAGCTCGAGGCCGTCGATGTAACCGCGCTCGTCATGGCTGACATGCATTGACTTGGCCGCGGCCTCACCCTTGACGCCATCCAGGATATAGGACATTGCCCCGCTTTTTTGCAGGTTCGCCATATACTGCTCTTCGCTGATCGGGTTCCCGTCACTGTCTTGAGGGGTTGCCTTGCCGACGCCGATCGTCTTGTTGAGTGAGGAGCGCGCCTGACGCTCCGTGCCTTTGAGAAGCCCCTCGAACTCAGTGTTGGACACTTCGCCTTCCGCTGCGATCGCATTGATCGTGTTGTTGACCCCCTCAAGGTGCTGCGCCAGGGCGTCGCGTTCGGCCTTGAGGTTTTGCCATCGCTTCCCTCTGCCCTTGCCGTGCCCGGCCGCGCCGGATTCCTCGGCCTTCATCTCCTCTTCTTTCTTGTTGATATCGCCGGCCAGGTCCTGCGCGTGGGCAGTGAGCGTGTCGATATCGTCGGACGTGAGTTTTTTCTTCAAGAAGCCGTTTGCATCAGTAAACTGGGATTTGAGGGCCGCCTGTGCCTCGCCGACGCTTCTGACACCCTGCGACACACCTTGCGCACGGAACGCCTCGTCGCTGCCGAGATCCCCCGCGGTCATTGCGGCGTGGGCATCGGACACCGCCGCGTAGGACTTACCTTCAGCGAATTTTTCTTCGCCGTCTTCTACCCGGTTTATTTCCTTGCCTTTTTTGACCGAAGAACGCACTTCCGAACGGGCATCGACTGTCGATGATTCCAACAGGTTCCCAAAGTTCTGGCTTCCGACGTCAATCCCGCCGTTGTTGTCCATCATGCCTTGGTGCTTGGCCTCGGTAGCGACACCGTAATCGGCAGCCGCCCCGCGGCCCCCTTCGACCTTCCCGGCCGCGCCCGCGATCTCCAGGACGGAGAGTTCGCCGCCGGCGACGACCATTTCCTGCATGGCCTCCCCGTAGCCAACCTGTGATTGCATGGATTTTTCAGCTTTGGCGACTGCACTGGTGTTGAGCGCATCGTAACCGCCCTCGCTATGCATGGCGCGCGATGCCGAGTTATTAACTGCTGCGGCATCCATGCCCTGCTGAATGTCCCGCCAGACGCGCATCTCCTCACCTTTGGCATAGGATATACCCAATGCATCGAGGGCCCTGCCTGCGCGGATCGCCTCCGCCGCCGCATCGGACTCGTCCAGCTCCGATCGCCGATCGACTGCGGCACGCTTGTAAGCCTCTTCCGCACCGTCGAGGCCGCCGCTTTGGTAGGCGCCGCGGATCCCCATTGCGATCTGCGAAGCCGCGAAAGTCTCACCCTTGAATACCAGGGCCGGGACAAGCAGAATTGACGCCACCCCGATAATACCCGCCACCCCGGACATTTCCGCCATATAGCTTGCGTAGTATGAAATATTCGACGCCGTGAGCGGGTTGGTGCCCATTGCGACCACGAGCTTCGTCGCACCCGAAAGCGCGTAGTAATTCATGACGTTGTGCACCAGTGCCAGTGCGACGTTGATAAAGTCAAACGCGACGAGTCCGAAGGCGTAGTTCATGACAATTTTAGCGCCGCGCATCGTACCGACAAGTGACGCCACGACCGCCATAGGCAGATAGGAGATAATGATGATAAGCAGAAGGATATGCATCGCCTTTGGCACCATATCCTTCACCCACGCATACTGCCCCGCACCCTCGGCCATCATATTGTTTTTCGAGTTCGCCATAGAGACGGCGTTCGCCGTGTCAAACCCGGAGACGCCCGTCGTGGTTGCGTCGATCGCATCGGGGATGATTTTGCGCGCAACCGCCATATTCACCAACGCCTGCTTGGTATTGGCGATCAGACTGGCGTCGCCGTACAGCCGGGTCAGCTCCGGATCCATGCCGGTGATATCAAATTCGGATTTCACCCTTTTGAGCTTTGTCTCGAGTGCAGCCCCGACATTGTCATAGGCGTCCACGACAAAGTTATTGAAATAGTCGCCGCACGTATAGTCCGCGTCGTAGCGTTCTGCTTCAATCCCGATATCTGCGGGCGTCACCGCCTCAATAGACGTAGCAGGGTTCATCACCTTATACATGCCATCGCCTATCTGGATGGACTTCTCAATGATGCAGGTACGGTAGTAATTGCTCAGGCGGGTGTAGTATTTTGAACTGTTCGCATCATTGACGAGGTGGGTGGAAACCTCCATCATCCTCGAAAGGATATTGAACTGTTCCATGAAGCCGACAGCAGAGAACGTGAGCTCGCTGCCCGAGATTGGTGCGGTCGCCTGGTCGATCGGATTGATAAAAACGTCCGTAAAAGAGCTGGCGGCGCCCGTGGCGAGAGCAAGAACGTAAGGGACGTTGTCAACATCATCGTATGCGACGTAGCCGGATCCCGGAGCCGCGTTAACCATGACACGCTTATCGACAATATGCACATGGGCCGAAGGCCCGAGCAGCAGCGTCATAACCCCGATGATCCATGCAATGTCCTTCCCGACAGCGTTGAGGTCATGTGCGACGAGGCTACGCGCCGCGTAGAGAGCGCCCACGACCCCCGCGAGGATCTTCACGACGTTCATCAGGTCCGCGTCGTTCACCATCATGGCAACGGCATTGAACGCCTGGGATACTGCCTGGACGTCACCGTAAACATAGACGCCGAAAACGCCTCCGGCTATATCAACGCCGGCCGCCGACGCAGTGGTTGACAATGCAAAAAGAAAAAGGAGTAAACGTCGCATCATTCATCCTCGCTTTTAAAACGTTTGAGGATCCGTGGCAGCCCGAAGAATCCGAAAGCAAAATACCCGAGCGTAAAAAGGAAGGGCCCTGTCCCGTGCATCGGGGTCATAAGAAGCGTAAATGCGCCTACCGTATAGAGGCCGAGGATAATGAGGCCCGTCTGATTGTTGGAACGCAGTACCCCGATCGGATCGCTGAGAAGCGTCCGCAGGTCGCGCATCCCCTGTTCACGCTCCTCTCTCAATCGGGCTTTATTCGCGGCCTTTTCAGCGGCCTTCAGGGCCTTTTTCTCTGCACGAGATAGTCTTTGCTTTTTGTCGGTCTCCACTTTGTCTCCTTTGGCCGCAGTGTAGCGTCTTAGCGCTCTTTGGTGTTAGCTCGAACGATGAACACACGCCCCATTTCGCCCGCTTTGAGAAGTTCGTTTTCAAGCGCAACAGCGTAGACGTTCTCCGCGGCGAACATTTCCTCATACAGCCGGAGCGTCTCCTGGAGATTGTTTTTCAAAATATACTCGTCAACCCTGTAGCGCGACCCAATGAAGGCACGGTTGAGCCGGTGCGAGATATCACCGTCCTTGTCGAAGAGTTGTGAATACTGGGTGCGCTTGTAGCCACTGGGGAGCTTGTCGTTGTAGATGGCGCGGATCAGCAGCGTAATAACCTTCTCGTGCGCGGTTTGCTCGAATGTCTCCGCTTTTTGCTCGTCGATCTGGTAGTCGATGAAGTTGAAATAGTTCTCTACCTTGTTCCCGTCGGCCATCTTGCCCTTTGCGTCCGGGGCGGCGACATGGAAGGTGAGCATAATCGGGTACTTGTTGTAGCCCCAAACGACCAGCTCAAAGTGACCGACCTGCTTTGGCAGGATCGTCAGCGACCTCGTGCCCTGCTTGATGTTGACGGGCTTCGGTTCCGACGGCGGGGTGGCGGCGGTCTTGCCGCTCTTTTTGTTCGTTACGGCGTCCTTTGCCTTCTGGAGCGTTGTCTGCTCCTTGACCTTGCGCTTGCCGATGAAGCCGCCGAGCACAGTTTTCTTGATATCGAACGGGAATTCGAGGACGGTGAACGCCCCGTTTTCAAGATAGATATCCTGCTTGTTGTGGATCGGCATGTCGAGCGCCGACGCGGAAACTGCCATGACGGCCGCTGCCAAAATACCTGTAATCACCTTTTTCATACTACCCCCTCTCCTTCTTTAATGTTTTCCATTTTTTCAAGATAATCATTGTCGCCGAACACCATACGCGGGAACGTTTTGCCGTAGTGGGCAAAGTCCACGAGGTACACCGAACTGCGATACTTCATCAGACCCCTGCCGACCGGGATGCGTGCCACGTCCGAAGGGTCGATTGCGTACGCCTGCTCACTCGAAATGATGCTTTTGCCTTCGACACCGTTGTGCGAGGCGACGGTGGACGAGCGCATCTCCTTGACCGTACCGATCTCCCTGGAGACACGCTCGCGGCTCTCCTCGTCGTTCATGCGCATCCGGACGGTCGTATTGATATTGTCCGAAACGATTTTCGCCTTGGTCTCCCCGAGCCTGTCGATCCAGTCCTGGTGCGACTGGGTATAGACGAACATGGTCGCCCCGAGCGCACGCGCCTTGTTGAACACGTCCTCGATGCCCGGGTAGGCGACCGACCCCGCTTCGTCGATCATCAGCGCGAGACGGCGGGGCAGCTTGCGGTCGGTTGCACCGATGTTCCCGAGGAACACCGACACCTGCCGCAGAATGATTTTGACCATCATATCGCTGACGGTGCCGAACTTCAACGGGAACGGCTGCAGCACGAGAATCACACCCTTGTCCGCGCTGAGCAGTCGCGGAACGAGTGGGTTGATCTTGAACTTGCAGAAGAGCTTTTCCATCGGTCCTGTGGAGAGCTGCGCCAATACGGTGGAGAGTGAGACGGAAATTTTGTTGAAGAACTCCTTTTCCTGCGAGAGTACGTCTTTCAGGGCGTCCTTCGCCGCACTCTCCTTGGCCTTCACCTTGTCGCGGATATGGCGCGGCACCTCTTCGCCGAAGTTGGCGATAGTGTTGCGCACTGCCGCGTCGAGGGCGCGGAGGTTGTCGTAGATCGCATAATGCGCGAGCTCTTTGAACGTCACCATGCTGTTGGTTCTGAGGTTGACGCCCGCGCTTCCCTGGTCTATCTGCCCAGGATCGTTCATCGCGTCGACGGCATCGGGGACGCCGATCATGTTCTCACGGTCTACCTTCGTGTTGAGGCTGTTGGTTTTACGGTACATTTCGTACCTCATCATCTCCTCTTTTTCCGCCTGCTTCGTCAGGCTGCCGTCGGGATCCGCTACCGCCTCGAGGTATTCAAGCCCCAACAGCGTCGCAAGGACGGTCTTGTAAACGACGTTTTTAAAGAACATCCCTTTCTCATCATTGGAATCACCACCGACGAGGTTCGCCACGAGCGACGCGCGCTCTTCGTTGGTCATGCCATAAAGGGGGTTCATAAAGAAGTCCAAATCCGGGTAGGCCGGGGACATATAGTTGAAGTCAGGAAGCCTTCCGAACTCTTTGGCAAAGGAAGCGACGGCGTTGACGATCTCCTGGCCATGCCCCCCTTTGGGATCCGTGATGATCAAATTCCAACCCTTCATAATGATCTGCTTTGCGTGCAGAAGCATTAGAATGGTTTTGCCGACACCGGACGCGCCGGTGACGCCGACATGGTTTTCGATCGCCTCCCAATCCCAATAGATGGGGACCACTTTGTTGTCTGACGGGTCAAGCATGTTGATGCCCAGTCCGTTGTAAAG
Source organism: Thiomicrolovo sp. ZZH C-3 (assembly GCF_054862725.1). Classification (NCBI taxonomy): domain Bacteria; kingdom Pseudomonadati; phylum Campylobacterota; class Epsilonproteobacteria; order Campylobacterales; family Sulfurimonadaceae; genus Thiomicrolovo; species Thiomicrolovo sp. ZZH C-3. Next base: position 11,089 of record NZ_JBTKXX010000005.1, read on the forward strand.
CCCTTTTTCGACGTCGATGTAGGGCCCTTCCAAAGTGGCAAGGTGCGTCAAGAGCTTACCGACACGGGATTTGGCGAGGTCTACCTCCTCCTTGCTCATCTTGTACTGCTCTTTTTCGAGCTGCTCAAGGATGGGGCGGAGGTAGCCGCGGTACTTGATAATCTCGCGGATCCGCTCCTCGGGGGTAAGCTCTTTGCGCTTCGCTTTCTTTGCCATTGAACTACGCCTTATTTTGCCGGTGTCTTTTTAGCCGCAGCTGCGGCCTTGCCTGCGGCCGACTTGGGCGCAGCAGCAGCATCTTCACCCTCTTCTTCCGGGGTTTCTTTCCCTGCTTTCTTGCCGTGGCGCTGCGCTCTGCGGATCCCCTCGAACGTGCCGAAGCCCTTCCCGTTCATCTTGTCGCAGAACTCCTTGATAGGATTGACAAGTTCAGGGATGGAGTTGAGCACTTCTTCGCCCTCGGCGAAGCTCATGCGTGTTCCGCCCATGTGGCTGCGAACGCCACTGGAAATCGCATCGATCTCCTGCGCGATGAACATCAGGTTTTTCGTCTCGTTGTAGGCGCTTGCCACAACCGGCATGAACACACCTTCACGGCGCGAGAGTGCCTGCACGGCAGAGTTGAGGGCGCGAAGCTTCTTGGTCGGAAGCTTTTCGATATCACTGGTGATTGCGGCGAGCAGGTCGTCGCGCGCGTTGTTTTTCGGTGCCTGTGTTTGACCTTCCATTGGGTCTCCTTTTTTATAGTGTTTCTCTCGGCTCCAGCGGAATCGCTGTGCCCCTAAAAATGACGCTTTCGCATCATGCAGAACCCCGAAGGCGCTGCAGGATACGAAGGCGGCCGCGCCGCTTTCGTTTAGTTCCGGCGCATTTTTGCCGTATTCTCTTTGTACGCCCCCTCGATGTAGTGGATATCCGCGCGCAGACGGGTTTCGTAGCTTGAGATCGCCTGATCGGCACCGATCTTCGCCGACAATGCCGATGCCATATTTTCGCGCAACCCCTGAAGCTTGGATTGAAGGTCGCCGACCATGCCGCTGACACCCGTAACGGCATCGGCCGTTGTACTCTCGCTGAACTGGTCAACAAGGTTTGCCATCCCCTGGACGAAACGCTGCGTTATGAGATAGTTGTTGTACGCGGCGAGGATATTGACGTCCATCGCCCCGGTAGGATAGATCAGCAGCTTCTTCTCAAGCATGGTCTGACGTTTTTTCAGCGCATCCGCGGCTGCCGCGACCTCGGACGTCAACAGTACGTTCGGGTTGTTCGCGCCCGTGCCGTATGCGATATGCTCGATCTGCCCGATCACATCCTCGACGTTCGACACACCCTGCCACTTGATCGTCTCTCCTGCGTCGTCGTGCGCGCCACAGACCATGATGCGCCGCTCGAGGCGCTGCCCGTTCGGTTCGGCCGCTTCGGCCGCTGCGCTTCCCTCTGTCGGTTGGCTTGCCGGGATCTGCGTGATGTAAAGGTTGAACGACGGGATTTTGTAAGATCCGCGCGCCGTCTCGTTGCCGTCGATATAGCCATTGATAACGAAGTTTGCAAACTGCTCAAGAGGAATGACCTGTTTGAGCGGTTGAGGCACCTGCACCGATTCGGCAAGCTTCTGTTGGTCGGCCAGCTGCCCTTTGATAAATTGCGTCAATGCCGCTGGCTCCTCGGTGTTGTTGAGGTTGACGTAAGCATCCTCCGCCTTGGCGCACACTGCACCGCTTTCAACTTTCAGCGGTGCAACCGCAAAAAGTATTTTCAGGATCTCCTTGGCTTCCCCGACGAACGACGCGACGCCTACACCGCTCTCCGGCGAAGTGCCCTGGAAGAAGTCTGACGACTTGATCTTGATGAGGAAAGCATCCTTCTTCTTGTTGAACACGATGCCGCTTTTGATGATCGGGTTCGGGGTCGAGGATACCGGGGTACTCGTTTTGATCGCCGCGGCCAGGATCGTATTTCCGTCGCCGGCCGCCACGCCCGAACAGTCGTCGCCGTTGGCCGTCGTTCTGAAACACTTGACGGCATCGAGGGCGCTTTGTACGCCGCTGTCAACATACTCATACAGCGTTTTCTCGTCTTCGTTCTTGGAAGTGTTGGTAACGGCCTGCTGAGGATCTGCGTCGAACATTTTTGCAATGGCGCTGTCGGCAACCGCGGATTTCGTCTTGTTGCCAAGATTCTTGCCGATACTACACGCATCCTGCATAAGCGCCTGGATCTCCCGCGTGATCGCGTTTACCTTGGCCATAATCTCGCCGAGGATCGGCGTGGAGTAGAGCAACTGAGACATGAAGCCTCCCAAAAGGCTTAGCCCAGCCTGCTGCAACTGTTGCCCGATATCCTCGATGTTCATCAGCGACACAAAGCCGAAGTCGAAAGAGATAGCGTTACACCCCGAATTGACCGACGGCGAACGCACCTGCATCCACGGTTGGTAGTTGGCGTTGGTCTTGAAGCGGAACTCCAAAGAGCCTGCGCTGTAATAGGTCGCGCCCGTCGAGGGGTCTGTCCACTCGCCGCCCGGGGTGCCGTTGATATAGGCGTAGTCCCCAAGGTCGCTCTGCAGCTGATCGTAAAAGTCGGCGACGGAACCTGCATGCGCCGTGTTGAAAAGCAAAATTGCGGCCAGTGATAGCGTGGCAATCCTCATTGTTTCCCTCCTGCTGTGGCTAGGTTTAAGCGCATCCGGTACACTCCATATAGTTCTTTTTCAAGGTAGTCGATCACATCGCCTACGAGCGGGATGCTCGGGCGCACGGTCACAACGTGCGTGCGGTAATTGATCCGCTCTACATTGACGGCCAGTTTGCCGATACCGGACTCCGCGAGTTTCTTAGCGGTCCGGCCAATAAGCATGATGATGAGTGAACGGCTGCGCACGACCCCCTCGGCGTAGATGCCGCCCTCTTCAAAAAAGAGGCTTTCAAAATCGACATGGATCGGCACAAAGTCGTTCTCGTAGTCATAATGGGCGAGGTTCAGCTCGTCGTCGTCGACAAGGATGCGGAAATCGCCGATGCGCTGCGACTTGAAATAGGCGGAGAACACGGCTACACCCTCGCCCCTGGCAAGAAACGCCCCAAAGACGATCCCGCCGGAACGGACAATGGGCGCATAGAATTCGCTCAAACGACGGATCTTTACAAAGTGCTCCATCTCCTCCGACAACACAGGTTTAAACGCTTTCATGTCTACGTCGGAGAGGCTTTTGCGCCCGATCGCATCGGCGTTGTAAAGCAAGAACTCATCCTCGCCGAAACTCACCACCTTCTCGACATTGAAGTAACGCTCCAGTGCGCGCTCGATTACCGTCTCTATGTCATGCTTGCTCTCGAGAAAGCGGCTGACGATTTCGTTGATCTCTGAACGTTTGCTGTAAATCTCTGCCATTACCAAACACACCTTGCTGCAAATGCTACGAACTCTTTTCGCACCCACCACCCGAAGACCGTATCACCCGCGGTGGTCGCATCGTTCTTGAAAGCCGCCCACTCTGCAGGGGAGGCCCCGTTTTCGAACACGTAACCCGGGACCGGGCGGATCAGCTGCGGGACGAACTGGGTCTTGATGATCGGCCCCGCCTTCGCGCCGCACTCGACGTCGCGCCCCTCATTGAGCACGCTTGACTTGCTCTGCTTCACCATAACCCCGTAACGGGCCATTTCGTACAGCGCCGTATTCGAGATAATGAAGCTGTTGACGAGCGGTGACTCCGAAAGGTTCGCGTTCCCGAGCGACTTCACGCCATCGCATCCGATGGTATGATGCATCATGTCAATGACACGGGCCGATGCCTTGCCGACCGAGCTGTATTTACTCCCCCACGGCAACGCGCTGTACGTTGTCGTGGCGACGCAATCAAGCACTTCCGAAGCGATGCCGGGGATATTCATCAGCAGCGCGAGTTCCGGCATCACCTTGGCTTTCATGTAATCCGTCGAAGTCGGGTCCATCCATGAGAAGTAGAACGACGTCTTGGTGCCCGGGTGAAAGCAGAAGAGTCCTGTTTCCGACAGCTTCTTTGCCGCCATGCCGATAAACGGAAGCTCGAGGGCATTGACGTACTGGCTGCCCTCTTTCTCGCCATTGGTCCCCATGTATTTGAGCGCCGTCGAGCTGCCGCCGGCCGTATCCCCTAAAATGTTGGTGTCGAGGGCTTGGGTGTACCCCTTCTCGCGCACCGTCTCGGTAAAGAGGAACACGTCGGAGTGCCTGATGCGAACACCGAACAGGCCGTCCTCGACCGAGCTCGGTTTACACACTTTCAGCTCGGGAAGGATCTCGAACGACCGTACGAAATAATCGAAGGCCAGGTCCGAAAACATCGTGCTGATCCAGCCGCCCCGTGACGTGCTCGGATTCGCCATCAGCGTCGTACCGACAAGCAACAAACCGGCAATGCGTTTCATTTCTTTCATCTCCTGTTCTTCATGATTTCGCGCAGTCTGTCCACGCTGTAATAGGTCACGCGCTTCTTATCTTCAAAGAGCGTCAGTTTCGCGGGGAACGACTCGATTGCGTAACGTTCCGCAAGCGGGGATGAATAGGGGTAAAAACTCATCCCTTCGTACTCCGGCCGCCGCATGAGCACCCGGACGTCCTCGTTTGCGACGAGGAATTTGCACTCGCTTCCCATTTCCCTGATCGCCGCCGGCAGAACGTCTTTACGTGCTCCGTCGACAAAGCAGAATGACTCGGTGATCCCTTTCGGCATCGCCGGGGCGACGGCCACGTCGCCCTGATGCCAACGGATGCTTCCGAACTCGTCGTAAATGTCATAGGGGAGGACAAAGGTGTCAACCCCTTCCGTCGTGGCGTCCGCGTGGCTTGGCTTCAACGTCACGTCCACGCTGAAGGCCGCGTCGATGCCCTCTTGCACCATCTGCGAATATTCGGGCTCGTTCGCCTCGTGCTCTTTTTTGAGCATCGCAATAATGTCGGGCTCCCCGACGGGGTAAGTGGCCCCGAAGGTGCCAAGGTCTTTAGCCCCGGCGCCCGCAATCCCAATCATCAGCGCAAGTAGCGTGTTTTTAAATACCACTTCGTTGACTCCGGGCCGATACAGCTGTCAAGCCCCTGCTTCCATGAAAGTTTCGCACCACGCCGATCCTCCCTCGCGGACACCAGCATATCGCCGTAGTAAAGGTGCCCGAGGCAGAAGGAGCGGTCGTGGGCCGCCTTGGCGAACCCGAGGCCCCACTTGCGGTTCACCTCGACGTTCCGGTTGTTGTAAAACATCGCGTTCAGCTGCATCCCGATCCATGCCGGCAGAAGCCCGTCCACTTTGGTAAGTTGCGGGAACACAACGCCGGTGAGGTCCGGAATAGCAAGGTAGACCTCCTTCTTGTCGCTTTTCCGCGTGTAGGATCTTCCCGTGCTGCCTTTCGAGAGCTCTTCGATCGCCCCGGCAAAGGCGGGGTTGCTTTTGATCTTTTCGAATTCGGCACGCACCTCTTTGTCACCGACCATCTGCACAAGATCCTGCGCATACGGAGCCACCTGGCTGCTGTAGTCGATTGCCTGTGCAGCCGCAGCCGTCAAAAGCAGTGCCGAAAGAACGCGGGCGGTCTTATTCATAGAAGTCCACCCGTTTCAGCAGACGGATATTCATGTAAAGCCCGTCGCTTAGGCGGCCCCACGTGCCCCCTTCGCTCTCGAGGGTCTTTTGCACCATCACGATATCGTTCTTCCAGAGGACGCGGCGGATCTCGCCTGTTTTCGCTGACGGCACCTGCCGCGCGTTCGCCATGTAGGTCTGCACCTTATAGAAGACGCCCATGAAGGCGTAAGCCCCCTTTTTGTTCTTGTCGAACTCGAATTTGGCGATGGCGTCGTTGTCGATCCACGTCCCCCCGGTGATGCGGCTGCGCTTCTTAGCACGCTTCTCGACAAGGACCAGGCTGTGCTTGTTGTATTCACGCCCCGTGCTCAAATCCCCCGTCGCGTTCACGTACCCGTCAGTCTCCTTAATCGTGTAATAGAGACGCTCGGCATCGAAGGCGCTGATCGAATTACCCCTGATTTCGCCCTTGGGCTCGGAAGCTTCGAGCTGCTTAGGTGCTCCCAATGACCCCGCTTTCAGGGCGGCCACCTCTTTTTTGAGCTTGTCAATCTCTTCAAACAGGGCCTTGCGTTCGCTATCTGCCGCCGCGATCAGCTTGGCGTTCACAACCGTCCCCTTCTTGACAAGATCCGGGCTCGCCGGTTCCTGTGCGAACGCCGCTAACATAGGGATCACCACTCCTGCCGACAAAATTGCTTTCTTCACTTTCTAACCTCCTAGACTGTAGTATCGATCACTTCACCATCGAGGATGAAGGATTTACGTTGGTAGACGCTACTAAGGCGACGGACAAAACTCTCTTTGTAGTTCTCGACGCGCAGCCGCTCCGTGCGGCGGAGGATGAGGATCTTCGCAAAGAAGTAGAAGACGAAGAACGATCCGAATGTCATGGCGAACTGGTAGGAGTTCGTCAGACCATCTTCCACGATCGCCGTGCCGAAGTAGGCCATCACCTTTGACAGCTGCGCGTTTTCAACCAACTCGCTCTGCACGAGCAGCAAAGCACCGGCTTCCACGATGAAGTCATGGAAGGCATAGATGAACACCAGGAAGATGCCGAAGATGAACAGATAGGAGAATTCAACAAAGGCGTAGCCCGAGCGGTACTGTTTGAACATCGCCTTGAAGCGATCCCCGATCACATACTGCCCCGAACTGTAAACGAGATAGGCGGGGCAGAAGAAGCGCCACAACAGCAGCGCGAAGAACACCACCCCTCCGAAAAACTTCAGTGCGGCAAAGTCCGACAAGAACAGAGCGTAGACGATGACGAGCGCAAAAAACTCGAGGGTGAAGCTTGCACCGATCTTTTTTGCGAAAAGCGGGAGTACGGACGCGATATCGCCCGAACCGACGTAATCGCGTTTTTCGGTGTGCAGCTCTGTATCGGAGTTGAACCATGCCCGAAAGCGGTCCTGGATCAAGAAGAACTGGTCGCAAAAATGTCCGTACCCGTAGATGGACGGCGGACGCTTTTCCTTCCTGTTGGCCGCCGCCTTGTCAGTTTTGTAGGGGTCGTTATGGGCGTACGCGTCCCGTCGCTGATGCGGATCGGTGGAGGCATAAGCATCCCGAGCAACATGGGCGCTGTGCGCGCTGTTACTATGACCGCCGTGACTACTGTGCCCGTTGTTCATCAAATCCCTTTGATATTTTTGACACCACAAATGCTGTTATATTCTGCAATGCAGGGTGTTTAATCTGAAATTTCTCGGATTTTACATGACAACTGAAAAAAGGGCAACCCGCAGACTAGCAGCGGGAAATAGGGAGGTATGGAGGTTTGGGAGAGAGGGAGGGACGGCTATTTGCCGCCGTTTTTGTGATACTGTTCGATGAGGGTGTCAAGGGCGTCGGCAATCTTTTCAGCCTTCTTCATCAGCTCTACTACCTCCGGGGGCATATCCTCGGGCAGCATCCCTGCGCTTTGGACGATTTCGTCATACCGGAGCGCAAAACGGATGATCCGTTCACTGCTTGTCGAACGTGCATATTTCAGCAGGTCGCAATTTTTATTTTTCACTTTCTTCCTCCGCCATAGTCGACCTCATCTTCTCAACTTCGATATCTCTCGAAAGTTCGTCGAATTGCTCGAACAGCTTGATATTCGGGTTGAACGTTTCGGGTTCCTTCTGTCGCCCGGAGGCCCTGGCGCTTTCCTCGCTCACCCTGTGCCCCACGATTGCGATGATCGAGCTGAGGGGCTTTTGCTTCATGCTGTACCCCTCCACTTTGCCGGAGAGGTGCTTAATGTACTCAAGGGATTTTAGCTCATGGTGCATGCCAAGGTCAATGTGAAGCGCCTGCATCAGTTTGTTCATCTTCCCGATATCGTGGAACAGCGCCACCATCATCATCAGGGCCAACTCATTCCTCGACTCGATCTTCAGGCCGTCCTCTCTGCGTGAGTTGTACGCCTCGATCATGAGGTTGATAATCGAACGGATATGCTCGAGAAGCTTCACCCGGTACAGCACTTCGTAGTAGCCATGCTTGTATTTGCCATCGTTCTTATTCCGTTTGGAAACTGACGGCGCCGTGGCAACGTCATAGCGGTCCATGTCCTCAAACAGCGGCACAAGCAAATCGTAATACCCGTCGGCATACTCCATCACCAGCTCGAAAAGATCGTACAGCTCATCACTCTGCAGATTGATCTCGATATCCTTCGCCCTCTGCTCACGCTTCTGGCGGCCGGCCGCGATCTCGTCATTGAGCGTCAGCAGCATCTTGAGGATGTAGTTATGTTTCACGAAAAATCCTTCTCGAATTGGGAAAAGAGCGCAACGGTTTTGGCATTCTTTTTCTGCTCGACCTGGCATAACATAGCATCCGGTGTCTTTCCGCAGGCGCGGTGAAGCGCATCGTGACGGACTATGCAGAACACGTCAGTTGCTGAAACGTCGCCGCACCTTAGCACCTTCCGCGCCCTGCTGCAGCACGTCGGCGAGAGTTGATCGAAATACCCATTGAGCTTGTCAAAAGAAATCCTGCCCGACTGCTCTTGGAAGTAGCCCTGCACGGATCCCTCTGCGTAATGATCGCGCAGACAGTAGACGAAACAGCGGAGCGTCACGTACCCGTTTCCATCCTCATCCACAAAGGCGTAGCGGTCTATGAACGGGGCGCGGAACGCCTGCGCGATAACCTCGCTCACAATCTCCTCGTCCAGGGCGCCGTCGAAAGCTCCGCGGCCAATGCCCTCCGCCGCCCCATCGCCGACCGCCTCCGCGAACATCGCCATCGGGTCCGGTTCAACCGCTTCCACTTCACCCGGGGCAACGGGCAAAACAACAGCTTCGGTTTTATCGCCGCCGACCTCGTCAAATACAGGCGGCGCTTTAGCCTCACTCTCCGTTGCACCTCTGCGGCGCTTCTTATGCTGTCGCTTGCGGATACGTTTGGCATCTTCAACTGCCTGCGCTTTCTCGTCGCCGCCTTCGCCGTCACCCCCCGTCTGAATTCCGGTGTTCTCTGCTGCACCAATCGTCTCAAAGACAGGTGCCGACACGGTGCCACTCGGCTTCGTCTCTTTGGGCTGATCTTGAGACGGCCCTGCGTTGGCCTGACTATTCGCCAGCGTCTTACTCACAAGGTCCGTGAGAAGATCCATGCGCTTCGTCTCCCTCTCCCTCTCGTCGTCAAGCTTTTGCATCATTACGGCGATCTTTTGATTATCTTGGTCCTCTTTTGTGCTTTTTTTCTGCTTCGGCTGCTCGGCCATCGTTATCAAACCATTCTCGCCGAACACCACCCCCTCTTCGGCAAGCTTCTCGTAATCAACAATGGGTGCGGAATTGCTTGCCCGTCTGGCGATGTTGGTAATACGCCGCTTATTATCTTGCTTGACTTCTGCGCTGATGCTTTTGAGCAAACAGACATAGCAGGTATCGCGGCGCCCTTTCGCCACAACGCGGTCGGCTTCGTTCAGACGACGGATCCGTTCGACAAAGTTCTTCTCGTAAAAAAACTCACCGACCTTTACCTCGCGCTCCTCCACACGCCGGACAAATTCGACGAGCAGCGACGCAAGATCAATCGCCTCGATCACATCATCAACCTTCTGGTGGTCGATCATGCGAAGATTGACGATGTATTCGCCGTAGAGATTGACGTCGATCGCATTGGGGAAGTAGCGGGCAAGGAAAAAAATCTGGAAAGTGGTGGTGCTGACCATTTCCCCGCTATCGGTCCGCAGGCGAAGTTCTCCCAAGAGATCGTCGATACTTTTATGCAGCGTCGTCTTGTTCTTTTCTTCGTTGGTACGCAGCGTCTTGATAAAACGATCTTGAACCTCCGCGCGCTCCTGCTCGGTAGCATACTTGTCGGTCGCACCCAGCAGCGACTCAAGACCTGCGCCGACAAAGGTATCAATACCGAGCAGTTGAGAGAGGCTATACTCATCCAAGATATCCCCCGTCTTTTTTACGGTGAGATTGTCTGCAGCCCGGCCGGACCTGGCAAGCTTACTGTCGATCTCCTTCGCCACCGATCTGCGATGACGGTTATCGTTGCGAGAACTGAACAGGAGCATGTAAACGATACTTACCCCCGCCAAGGCTATTACACCGTAAACCATGAGTTCGACGAACTCCCTGGACCCTGAAAAAAAAGCTGCTTCTAAGCCGCCAGTATCCAAACCCGATCCTTTCCAAATGCTACCCGGCTCGCGCACTAAAATATATTTTTATTTATATATTTAACAAGCTAGATATTTATTTATATATTTATATTATCTATATAGGGGTTTCAGGCGTACACCTGCCCCTCGTACTCTTTGAAAGAGGGGTAGAAAGGTGCCTTCCCAACCCTCCTCCAAAAGGCGGTGCATTTGGTCGCAAACGCCTCCTCTTTCATACCGATGCTGTACTTGTAAAGCGCGTCAAGCAGCTCGTGGCTTCCCGCTTGCTTTCCGAGGTGCAGGTCGTAAAACGGCAGCAGTCCGTACTGGGCATATACCTCATCGCGTTTGAACACGTAGGTGTAGTAATACGACGCATTGCTCCTGTTCTGATAATACCCTGAATACATCACCTCGTGCAGCGTGCCGAAAATCTCGATGAAAAAGACGCGCCGGAAACGAATGTGCTTTGGCTTGTTTGAGGTGAACCAATATGAGATTCTGGCAAGATCCTCTTCATCCACATCATAGGTCTTTTCAATGTACTCGATATAGGTGCTGATGAACCACCCTTGCTCGATGCCGAAAATATTGCGCTCGGGAAGCGATACCGTTACGGGAAAAGTGTCATAGACATCCTCACGCGATGCACGGTATTCATTCACCTCCAATGCACGCTCGAGAACGTACCGAAGCAACTCCGCAAAATCGGACGAACACGCAACCGTCGTTATGAGGTTGGCGGCGCACCGAGCGTCCAATACTCTTTTGGTTCCATTCATACGTTAGAACCGGACGTATCTGCCCCGGCGTCGGGTACGGATTTCTGCTTCGTTTTCTGGCCTCTGTGACGTTGCTTATGTTCGTCGATTTGATCACCGAGCTGATCATAGTCGAACGCGGTCAGAAACTGCGTGATAAGCGAGTTGACGGAAACGCCTTTTCTCTCGATGTTTTTCATCTTCTCGACTACATCGAACGGAAGCTCCAGTTTGCCTTTGACGGTGTAGTTCTCTTTGAGCAGTTCTGCAACGTCAATATTCACGAAATCATTTCTTTTTTCCATAGTCATTCTCCTAGAATTGTGTGTAGTCTGAAACACTGTTCACGCCGCTGACAAATTCAGTGAGCTGTTCAGCTTGCGCTTCTGCCTTCTTCTTGAGTTCCATATTGCGCCGCAAGATGGTCTCGTCAAAGGTGTGGTTTTTATAGCCTCTCAAGAAGATATTATTCTCGATCAGCGACTCGTACAGGAGACACCCCTTATGTGCCGCATCGATCTTCTCGAGACGACCGATGATCACCCGCATATTGCCCAGGACGGTTTTAGTGTCTCTGAGCATGGATTGAAAGCGCGCCTCGTCCTCCTCTTTGAATTGATCGAACTGCGCCTCATATCCAACAAAATGACGTAGGTTTACGTCGTAGTAAGACATGTTCTCATCGAAGATCGTGGTGGTATCCGCCAGGTCACTCTCAAATGCGTCTTTTCTACCAAAAATGAAATTCCAAATTGCCTCCTTTAGTTTGGTTCGTTGCGTGAAATTTTTCCAGCCAATATGCATCAGCAGGAAGAAGTCTGAAATATCGATTTGACTCCGGCCATTCATGAACGCGGAAGCCTTGAACACGTCGATCGCCGATCCAAGTTTCCTGTCGCTGATATCAATGCCGGAATTAATGATCGTTTTGCTCAGCCTGACGTAGAGGTCCACCAGCTGATCCGGGAAGGCGATTTTTGGCACCATCGAGGAGATATAGGCAATATCGTCACGTGTCATGCGGTAGGCGAAGTCCATGTGCTGCACATAGTCTCCGACGAAGTAGCGTTTGAGGTTTTCCTCGTCCTGGATGCGTATGACCTCATACCGTACGACGAAACGGTCGTCAAAAGGGGCCAGTACATCATCCTGCGGGAATTCATTACTTGCAGCGAAGAATGCCTCGAGCTCCAGCTCGATCATCCCCACGCCGCGCTGGAAATAGGTCCGCTTGCGCGAGGTGACCGGCAGGAAGGAGTTGAGCGTCTTTGAGTCCCCCTTCCATATCTCGTCTATAAAGGCTATGTGCGCGTCGAGAACCGTATCCTCGCGGTTATACACCGTCACGCCGTTCTCCTCCTCGCGCGAAGTGCCGAACAGCTCCTCGTACTTGGTGCCCTTAATGATGAGGTATTCGAAGTATTTCATATCCTCAGTGGCATGCTGCAGGATCTCGACCGCATAGGTCTTGGCGACCCCCGGCTTACCGATCAGGAAAAGGTTGGAACGCGAAGCGAGAGTGAGGATAATCAGACGGCTCAGCTCCGCACGCTCGATCATCCGTTCGTCGAGCGAATCGATCAGGGTTTTGATCACATGACGCACGTCCCTGCGAACGTCAAATTCGAGCGCGACTGCCTTACTCACTGGCACCACCGCCAAGCCGTTTTACGATCCCCTCGGCCTGCTGCGCCATCGCCCGCGCATCCTCAACTGAAACACGTATATTTTCGGTGATTTCACCGTCACGGATCGCATCGTCGATATGCGCGAGAGCCGCGTTAATATCCTTGCCGATTTGCGCCAGATGAAGATTGCGCAGTACGGCAAGATCGACATACCTTCCGCCGACACTGTAACGCTCAATAATTTCGTTGATAATGTACAGGTCTTCGGAAGAAAATGCGGTCGACGAAATCTTGTCAATCAGCTTGCGTTTTTGGCGCTCCTCGGAATGGACCACCTTGCGCTTTTTTCCACGGGTCTTTTTTGCCGCTGAATTCATGTGCACCTCCTGGGTTGCAAGTTGGGCATTATAACTGTTTGTTTCAGTTTGTAAAAGGCGCAGATTGTGCGGGTTGGTCATATCACACCTTTGGGCTATACTTCGAGGAAATTCACTAGGGAGCACGTGCATGAGAAAAGCGATTCTCGCCTCCGCGGCGGCCATCGCCCTGCTTTTCCCGGTCGCCCAGGCCGCCGATAAAGAGCAGAATGTCGAGCGGGGACGATACTTCGGCGAGTTCGACGCCAACGACGCGAATAAGACCACCAAAGGCAAAAAAAGTCCTGAGCAGCTGCTCGCTGAAATCCTCGAAACGGAGAAGAAACAGCTCGAGGTCCAGAAGAAGATGCTGGCGATCCTGCAGGACACGTTCGACCCGCAGCCGAAGAAGATTGTCGTCAATGGAAAAGAGTGCATCGAAAATGAGTCTGCAGAGTGCTATCGGACCCCGCTCACTCCTTTTGCCAAAAGTATCCCTGCTATCGCCGCGTGGGTGTCGAACCCCACCATCGACACGGCCGCCAACTATATGAGCTGGTACGTGAAGCATACCGATCACGCCGAAGAGGGCTCATACGTCCTGCAGCTTGCGAAAGCTCAGTACGGTGACAAGGCCGCGCCGATGAACCTCAACCGACCGGAGTTCATGCACCCCTTCGGCGGCCAGACAAGCGCGATGCGCGAAAAAACCGTCAGCCGCCTCGTGAACGAGGTGCTTAAAGACGAATACGAGCTGTTCGTGTTCATGGGGCTCGACTTCCAAGGCGACGCCTTCGCCATGCCCGCCCTGGCGAAAATCGCGCAGAACATGGACGGGGCAAAAATCACGTTGGTGCACTACAGCACGGATACGCAGTCCAAACTGCAGGCGTTCTCCAAGAAGTTCAAAGAGATGCGCACGATCCTCGACCACACCGACGGGCAGATCGTCGGCGAGCACTACTTCACCGAATTCGGGGTCTACGCCACCCCCTCCGTGCTGATCCGGCTCAAAAACGGCGATACGCAGATGCTGGCTGTCGGCAAGGTCGGGCAAAGCGCTCTCGAGAACGATATCCTGCGCTACCTCAAGCTCAAAAAGGTGATCAAGCCGAACTACCTGGTCGATTACAAGTCGTGGCAGGACTCCACGCACGTACAGGACAACTTCTGGAACACCTACAACTACGTGCCGAACGTGAACCTCTACAACTACCATACGGACAAAGAGCCGCTTGACCCGCCGGCGATCGATGCCGTCGAGGAGATGAAGCCAAAAGAGGGGGGTGCAGAGTGACGGCCAAGGGGCACACCGTCCTCGCCATGAGCGCGGCGATGCTCGTCGAGCGCGAATGGCTCGATCTCGACGCGGCCATGATACCGATGTACTACGGCATCATCCTGTTTGCCTGCCTGTTCCCCGATATAGATGAGCCGAAATCGCGCATTGGAAGGCGTCTGCCGCTGTCGCACTTCCTCAAATTCATGGGACTCGAGCACCGGGCGTGGACGCACCGCCTCATCCTGCCCCTGATCATCGCCGCGGCTGCGCTGCTGGCCGACGATGCCTACATACGGCTCTGGATCCTGAGCTTCGCGTTCGGCGTACTGCTGCACGACGTCGGCGACCTTCTCACCAAAGGGGGCATAGACGGATTCTTCTGGCCGCTGTTCCCCGAAGCGAAGGCAGGACTACTTCCACGCAGTTTGCGCTTCTACACCCGCAGCATCCACGAGTACGCCCTTATCGTGCTCATGGTTGCCCTCGACGCCTTCTACTGGCGCGACACCATTCCATTTATCCAGGGAGGACCCTTTTCGTGAAACCACTTTCCATTCTGGCCGCCGGCGCGCTGATCGCCGCATTTGCCCCATCGCTGCAGGCGAAGTGCCCGGGGGACACCCCGCGGCTGATGCTCGATGCGGGCCTCTCCGTGTACGCGCAGCAGTACGAGCTCGGCGGTGACAAGGTGACCGCCTTTGACGGTTACGACTTCCTCGGGGGCGACCTGGGGGCGAAGGTGCGCATCGCCGACGGCCTCGTCACCGGCAATGTCTCGCTGATCGGCCTCCACGGGCGCCTCGCGGGCGGCCGTGTCAGTCTGGAGGCGGGCGGCAGTACGGATTATATGCTGACCGGGTTCTCTCTCGGCTACTATGAGATGGCCATCGAGCGCGAATACATCGAGTACCTTTTCATCGGCGGCGGCTACATGTCGAGCGAGCGCAACGACTCCCCGGACCTCATCCGCTACAAGATCCCCTACGCAGAAATCGGCTACAGCTACTCGTTCAAGACCTATTCGCCGCTGTGGATCGGCATTGAGCTCGGCGGACGCTACGCCATCGCTCCCAAGGCCGACGTCAAAACCTCCTTCGCGGGGCAGACGGTCGAACCCTCCCAGGGGTACGGCTTCGATATCGGGATTCCCTTTACATGGCCCTCCTCTACCGACACGGACATGAGTGTGCGCCTGGGGTACGAGCGGTGGCAGTACGCGGGATCGAACACCATCAACGGCATTTCACTCGACAGGGGCACTGAGGAGCGCGTGACGCTTCGCATCGGGATCCGGTTCAATCTATTCAAGGAGAACAATTGAAAACGAAACACTTCGCTACGGCACTGCTGCTGGCCGTCCTGTTGATCGGTTGCGAGTACAACGACGATCTTTCGAGCTCGAACGGCGGCGTCGACGACAACGGCACGGTCGTTTCGGCATCAGTCACCGGGATCCGCGACGGCACCCTCGAGTTCTACCTCGACAACCAGACGTACCAGATCAGGGAGAACGGCGTATTCAGTACCGACGAGATCCCCGCGGGCTACACCGTCTCCCTCGACGAGTACACGAACGGTGGTGAGTTCACCGACCTGTGCTTCCTGTTCGACAACGTCGACATCAACTCATCGCTCGATCATATCGTCGAGTGTTACCCCAATGAGGTGGGGTTCAGTGAGAAAAGTGTCGGTTTCGGCGCCTACCATTTTGCTATCGGCGTATCGCAGCGCGTCCTTTATTCGAGCGAACACTCCCTCATAGACGTCAACGAGAGCGCCCCGGAGGACAACATCACCATCGAGACCTATACGAAACTCAAAGGGCTCTTTTTCGACGATTGGATTCACGGCGACTGGTCATACTATACCCTCGAAGAGGCGCGTTTACCCGGGGGTGATTCGATCTACACCCTGCATGACCAGGTGCGCGCCCTGCTGACGTACGAGCCCTACGTCAACGCCGTGGACGACCTCTATGTCTTTGACAGCTACCCGCTCGTCTCCAAAGAGTACCTGGTGACGCTGACGGGACCCCGGCGGCCGATGCAGGTGGCCCGCTACATCGCTGCTTCGTTGCGCGCAGCGCTCGGGGCCGACCCACTGGGTGCGCTGCCGCATGTCGACCCCGAAGCAACGGCCAGCGGCCAAATGACGATCATGGTGGCATTGTTCGGCTACGATTCGGCCGGGCGCGTCCTCTATTCGATCGGGGTCACCTCCGGCGAACTCGCCGCGTCGGGACAGCACTTCCCCACGCCACGCTTCAAGTAGGCGACACCCTCGATCGGTAAATCCGATTGTGACCACCCACGCGCTTTTAAATGCACCCGGCGTGCCGATTGAAGCCTGAAGCGGTTTTTTCGACACTGGCCCACGTACGGGCGCACGGTGCCAAGAAATACCGCGCAAGCCCCGCCATTCGCTATAATTACCGTAAATACATGCCATTGGCAAAGGGGAGGATGCGATGCGTCAAGAACTGCTAAGCACACGGAAGCTGCTGAATGTACTGCGAAACCGCAAGTACACGCTTCGCTTTTCCGACACCGATATCGCCAACGTCTCGAACGTCTCCCCGAAGATCATCAAAAAGACGCTCTCCGGAAACCACCCGGACCAGGACACCATCGAGAGGATCGCGGCGCTTCTCGGCGTGATGATCGAATATCAGAAGCAGCAAGTCACCGTGAGATCGACGAAACCCGTTTACGATACCCGCGTCGACATACTGGCCAAGTCGGTGGTCTCCCGGGTGATGAGGTCGTCGGCGCTCGAGCTGCAGGCCCCCGACTACGACGCGGCCAAAAAAATCTTTGACGACACGGTCAAACGCATTAAGGGGATGCCCAAGGAGAAAGTGTGGCGCATGAAGACGTAGGGGGCATAACGTTCGAAAAGCCGGGGGAAACGCCCCTGGATGATATCTCGGGCCTGATCCCGGATATCCATACGCGCAAGGAGCTTGACGAGCATGAAGCGGCCAATCTCGCCAAGGCCGAGGTCGATTACTTCCTCGACCCCGACGCGCTGAATGAAGCCACGATCGACGAGCCCTTCTTCAGAAAGGTTCACGCCGCCATGCTCTGTGATGTGTGGACCTGGGCGGGCACGTACCGCACGACCGCGACGTCGATCGGCGTAGAGGCAAATCAGATACGCCAGCGCCTCTACCACCTGCTCAGCGATCTGGCGTTCTGGACCGAGCACTGGAATTACCGTGAAACCGCGACGCGGCTGCACTACACGCTGGTCAAGATCCACCCGTTTCCCAACGGAAATGGCCGCTGGTCGAGGCTGATGACGGATATCTGGCTGAAAAAGAACGGCAAAAGCGCATTAAAGTGGGGAAGCGGTGCGGATCTCGTGAATGCGGGGGAAGAGCGCACGGCGTATATCGACGCGCTGAAAGCGGCCGACAACGGGGATTACACGCCGCTGCAGAACTTTATGTTCCCCAAAAACTGATCTGCCCGATCATTGAGCGAGGAGCAAATCAGCGTGCCAAAATCTACCGAATACTACATCGAGACGATCATGCGCAACCTCATCGTGGGCGACGAGAGCGACGCTCAGCATAGCGAGGTCTTCACCAAGCATTGCGCGATGAGGTTCGAGCCGTTCATCGCGCGCACAGAGTGGGGGTATTTTGCGAAGTTCTGCAACGAGAAGATGGACGACACCATGCTGATGGTGGGCAGCGGTAGCACCGTCGCCGCAGCCATGCAGGACCTGATACGCAGGATGATCGCCGTGGGGGTGCTTAAGGCCGAGGCGATGCAGGGCGTTTAGGCAGGAGGCGTATTGGTTAAAAAGGTCCGTTCCCACTTCTCAAGCAGGCGCTTATCGTCCTTGTCGAGCACCCTGTACTTCAGCGTAATGGATCCCGGATAAAACGCGATATCGTCTATCGCAACCCGGCACTCCTCTGGCGACCACGCCGTAAAATGGACGAAATCTTTCTTGGCGACCCCCGGCTGCGTCTCTGGAGAGCGTGCGGCACCGGAAAGAATCCTTTTCCGTAAACCCCAAAACTCACCATCCATTAACACCGGCTCCAGCCTGTCGTATGCCAGCGGCACCGTTTCCCGACTCTGCACCCTGCCCCACATTCCCCGGGCAATTTCCCGGACAAAGTTCCTGTCGGGCACCATAGTAAACCCTTTTTCGCCGATATGGAGAACATGGTCGAAAAGGTACTCTGACAGCATACTCCTGGGCAGGTTGAAATCGCGGCCGTAGCTTCTTTTGTCCCAGTCTCCCGAAGAGAGCCTGCCATGAATGGATTTGAGCCCGCCATTGATGCTGTTGACGGCATGAGGCGCGCTGACGCGCTCTTTTTGACGGTACGCCGCAGCGGACTTCACGGCCTGGTAGATAAGCATATACATTTCGCTGTTGGAGTAGATCCCGGTATATTCTCTGATCGCCTGCATGATCGCTTCGCCGACATGCTCCGTTGGCAGGTTATATTCGTCCATCTTCAAATAGAGGTAGCCGAGCGCGTCGTCATAATTGACACTGACCCAAAGCTCATAGAGTTCATCCCCGAAATCATCGGCATTTTTATCATCCGCCGCCATCGTTGTTAGCACCTGATCGAGTGCGGATTCAAAGTCGCCGGAGGAGAGTTTTCGGTACAGCGGAACATAGCGCTCCGGATCCGCGCCCATGATGTTGCTGGGAAGCTTTTCGATACTCCCGTAGGCATGTATGTTGTCGACGATGTTTGGCAGCCACATACACCGCATATAGTAGTATTCGCTGATCTCGTCGTCTCTTACGATAAGACTCTTGGGGTCGGATGCTTCGTGGAGCCATATAAGCCCGTTGTCGTAGAGTTTCTTCAGCACCTTCCCTGTATTCTGGCTGACGCTGCACAAATATTTTTTCGGGAAATCCCCGAGCGGTCCGATCTTGTGAATGTCGTCGGTGGTAAACCCGTAAAGAAGCGCACCGAAGTAAAGCGCTTCGGCGACGCCGTAAGCACCAAGATCTGAAAGAAACCCGCTGCTGTTTTCCCTCTGTATGATCTCTGCAGTATCCATTGCCCCTCCGCCTGCGCTTGCTGTTGCTGACGCGCGCTCTATTTTGCCAGATAATACCATAGTGGCGGGGTAATAGATGAAATATAGCACCTTGCAAGCGACGCCGGAAATGGTTACCGGGTTAAAAAGTTCCCCATCGTCACCCTCTCCTCCTTCGGCAGCAGCTGCGCCAGCTCGTAAATATATTTCTGCAGCACTTCATTGGTTTTCAATCCGTCCAGGTCTTCGCTGTCGAATGCTTGCGCCAATTTGCGGCCCATACGTTCCCCCATGTGTGCCGCTGCCATAATTATCTCCCTTGCGACACCGATCTCCCTTAGCTGCTGCATCTCTTCGAGGGTAATCGTCAAATTGACGGACTGGATGCGATCTATCGGGTCGTACCCTGAAAACGATTGATGCAGGGGAATGGTGGTAATAGCCCTGAACATCTCTATAGCACTCACAGTCGAGACGTATGCCGCCATATATTTTTCATTCACCAGCCACTCCTCCTTCGAATACCTTTTGAATTCCCGCGAACAGGGCTGTATAACCCCCCTTAGTCCTTATCTCCTGTGGGATGTTCTCGACGCTTTCCATGCTGTAGTTGTAATCGAACGTCGCCACAAAATCCTTCATATAAATCGAATTGAACTCAACCTTGTACTCAAGGAACGCATTGTCGTCATTCATGGTATGGATGCGCAGCATGCGATCAATCTGATCATAATGGAGTTCTACGTCATAGCTTCTCGCTAAATCCAGCAGCGGTTTGGTAATCTCTATTTCGCCCTTGGTGGCTTTTAAAATTTTCATCGTTCGTCTCCTTTTGTCTTGGCTGTCAGTATTGTAGAAAAAAAGAAAAACCCGCTCAATTCCCGATAGGGAGTATTTAGTAATTCGATACCAAATTGGCCGGACGAACCATTGTAGATGAAAGAAAAAACGCGTGCAATCATGCATATATTAAATCGGAGAGGAATAAGGGAATCCCGCCGCCAGAAGCAGTGATGGAGGGATTATTTACGCGGGATCACCTTCGGATATACTCAGCCTTTCCCTGGCCGATTTGAGCAGCATCCCCCTCAGTTCATCTTTGAGTTCATCGCCGATGAGTCTGGTCCCATCATCGGGGTGCGTGCTCTGCAGTGCGCGAATGATCTCATCGAAAAGGATATCATCATCGATCCCGTTACGGATGTAGTAATCCCTGATCGCCTCCTTCCCCTTCGAGCTGATCGTCTCATAGAACCCTTTGACGGCGGCGTAGTCCTTTCGCAGCATCTTCGTACTTTGATCGTTATTGAGCGACGCTGTAGACGCGCATAGCAGCAGCTGCTCCTCGATGGCGTGTTCGGCCACGCCCGTCAGCGCAAGCAGGTCGTCCTCCTCTTCAAAACTGCAGAGCGTCAAATGGCCGTCCTTCACCATCTGCTGCTTCAGCTCATCGAGACGTTTTTGAAGGTGCGCGATACGTTCGGGCGGTGTTTTCGGATGAGGTTTCGAGAGTGAAACGCCGGCGTAGGCCAAGATGGTCCCGACGCCATCGTGCATGCTCCTGATGGTATAGGGGTACATGGCGGATCTCCTTTTGTGAGTCTAAGCTATTTTACCGAAACGAGGGGACATTTTTCTGGCATCGCGTCTACTCTTATAAGACCCGTCTACCCTCGCATGAGCAGAAGATAGACGACGGCGCCGGCAAGGGCCAGTATCACAAGAACGGCACCGGCGGCAAGCAGAAGATTACGTTTTCGTTCCTGCTGCCGTTCGGTTTCTGCTTTTGCCTTCATATCGAGCGCGGCCGCAGTGGCGTTGATTTCGCGCGACAAGGCATCGATGTGCGTCTCGGCCTGGTGCCGCAGTAATACAACCCCGGACGTGACGGCGGCGCCGGCGACGTTAAGCACAGCGCGCTTGTGCTGAACGATAGCGTCTTGATGCCCCTGCAGGTTGCGTTCGATCATTTGCAAGACGTTCTGTCGCCTGGTAAGAATCGCGGCGACGTTGGCTTGAATCTGGTCCATTTTGCCCCTGACCTTGTTCTTGAAAGCGTCGCGGGTGGTACGCAGATGCGCGCCGATCCGGTCATCGCGGCTCGATAGGCGGCTGCGGCTGGCCGCCGCAAGCGCAAGCAGCTCACTCTTGATGGTAATGCCGCGCCGCTCCAGCCTGTGCTGCAGACTGGCCGACAGTTCCGGCAGCTGCTCGAAAAAACGTGCAGCGGTCCGGAGACGGTCGTACTCGCGGGCGCCGCAGGTGTGGCTGTTGTTTTCCACTCCCTTCTGCCGCGCATCGAGGCGGTGTCGTGCGCCGGCGGCGAAAAAGCGATTGCTTTCTCCGATGCTCTTCAGCAGGTGGAAGTACTCGTCCCTGCGCTGCAGGTTGTGGGTGTGTATCATCTTCGCAAAGGCGCTTGGGGTATCAGCGCACACGTCAGCCACGTTGTAGATAAAGGGGCGGTCCACCTCGTGCCCCAGGGCGACGGCGACGGGTAGCTTGGCGGCGGCGATCGCGGCGATAATGCTTTCTTCCGAGAACATATCCATCGCGTCGTCCTCCCGGCCCCCGCGGTAGAGCACCACGAGGTCATGCCGGTCGGGATCCGCCGCGCCGATCGCACCGGCGATCGCTTCGGAGCTTTCGCAAAATGCAATTTCGACCGCATTAGGGTTGGTGAGTCCGATGTTCTCGCCGATATCGGTCTGGATCGTCGAACTCCGGCTCGTGAGGGCAAGTACCCGGAGCACCAGCGGCGGCAGGGGACGTTTTGGGCGTTCATACACGCCATTGGCGCGGCAATAGGCATCCAGCCGCCGTTTCAGCAGTTCGCGGTTGGATACGCCGGTCTCCCGCAGCTCGTCAACGGTGATCTGGATGGTGGTGTTGTAGCGGTTGATCCGGACGTCCTTGATGCGCACATCGAATTTGGCATCGCCCTGATGCTCCGGGTAGGCCTGCAGGAACCGTTGAATGACGTCGCAGGGGATATAGAAGCTGATGCCGCGGATAATGCCCTCTTCGCGTGTGCTCCCTTGAAAAAAGGGCTTTCCGTTACATTCGAGCGTACCGGGGATGGAAACGTCGGTAATGAGCATGCCTCGGAAGAGGTCGACGTTGCTTTGGAGGAGAGAGTTTACCTTCTCTTGGAACTGTTCGAGGGTGACGGTGGCGGGGGGATTCACTGCTGCAGGTTCTTGAAGTTTTCGTCCAGGAACTTTCTCATATCAATAACGATGGCCCGGGCTTCCTCCCGGAGCTCCAGTACCGCCACCATGTCAATACGGTCCTCATCGCTCATTTGCTTGAGCTTCTGCTCGATTTGTCCTAGACGGGTCTCTTTCTCCATGTATTCGGTGGGGGTCATGTCACTCCTTTATAATAACGCCCGTACGGCAGCGCTCTGGATCTGCTTGCATAATATAACCCTACCGCTGGGTATACGTTTTCCCCTCGAGACCATCAATCTTTGTGGCGAACAGGTTAAAAAGCTTCCAGTGTTTCAAAAAATCGGCGAGGGTGGCGTCTGTGTCAAAACGCTTCACGATAACGGGGTCAGCCGCGTCGATATAGCTCTTGACCGTATCATACTCGCCGGCGCCGATCCCCTCGGCTTCTACATCAATAGTGACGACAGTGATATCCAAACGCTGCTCGCTACTCCAGATATCGATAGCTATCGGAAAATAGCGGGTGGTATCTATTCCGTTCTCTTTAGCAAATTCGTGAATCCCCTTGTTGTGAGCCTCATCCATCGCGACACTCCCTTTGAGATCATCGTAGTGAACGCTTGCGCCAAATGTTTCCATGAAAATCCTTTTTTTATTGATGGTCTCAATTCTACTCTTCAAAGCTGAACAAAGCCCTCAAATGCCGATGCCGCCGTTCCCGGGGATAATCTCAAACTATGTTGGCGGTGCGACTTTCAGGCATGGCCGCCTCCTTCGTCGCCCACATCGACCAGCAATACGATTGTTGCCTAGGGTAATGTAAAATAACCCATGCACACATTTGAATGGATCAGCGTTGGCGGCACCCTCTTTAGCCCTATAGACGACGCTCTGCAGCAGCAGCTTTTCGATGCGGCTTTCGGCCCTGGCGACTACCGCAAAAGCAAAAGATACGACGATTTATTTACCGAACGGATGAACCTGCTCTCCGCCGGCGACTACCGCCCGGAAGAGTGGGACCTCATCGGCGTCGAATACCTGCAGGAGCCCTCGACCTGCGCCTGCGGCAAAACAGGGGTAAGGAAGCTTTACAGGGTGCAGAACCGTCGAACAGGGCACGCCGTCGGCGTCGGTGGGAGCTGCTTGCAAAAACACCTCGGTCTTGGAAAGGATGAGGACGTTTTCGAGTACCTGGCCAAAGATGCCGCCCAAACCCCCTATCTCTGGTTGGGGAAGAAATACGACACCCATATTTTCGCCGCGCTCGGGTTCAAACGGGCCTTTCTCTATTTCGAGAAACGTACCCAGCGCAATCCGGCCCCGGCCGAGGATGCGGCGAGGATCCGCGAACACCTCAAACACAGTTTCGGGCGTTTTGACGCGCCGTTCTGGCAACGGAGGCTTGAACGCGGCATGAGACTGCTGCATTTCCTGAGACGGCCAAAAACGAGAAAACCGGATCGCGTTGTGCGGCGGCCGGCACAATGGCTTAATGGCAACGGACCGCGGTTAAGCGCTCCTATCAGCAAGCACAAGCTGCCCGGGTACGAAAACGGTACCTACATGACGATGAAGCGCGAAATCAAAGTCGTCGACGGGATATGGCACTGCAGCTGCGGCGGGACCTATACGAAATGGGGAACGTCGGGGCCAAAGCAGTTGCCCTGGATGGTTTGTGACAAATGCACCGAAGAGTTCATTGTCCCGGATCCGGACGAGGAAGTGCCTTTTTAGATACCTATTCGGGGCAACCAACCGCGGAAAAGTCACGCGTTTTACCCCTTCTTAAAGTCTTCGAAGCCAAGGCAACGCCGTGATGAGCAATTGGAGGTCACTCCTTGGGGGCATCGCCTTCCTGCTGACGTAGATACTGCTCATAGTCACAACGATCGCAGACTCCGCCCCGGGACCGTTCTTCAAAGGTTAAAGGGCTGTCGCATACGATGCACACGGAATCGGTGGCGGTGTAGTCGCAGCTTACGCAGAGATTCTCCTCGATGAGGTAGGTATCCATGTCGCATCTCGGGCAGGTGGTGTAGGGGGCTTCTCCGCCATCCTTCATCGCCATAAAGGCCTCGGTCTCCAGCACCTCTGCGACGAAGGCCTCGACGATATCGCAGAACAGGAAGCGGGTATTGCATTGCCGGCAGCGCAGCATGGTGTCGCCGGGTGAGCCCGGGTCTTCAGCTTCAAGTACCACCAACGAGGATCCGCAGGAAGAGCAGTGCATTGCGTCAAGATGCTCGTTGATGAGGTCGTACCCCCAATCAACGCACCTCAGCGAACGATTACATTTCAATTTCTCCGCGTCGAACACTTCGCCTGTTTCGAGCAGTTTTGACCAGGCTGCTTCTCCGAGGGCGGTGGCAGGTTCGCTCTCGAGGTGTTCGGTCAGAAAATCTCTGATCAGCAGAAACGATGAAGCGATGATCTCCCGCACGGCGTCGGGGGAGTGTCCCGTATAGTAGTGCTCGACCGATTGCCGAAGCTTTATCGCGCTGTCGAACCGTGACCAGTGGACGTCGACGCCGTTGGCGACCAGCCGCTTTTTGATCGTATCGATGTTGACGGTATTTTTCGTTTTGTCCGGGACGGGCACTCCGTCGGGGCCGGGCTTTGTTTTTTGCCAGACAAGGAGTTCAGGTTGATCAGCAGGGGAGAGGAGGCGGAGTTTCTCCTTGTAAAGCAGGACAATACCGGCCATGATGTTTCTGACCGCGGAGAGTGAACGGGCGGGATCCTCCGAGGCAAAGTCCTCAACACCCATCCGGATGGAGTCGATGGCGTTTTGGTAGATGCTCATCGGTTGTACCGATACACAGGAAGACTGCAGTTACGCAAGCTCTCGCAGGGCATTTTTGATCGTCAACCCCTCCATTTCTTCCCCGACCGAAACCTCTACAATCTGCCCTTTTGCGGATTTGAAAACGATACGCCGGTCTACGTGCTGTTTGCTGATCTTCATGTTGGGGGAAACGGGCTGACCGTCTATTTTGAAACGCCCTTTGGAGATTGCCACACGGACAAGGTTTTTTGTCCTCTTGCTACTAACTTTCCCTGACGAGCTGTGCACCACTATTTCACCGATCGGATTCCCCCGGGTGGGGATAAATTCGAGGGATACGTCCCGTTCTACGGATGCAGTGGCGAATGCGGGAACTCTGACATTTGAGCGGACGACCCCCGCGTGAGCATGTCTATTTGCCCTGGCCACTGTAATCGTTCTCTGCGTCCTGGGATTTACAGTGGTTGTGAGGTAGACTGATTTGGCCTCTACCATATCCTGGGGGTATTCGCTCTCAAAACCCGCGGCGCCGCCGCCGGAAGCAATAATCTTGTGGGGGTCAACGAGTGGTGCTATTTTTTTTGCAAAGGCAACAACGTCTTCCTCGGTCAGACCGTCACCTTTGGACAGCAGAGCATCGAGCCCTGCTTCCAATTCGTGATCAATAAGCATTGGAGACTCCTTTGGTTCTGAGGGTATTATAATACATATAACGTGCATCATTCTTACGAACAAATTTTAGTGTGCTCAGTTTAACACTCGAATCACACTGGCAGAACCCTTTTTTCAAGTAGTAGTTGAACAGTCCGTTCCCCCCGGAAGGATCCGCGTGTAACCAGAAAGGGAATGGGCTGTTTGAACCGGCCGCCTGCACCCTCTTGACGATTTCATCAAAGAACTGTTCGCCGACACCAAATGAGAACTCACCCGCTTTTTCAAGTTTATTGGCTATAGGTGCCTTATTGATGTACCAAAGAAACGATGGGATGAGTGTCGAGTCGCCCTGCGAGGGGACGACGCACCCCCGGCGCCTGTTTATGGCAGAGTGAGGGAGAGTACATGGGTAATTAAATGCAACGACGGCCATGCCGATAATGGTATTGTTTGCCCGAAGAACCATATTGACCGTTTCTTGGCCGCCGACCTTCATAATGGCGGAAAGAGCGTAGATTTTGTACCAATTCCACTCAGTATCATTATCGGTACGGAAGCGCTTGAAACTCGTGTTCCACTCCTTGATATCTTTGAGAGTCATATCCGAAATAGTGATTGTCAAAAGGCGCCCTTCTGTCGTAGTGGCCTGAATTTTAGCACAATGGGTGCAACTGCCGCTCTAAAACGGCGGCATGCAATGAGGGTTTCGAAGCAGGACAAATGCGATAGACTCCCCTCGTTTGTCTCGGCGGAGTTGGAGAACCTTTATGACACTCAGTACGTTATAATTGACGCTATACTGCCCCTGATCACAGGTGCTATTATGCGTTCAAAAAAGGATGATCCGATGGAAATGACACCAGGCGAAATTGTTCTATCAATACTGGCAGCCATTGGCATCTTTTTGAGTATCGGAAAGTACCAGTACGAACATCGTTCAAAAAAATAGCTCTAAGCCTCCAGATGGCCGTTGGAAAGTCTCGTCTCGCACAGCGCCAGCGCCTTGTTCCACACAAACCGCTTGGCGTCCGCCCACCCCATGAGCACGGCAGCCTGTTCGGCGCTCGGTGAAAGTCGGTATTTGTAGGCGCGGTGGACGATCTTTTCCATGACCCTATTTTGCCCAAACCTTGCATGCATCGTATTTTTATTGCCTGCGGCAATGCTGCGCGTATCCACCCCTTGAAAGAGGTGGTTTGCGCGAAGCGATTTTTCGATCAATATCGAACAAAAGGCATTGACGCTCATAGAACGCATGTCATGAACGTCAATCTATGGAAGAGCCGTCAGGGCGTAATCAAGCCCTTTGCGATCATGCTGTACAGAACGCTTACGGTGATAAAGGTGAAGAGAAGCGCCGCGGCGCAGAGTGCCGCCTTGAGCTTCAGCATGCGGCCCAGGCCCTCCAGAGGCGGCCGTCCGTCCCAGTGCATGCGGGAGGCGATGATCCGTACCTCCGGGCGGTACCCTTCGGGGATACGGAGGCCAAGAAACCGTACAGTGGAGAGGAATGAAATGCAAAGGACGAGAAACATCAGGGCATAGCGGGGCCACGCGCTCCCGGTTGACTGGAAAATCAGAGCGTCGGCCGCACCGGCGACCGCGACGAGGGCAAAGGAGCGTCCGGGATCCAGCAGTAAGGAGAAAAGAGCGACGTCGCGCGCATAACGCTCGACGAGTCTCATTGCTGTGCCTCCCCGTCGCCGGCGGAGACCTGGCGCATGATGCGTTCGTTGGTGTAGCGGGTCGCCCGCAGCTCCAGCTGCGCCATCATCTGTTCGAGCCGCTGTGCGAGAAGGTGGTAGGCCTTGAGGGTGAGCTGGTTGTCGCTGCTCGCCATCAGGGTGTTGTTGACGTCGGTGATGCCGGAGGCCTGGAGGGTGATAGAGACCCCGTCCGGGAAATCTACGTGAAGATCGATGTGTGGTGGTTGGACCGTCTGCATAGGTATGCCTTTAGTAAAAATACGCATGGCGCGTTTGCGAAAGTTGGTCCTTGGCGCCACTATAGCATAGCGGTGTTGAAAAAAAGCGTGGGGCGCCGTTGTTGCCAAAAAAGAGTGTCGTGTTTTTGTACCTCACCATACTGCACGATCCCCGGGGCACAAATTCGCATAGCGAAGACCGGCCATGTGGCCGTCCGCCTCATGTTTAAGGTCCGGCAGCGTAGCGGGGTCGAGGGCGGCGGCCTGGTGAAGCCGTGCGCGCTTCACGGGGAGGCTCTGCAGGTGACGAATGTATACCGGGTCGCTTTTGTACTGATCGGGGAACAGGCTGCTGCGATATCGCTGACGTACAGCCTTCGCCTTGTTGATGGCGCGGGTGATGGCGGCCTTGCGCCCCGCCACTTTTGCTTTGAGGTAGCGCGCTTTGTCCTCGTCGTCCATCCGCTCTGCCGTAGAAAGGCAGAAGCTGTAAAGGAAACCTTCGGGCAGGATCTCGATGCGCCCCCAGTAGTGGTACTCATGCTCCGGATCTCTGCGCTCAAGCATGCGGCACAATCTTTGCCCGGCGCCGTAGCGGCTTTTCCGGCCAAGCTCGTGTGGGTACTCGTTGGAGTATACGATATCGCCGGTCGGCTTGAAGTCATTGCGCCTGGCGCCGCGCGGCAGCTTTTCAATCTTCTCGACAATGACGGCGGGGGCGACGTCGCACTTGGTTTCCTCGAACGCGGCGTCGAGGGCGGCACGGCGGCCTTCATACTCCTCGCGTGTCATGTACTCAGAAAAAAGCACTTCCGCGTTGCGGCGGTCACCCCCCGAGGGATAGCGGGTGAAAAAAACTCTGACCAGCTGCTGCATCATGTACTCCTTGCTGTGCCGCGCGGATCCCCCGCGACACTCCCCTGCCCTGCAGGTGTATATTCGATCGTCACCAGCTCGTCGACGAAATTGACGCGCCCGAGCGCAACGTGCGACACCGTGAGCGTTTTGGAAATGGAGTTCATTTCATCCTCTCTCGAGCTCATACATGCGATCGCTCAAACGCTCGATCGCCTCCGCCTGTTCGCTGATGACTCTGTCGTAGTGGCCTTGCATGTCGACAAAGTGCTTCGCAAGCGCACGGTTCTCCGTACCAAGCATGGTACACATGGCGTCGATCGCTTCGCGCTCGCGCTGTTCCCGCTGCGCCTCCCACTTCGCCTCCTGCTCCTCCCTGAATGCTTTGAGCTCTTCGCGGTAGTGTTCAAAGCCCTCGGTGTCGTCGATATCCCAGCACGGGTCGGCAAGCCACACGCTTTTGAGCTTGTCGACCTTCTCGCGTGCCGGTACAGCTTCCGTGCCAGCGGCTATGTCCTGTGGCATAGGTACTCCTCGTTTTGTGGTATTGATTGAGTATATCGCGTAGCGGGGATTCGTGGTGGAGATCGCGCAAAATGCAATGCGGTTGGCCGGAAATCGCTATACTTCGCCGGATGAACGACACGAAAAGAACACCCCGATGAAAACGCACCGAAAACTCTTCCCGAACGATATTAATAGATTTGCATTTCGCGCCTACTTCGAAGAGATCAAGCGTACCGACAATGACCCCGCGTCCGTGGCGTACAGGGAGTATTTCCGCGAGGCGGCGCGCTACTTGCTCAACGTGCAGCACGCCAACCACCGCCTGGGTATGAGTGACGTATCAAACGGCCTGCAGCACGTCCGGATCAAGCTCGTCATGAGAAACGATGATAAGCTGAAGAAACAGTGCTATGCAGATGCCGAGCAGCTGCTGCGGTGGCGCTTCGGCCTGGAGCACACGATCGGGGCCGACCTGTAGTGTCGCAACAACCCCTTGACGGCACGGCTGCCGCTCACTCCGTCGTCACCTCAAACGGGTCGCTCCACTCGGTGCGCCCTTGCCACACGCGATACTGATCGCTTTCGGGCAGCGTCAGGATGCCCGCGGTGTCATAGTCGGGGTGCTTGGCCATTATGCTCTCGAGCATGCATGCCGCCTTGTACGCCATCTGCTTACACCACGGCAGGGAGCCGTCCGCGATCTTGAAGATGCTGCGGTCTACCGTGACATGAAGTTCGTAGCGGTGGGGATCCTCTGCGCTTCTCTCGATGTGGAACCATGACGGGTCACTCTCGCAAACGATACGGTGATCATTCACGGGGGTGTTCTCGAAGTTGAAGTCGTACATCACTTTGTCCCCGCTGTGCCGGCAGCCTGTTTGCCAAGGGCAACGAACGCTTCGACAAGCGCACCTTCGTCTTCGTGTTCACTGATATCCTTCGACACCGATCCGTCGAAGTGCTTGAGCAAGAAGGGGGCCTTCATATAGGTCGCAATCTGCACATGATATCCGTTCTCGAGCGAGAAGCCTGCATCGCTCACTTCAAAGTCCTCGGTATAGACTTCTTCCACTGTCGTATTCATCGCCTCGGCGCACTTTTTCGCCAAGCCCCCAAGGGCTTTCCGGTCATCTACCAGTAATGTAATGTGCATGCCGCACCTCCTTAAAAAATCTGACCAATGCTACCTTCATTCGGGCGCGGGAGGCACTTTAATAGCATTATGTGATGGGAAGTCATGAGGTGGTGCGGGATCGCCCCGCTGGCGGTGCCGAGGGTAGTTAGGCGATTGGGAATTGAGGGGGCTGATTGAGATCCACTTTCAGAATGTCGTCGCTGGCGACCTTCTCGTCGCCAGGGGATTGGCTCGACTTTGTCAAATGATTATGCGCATCAACCGGAGGCCCGAAAAGGTAGCCTTCAAGGTAGCCTTTTTCATAGGGACGTATGAAGCATATATCTTCTGAGCGGACGCAAACCTTCCCGAAGTATCTCAACAGGAAGGCTTCATCTGACCAGGCTAGGCTTCTCGGGAGGGTATACCGCATAGCATGTGGTATATCAACGATAGCGGCTTCAACCGTTGCGAGCATAGTGCGTCCCATTGATAAGCCGGACCTCGGCTTATTAATGTAGCCGCTCGAAAGCTTCACTTCAAATATCAACTCTTCGGGAATCACATCAGTGAGTGCGCCATAGAAGTAGTCACCATTAAAAAATATGATATGCCTCGTTGCATGAACATCACGTACGCGACCCATCTCGACATTTACTTCATCGAGCATCTTCTGGTGTTCTTCACTCAGCGCCATGCCGTCGTCCTTGCGTGAGGTTATGAAAGCTTTCACAAGGAGTGGACCAGAAAGGCGATGTATACAAGCGCGACAAACCACGTCATGCGTACCGCAAGAAGGGCAAATCCACACTCACAGTATTCGACACCCCTCCAGAGAATATGAGGGACAAATGGCCTTCCCTGGCGCTCAACACGCAGAAAGAGCATCACCGCTGAAATATTCGCCACGGCAAACCCTACAATCATTTCGAGCATCGCACTTTTGCTTTCCGCTGCCGGGATCCGGTGCAGCAGGTCCATCACGAAGTAGCCCGAGATGATGATAAAGCCGGGAACATTCATAAACATGAACGTCAACAGCTTGCCGTCTACACCGATCTCGCCACGCTCCGGCCAAAATCTCTCTTTCATGTCTTCCCCCTACTCTTGCGCCAAGAGTTCTTTGAACTGCGCATACGTTTTCTTGCTGCGGATCTCTCCCTTGTCGACGCGATCAACAAATTGCTGCATGGCGGCCTCGGGTTCGTTTATGCGATAGGCATACATTTCGACATACATATCTTTCAGGGCTTCCCTTTCGACGCCAAAATCACCGTAAAGACCTGCGACAATCTCTTTTTCGCGCGCGGTCAATGCCTCCCCGTACTTCTCTTCGAGTCCGGGAACAATCTGATCAATGTCAACCATTTACAACACCTCTTCAAGCGGGAGACGGCGGATTATGCCGTCCAATATGAAAGGCACTCCAGCGCCTCAAACTGCGGATCACCGACAAATTCTTCGCCGACGGCCTCTTTATGCGCATCGAACTCATGGTAGGCGATGTGCATGTCGTTAGGCTCGAGCTCCGCTTTTTCAACAATCGTTTTGACAAAGAGGTCTCTGTACTCTTCATCTATGATTGGAATATCAGCCATTTCTGATCCTCCCGGAATAGTAGCTCAAATTGTACTTTACTGCCTGAGATTGAGCAACCCGCAATTATTTTCGTAGTGGCCGGCGGCGCAAAAGCCTTGACTGCGTACAAGGCAATACGGTAGAATTGTGCAGATAGAGGCTATGCTCTATTCGCGTCTAAAAACGCCGTATTTTCCACAAGGCTGTGTAAGCAGCCACCTTTCACCACGACGAGATCCCGCGCGCGGAAAGCGTAACGGAAGCCGATGATGGTATTGGTAATTTTTAAATTTTCCCATTTTCAGTATTTTCTTTGTTGTCGCCCTGGCTTCCTACCCTGGCCTCTGCCCGTTTTGCAGCTGCAGAGCCAAAAATACATATTCAAAGGATCACAAATGGATGAATGCGAAAATTGCGGCAAGCGCCTGACCGCCGATGAGTTGTTAGACACCGAGATCGAGTGGACGGTCATCTGTCGCGGTGAGGAGTATGACACCCTCGAAAGCGTTCCCGCCGGCCGCAGGGATGAATGTATAACAAGCAAACTCGAAAAGAATCTTTACGAATGCGAAAGGTGTGGCTTGGAACAAACGAAGGAGAAATAACTCTAAAACGCGAAGCGCTCCTGCAGCGCAACGAAAATGCCTGAATCGGGTTTTCTGGTTCAGGCCGACAATCGCCTACTCCGTCTCTTTCAGCTCGTCGAGAAGGTTAACACCATCGGGGATAGCGCTTGGTGCGTGGGCGAAACTGACAGTGTGACCATAGATGAAATCAAATTTCTCTCGCAGCTTCTCGCAGCTGGTGACGTTCGGACGATACCAATCCCCTTTGGGAGAGAACAGCCAGTCGATACAGCGCACGACGTCCTTAAGGTCATAGTTCGTGGTGGTGACGATCAGCCGGATCTGGTAGCCTTCATACTGCATGTTGTTCGGAACCGCAAAGCCCTTATTGATCTGCGTATGCCGGTGGTAGAAATATTCCGCTGCCTTAAATTGCTCCGGATCCGGCTTGAGACTGTCCGGCAGCGCAACGTATTTTGTGTTGACCGGGACGTTCGATTTCCGAAAAGTTTTATTGCGCAGCCACGTCCGGAAGTGCGCGTCCCAGTCCATCGACTTCGGATTGTTGCTTCTGCACTCATCAACGTAATCCGAAAAGATAGACGATGGGTCGTCATAACCCGCCTTCACCATGAAATCGATCGCATTCTGGTTCAGCAGCACATAGCGGTCGTTCGGCATGTCGATAAACTGGTTTGACAACGCGGGAGCACTCACGGGGACCGCGGGCAAGACCGTGTTGGATACCGGGGCGTTGATATGCTCCACCAAGGAGGCGTTGAGCCCGTACAGGATTGTCACCTCCCCTGCTTCCTTGCGCCGGTTCTGCTGCAGTATCCCCTTGCCGCACAAGTCGTGCAGCCCCCGGGTTAACTGCCGAAGGTCACCGCCGAGGGTTGCCTGCAGTTCCGGAACGGATACACCATCAGTACGCGTCGCCCAGCCGAGCGTCCTGGCGATCACCAGGGGGATGATCGCCCGTTCCATTAGGGTAAGGTCGGTGCGGTAGATCAGTTCGTTGGGAATGGGAGAGATCATTATTTGAGCGTACCCGAAATCATCCCGGCCACTTTCGGGCTCTCGATCGCGCTGTCGGTTTCTCCCGGCAGTTCCTCTTCGGTTTCTGCAACGTTTACCTCGACCGGGTTGTAGTTTAGCAAGAAGAAGATCTCCGGCGATTCAGCGTCGCGCTTGAGTAGGCGCTCGATGATACTGACAGTCTCTTTTGTAAACTCGCTGCTGCCGCCCGCCGTCGTGAGGAGGTCGAACAAGCGCCGGTTAGAGGTGAACATGTCCGCCATCTTCCCGCCGCTGTAGGCATAGTTGCGGGTGACCTCTACCTCGAAGTCGTCGAAGATGCGCTCGAACTCCGTCTCGCTGATGCGCTTCCCGACTTTATAGAAATTAAGCGTTGAAAACTCCGCCCGTTCATCCAGCCCCTTCCCGCTGCAGATGGTGCTCCATACCCGTCTGAATTTCTCCATCTTCTCGGCAAACACTTCGTATCGCCGCTTGACCTGGCCGCTAAACCCCCTGCTTTCAAGCCGGGCCTTCAACGCCTCGAGGCCCTTTCTCACCCAAGCGGTTTTTGTTACAAACCTGTCGGCAATCTTGGCCTCATCCATGCACTCCATGAAATCATCATAAAGCTGGTGCGTGACGATCTTCGTCATCTTGTCGACGCGGCTGTACCGCAAGGGGCTCATCCGGGGGTCGATCCCTACCGTGTCGCAAATTTCGATCAGAAACTGCTTCCGCAGATTGTTTCGTGCCTCTTCCGAGAGTTTTTTTGGTGCCGGCCTATTTTCCATTCGCTTTTACTCCGTTTCTTTTAATGCGTCCAACAGATTGACGCCGTCGGGAAGACCTGCGACGGGGGAGCCCTTCTGCGCAGCAGTTCCAGCCTCATCGAGCAACCTAGCAAACTTTTTTGAAAACTCCGCGGGCGAAAGCACCTTATCGAGCCACCACCGCCCCTCTTTATGCAGCCAGTACACCACCTTACCGACATCCACCGCCTCGTATTTCGGACCGCCGTCGTCGATTTCAAGGATACGCTCAAAGGTATTCAACCATCGCTGCGGCACGGATCTTGTCTTATCGTTGGCCGCATGCGCTGAACGATACATCACCTCAGCCAGTTCCGGCAGAATGCCGCCGGCCGGCTCGCCATCGGCCACCTCCTCTGCATCCAAAACGGTAGCAGATGCGGGCGCTCCGGATCCGCCGCTGCCTTTGCCCGAGGATGCAACGGCAAGCTTGGTGTCGAAGTCGCGCACGAAGTTGTGCGGCTGCACCATCCACGCCAGGTTACTCCTTGCGGTCCCGGAGTCGCCGCTGAGGTGATCGACGAGAATACGGACGTCGTCAATGCGGCTGTCAAATTCGGGGAGAATCTTGTTCCACTTCGCGGGCGCGGCTTCGAATGCGGCGCGGAACGCAGGGAGCACCGTGAGAACATCCTTCGCACTCTGCGCTGTGCCAGCCGCGGGGGCGTCGATAACTTCGGCATCAATGGTTGGCTTCTGGCCGCCGACGATCTTGTCCTCGAAGAACTCCTGCTTGCTCGCGTCGTCGAACGAAAAGAGCTCGGTGTCCTTGAACTTGATTGCCACCTCGATCCGCTTTTGGTACTGGCCGAAGTTCTCGTCGGTGATGGAGACGCGCTCCTGCCCCGGCGGTGCGAACCAGAAGGGGATGAGGTCCCTTATGCCCAACTCCCAGTTCCTGTTCGCCGCCCGATCGTCCAGGCCCGGCAGAGAGTTTTGTCGCTGCGATTGAAGCTCCGAACTGATTTTGAGCATGCAGCCGTAGGCGAATTTTGAGTACGGGACCCCCCGCTCGTTCACCAGTGTCATCAACTCGATATCCAGTGAGTACCCCTCCGGGTAATCCTCCTCCGGAAGCTCGCACAATTGGTGGTAGCTCATCAGATTGGCTTTGTAGTCTTGGTACTCGGTCTCTAGCCGTTCCGGCGAGACGTCGTTCTCGAGTTCGATTGCCCTTATTCCTATCCTGCTCTTGGGAATGGTCTCCCTATGGTATTCGAGCAACGCGAGATAGTACCCGAAAGAAAAAAGAATATCCTCTCGGAAGAAGTCGCTGCTCGCCCTCTCGCCTAGCAGCAGCTGCTTATCGAGATCGGATGCGATGAAACGATAGCCGATAATCCTTCGCCCGTGCTTGACGTCCTCAACGACGATCGAAGTGTTAAGTCGGTCGTTGATCTGGTTCACCCTGTTTATGATGTGGCGTTTCTTGAAGACCCCCGTCTGTTTCATCGTGGTACCCATCAGTTTTTTGGCCAGCTCGATCGAAAGGTACGCCCCGCTCCTCTTGAGGGTAATCATTTTTACGATCTCCTCATAAAGCTTGGAGGTCTTCTGATCGTCGAATGCCACGGAGATCTCGAGGTGGAAACGAAGGTAGTTCCGGCGCAGGAACATAACCAGGTGCAGCATGGATCGGTTGAGTTTGACTTCGATGAAGTTCCGGTGCCCCTTCCCGCGCTGATAGAGAATAGCGGTCGGCAGGAGGGTGGTGCGGTACTTTTTGAAGATAATCTCTCCAGATTCCTCGTCAAAAGCTTTTTCGGTCCATCGGTTGAACCGGCTCTGGAGTTTGGCAACCTCTTCAAACAGATTGGTGCTGCTGAGGTTGGTAATATTGGCGACCTTCGCGATCGGACTGGCGTAGAACCGGAGTGTAAGATCCTCTTCGGGGATGCTGTCGATATTGACAGTGCGCCACGCCTCTTTTGCCGCAAGCCTGTAGAGCTCGTCTTTTTCTGCGTCAAGCTGCTCATCAACTTTCACGAGTTTGTCGCCGGATCCATTCATAGGAAGTTCTGCCATACGATTGAAACGGGCCAGCAGCTTTGATTTTCGGATGGCGCAGTAGCGCTCAAATATTTCCTCGGTAAGTTTTTCGGCGTCCTCGTTGGTCGGGCCTCTCTCTTTCTCCCGGTTGTAGAAAATGTCCTGGATAGCCTTGAGTGTGGTTTTTGAAAGGCGTTCGGAAGCGTTGTTTGATGAGGTACCCTCCTCATACTCAACATCCGCGTCATACAGCTCGTTACTGACACGATAGTATGGGTCTTGATCTTTTAGAGACCATTCAATCGGCTGTTTATCTTTTTCTTCCATTATCCCCGGCCATAGAATTTCGAAATTGGACTATTATAGCAAACTTGGTAAAAAATGTAATAACCAGAAAGTAAAAAGTGTAATAGCAGGAAAGTAAAACATGTTCTGTTCATGCTCCTGGATCCCGGGGCATATATGACGTAGCGCCGTTATGCGGGCATGCTCTTTTTATATAAAAGATATTATAGAAGATATATATGTTTAAGGGAAAGAACGTCAAAGCCCCTTGTACACGTGGTTTGCGGGGTTTTGACCATTACAGCAATTACTTTCGTCTCTTACAGCTGTTCCTATGAGCATTACAGCTGTTACCACTAGACTCCCAAATGTTACATCACCTACTAATTGAGAATTAAACTATTACGCCTCTTACTACCTGTATTGCTTTAATGTTACAGCTTTTACTTTCTGGCGCCCTATTCCTTACAGCAGTTACTTTCTGCGGTACAAACTATTACACTCATGACTATCTCTATGGGCTAATGTTACAGAATCTACTTCCAAATGCGCCCAACTATTACAGCTCTTACTTTCGATTGACGATATAACGGCTGCAGGGGCACTATAATGGACTGTATGTGATAAAAGAATTAGAGTATGGTTTTATTTGGTGAAAGGTGTTATCCGTATGCCTGTCCCGTTGAAGCAATACCTCCCGGGTCCCTGGGGTTGGAGAGGCTATACGTGTAAACTATTACAGATTTTACTTTCGTAAAGTGCTTATTATTACAGCATTTACTATCTATACGAATGAAATTGCCAAACTGTTACGGCATTTACTTTCATATACGCACTTATGCGTCGTACTATTACAGCTCTTACTTTCCTCCAAACTGTTCTAGTTGCCGGGAGCACATTCCCCTCCCCTATTCCGATGCGACCAGCGCACCGTGCCGACGAGTTTCGTTCTCTTGGTGCTGAGTCTGGTACGCATGAGGATCTGCAAAGGGAGCTGTCCAGAGTGTAGGAAATGCGCTTGATTGCAGCGCTGCAGAGATTGTGTCCAGGTGCATAGCTGCTTACCAAAACCTTAGTTTGCGCGCACATGTGCGTCTCCCCTGCCTTCTTGTAGGGGCAAAAACCCCTTTTGGCTGAATTATAGCGGGGAGTTCAATTTTGACCAACCTCCAGAAATGGAAGTGTTTTGCATGTTGGATTGTGCCCCGGGGACGGGGAGTGGGGGGAGGGGTTACAGGAGGCCGAACTCTTTAAGCAAAGAGATCATCCGACCGCCGAACTCGCGTTGTTCCGTCTTTGAGAGTTTTTTGGTGTCGAAAGAAATAGGTTTGAGCGTATTGCCGTCCAGGAGTGTCATAGTGGCCTTGGTGTTGACCTGCCCTCCTTTGTTGTTGGCAATAGCGACCTGTTCAGCCAGCCAGCCTCTGTCACGCTTGTTGTTGACAAATTCATAATAAATGTCGTTTTGCTTCCGCTCGTCCTTTACTCTACGGATCATATCGAGTGCGAGCGTATCCCATGTGCTTTTGTTTTCGCGGAGATCGTTGATGATCTCCTGGGAGAGTTTGAGATACCCGAGCATCATGGTCATATAGCTTTTTGACTTGCCGATCGAATCCGCGAGCTCCGTTTGGGTGTCAAAAACTCCACTGTCGAGTATGTCCCTATAGGAGAACGATTTCTCCAACGGATGGACCTTTTCGCGCTGCTCGTTTTCCGTGTGGACGATGGCGACGAGATCCTTGGCCGTAAGTTCGCCGAGGTCGATCGCCAGGATACTGGATTTTTCGGCTAGGATTGTGGCACGTTTCCTTCTGTGTCCGACGGCCAGCACTTTTTTCCCTTTGTAAGTCCCGTAAGCTACTGGATGGATGAGACCGCGTATTTTGATCGAGTCGGCGAGGGACTGCAGTTCATCTTGGTCATAGGTGATGCGGTACTGGAATGGGTTGTCGGCAAGTTCGTTTACATCGACGATTTTAAGCTCATAGGCAACACCGTCGATTATGATCTTCTCGTTCTCTGCTTTTGTCGCTGTCGTTGTCGCGCCGGCGTCCTGATTACCCTTACGGTCGCGCAGTTTCTTGACAATGTGGCCGACGTTACTTTTATCGCTCATAGGTTACTCGATTCCAAAAAATGCTTTGATTTCTGCGGTCGCTTTGTCAATCCGTTTCTTGGCTACATTATAGGCGACGGCATTAGTAGTGCTCAACTTCTTGATCGAGGCGCGGCGGTCCTCCATCGTCCTGATTGCTTTACTGTGATTGATTTGCGTAAACATGTACTTTGCTCTGTCCTCGTACCCGCCGGATGAAATATGGTCGCGAATAACCTCTTCAACACTCTGGCGTTCTTCTTCGTCGATAAAGTTGTTTACGACAAAACAAAGGCGCGCTTTCTTTGGATTCTCATACAGCGCAAAGAAGGCATCAATGGTATCTTTGGTATATGAAATGCTGCGTCGCCCGGGGATAACGGGAATGATAAAGTTGCGTGTAAGTGCGATCATGTCGGCTACGGGGCCTGCGACCTCACCGGGAGTGTCTACGATAATGGTGTCAAACTCTTCACAGGCTGCGTCGATCGCATCTTTCAGGCTGACGCCGTCTTCCTCGAGCTCAAAGAGGTTCACTGCTTCAGAAGCATTCGACATGTTGGCGTCCTGGTCGTCGGTATTGATGATAACGCTCGATCCGACCGTAGATGCTTGAAGCAGGTTGGCAATGGTGCTCTTGCCTACACCGCCTTTGAAATTCAAAAGCGCGATAAATATGCTCTTTGCCACTGTTTTCCCCTTTGTTTCCTTGGATTTTTCATCGCTGTAGTATTGCGTCATTGCTTCGAATAGTTTGGGATTGGTTTTTCTGGTGTGACGTATAGCCCCCTCCGACTTGTCATAGAAATTTCCGATTTCGACATTGGAAAAGTCATTGGCCATTTAAACCACCTCTCGTCATATATTACGAGCATTATAACTGCAATGCAAAAATAATCCAACACGTAGAATGAAATATGGAGAAAAATAACCTATTGGAGGGTGGTGTAGAGCTGCCCGCGGCCAATAGCAGCAGGCTGCGGCGCTGTTAAGGGAAGAGGTGTCCTAGATCCAGAATCGCTTTTCCGGTCACCCTGTAGACGACGACTGCCCTTCCTTTGGAGGGCTTGAAAGATGCTTTTTTCATATACCCAAGCTCCACCGCGACACTGGTTCGCCCGGATAGGAATGTGGATAACAACTCATAAAGATAGAGCCATCTGTCGGCTATATCGTCTGCTTTTTCGCTGGCGACCCAGCTGAACGTCTCTCTTCCGTCTGGTGTGATCTCGTCGACCTTGATGAGATATCCATTACGGAAGGACCACGCCCGAACATCATTGAGCAAATCGGTTAGGAGCAACCTGTGTGTGATATCACATATTTCCATTGCCCTGCTCTCTTTTTAGCTTTTATGGGCCCGGAAGCAACGCTGCCGAACCAACTGTTAAGAAAAAATCGTGGGTGGGTTTTTCTTCATGGCACTCCTTGATTTTAGGTGGGGATACCGTGAGCTTATAGTGGAAAATGGATATGGCCAAAAAAGTGGACGTTTTTTGAAAAAAGATTTTGGGTCACGCTCTGAAAAAAGAATATTGCACTGGGGCAGGGTGGGGTAGAGTGTTTCTATATCGAGTTCAACACGTTGAACTTTTTAGAATCGGCGGGGTAGTTCAACACGTTGAATTTGCCTTCGTATCAATGTTTGTTACTGGGCAGGTGCCACAGACAGCATTCGGCTTGTTGAAGAGGTGCCCCAAGTCAACTATCGCCTTGCCTGTTACACGGTAGGTGAACACGTGACCGTCGCGCGCTTTGAAACGGGCAGAGCGCAAATATCCTAGCTCCAGCGAATGGTCGACATTTCTTCTAAGATATCCGTCCAGTTCATCATAGAGCCATAGCCAGCATTCACTTAGGTCGTGTCGGGCCCTGTCGCTCGCGATCCAGGTAAAAGTCTGAGTCCCGTCTTGCAGGGTCTCATGCAGCTTTTGCAAATAGCCCCTTGAAGAAGCCCACGACTTCACATCGTTCAGCAGGTCGGTCAGCAGCAGCTCCTTTGTGATGCTGTGAAACTCTGAAAAGTGAGGCTCGGGGGTATGATCCTCATGATTTTGATCGGTTCCTTCGCGCCCCCCGAGAATAGACGCTGATCTAAAACTAACTAACAAAAAAAAACCTTGAAAAATAATTACGGAAGAAAATAATATTAAAAACAGAATAAAATAAACATTAGCAAGATATGGTTTTATATCACATATTTATCAATTATTGTGACAAAAGCCCTGTTTAACGTGTTGAACTTTATTGTAGGAAGGGATAAAAAATTGGCTTATAGGCAACTTTTTGAATGATTTATAGGGTAGTGGAGAGGATTGTCGGGAATCTCCCCGACATTTTGTTTCGCTTTTATTGCTCGCTTTTCTGGCCAGAATGGCAACGCATTACTTCTTCAGAAGTAGATGCCCCAGTTTCAAAACGGCCTTTCCGGTGACACGATAGGTACATACTTTTGTACCATCGCTAGATTTAAACTTGATCTGCTTCAGATAGCCCAGCTCCAGTGCCGCATCACGGTTCTTTGATAGAAAGGTGTACAGCTGATCGGAGGCAAAGAGCCAGTCTTCGGCCAACTCTTCGTAGGCGCTGTTGGATGCGACCCATGTAAAAGTGTGTCGCCCGTCCGCGGAGATCTCGTCAACCTTGCAAAGGTATTTCCGTTTTGTTGCCCACGATTTTACATCGTGTAGCAAGTCTGTTAGCATCAAGGGTCTGGTGATGTGATCTAGATCCATACGTGCGGTCATTGGTGCAGTTCGTCAAGCAGTACCTGGTACTGGGCATTACGATCTGCGATTTGGTTCGCAGTATCAACGGATCCGGAAAGCACTTGCCCGCCCATCCAGAAGCCTACGAGAATGATTGCAAGCGTGATTTTCTTTGTAGTAAACATGGAATGTCCTTGTGTGGTGATGTGATGTAACAGAGGGAACCGTCGCAGTAGCAACGACTCCCAGAGTTACACCAAACACCGGACAAAACCCCCAAATACCTTCTCGACGCAAGAGCGTCACGGCCGAAGCCCCCTTCAATTCGGTAATGGGTTAAGCGATGCACCCAAAGGGTGGTGCATCCGGGAAAAATTAGGCAGTGCCGTACGGTACTTTGCCTATGATCCGGCGAGAACCGGATATCTGATATTCAAGCATCTTAAAACGCATAGCGTCCCGAGGTATCGATGCAAGAGCTGCGCACCCACAAGGGAGGTGCCTTAATTGTTATCTCATGAGGTCAATTTGACTGTTGTGAGAAGTCGTCGCGTCTGCGACAGACTTGATCTGATCAATGCCGTACGTCATTGTGATGCAGATACTGATTGTGAAGATGATAAGTTTCATGGAAATATTCCTGTACAAAACAGGAGTCCCGCCAGGAGTCCTGTTCACACACAATGCGTGGAAGAACCCCCGTGGGGAAAGAGTAGTATAGACCTCAAAGCAACTGCTTTTCCCTCGAAAGGTACTCGTTTACCAGTGCAAATGAGGTTTACAGCCTAATGCTGTACCTGGCCTGTCAGATTATAGAGCGGCAATTTCGGAGGCTTCACTATCGTACGATATGAAGGGATCCCGGACAGGGAGCGCTCTTACACAAAGTGCAAAAAATAAAATTCTTCGCAAATGAGTCTAAAAATAAACTGCAACAATTATAACAAATCAGAATTGGAAGTCAAAGCAGTTGTAGATCCAGAGTGCGGCACCGACAAAGAGGGCTATTACAAGACCCGCGCCGGAGGTGACACCCTTGGCCACCATAATCCAGTCCTGAAAGGAGAGGGTGCCCGCCCACCATAGCTGCATCATGACGTACACGAGAAGCCAGAACGGCCACGAGCCGTAATTGAGATCCCCGTAGAAGAATCGAATCGAGCAGGCGCCGCCGGCGCACTGTACCTCCGCTATCTCGAAAAAAACGAGCAGCCAATAAAGAGCCGCCCATGAGATTTTCGGAAGCAGGGCAGGGATAATCCACCGTATATCCGATTGCGAACGGGCCAGCGAACCGGAGGCACTACCCATCACATACTCGTTCCCGACGGAGGCCTTGCGGGGGATGAGTGTAAGGCTCGTGTTCCGAAAGCCGAGCATGATCAGACCGAACCAGTGAAGGAATTCGTGCAACAGCGTTCCCGGGAGAAAGAAAAAGGTTTTGAGAATGAAGCGTAGGCGGTAGATGAGGTTCAACGGGATCTCCTTTCGCGAATTGTTCCACAAGTTGACGAATCGGACAAGCTGCTGCGGGTTGCCTTTTTTTGAATGCTTATCTAAAATCACGGATTCGATAGAAAAATATTGGAACAAGGCTTTGATATGCTGATAAACCGCCTTCTGACCTTCCCGATCGCACTTTCGCTCGTGGCCTCGCCCTTTGCCGCCCTCGCGGAAACCTCACCGACTGAGAAGTGTGTACTCTTCAGTGTCCAGGATCAGGGATTGGTCGGTGACCTGGAAGGAAAGAGGGTCTTTACGACCAGCGAGTACGCCTATCAGTGCACCACCACGACAGTGGAGGAGGGGGATTGTATCAAATACCGCGAAAGCCACACCGAGCTTAATACATCGGCGAACCCGACAGGTATACCGTATATTTCAAGCGATATGGGCGGCTCCCTTGGCGAAATGTTGGGGATGATTAGTGCGACTGAGCAGATAAACAGTATCTTTTCGGGTTGGCACGGCTACTGCATCGACGGGCTGG
Source organism: Thiomicrolovo sp. ZZH C-3 (assembly GCF_054862725.1). NCBI lineage: Bacteria > Pseudomonadati > Campylobacterota > Epsilonproteobacteria > Campylobacterales > Sulfurimonadaceae > Thiomicrolovo > Thiomicrolovo sp. ZZH C-3. Next base: position 54,382 of record NZ_JBTKXX010000005.1, read on the forward strand.
AGGTGGACTTCTCCGGGCTGACGGATCCGGCGTTCCTTGCGGGGATCGCGCTGTCGGTGGCCGTGGCCACTTACGGCGCAGACTACGTTCAAGGTGCAGGGCAGGAGGCGTGGAGTTCGGGCGGGGCATACGCCCACGCTGCAAAGATGGCGGCGGAAGAATCGGCTCAGCTCGCGGTTGCCTCGCTGGCCTGTGCGGCGCAGGCCGGTATCGACACCTATGCGCTGTTGACCCGCGACGACGATATCGGCTGCGACCCGGTCGACGAATTCTGCGGCGAAGAAGGAGGGGAGGGCGACAGCGATCAGGAGTTTTCCCTTTCAGTTCAAGACTACAACGACATTATTGCCGAAGATCCGGATTATGCCGATTGGATAGAGATTATCAGAACGGAAGAGGATGTGCTCTATGTCCGCATCGTCATGCCGCCGCAGGAAACCGCAGATTCAACCAAAGACGCGCAGGAAGCGGCGGAGAAGGCGCGGGAAATGGCCAGAAAGATTGAAGCGGCGGTTATTGTGGCGTCAATGGCCGCCTGCGTTGGCACGGCGGCGCTGACCGGGTCCGCCGCCACGACCGCGACCGCATCCGATGTATCTCCTACCTCGACACAAGCAATCGGGACTAAACTGGCTTCTATTACAGCTACTGCGATATGCGGGCCTCTTTGCGGGGCCGGCGTTTCAGTCCTCGCAGAGTTCGCAACATCGTTCAAGCAAGTCAACAGCTGCGGATCGCATTCCGACGCGGAAGAGCAGGGGCCGCGCCACGTCTCCACTTACGAGCACAAGCGCCACGACATGTGCCATAAGATCGTTCGAAAATGCATTGACGAATCGCCCTGGGGGGATTGTGTACTGAATGCCGAGTACCACTGTTGTTACGACCAGCTGCTTACAAGGGTACTGATGGAGCAGATCAAGGCGCAGCTGGGTAAAAACTGGGCACACTGCACCGACGTCAACCTCAACGAATTTACCCACATCAGTTTTCGCCGCTGCACGGAGAGCGACAAGGCAGCCGGCTTGGACGGAACCACGCTCGGCTATGAAGCCGCCTTCGCCGAACGGCAGCAGGCATACCAGTACGTCAGCCGATGCATCGACTACGATGAATACGTCGCATGGCTCGAAGAACAGACGGGCAGTATCATCGACCTCACCGAACTCGAGGACACCCTCAAAGGGGCGACGGAGAATCTGAAGTAGGCGCTGCGGGTTGGTGCGTCCGAAAAGATACGCTACAATCCTCGCAGTTTTATTTTAAGAACTATTACGATTTACATCGTACATAGCAAGAGTGCTCCCTGCCCGGATCCCTTTTTATCGCAAGATAGTTAAGGCCGAACCCGCGCTCTCTAATCTGGCAGGTAAGAGTGGCATTCGCCACATATCAAGTGCTGGCAAAGAGTACCGCTATCGGGAAAAACAGCACTCTTCGGCCTTTTGGCCCGCTTTTTATCTAGTCTGCTGAAAGCTGACATGATGGTTTGTTTTAGGATAAACCGTGTCGGCCTGCAGGCTGCACACCTCCTATTTCCACCAATATCATTCAGTTTTCAGGAGCCTAGTACGAGGCTCAATTTCCGGCTCGATGCCACAACGCTTAAAAAACGTGTGGCACTGCCGCTCCCGTTTTTTCGTTGTGTTGTCACCCGGACAGGTGCGCTTTTGGCGCCAATCCGTCCTACAAGGGACACCCTCGCAAGAACAGGAGATTGAAATGTTAGATATTCTCGCAATAACGTTCATAATCTTTGCCCCTTTGACAATCTTCGTGCTTGGAATGATTGCAGGGAAAAAAATTATAGATACGGTAGGTAAAACATTCAAGCGCATCGGCAAAGTTTTGACGGCGCAGCGCTTCGTTGTTGTTTACCTGGGCTTAGGTCTGTCCATTCTGGCGAACAATGTCAACGACATTATCGCTTGGAATACGGAAGCCATGATGCTGCACATCGTACCGATTTCATTTGGTATAATGCTTGTAGTGATTGGCACCATCTTCTTTGAGGAATAACCTCGGAAGCACCGAAAGGAAAGTCATGTTTAACGAATATATTAACCCGGCCACAATCGTTTTAGGGCTCATGGTTTTATTCGGACTAGCAGGGATCGTCGGCAAGATCCTAACCCACTACGACAACAAGCGCGGATACTGCGACCTCTAGGCTTTTACGCCGCCGCGCACACCCACATACCAAGTTTTACGGCCTAGCCGTTTTCTACACTCACCCACGGGGAACGTATGCATCCCCTCCGGGTGCGTCGTATCCTCCTGCGGGTTGTAAAAAGGAGCTACGATGAGTAGAATACCAGGCAATATGCAATATGACACCTCAAAGTATCCGTACCTGCACGACGAAGAGAGTTTGAAAGCCCTTGATATCCGTGATGTGATGATACGCGCAGGTTACGAAAACGATGGGTCAAAAGTCTATTGTACCAACCACAAAAAAGGAAAGGTGAAGTATTACATCAGCGATGGCAATCGCTGCACCTGTTACGACTGCCATCAGCTGGAATCGGCCTCTCCGATCTACGTGGTGATGCAGAAGAAGAACATGAACAAGCATGAAGCTTGTGAATGGCTCGAGCAGGAGTTTAGAGTCGACAAAATCCCCAACCCGGATTACGACGGCGAGCGCCAAGCACACTCCCGCCGAACGGCACCCGCCCGGCGCGCCGCTCCTGCAGCTGCACCAAAACCTCAAGAAATCACCTATGAACAGTTTGACCCCTCCAAAGCCTGCACCCACATTGATACAGAACAGTATCGTTCTTCCTACCCGAAGATGAAGGCGGAGCAGCGCCTTAAGATGGCAATGACCGACTACTACCGCTTCGCACTGGGCACAAACCAGAAAGCCAAGTATGGATATTACGCGGACCGGGGCATCAAGCCGAACCGAAAAATGGAGGCGATTGCCTACCTTTCGGCCAAAAGCTTCGCGCACGCGGTGCAGTTCCTCAAGGAACGCTATCCGCTGCGGGACCTGGTAGAGTTCGGACTGATCCACGGCGACGATTCAAAGACGCCCGGTGAGTTCAAGCTCAACTACGTCAAGCGGGGCGGTTTGCTTCTGGTTCCGTCATTCGACCTCTACACCGACATGGTGACGGGCTTTATGGCGCGACCGACGCATCCACCGAAGTGGATGAAAGAGCGGAAAATGAAAGAGATCCAGATGAGCAAGACGGATATCGTCAAGCCGCTTCCGTTCGGGCTGACACATGAAATGCTCCTGTCGAAGACGCCGTTCGTGTTTACTACGGAAGGGCACCCTGACGGGCTTGCGTTGCCAGACGAGATCGAAGTCGGCGGGAACACCCACCCGACCTTTGCCATCTCGACCCCAGGCGTCAACGGTTACAGCGAGGAAATGCTCGGTTTGCTTCGCGGCAAAACGGTGATACTCGCCTATGACCAGGATGATGCAGGGCGTATCGGTGCAAGCGGCTATGTCGAGATCCAGTCGCAAGACGGCACATTCAAGTACCCCAACGACGACCGCGCACGCGCAGCGATCGAACTCAAGGAGCGCCAGCTCCAGCTCAAAAACGCAAAGTTTATGAGACATGAGCACGTCGGGTTGGTTCAGCGCCTTGCCAATGCAGGTGTGAGTGCCCTTGTCCTCGAATGGAACCCGCGCCTGGGCGGCGATATCAACGATGTGCTGATCAACGGCAACATCGACGAGGTCGTCGAACAGACGATTAAGCCGCTGATTGCGGCAATTCCAAGCACGTCTGCAGGAGATTGAAATGTTCGAAAAGATCATAGAAAAAGACGGCGTCCAGTTTGGCCCTTGCCCGTTTTGCGGGGAGCTTCCCGAAGTCGAAACAGACGGAAGCAGCGTGGATATAAACTGCTGCTGTAATATGTCGCTTGAAAAGAGCGATTACCTGACCAGCGAACAAAGGGGTACGTGGAATAACAAAACGTATCTGTACTCGGATGAAGCTGAGCAGTTGGTGCTGACAGAAGCATCCAGAAAATGGAACAGGCGAGCTGCAATAAGCTCGGAGTAATCGGTCGGGGAGACCCCCGGCTTTCCCGTTATTTTCAAGTGCATTTCGATGGGTTTGAATATGATGGCCGCTGTGGGTTGGAGAAATCGGGCGCATCTGATAAAATGAGCCCAGTTTTATTTTAAGACTACACATTCATTTGAAACCAGGTTTCTTACGAACAGTAGCAAGAGCTTTCCCGTCCGACGGTTGCATCGTGGATGCGTCGTTTATACTGGCTCTATAAAAGGACGGTTAGGTGCGGAAATCCGCACGGTTTCGAGATTCTTCATTCCATTTCGGAAATCAGAAGGCTCGAACATTCTTACTATTACGAGGGCTGCTCAAAGCCGACAGAAAACATTTTGTCGGCGTCAGCCTTCAAGTGTCCCTGTCGTCTTTGAGGAGCGTTCGTTCGGTTGCCCTTTGGGCTCAACAACGCTTCGGCGTACAGGGACACCTTCATGTCCCTTACCGCGTTACGCGGAAAGGCTTTCACATGTTCAATACAGTCATCTTAGTCGGCAATCTCACGCGAGATCCTGAACTCAAGTATACGCAAGGCGGATTGGCTATTTGCAAAACCGGCATTGCCACAAACAGAAAGTTCAAGAAACAGAACGGAGAACAGGTCGATGAAACTATGTTCATTGATATCACGTTCTTCGGTCGCAGCGGCGAGATCGTAAACCAATACCTTCGCAAAGGCAGTAAAGTCCTCATTGAAGGACGCCTTATGTTGGAGCAGTGGACCGACCAAAACGGTCAGAAACGCTCAAAACACTCGATCAGCGTCGAGGACATGAAAATGCTCGATTCTCGTACCGACGCGGCACAAGGAAGTTACAATGCCCCTACGGGCAACAATGACACCTACGCGCCGCCACGACAGGCTCACTCAAACGGATACCAGCAGCCGCAGCAGGGATACAATCCACCGTCGCAGCCGCAAAACGCCTATCAACCTCCGAGACAATCTATGCCGGAAAATACTATTCCGGAGATCGATATCGAGGAAGACGAAATTCCGTTCTGAGGATAGAGCGAATCGAACTAATCAACCCCTACTAATCTGGCAGAAGCCGAATCACACTCGTGAACCTCGGCGCTGCCTACGGTCACCTGTGTAATCGCTCCTGCTTTTGCGCCAAGGAGACCGCATGATCCAATTCAGACAATCAGAATTTGAAGATATCCTTCACGGGATGGCATCAAACGACAAGTCTGCCCAGGACGTTGCCTACGAGATGATCGACGAAACCCGGGACTTCCACCAGGAAGTCGTTTTAACGGGCTCCACGGTCAACAACTTGTCGGTCAACGCCTTTTACTGGGCAACACGGAGTCTCTTGGGAGTGGCATTCGACTCGAACTACAGTAAAGTGTTCGGTTCGATGATGCACTACGGCACCGAATTTTTGCACAAGCACAAAATCAACACCGGAAAACGTCCCCCTCTCAGAGACGCACTGTTGGCGATGGCAAAGAAAGGCCGCAAACTCTATTACGGAGAGCTGCCCGAAAGCGCCAAAGACAAAAGTGCCAAAGACTACATGCCTCTTAAAGCCCTCTACACCGAAGCCAAAGCATTTATGCATCTTTACTATGAGCAGGTAGCGCCCTCCGCCTCCCCCGTGGAAGTGGAAAGACGTATCAAATACCCGCTTGCAGCCGACGATGGTATGCCGCTGAACATTCTGCTCTCTGGGCAGTTTGATCGGCGCGATCGCGTCAAGATGCACGACGTGCTTTCCGATATGGTCGTCGACCTCAAAACCTCCAAGATGAATATCTACGGTGAAAAGGTTGAGGATCCGGAACTGGAACGGTTGCACGAGGAATTACAAGAGGCTTCCAAGAAGCTCACCCGCGATGATAAAGTAAAGCGCCTGGAGGAGAACCTTCGTGTCGCCAAACGGAACCCGTCAAAAAGTGAACTCCAAAAAGAGCTTGAAGCCAGCATCAAAGCGGCACGCAAAAAGGTCGACGCCAAACGCACCCCTGAAGAGGATCGCGCGGAAGCGCAGCGTCTTATCGACGAAACCGACCCGAAAGTGGCTGCTGAGATCGAACGCATCGAGCGTCAACACGAAGTGAACTTGAAAGCAGCAGAAGATGCACTCCGGCACTACCAGCTCCAGCGCGAGCAGGACCAGGCCGATCGCATCGAGCAGCTTCAGAAGGAGATCGAGCCGTTGCAGGCAAAAGTCGATGCATTGCAGTATGAAAATGACTGTGAAGCGGCCCGGAAACGGTATGGGAAGCAACTCGCGTTCTACGCACTGTTGATCATGCTTGTTGACGGGATCGAGGTCAAATACGGCCGTATCGAACTTCTGCTGCGGCAGGCAGTTCCGAAGATCCGGGTGTTTGAATTCAGTATCGAAAAAGAGGTACGCGAACTTGTCAAAGAGATCGCCACTATCGTCGAACTGATCGAGCTCTGGAGAAACGGAACGCCGGCCAGACTTCTTTTCCGTCCGAACCGCGACACATACATCGGCCAGGAGCTGATGAAAATTGTCGACAATATGCAGGTGGACGAAGAGGACGACCAAGACGAGTCGTTCCAAGCAGCTGCCTGACACACACTTAACGAACACTCCACGAAACATCACCAGCGTTTACCGCGTCAAGGATCTCCTAGCGCGGTAGCGCTGCAGGTCCCTATTGCGCGGTTTCACACGAATGAAACACCGAAAGGACCTCAAGTGAAACAAAATCAGCCAACAGACATTGCAAAGATCCTGCAAAAGAAAATTGCAGGCGCACAAACGCCAGACGAAGCCTCCGAAGCTCCGGTTAACAATGTTGTACCCGCTGCCAAGCCAGCGGTCGCGCAGAGTAACGGGAGCATTTCTGTATTCCAGAACGAGGGCAACTTCAAAATCGCGCAACGCATGGCATACGCGCTTTCTACAGCCGACTTCACACCGCAGCGCTATCGCGGCAACCTTTCCAACTGCCTCCTGGCACTGGAAATGGCTAACCGCATGGACGCAAGCGTCATGGCTATCATGCAGTCCATGTTCGTCGTTAAGGGCAACCCCGGGTGGTCGTCGCAGTTTATCATTGCGTCAATCAACCAGTCGGGCCGTTTCAAGACGACACTGATGTATGACACCGACGAAGACGGCAAAGGAAACGTTATCGCCTGTCGCGCGTACGCTCTCGATCGCTTTGGCAACAAAGTCGATGGTCCGAAAGTGACCCTTGCGATGGCGAGAAGCGAAGGCTGGACCAAAAATGAAAAGTGGGAATCGATGCCGGAGGTTATGCTCCGCTATCGCGCCGCAGCGTTCTTCGGACGTCAGTACGTTCCGGAAATGCTCATGGGTATGAAAACGGTCGAGGAGTTGGAGGACATTCACGAAGTGGGTGTCGCCGACATGCCGCCGGCCGGGACCGTACAGCACGAAGCGCCGCAGAAGCAGCCCGATCAGCCAGAAATGGTTGACGCGGAAATCGCAGAAGATGTGCCGAGTGCTCAAGCTGAACAGCCGGAACAGAAAACTCCTGCAGCATCTACCGCCGCGCCGCTCGAACTCATTGATTACGATGAGGAGCAGCAAGAATCCAATTTCCCCCCGATCAACACCATCTCTGATCTGACATTTGCGCTCGATTCTATCGGGCTCGCAGTGGAAGTGAAGAAAGGTACATCGGGGCTTGACTGGTTTGCAGGCGTTCAGGTGCCGGAGGACGATCCGTTGGCAGAAGCGCTGATCGAACTGAAATTTATTTTCCGCATGGGACGTTACGTCCGCAAGGTCACCGATCTTGTCAAAGCGGAAGAACAACTGCAACAAGCGTCCTAAAAGGACAGTAGCGGGCTACGGCCTGCCTCCAAAGAAACGATACAGAAGGAAGAAGCATGAAATTCATTGCATTCGCGTTCATCATCGCAGGGCTTCTCGGAAGCTCAAAAATCGCTGCTGCGTTCGACCAGGTCGATTCGCACAAGTCGGCGGTATCAAGCGCCATCGAGGCCATGCACTAAGGATAGAGCATGCACGTTTTCAGACCTCTACAACTGGTAAAAGCATACGACGATACGGTAAGTGAGCCGTACGTCATCGTGCTCAGAGAAAAGCAGACGCTCGTCACGGTAAAGCAGTGGAACTTTTCCTCCAAGGAGGAGCGCTTCGCTGCACTGAGACACCTACGCGCCTGTATGAGTTAACCCCCTAGAACCACGACAACACCCACCGACTGATTGCCCGGTCCGGCTTCGCTACGACGTATGACGCAATCGCTCCGAGCGACAGCGAGATTACGGCCGCAAGCGTGTGTCCGACCTCGATCGAGGTGAGTGCCAGTAGTGGGAAAAGGGAGATAAGAAGAAGATGCAAAACGTCGCTCCGCGGTGGTTTGCAGCAATTATACAGAAAGAGACAAAAATGACATACTCAGCGAAACAAAGAATGAAGGCAACACTGCATGCCTTTGTAATCCCTATGGCCCTGGCGATCGCCGCCTTCATCTACAAAAAAGAGTATTCACTGCTCGTTTTCGGCGCTTATCTGCTGTTTGCCTGCACGATCTACTCCTATAAGTACATCAAAGACAAAGAGGATGAGGCGGCCTTCTGGTTTTTCCGGATCGGCGCAGTCTATGCCGCTCTGCTCTTTATTGTGCTTTTGCTCGTCATGATCGGCGCCCTGCAAGGGAGCTACCAATGATCGAGTTGAAAGGCGAGGGAGTCATAAAGGACTTCAGTTACGACGCCTCGAAGCTCTACGAGGGCAAAAACCTCTGGTGGATCAGAATCGTCACCAATTACGGGGACGAGACGATCTTCCTGGTTGCAAAGAGGACAAAAGAAGTTACACGCTTTTGGAATCAGCAGCTGGTAAAAGGGGCAAAACTGACCTTCGAAGGCTACATGGCCGGGGGAAAAATGTTCGCAAGATCCGCTCTTGTCAAAAAGAAAATCGTCCAACAGTCCTTCGAGGGCCTAGAGGCGTCATAAGAGGAGGGCACTATGCCTCGCGTAATTACCAATCTTTTCGGTGAGCGCGTCGTCGATTTCAGCCACCTTCGCTCCCCCGCACAGGAGGAGAAAGAAGAGGCCATCCGTTTGCATGCAAAGCAGCAGACTTTCGACGATATCCGCAAGCCGAAACTTTTCTACATCAGCTTCTAATTCACTGCCTTGAAAGGCGGTAAACCCCCATGCATCAGCGAGGGAGTGTTCAGCCGCCGACATGCATAAGGCAGCTGCATAAAAACCAAAATCAGAACGAAAATACAAAAGGTAAAACCATGAAAACGATCATCAACAAAAGCATCTTCGAGCAAGCAGTAGCAAAAGCGGCATCTTTCACCGACGCCAAAGACGACAGCGCCAAGTGCGTATTTATCAGCGGCAAGGAAGGTCTCTTATCTATTGAGGCTACGAATTTTCTCGAGTCGGTCAAACTCATCGGGATCCCGTATCAATCGGATGAGCTCGGTGGCGAAATTGAGCGCATGGCCGTTGACGGCAAGCGCCTCCAGACCATCGTCAAAGCTTTCAGCGACGGCGACCTGGAACTGACGCGTGAAAAAGATGAATTGACGATCAGACAAGGGCGCTCCCGCTTCAAAATGAAGATCATGGAGCAGAACCCGCTTGAAAACATCAACTTCCCGAAAGGGGAGAAAGAGCTGAAACTTAACAGCCAGCTTATTGAAGGCATGGGCCTGATCGCTCACACGATTGATCCCAATACTCCATCGAACGCTATGGGCGGCGTGCTGCTCGACGTGACTACGAAGGCGATCGCCATCGTGGGAACCGACGGCAGACGCCTCGCGGGCGTTCGTTACGAGCATGAGGCGATCGAGAATGCGCAGTACATCATTCCGAAGGGTTCTATGGCGTCTATCGCCAAGAACTTCGGCGGGGAGATCAGCTGCTCGGTGGATGAGGTCTACCTCACCATCGAATCCGACACCATGACCTACACGACGAAACTGGTCAACGCCAAGTACCCCGACTGGAAACGCATTTTCCCGAAAACGGCGAAGATGCAAGCCACTTTCCGCACAGCGGATCTTCTCACGCTTGCCAACCAGGCGGCCGTTATCAGCACTGACGCCACCGTAGAAGTTACCGGAGGAGAGATCGTTCTCACTTCCGAAGACGACAAGGGCGGTTCGGTGCAGACGGCTACCGCGGTTGACAGCGAAATCGAGGGGATTAAGTTCTCGGTAAATCTCAAATTCCTGATCGACTGTCTCCAAATGGCGGAGGACACGTTCGATCTGCTCTACAACGAGGCAAACCTGCCATTCGTTATCAAGAGCGGGATCATGAACGAGGTCATTATGCCGATCGCTTCGGTCGATACCAAAGCGGAGGCAGCGTGATGAGAGTTTTTATCGATCCGCACGCCGAAAAGCGCGCCAACGAACGTTCGACGGACATTTCGATGTTCCTCTCGGACGAGATCACCGGAGAGCTTAAAAAGCTGCCTATGGGCAAAAAGCTTGTTAAACGTATCAAAGGCACAACGATTGTGTTCAAAAAGACCAATCGGACTCAGACGGTTTTCATGAAAACCGTATGGGGCAAACGTGCCATAAATAACATCGACTACAATCCTGCGCCGACTCCTGCATAGGCGGTGACGCATGGACTTACTCGACTTCGAGATCGAGGTTGAGACGGTTTACAAACCTAAGCCCTCTCCGCCGGCGTCAAAGCCTGCAAAACCTCGATTCACCAACCACACACCAGAAATAAAGATTCTCCCCCAATCCAACGTCACCAAGGAAGATATGTTGAAGCGCCTCGTGCTGCTTTGCGATCTCCTGAAGCCTTACGAAAACCTCAGCGATGAGGCGATCCAAAAGCTCGGCAAGGAAGAGTGGGAGACGGTGCGGACCTATCGCATCCAAAGAGAACAATTGAAAAAGGAGCTCGCATGACGTACGTCATCGCCAGAGAGGATCGCCAGGCGCGAACGTTGGTTCATCTGATGGACTTCACAAACCGACCGAAGCGATTCGGTTCCTTCATCCAAGCAGAGGATTTCCTGCTGCGCATGGGTGTCCCCGCGGCCCTTATCGGCACAAGCGACTACAAGATCGTCAAGGGGGCCCCCGATGCTGCGTGACCAGAAATTCCTTGAATCAGACGCGCTGCAGTTCCTGGAGGTTAAACCCTTCAAGATCAAAGCAGCCAAAATCGAATTCGCCGAGGCCGAGTTCCTCAGCGCCAAAGAGAAAGGACTGATTTACCGTAAATGGGTGAGCTTTTTGAACAGCCATTTCAAGCAGTCCAACTTCACAAAGAAGGTGTACGAACATCTGCATCTGCACTGTGGCTACATCGCGCATTACAACATCAACGGCTTTTACGAAAACTATTTCACCGACCTTCAGGAAGAGTGCAAATGTTTTGATACCGACGATCTGCATACAAAGCGTTATTTCTATGACGTCTACCGCTCAATGTTCAACTCATCCGGCCCCGACTTCGGTCTGCACGGCTTTCTCGAGAACTGGACAGGACGCGGCTTCATGGGTGCACGATTCGATGGAGATTACGGCGACGTAAACACGGCAATGCGTGACGCACTCCTGGACTACATGATCCAATACGAGCTGCTGATCGACGCCGCGAATACAAAGCTGGAAAAAGCCAGACAATCAGAACGTGTCAAGCTCAAAGTGCAGCAGCGCGACCGCCTCAAAGCGGTTATCGCCAATGTGCAAAACGAACTTGACCAGCTGGAAAAAGAAATGATCGATGAGGTCGGAAACGCCGCTAAAGCCCCGAAAGGTGCCCCGGCGGCATTGACACTCTTCGACGTTGCATAAAGGATCCGAAATGGAAACATTATTCGAACAGGTAAAAACGGAACTAGAACGGCACAGTAAATGTACGGTTTATGCCCCGAACCACAAGGATGCGATGGCGCTCAAGGATTACTTTGACGCCCACCTCGCCCCCTACGATACGGTTCTGGTCACCCCCCATCATTCACCCACAAAGATTATCGAGCTCCTTGAAAGTTGCGCCGATATCGTCATCGCTTCACCCGCCTTAATTCTTGGCGGGATCCGGATGCGTGACTACCAGGCAATCTTTTTTTATGGAGACGAAATGCTGCCAAACGTCAAGGCCCAGCTGATCAGCAAACACTTTGTCCCCGGCAGCCCGTTCCCGACCGTCTATTAACCCTTATGAGCAAAGAATAGGACAAACACAATGAGCAATATCCCAACACTGTCGCTTTCGGAAATCATTACTGAAAACCGTGAGGTGTTTTATCAAGAACTGAACGATGTTATCAAGCCGTCTTTTCAGGGGCTCGAAACTCCGGAAAGCTATGACAGCTATATAAATCTGTATCTTCGTACGCTCCAGCGCCCACTCTTCCCGCGCCAAGCCCGCCTTGTCGCCGCCGGCACTGAGCACCTGTTGAAAAACAAGTCGCTCATCGTCTCTTCGGAGATGGGTACCGGCAAAACGCAAATGGCGATCGCGCTTGCTGCGCACAAGAAGTTTGTGGTCAATTTCATCATGGCACCGCCGCACCTGGTGTCCAAATGGGCTGACGAGATCCGCACCATCTACCGTAACGGCCAGGTCAAGTACAAGATCGTTATCGTGTCACGTTGGACGGACCTCGTCCCCTACACCAAACGCAATCTTCGCAAAGAGGGGGTGAAGTATTTCTTCATCGTCTCGCGCGAAACTGCCAAGCTCTCCTACCGGCGCAAGCAGGTCTACAACGTTCGTTACAAGTACGTGACGAAGGGCGAAGCGCTTGACGGCGCAAAGGTGGAAGTAAAGCAGAAGATCGCGGTGGCAGTGTGCCCATGCTGTGGAAAGGAGCTTGACGAATCCATCAATGAGTACCCCCACTTCAAAAACATTCCGTATAAGTGTCCGGTCACGGAGAAAGATGCCGAAGGCAACGATATCCCCGGCACGGAGTGCGGAACGGTGTTGCGCGATGTGGACCGCGAACAAAGCGAGAGTATGCGTACGCGTATCTCGGTGGCGGAATACATCAAGAAACAGTGGCCCAAGGGCTCCATCGACCTTTTGATCGCGGACGAAGTCCACGAGTACAAAGGCGGTGACACGGGGCAGGGGAACGCATTTGCGATGATGTGCACCCGCGCAAAGAGGATTGTCGGTCTGACCGGAACGCTTCTCAACGGGTACGCATCAAGCCTCTTTTACATCCTCTATCGTCTCAATCCTTCCTTGATGAAGCGCGAGCTTAACCTCGACTACAATCAGGTCAAGCAGTTCGTGGAAATCTACGGCGCGCACGAGGAGATCGTCGAGGCGACGGAAACGAATAACGAGGGCATCGTCACCCGCATGGGTAAACGCATCGCACTCAAAGAGAAACCGAAAATTTCACCGTACCTCCTTTCCTTGATCCTGGACATGACCATCTTTTTGCGTCTGGACGAGATCAAGATGGACGAGTCTATGGCTCTGCCTCTGTACGAAGAGATCATTGATCTTGTCGATATGGATAAGGAGTACGAAAACGAATACGCAGACTATATCGGAGAAGTTGCGGCGAAGATCCGTTTCGACAAGCGTTTCCTCGGGAACCTTGCCAACGACGGCCTTTCCGTCGCGGACCTTCCGTTTAGTTACCACTCCGCTCACCACGAGGTGTTCTATACGCCCCCGGTGATTCGCCACGAATCGCAGCGTGAGAACGAGAAACAGAAACTGCTTCCGATCACGGCCAAGGAGAAACGTCTCCTCGAGCATGTGAAAACGGAACTCAAAGCGGGCAGAAAATGTCTTGTCTACGTCTACTTCTCCAACAAGGGGGTCGGCGACGACATTCAGCAGCTGCTTGAAAAAGAGCTCGGCGGCTACACGGTCGCCCTGCTGAAACCATCCATCCCGGCCAAAAAGCGCCAGAAGTGGATCGAAAACAATCCGTCTGACGTGCTGATCTGCAACCCCGAACTGGTGAAAACCGGATTGGACCTGCTGCAGTTCCCGACGATCATCTTCTACGAACCTACCTACAACGTATTTACGCTGAAGCAGGCAAGCCGAAGAAGCTGGCGTATCGGGCAGCGCGACAATGTAAAAGTCATTTTCATGGCTTACCGCAATACCGCCCAGCACAAAGCTCTCGAGCTTATCGGTGCGAAGGTGGCCGCGGCCAACAGCCTTGAAGGACGCCTTAGCGGCGACGATGATCTCTCCAGCATGGGTGACGACGACGACAATATCCAACTTCAACTTGCCAAGGCCATTTTGAGTGGCGAAGGCATGTCGGAGGATATCGAGACGACCAGGATTGAAAGCCTCGGTCAACGCGAATGGGATCCGTTCGAGGAGTATTACCTCAAGCTGCTGCAAGAGTACACCGTTCCGGCATACGAAGACTTCGACGACATGGCGGTCGCGCTCGATGGCGCATTTGACGAGTATGAGGACGCATGGGGCATCTTTGATGAACCGCAACTCCCAACGAGCTCCGATGATGTTCCGATCAGCATTGACCTGTTCGGTGAGGACGGGCCGGAAGAAGACAACGACGAAAAAATCACCATCTACAAACGCATTAAGGTCGGCAAGGGCTACAGAGAGCAGCGTCTCGAAGTGACACGGGCCGAAATCGATGCAATGGTAGCAGAGCAAGAGGAGACTGCATCTATGCAGCTGAGCCTCTTTTAAAAGCAAGGAAAACGATGAGAAAGGTAACTGCGAAAGAAAAAGATACCGTTGAATACAAGGGTAAAAAATACAAGGTGCTTGACAGCTCCGGTCGGCCAAACATTTTCGTGAACGGCGAAGGGCGCGTCTATCTTGACGTAGAACACGTCGAATACGAGATTTTGGACGTCTATTACCCGACGATGAGCTATGCCGGTGCAACTGCGCTGGTGCTCGGATCGGTAATGGACGAGAACGGCCACCTGGTCTACCTCGACTTGTTCGGGCAGGAGGACTATGTGAAATCGATCACTTCGGTGATCATGCAAGGCCGCCTGAAAATGAATGACCATTTCCTCGCGTACTCGGAGGGCTACTTCCAAGTGCACAAAGCAGGAAATAAACGCAAGATTGAGATCCTGGGCGAAGGCATGGTGCGCGCTATCGTAAGCCACGCCCCGAGCATCCGGGATACCAACTTCGACGTTATCATCGCCCCCGACGCCAAAGGGCTGTCCGCCCACTTTAAACAGTGGATGGAGCGGACGAATCCTCAACCGTATCCGGCTGAGGCGCTCGACGATATCTACGCCGAGCTAAAGGATCGCGAGCTTCTCGTGGAGCTTGTATGCGTCGGAGCGGTGAAGGCTGTTTCCATCAAGGATGAGGTCGGCATCAACGAGTTTGAGCTGATCCGTGAAATCACGCTTGAAGTGTGCCTGCGCAAAGGCTTAATCGACAGAATCATGCAGCCGGAGGAGGTGGCCGAACAATCGGACTTTGCCTATCCGCTGCCTAAATCGCCTCTGCTCACCGAAGAGCAGGTGGCTTCCACTTACGCGGCTCTCGAGAAGATCCCCGCAACATACGCAACGGACGGTTGGGCATTCAAACCGGTCGGCATCAAGCTTTTTGGCGGTGCTGCAACGGCTTATGTCACTGAACGCGACGTATCCGCGGGCGATGAGATCGACGGCCAGGTCAACGGCCAGATTCAATGCTTCGGCTATGTGGATCTCGGCTACGGCGGTGAATGGGGCTACATCAACTTCGACGAGCTGATCGAGGCGGGTCTTGAGATGGACCTTTACTTCGAGGATCGGTATCTCGCCGGCAGCGGTTCGATTATGACCCGGGGGGAGTTGGAGAAAATGGCGGCTGAAGCCGGCATTGGCTTTGACGAACTGGTGCGTCATGGGATCCGCAGCGCGGCGTAGGGGGTGTTTATTGGAATTTACTTCTATCAAACGCCTCGGACCGGTCTGTAGCGAATGCGGGTGCAACATTACGCATACCGAAAGCAAAGAATTCATGGGAATGTGCACGCACTGCTATTCCCCTTCGACCGAACATGCCAGGGAGTATGAAGCGATGCGTCGTCAACTCGACCGCGTTTTGGACGCGACCTGGTACGGCAATTCAGAGCACTTTAAAGGAGTCGCCTGTGAATATTAAAAGAATGTTTAGAAGGTCGCCGCCTTCCGCGCAAACCGAGCAGCTGCCCCTGGGGTGGTTCGCGCTCTCTCACCGCTATGTCGGTGATATCAAAGAGCGCCGCAAGATGCACGGAGAGTGGTTTCGCCTGAAATCCAAGGAGGGAACGATTTACCGCGTCCTGCGGTTTTCGCCCCGCCTCAAAGGAAGTGAACGCAAAGAGGAAGGACAGCTGCTCATTGATTGGAACGGCTGGCTTGATCTGAACGGTCACGATACGAAAGATGATGCGATTGAGATCGAGATTGCGAAGGCGCGACCGTGGGAGTATTTCCACCTTGCGCTTTCCCACCCGGATCCCACTTACCGGCACAACTCTGTGCTGGCGATAGTTGGTCTGGCACTGGGCGCCGTCTCGCTGGTCGTCTCGCTGATTTAGATGGAGAGACCATGAGCAAATACTGCTGGATAATCGCAATTATTGCCTTCCTCGTCGGCCTTGGCCTCATGGCGGGAGGGTATTACGTTTACTGGTATGTTCCGATCGGAAGAATACTCGCCTTTATTACGGCGGCAGCCTTCATCGGCGTTGCGCTACTGGTTGGCTATGGCCTTTACAGGCTTTACGGCATATTCTTCAGCTAACCGCAACTGATATAGAAGAATAACCAAAAGGAAAAGAAATGAACACTGCAAAACAAACGGCGCGTACGGTATTTTTCGTTCAGCGCACAGTGATGGAAAACGGCGAATACGTTGTATGTATCGCGGAGGAAGGCACAAAGGGCTTTTATCAGACCGATTGGCTTTGGGGTAGCGATTTCGCTTATGCTGAGGCAATGTGCAACCAAAGAAACGAAGAGGTCGGGATCTCCAAAGCGGACGCTCTCAAGATCATTGTAAAATCAATGGCCCGGGGGTGATCTATGGCCCGTCTTGCATCTGAAACAAAGATGGGCTTTTATGCCACATCGACAAAAACAATCGGAAAGATCATGCAGCACTGCATCACGATGCGCGAGGAGACTTACGCGCTTGATGCTTGTTGTGGTGAAGGACAAGCGATCGAGTTCTTCAAAGAAGAGTACGGCTGTTATAACTTCGCCGTAGAGCTTAATGAGGCTCGTGCAAAAACGGCAGCGACCCGGAATATTGGGAAGGTGCTTAATGCAGACGCGATCAACGGCGTTCGCAAGTCAAACCGTTGGGTTGGGTTTCAGTTTCTGAACCCTCCCTATGACTTCGGCGCGGATGGCGAACGGCTCGAACTGAAGTTCATCGAGCGTTGGGGGCTTGCTACCATTGAAGGCGGCGCGCTCATGCTCGTTGTGAATCCGTCCTCCGCTGACGAGGAGATGGCCAAGAAGCTTATCCTGCAAGGGTATGAGCCGCTTTGGAGCGTCTACGATCCGGAAAACGAGGACTATCAGAAGTTCGGACAGTTCTTCATCATCCTTCGCCGTGTCAGAGAAAACTATCGCAGTGACCTTGACGAGTTCATGGTCTACCTACAGAACCCCGTTAACCTGGACGATTGGGATGAGGTTGAAAAATTCTCCCCCAAGCGCGGCATTCCGCCGCAGATGTTCAAGGAAATGACGATGCCGCACTGGAAAGTGCAGGCCATGCTCAGGGGCTCATCACTTCACAAAGCCTTCTTCGACGATTTGCGTAAAGCGGATCTCGGGGGCGGTTCGATCGAAGTACCGAACGAGGGGCAGGGCGCCATTCTGATTGCCGCCGGCAAGCTGAACAAGCGCATTACCCTCAAGACCGGCGAGGACGTGATCCTCAAAGGGACGGTAAAGAAGATTCGTACTAACAAGGCGATGATGAACGAGGAGGATGGGAACATCGACAAGGTCAAACTTGTCGACGCCTACCAGACGGTCGTCTACTGTCTCAATATGAGCAAAGGCGGCTATTTCAGGCTTTCGTAGCAGATGCACGGAGCTTTGATAAAATTTCCGAAAAAGGAGAAAGAATGTCAAAAAAAACCATAGGACAAATGATTGGAGGCATCATCTTTATCGCATTACTGGCGTATATCACCACCGGAAAACCTGAAAAGGGGTGGGGGAAACGTCTGCTCGAGAGTGCCGTCAAGCATAAGCAAGAAAACAGATAAAAGAGCGCGTCAAGAGATATTGACCGCATCGGCCTCGGCCGACAAAGAATAGTCTGCCCGAACCGGGCTGCCCTAATCCATTTAGGGGAGTCCGCGGTCGCGTGGCTCCCTTTTGTGGTTTTACTGCAAAGGAGCCACGATGGCTGCCACTTTCCAAATCTACCGCAATTTAAAGAAGAAAAATCACTTCTCTATCCGCTACAAGCAAGGCGTAATCGACTGGGGCACTACGCTGCTCTTAACCGATTGCAATTTTCATGTTGGCGAATCGGGCCGCCTGCGCGTAGTCGAAAGACGCCGCAAGGGTGTTCATGCCTGGGTCGTCGCGAAAGCGTACGAGAAGCAGGATGAAATCAATACGGACGGGATGCATGAACTCTATTATGATCCCTATTTCACACAACACTTCCATTCCCTGAAAACGGGCGAGGTCGTCGGCAATGCGGATATTGTTGTTTGTAAAAACAACCGCTGCTTCGCTGACGGGATCTCATGAGCGCTCGGCCTGATAGCCTGTTCGACACTCTCGGCGTCAAAAGCGTCGAATCGAAGAAGCTCACGCTGTTGAGTTTCGGAGCCGGGCAGGACAGTACTACGCTGCTGTTGATGTATATCCACGACGAGACGTTCCGCAAGACATTTGCGCCGGACGGCCTCATCGTGGTGTTCAGCGATACGGGAGACGAACACGATCATACCTATGAGCACCTGGAGAACGTGAAAGCGCTCTGCAGGATCCACGGTATCGAGATTGTTCATATCGTCCCGGAAATGGGATATCACGGCAAGGGGTGGCATAGCCTCCGCGGCCAGTACAACCTCAACGGTTCTGTCGGAAGCAAAGCTTTCGTCAAGAGCTGCAGCGACAAACTGAAGATCAAACCGATCTACAACTTCCTCGAGGACTATATCGCCGACCGTTACACTTTGCCGCGAGGCAGAAAGCGCGCCCACAAGGCATTTGCGAAATTGTACGGGAAGGTACAGGTTCTTATCGGCATCGCTGCCGGCGAGGAGAAGCGCGTCGCTACCGGGTTTGAAGAAGAGTGGAAAAAACAGTCCCTGCATAATGTGTACCCCCTGATCCAGATGGGCATGGGCCGCACCGCGTGCCAGGAGTATAACCGCAAGTACCTCGATTATGAGGTTATGCCCTCGAACTGCATCCTCTGTCCGTGGATGTCGCTGCAGGAGCTTTTGTATATGTTCCGCTTTATGCGTGACGATTACGAAGCCTGGGTGGCGATCGAACAGCGGAAATTCGAGAAACATGCCGACAAGGGCGAAAAGAACCTTGGCGTATGGGGCAAATGGATCAAAGAGGAGAACCGGCCATACACGCTGCGGGACGCCTTGGCGGCCGCGGAGAAACAGTTCGGACATTGGACGGACGATGATCTGCGCGCCTACAAGATGAACCACGGCTGCGTCGGCTCGAAGTATTGAGGAGGATGCCATGAGTAACCTTCCCAGTGCGCTCTTCGAATCCGCACCCATGCAAGCCAACAGCAATGCGAAGCTCACTGTCCTCTCCCACGGGAACGGGCAGGATTCTACGGCGCTGCTTTACAGATATGTCTATGACCCGGGGTTCAAAGCCCGCTTCGCACCCAACGACTTCATTGTCGTCTACTGCGATACGGGCAACGAGTTCCCGGAAACGTACGAGCACAACGAAAAGATCACCGCGTTCTGTAAGGAGCACGGTATCGAGTATTACGTTCTGCGTCCGGAGATGGGCTATCACTATGATGGCTGGCACTCCTTGCAAAACCACTTCGATACCTACAACTCCATTATGGGGACGGGATTGCTTCGTACTTGTACGGACAAACTGAAAATCCAGCCCTTCCACAACTTCCTCGAGGAGTATATCTCGAAGCGGTACAACCTCCCGTCCGGGAGGAAGCGTGCGCACAAGCTTTTCGCCCAAATTAACGGCCCCGTCAATGTTTTGCTCGGGATCGCTCATGGGGAGGAGAAGCGGATGCGTACGGCGCCGTTTGCCGAAGCGTGGAAGCAGCAGAGTATCCGTCACGTCTATCCGCTCATGGAAATGAAAATGGATCGGCTTGACTGTCAAGACTACATTTACAGCGTCGGCCACGACGTTCCGGTCCCCTCAAACTGTGTCATGTGCCCCTTTTGTTCGCATCAGGAGCTGATTTACGTTTACCGTTTTCAATTCAAGCAGTTTCTGCAATGGGTTGAATTTGAGAGACGGAAGATCGAACGCGACACGGAGCGTGGGGTTGAACGCCCGATGGGCGTCAAGGGCAAGTGGATCCGGAAAGAGGACCGCGCCTACACGCTTGTTGATGCTTTGGAAGAAGCTCTGGAGAAATTCGGGCACCTCAGCGACGACGCACTCAAAGAGTACCGATTCAGTCATGGGCATTGCGTCCAGTCTGTTTTGTAAAAAAAATAAGGAAAGTACATGAAAACGATGGCAGATATCATCGAACACATCAAAGACGTTATCAGTGGCGAAGTCGAAGGCTTCGTACAAGACAAGCACGTTGCGATCGCCCTGGGCGTCGCCCAGTCGAAACTTGCGACGTGCAAAATCAGAAACAGCATCCCGTACGAGGAGGTGATGGATTTTTGCGCTCGTCGCTGTATCTCCATCAACTACCTGTTTTACGGGCAGTCGCCTGAATCTCTCGTCGACACTACGAATCGCATGATTCTGGATAAGGGAGTAGGGAGCAAGCGCGCCGTGGCCGTTAAACGCCGCCGTGCAGCATAGCAGGGGGAGCGAGTGGATATCTACTTTGCTGCACCCACCGGAAAACGCCGTGATTCCCTTTTGGAAACCTATGGCGACAAGTACGGTGCGTGTCAGACAAGGGACGTGTTCAGCACACCTCACCTTTTTAAAAAGTGGTTCTTTGACAACGGAGCCTTCAGCGACTGGAAAACGGGTAAGCCCTTCGACGGGGAGAAGTTCTTGAAACGCCTCGAGCAGATCGAGAACATGATCGCCAAAGGAGAGATCACCCGCCCCCAGTTCGTTGTTGTACCCGACAAGGTTGCCGACGGCGAGAAAAGCCTTATGGTCAGCCGCGTCTGGAACCAAACCCTTCTTCGTGAAGAGTTCCCGGACAACAACTACTACCTGGCCGTACAGAACGGGATGCGCATGCGCTACCGCGAAAACGGTACTCACTCCAACCGCTGCGTCGAAGTGCCGCTTTTTACGAAGCAGTACGACGGCATCTTTGTCGGCGGGACGAAAGAGTGGAAGTATGAGACAGGCGCTCGCTGGGCGGCCCTGGCGCATGAATATGGTGTCAAGGCACATGCCGGCGGAGTTGGGAGTAAAAAGGCATACCTGTGGGCGAAGCTTGCGGGGTTCGATTCGGTGGACAGCGGCTTGCCGATGATCCATCCTCGACACCTTGAAAGTGCCCTCAATATAGAAAAAGAGTACGCGCAAAACCTGTTTTTGCGTGCTTCCTGATAACAGCGAAAGGGCTGATATGAAAAATTTTACAAGTCTCAAAAGAGAACTGAGAAAGCGCTATCCACGCTGCAGCATCGAGTTTCAACTCCGAGGCAGTGTCAAGGGTGGCAAATGCAAACAATCGTTCAATTGTCTCGAGCTTGATGAGGATCACGACCTGGTCGATCACTATGATTTCTCAACCATGAAAGCCAAAGATATTAACTTCAATAAAGACGGCGAATACCACGTCGATATCAGTGGGGGAAATGGTAATGACCATGTCGACTTGCTCACTATTGTCATCAGACGCGGCGTCGCCAGAATCAATGTGGTGGATCTCAAAACGGAAGAGCGCATTAAGCAGTTCGAAAACTGGCATACCGAAGCTCACGGCAACGATGGGGCCCTTGTATATTCCAAGGATCTTGTCTACATGAATACCCTCCATAGGGCTCATGTCTGCTCCGAGGATCTCGTCGGCATGAAAACCCTCCACTACGATCTGATCGAAACGCCTTTTGGCCAAGTGGTGGTGAACTTTGTGTCGCCGAGCACACGCGGCATGAAAGCGATCACCTTCTGGAACTTTACGAAGGAGGGTGAAGATGAGTGCGCTGCCTGAAGATGGACTTTTTTACGAAGAGGAAGAGGAGGTCGCCTGTGGCTGTGATTGCGGGGATTACGACGAAGAGGACTTCGAGGACTTCGACGAAGAACTTGACGAGGACTACGAGGAGAAACCCAAGCGCAATCGCAGGCTGTCAAAAGCGGCGACCGCCGAAGATTATCTCGAGCGCATTAAGCAGCTGTTCGATCACGTCACGTACGAGATCGTACCGTTTACGGAGCAGCCCGCAAGAGCGATCGACAATATCACAGCCTCGACGGACAACTACGAGTACGTCGACCTGGTATGCCAAAAGCGTCCGGGCATCGAGAACCAAAACCCGAATATCGAGTACGAGACCTGGTGCAATCTGAAAATCAGAGTACACCATGATTTCGTCAAGAAGAACTTCCGCTATGTCGTGGAGAACTACGAAAAGCTGGTGGTGAACGAGGATATTTCATTTTTCGACAAAGAGAACCCCGTTTCATCCGGCGACGGAAAGCATGTGCCTACACCGGGGATCAACTACTATCTGCTCTATTCAGAGCGGAAGAACAACCTGATCCCCACGCCCGATGTTATCAACGAAAAGCGCAAGGCGGTTATTCGCCACGTTTTCCAAAACGGCATTTACGAGAACGACAATCCTCGCCTGGGGTATCACGACGGTTACGCAGTCACAAATTACACGCTGAGCCATTGCAGCCTCCGGGAGCACCTGGAGGAGCGGGGTGGAAAGCTGTACGACCATGAACTGACGGACCTTTTCTACGTGTCGCTCAATATGGGTATCCCGGAGATTTCGTTCAACTACGCTGGGAAGCGGTACGTCCACTATCCCTATTCTGTTAACGGGTACAAAGACATAAACGACAGCAGCAACAATGCGCGCTATGCGTATGACGATGAGGTCGCCGAAACGTATTACAAGGACTATCTGGCTTTCTTGCGCGAATTCACCGGCATCGAGGCCGCTGCGCTTCCGTCTACGACGGAGGATGCCGTGGACCAGGCCATTGTGGAATTGCTAAGAGGGATGCACGAGGGTGTCGATGCGGAGACCATTAACGCTGTCTGCATGACGTCACGCGATGCGACAGACTTTCAACACCGGCTCAACGCCGTGTATCCGTTCAGGTCGAGTCAGCCGATGGCTGTCCCGTCCCGCCGCCTGTTCGATTTTGACATGAGTAGCGACGGCAATGCTAAGGCGCGCTTCTTTATCCATGAGAGTGTTGCCAAGCGGTACGGCTGGAATGTTGAAGGCCTCCCCCTGAAATGGTCGGGAAGTCGAATAATGATCGTGTTCGAGGGCAGTCCCTACGAACACCACTTCAAACGTCTCCACCCGCCTGCAAAGGCTCTGGATCTGTTTGATGATGAAGAAGATGAGAACGAGGAAGAAGCAGCTGCTCCTGCAGCGGCCGGTTCCCTGTTCTAAGCAAAGGCAAAACAATGAAAAACGAAGAGGAATTCTTTGACGAAGAGTGCGAGCTGGGTTGCGGATGCGACCTGGACGAAGATGAGTTCGACGATGACGGCGAGCTCGTAGAGAAGCCGAAGAGGAATAAGAAGAAGGAGAAAACGGCCGACGATTACGTTGCCGTCCTTCGGACCTATTTTGATGAGGTGATCTTCGAGGAGCGCTCAATCGAATGGACTAGCGAAAATGAGCTCGACGATGATAGGCACTATAGATCGGCGAACGGTCCATACCTCCAATGCCGCGACGTCGTCAACGACGTCCAGAATCTCAACCCGGATATCAGTTATGTTATCTGGTTCGAGATGCAGTTCAAGGGAGCGATGGAAAGCTACGTGATCGAAACGCTCAAATATCTGATCGAGAACATGAAGTTGCTCAAAGCGGAGGATATCTCCTATTTGGTGCCGGAGAGATACGTGATAGTGGACAACGCCCATACGAAAGTTAAAGGGTTGCCTTCAACCGCGATAGTAGAGAGCCATTGCGGCATCAAGCGTCCCTCTGTGGAGGATTGGGCTATGGAGTTCAAGCGCGTTATCGGCTTTGTCTTTAGCGAGCATACGCTCTACGATCCTAAAAATCCGCATACGGAACGCACCGATGACTACTGGCTTGACGTAGGTCCATTCTGGTGTGAAGAGAGCGAAAGGTTCCTTGAAGATGGTGTAGAGCCGATGAGGCTGTTTTATCACTTCGCCGGATCGTGCCGTCTTTATCTTGGTCCTCGTTTTCAGGGCCAATATAGCAATGGGGAAAAGTACAACTATCACTGGCTCTGGTCGGATGGCGTGTATCACTGGCACGACCGCAACGGTTTCGTCTACTCATTGGACCTAGTGAATGGTAGTGATATCATCGAATGGTTGTATGAGTTTACCGGGTGGCACCGTGTGGAACACGACCTCGAGACAGAGAAGATAGAGAAGGTCAAGGCTTTTGTGACCGGGTGCCAACAGCACCTCAAATGGTCGTACCGTGAGATGGAAGAGTCTGAAATCCCGGGGGCGTCACTTGAATCGCTCGATGCGATCGGAAAGAGTGCCAAAAGCGTCAAAGAGTTCCGCAAGCTCATCACCGGAGGGTTCAAATACGATCCCAATGGATCGGGAGGGCGCGGAGCCTGGGGCGACCTTTTGAATGTTCATGCGAACCAATGCCTCGACAAAAAGAACGCCGACTGCTACCTGGGCCTCGAGCCACGCACGGCGGAGTATCTCGGCATCGACGTGTCGCAATACGAACTGAGCCGATGGTACGGATACGGCGTCTTCGATTCGAAGAAGCATGATGTGTTTGAGGTGTTGTTCGAGCACTATCACCCAAAGGTGGCCGTTCTGGATCTCTTTAGCGTTTACGACGACGAAGAGGAGGACGTTGCCCCGGCGGGTGCCGTGCGCAATACGGCCGATACGGCGACGCAGCTGTCGCTGTTCTAATCAAGAGAAAGAGAAAAGAATGAAAAAAGTTACTGTAAAAATCATTGTAAGCGGCGGCATCGTTCAAGAGGTGTTCGCCAGCGAGGCGTGCGACGTGGAAGTTATTGACCACGACAACCTTTCAGGCGAAGGTCTGACGGGCGAGGCGATCGACAAGATCACCGAGGAGAAGGTCGAGGGGCTTTCGTCGCAGGAAGTCTAACGGGCGTGCCAGGGCGGCACGCTCACGCCATTAGGCGCTTTTGAAGTCCGTTTAGGCGGCTTTCAAAATCGGCTAGGTTGAGCGAGGATCGCGTCGCGTGCAAGCCGCTTGCAGGCGACGCAGCTGTAGCGGTTGCCGTCCGCGTCTTGGAGGACGCCGATTTCGGCTCCTTCGACCTGCTCGAGGGATCCTGGATTGGGAATCTCCGCATAAAGGTCCGGACAAGTGACTTTCATTGTGACGCTAGAGTGAGCGGTATAAACTTGAACGAAAGTAGCGTCCTCGACGCCCGCGATGTTGGGCGTATTGGCGACCCAAAGCATAAAGCCAACGCCGATAGCGAACACGATGCCGCCGGCGATGCGGTTGAGCGCGTAGATGAGATAGCTGACGAGAATAAGGGCGCCCGCTGCAAGCATTAAGGTAGAAAACATGGTTGCTCCTTCGGGTTACCGGCACCAGTCGTGCGTTTTCTTGCCGCCATCATAGCGTACGGCCAGACCTTTGGCGATAAGGGCATCAGAAAGGCTCCTGCCGTCGACGTAGACCTCCGCGACGACCCGGAAGTATTTGCCACGCTTCATGTGGCGCAGCTCGATGTGTTGACCGCCGCGGAGCATGGCGACGGCAAACTGCTTCGCTTCTCTGGCCAGCTGCTTCTCCTGGGAGCATTTGCCCTTCATTTCAGCCGTGTCGATGCCCGCGACGCGCACTCCCATCCGCTCACCGACGATCGGGGGAAACCCCGCGATGTTGGCACGGAAGGTATCGCCGTCGTAGATGGAGGTTACCTCCGCGACCGTCGCCGATCCGAAGTCCTTGTTGTTGATCGAGCCGCCGTGCAGCAGCGCGATGCCCAGCAGCATGAAAACGATGAATGAACGCATTAGTGAGTTCCCCCTATAGAGTTAAAGAAATAAAGTGCGCCGGTGATGATACTACCAATCGCCGCAAATATGAACCTGCCGAGCGCGTAGCCGAGCGCACGTTGAACGATGTATTTCATTCCTGATCCTTTCGAATAAAATAGATATCCCCGATAACGTTCCCGAGCTCTTCGGCTTTGCGAATAAACTCGCTGTTGGTGTCGTTGGGGCGATAGCGAAGCGGCTGATACCACAACGCGTTCAGCGTCGAAATGGCGAGGTGATGGCTGCCGCTCTTGCGTTTCCCGTCGTCGTCGACGCAGGAGTAGGTGAGCGTCGCGTACTTTTTGGCGCGCTCTTTCGAGAGGATCCGCACCTCGTATTTTTCGTACGAGCCCACCACTTTCTTGAAGGTGCGCTCCTTGTCGACGATATCCTTCTCGATCTTCGCCCGCACCTCTTGGCGGTCCTCGACGTCGGTACTCTGCTCGGCGCTGCTGCGGCGGGAGTTGGCCCACCGCTCAAGCTCGCCGGGCATTTCATCGCGTACCTTCCGTGGGTCGGTCACGCTCTTGTAGCGCCGTTCGCGGTGTACCCCGTAGGTGTGTGCGCTCATGTCCGGGTTGACGAGCTTGATAACGTGGCTGAAATCGTGCTTGTGGCGCGGATCGACCTTCCTCTCGATTTCCGCGTACTTGTCCTCGAAGCGGTCGTCTTGCATGAACGCTTCGGAGACGGCCATGTCGTGCTCGCGCCCGATCTGAACCAGCTGTGCCATGACGCCGGCGTCGACGAGGAAAAGGCGTGCAGGGTCGATGCCCTCGAAGGTGTAAACGACGGGTTCGAGAGAGGAGAGCAGGGTGCTGACGCGCTCCGCGCTCGTTTTCAAAATGTCCTTGTAAATGCGTTTAGTAGCCATTGCCGCCTCCTTTGAGCCTGAATAGCGCCCGTTCCGTCTCGTCGGCCACGAGGCGCAGTGTGTCGATCACCGCAAGCGCCGTGTAGCGACGCAAAGGGAAGGCCACCTCTTTCTCGACCGGCGCATCCTTGCCTTTGCCGTTCTTTTGCTTGATGTTGAGAAAAAACGTGCCCGTTTGCTGACCTTCACCGGTGTATCCGATGGAAAGCTCGTTCGTTTTGCCTTTGGACTCGGTAAAGTTTTTGTACTGCGGGGCTGCTTTGAGTTCCACAGCGTCTGCCAGGGCGTACGAGAGTGATCGAATGTCCGGGCACCTGAGCTGCATCGTGATATCCGAATCCTCTTTGTAGTGGTTGATCTTGAAGAAGATCGCCTCTTCACGGCTGCGTCCGTCTGACTCGATCTTCACGTCGATGCTCAACACCTTGCTCGGCGTTTTGAACGCGCGGTTTATCAGGTGTATTGCCTCCATTACGACTCCTTTTAAACGGTATTCAGGGGTATTATAGGCTATAAAACCCGATATGCGAAAAAATACGTCAAAAACCAATATAGCCCGGTTCGATAACGCATTCGACGTGCAGCTCCAGCAAGAAAACCCCGGTTCCGTCTCCGCGCACCCCGGGGCCGCCGCCCCCTCTTCGCCGCGCAACCCCCGTAAAGCAGGGCTGCCATAATATACATCACAAACCAATATAGCCCATTCCCGCAGGTGCAGGCCCGCGCCGTCGGCAAAACCTCCCGACGGTCGCCGTCCGATCCATCTTTCCCGCCGGGGCTCACCCTGTTTGCCCTTTTTGCCCCGCTTTGTCCGCATCCCCTTGACCCTGCCGTGCCCGCCGCACCTCATCGTCTTGATCCTGCCGGTCGCCGCTGCGCCTTCGGCGTTCGCTATCGCCCTGCAGCTGACCGCAGCCGCAGCATCACGACCGGACGCTCGCCCGATCATCGTACCGCACCGCCTGGGGGGCGGCGCTCAATATTCAACGAGATCCCCGCCGCAGCGAACCGAACGAGGGTGGCCGAATTTCGGGGGGTTCCTGCCTCCTGGTTGCTAAAAAAGGGGAAAAAGGGATAAAAGGGGAAATAGGGAAACGCGCGCGAACCGGGGAGGGGCCGGGGCCGGAATGGCCAATAGGGCAGAGAGGGTGTAGGCAATTAGAGGGGGATTGTGGGCTATATTGGTTTATAATGTAAACGGCGTTTTTATGTCGACGGCATACGCCTGGTCGGGGAACTGGAAGTAGAGTTTGCCGCTGCCATGCACCAGTTCGGCCTTGAGTGTCGCGCCATCCGTGTAGCCTCTTTCGAGCAGCTCTTGCTTGACCCCCGTGACGACCTCCGGAAGGGCCGCCTGCAGGTCGCGGGTGAAGCGGTTGAGCCTGTTGACGCTCATTGTGGTGCCGATGCCGATGCCGGCGCTGGTGATACCGCCCCCGGGGGAGTGGTAGATGGTGCCGTCTGCGACCGTAATTGACGCATTGAGGTTGGCTTTGCGCAGTTCGGCGCGCTGCGCCGGTGTCAAGCCCTTCAATGCTGTGTCCAATACGCCATCGGCCTTGCAGTGGGCGATCAGCTGCGGCCAGTTGCGGTGCACGACCTCGATGATGCTGTCGTCGGTCCATGCGCCGTGAGCGTAGACGTCGACGGCGTAGACCGCATCGTCCCTTACAATGCCGAACAGCAGCGGCCCGGTGCGCTGTATGAAGTGGCCGTCCGCCTCGAGGCCCGCGCCGAGGTGAAAATGGTGTACGCCCCAGTCGCTGATGAGGTTGTCGTACTTGTCGTGCCATCTGACGAACTTGCTAAGGTGCGGCTTGAGGCTGTCGCCGGCTTCGCTGTGGCGCCTGAAGAGCTCTAGCCCGGCCTGAAGCGCCTGGGGGCATGAAAAAACGTCCGAGAAGAACACCTTGCGCTTTTGGGCCGCGGGGATCCGCGCCTTGATGTTGTAATAGGCGAAGAGGACCTCCTGGGCCACGAGCGCTGAAATGTCATACCCCTCCCGCTGCATCCATCCTTTGAGAATGTCGGCCATGTCCGCTGTGAAGTCGGCATCTATCTGCATCGTGTCGTCCTTGTGTTGATTCTGCGCCATTATAGCGCGGCGGCAGTGTTGCAGGACGATTGCGCGGGCAAGAAGGGCTTGTGGTAGGCGTCGTATAAGCAGCCCCCGGAGCGCCGAGTGTCGCGGCGGGTCCGGGCGAGATAGTGGCTTTGAAAAAAGGTGGCGGCCGGGTCAGCAACCGCCGGAGTGTTGGTGTACCGCACGAAGTAGTGATCGTCACTGGCATCAGGATTGAGAGAAGAACATTCGATACCGCGCGTGCGGACGCGGCAACGGGGCAATGGTAACGCAACGGCATGAAAAGGGCAACCTCCACGCGCCTGCAGGCGCAAAAATGCTGCGCCTTGGTCGATATAGCCCCCGGTGATATAATATCCGCAGTTTATTATTAGACTGTATTCAAAAACGATAGTGATCGCTTTTGAGCACAGAGGCAGCCACCCGCCCGTATGATCGCGCCGCGATGATATGTACCGCATACGCGGGGCTCCTTAAAAGACGGGAAAGGCGTCCATAGCGACGAAAACACACCGCGCCAATCAGAGTACCTTTTCAGGGAAACCGGTGCGACCCCGACGGCCCTGCCGTCCATTCTTCAACAAGTGGCTTCCGAAAAGCCGACGCAAGCATTGCATTTGCGTTGGCGGAAGCCAACCATCACGCACACCTGCTTATCACCGTCGGTTTTTCGGAGGTCACTTCGACTTCTTTACCGTTTCTCCCCCCGGGGGTTCACCCGCGCTTTATCGCGTGCGGCCAGAACATCCCCTGGGGATGATTCTGTGCCTACTGTGGTCCGCAGGAGGCCCACCATGCTTCACTCAGAAGTGCAACAGCGGCTCCTTGACGACATTTTGTTGCTAAAGATGTTCCGCGACGTAAGAAAAAAAGCCCTTCGACGGGGCTGGATCTACAAGGACTTTGAACCAGTCAAACTCGGGCACGATCCCATTGATCGGATTACCGACGCCGGGCGCGCCATTGACTGGATCAGCGTTGCACACAAGCTCTACCCCTATCTCATCGAACACCTTGAAGTCAGCCTCGAGCTGGAATACATCAAGTGTGAAAAAGGCGTCTACCGGGTCACCGGCAACGCTGCGTTTGATTTGGGGCACCTTGTAGCGACAGACCCTCGATTCGCAGCCGCAAGCTGACGAACGGCGGTCCAAAGATCGAATTCCTCTGTTTCTCCCCTGGGAGTCCACATGCGTTTACGCATTTCAGGATTCCCCCGGGGATCCTGCACCCTTTAACGAGGCAATATGTACCACTTTACACCCACAAACCATGAAGCCACCACTATTCGTTTTCATCAGCAGATGAAGAAAATCGCCGTGCATGACTATTTTGCCTATGAATCCTACTGGCAGTATATCCGTGGACTGAACAGCGTTCAGATGATCCGCGATATCTGCATGGTTGCCAAAGGCATCTATTTACAGGGAATCGAGGTCAAGTCGGGCATCAGTGTCAAAGAGGCGCTTAGAGCCACCGCATCATTCGCACCGAACGCTACGGCGATCGTGGCAGCGGAACTCGGGCACCCCTCGGCCACACTTCACTCCGTTATCGGAACCCTCGTGGTGCCGTACTGGGTGGATGCCGACATGAACAGCCTTGCCGGCGCAACGCAGACGAAAGCCATCCGAAAGGGCGACAAAGTCTACGCGAGAGCGGTGACACCTAAAGACAAGACAGCGTGTGCCCTTGCAGGCAAAACCTATCGCCGGCACACCTGTGAAGACGTCCACCTCATCACCATGATCGAAAAGGATGGATTTCTGCACGTAATCGAAGCCAAAACCGTGGAGTTTATCGGCGCTCCGATCGAAGGAGAGCTGCAGCACATTACGGTCGACTACGAATACGCTTTGACGGATACCCTCGGCTCTATGGACGTTATGGCCAAAAGCATTGCCGACGCATTCGATATCGCATCGACGATCGCTGATCGCCCCGACGACGGCCTGCACCACTTCTTTCAAATTCGTGAGAAGAACGGTACGGTCCGCACCTCGGGCAACCAGATGGCCTCCAATTCGTGGATGGACCGCTACTTCAGTGAAGCGTCCCCGTCTATTTTGTTTTCATCAGCAGCATAGTTTTCCCGACAGGGAGTTCACCCGCGCACCCGCGCGTGGCATAACTCCCTTTGGGGAGTGTGCCTACGACAAGGAGACATAAGCCATGAGTGCTATCCCCTCTCAACAAAACAACATTATGAAAGTCTACACCTCGGCCATCGGCACCGAAAATGAAAAACGCATCTTCCTGGAGTCCAACCGGCTCAATGATACGGAATTTCTGCCCGGTGCCGCCATTACGCTCTCGCTCACGCCGAAACGCCTGGTGATCCGCCAGACCGTCCTCGGCCACAGAATCGTGTCGCAGCGTAAAGGCAAGCCCGTACTTGACATTCAGAACAAAGCGCTCTCAGAAGCCTTCGAAGGCGTCGAGAACGTTTGTATCAAAATCTACGCCGACCGCATCGAGATCGAACCGCTGACAGAGGAACAGTTGCAGAAAAAGGCCTTGGCCAAAGCAACGAACCCCCTTACGTTTATCGACCTGTTCGCCGGCGGAGGCACATTAACGGAAAGCTTCAAGCTATCCGGTTTCAAACCCGTCGGGGCCGTTGAAATCGTGGACGCCTACCTTGGCAACTACGAAAAAAACAACCCCGGCGTTTTCACCTACAACACCCGCATACAAGACGCCGACTGGAGCCTGCTGCCTGATGCAGACATTGTAATGGGCGGTGCTCCGTGCGACAAATACTGTAACGCCGGCAAGGCGAAAGCCGTCGATACCGGCGAAGCGGTTTGTGAAGCGGGAGACACCGGATACCTTGCATACTACTTCCTCGAAGCGGTGCGCGCCATACGGCCGGGCATAGCGGTAATCGAAGAAGTCGAGGGCTTTGCGAAGTCGGCAATCGTCGACGTCGTGAAAAATGTGCTGAAGGCCATGCAATACCATGTGACTGAGGCCATTTTCTACGCCTATGATATGGGCGGCATGACCAAGCGCAAGCGGTACTGCCTGATCGGTTCGATGGGGAAACCCGTCGAGATCCCGACGAGTGCTGCTGCGTCGACAAAGAGCATCCGGG
Organism: Thiomicrolovo sp. ZZH C-3; assembly: GCF_054862725.1. Classification (NCBI taxonomy): domain Bacteria; kingdom Pseudomonadati; phylum Campylobacterota; class Epsilonproteobacteria; order Campylobacterales; family Sulfurimonadaceae; genus Thiomicrolovo; species Thiomicrolovo sp. ZZH C-3. The sequence continues at coordinate 86,740 of NZ_JBTKXX010000005.1, forward strand.
ATATCCTCGAGGTGCCTTACGACGAGCGCGAGTGGCATACCGCTGAAACAAACAAGTCTATCGCCAACTTCCTGCGCCGCGAAGCGGAGAACAAGCAGAAGGACGCGAAGCGCAATTTCGGCATCGGGCGCGTCTACATCGACGACAGAGTCGCCCCGACCGTGACCAAGCATTACACCAAAGCTCAAATGTCACAACCGATTCTCTACGATCCGGATCGCGATGCGTTTTCGTTCTTCCTGCCGGTCGAACTGGCCAGGCTGAACGGATTGCCGCCGAGCTACCAGCTCCCCGAATCCAAAACGCTTGCATCCGAAATTATTGGCCAAGGGGTGGACATTCCCTCCTGGACAGCCGTAGCGGATGCAATCAAGCAGACACACAATGACGCACAGTGCTCGATGGAATACTGGGGGAACTGACCGCGTTGCCGCCTCCGCGGAATAGAAGCGCATTTTGCGCCAAAGAAACCCTAGAAGGAAAAAAGATGAGATTTACAGGAAATGTAGCGGACTTGTTCAACGTCAATAACTTTCATACTGATTTCGATCGCTACGATTGGGCGCGGTATGACAAGGTGATCGGATACGCCGGAGAGTATGACTACTTTTATATCGGTGTAGACGGTAACTGGGGGGCTTCTTGTATTGGAAGCATCAGAGGTGTTCAGGTTCCGGAGTCCATCGGGCTTCACCGCGACACCTTCCTCGTGGTTATGGCCATGCTCGACAGCGGAAAGCCTATCAAGGTCACCCGCGAGCATAATGACTTCCGCATAGTCTCGTACTGGATTGTCGACGGCAAGATTGTCGAGGCGGTTCCGTACAGCTGGTCGTCCTGCGACAAAGTTCCCGACGCAATCGTGTCGCGGATCCGCGCAGGCGTTTCGCCAGAACGCGCAATGAGCGTCGAGCAGAAGGCTCAATACATGCTTCGGATCTGCAACGGTGGAATCGTCGCTGCGATCAACCGCACCAGCGGTTATTACAGCATGGACCAGAATCAACCAACCTTTCTTGTGCACCGCGCACTCGAGGGGATGCTGTTCGACCGCGCATTCGGCAAACTCGACGACACCAAAAAGAAGCAGCTGCTCACCAAGCTTGCGCACCGCGCCCACTTCCAAGAGGGCCGGACGAAATCCCACTGCCTCGAATATTACTACTTGAGCGGTGACTTCTGGCGTGAACACAACACCATCAAGTCCTCCGCCGGCGGCGGTTCGGTTCAAATGACCATTCCAATGCAGGCGTACTGGGACAGTATTCACGACACGATCGAGGATATCTACGATGAGCAGCAGGGCACTTTACAACGACAAGAAAATCATCAGCGGCAAAAGGAAAGCGTCATGCGCACAGCGGACCTTGCCAATGCACTGATCAAATACAAAGAGATCGAAGGGCGCACCTGGAAAGCGAAACTCCTTGACAACTGGTTCTACGGAGATTACGCCAAAGCACACCGTCCCTACGAACACCTCCTGCAGCGCCTTAGAAACCTCAACGGCACTGCCATACTCAACCGCATCAAGGCGAGCATGGGCCGCGAAGAGATCCTTACGGTTCTCAACACCCTCCTTCCCGATGCGCAACCACCACGGGCCCGCCCCGCAAATTAATACCCTGAAAAAGGAAAAATTATGAAATTCAATTCAGCGAAAACATTCCTCGCCCCCTTCAAAGTTGCGGATCTCTACGACACAGATGCTCCTGCCCAAGCGTTTATGAGTCTGCTTGAACAATACGCCAACCGAAGCTGCCGTCTCCCAGGGGGCGTTTGCCGCGACGGTTGCGAATACCTCGATGTGTTCTCCGACATGAGTGCTGTACCAGAGCGTGTAACGGTTCAGATCCGCGACGAGCTTCGCAACATTCACGTCTACGCCGCGAACTGGGAAGAAACCTATCTCGTCGACCCGGTCACCGTTTCGGTCGGAGAGGACGCACAGTTGTTCGACCTGTTCAGCCAGACGGCCAACGCTCTCGAGGCGATGGTAGTCAAATACATGGCACTTAGAAACATGTCGGTCGAGGGCATGGACACCTTTGCGGAGATTGAACATGCAAGTTAACATCGTACTCGATACGCAAAAAACAGCCCTCGATCTCGGGGGCCAAATCTACTTTGATGCGACGCTCACATTCACCCTCACGCACCACCTCGGCAAACCGATCGAGATCGGGGAGCATATTCGAGAGAATGGCGTGCTTGTGAAGCCATTGGTGCGCGAACGCATCCTGACCGAGCTGATGGAATATCTGCAGGACGAGCTTGACGAGGAATACCTCGGCCGGCTCATCCACGCCGCAACCATCAAGCTTCCGGAAAAACAACTGCTGGCCAACGATGAAAATGACAACTGCCTCAAAGGAGTTGTCTGCCCTGTATGCGGGAACCAGACCAGCTTTATCGTTCATGCATCTATGTGGTGCGACCTCCAGGACGACGGCACTAATCCATTCGGTCCGTACTCCGGGAAGGAGCATGGCGGCACCGACTACGACGACAACTCGTCGATGAAGTGTTGCTCCTGCAGCTACCAAGGACGTCTTCGCGATTTTCGTGTCGACGCCGAAAAAGGGTGCTATGAAGTGGAGATGCTGCTCAAACCGATGGATATTGCCCGCCTGGGCAGTGTCGCTCTCTACGAAATGGTTGACGAAGCGGTGCAACAGACCTACGGGGTCAGCATCGAGACGGTAGCCATGACGATGAAGCCGATTTCCATTGAGGAGAAAGCAGTCCGCTACCGCTGCACGCCAACAAGCCACACCAAGGAGAAATAGGATGCAAACCATTGACATTCTCACGGATCCCGAAACAGAAAAGCGCATTTTTGCCCTGCTTGAAGAGCGCGAGCTCTTGTGGGAGCGTTCCCCCTGGGGAGGGATTTTCGTAAAACACCAAGATGAAAAGATCATCGACGGGGTAACTTTCTGGCTCGATGAGAACGACGTTTACTGGGAATACCAATAAAGGAAAAAGCATGTTTGGAATGAGAACGATCGACATACTGACCGATGACGAAACTGAACTGAAGATCATCACGGAACTTCAGAAAAAAGAGATTGAGTGGCACCGAACTTCATACGGCTCTCTTATAGCCGAAAGCGGCAATAAGTACGATATGGAAACGATCGCCTGCTGGCTCGACGAACTCAAGATTACATGGTGCTACAAATGAAATACCATAATAAGAGTGACTTGGTTTTGACCAGCTACTGTTTGACAGGAGCACTCTGCAATGAAATTCTCGCCAACCCCTCCTTGCTCTCTGAAAAGAAGATCGAAGAGGTGACGGTCGCGGGCGAAACGGTGACGCGGGGTTTTATCCTCGAGGACCCGCGTAACCCGCAGGAGGCAAAAGAGCAGGGCGCAAGTCCGGAGATGGTAACGCTACTCACTTATCTCTCCATGAGAAAAGAGGGGTACGACTTTCTCATTATCAGACGTTCGTAAGGAGAACGAATTGAAAACTATTACACCAAAAGAACTCAACGCCATCCTCGCGGGACTGCGCGTCCTGCAGCAATGTGGATATCCGCAGGAGTTTTCTGAAGAGGGCGAAATGTCACCCGAGGAAATTGATACCTTGTGCGAGACGATCAACGGCGCGGCATTCGCGTCTGATCCGCACCTCGGCGAACCAATCTGGTACGATTGCGAAGCCTCGCTCCCGGATCCAGAGCAGGATGTACTCATCACCTTCATGACGCACTTTGGGCAGACATGCTCCGTCGGCTATGTTGACCATGATGAAAACTGGTACGCCGTTGCCGACGAGGACGGAACATTTGACAAAGTAAGAGAGGTTGAGCCGCTGATGTGGTCAGCCTTCTCCAAACCGAAACTGAGCGCGGGGTGATTCCCGGCTCCATTTATACAAAAGACCTCATCACGATGGTGTCTTTTGTGTAAACACGCAGGGAACAGTTACAGCTGTCCTGGCCCCACCTAACCCCCGGAATACAGTAGCCGAGATCAGCTATTTTACAATCAGGTGCGCTCCGGGGAGGTCTTGCGCTTCGAACACGTCCTCCGGCCAGACCTCGATGTTTTTTAGGAGCCATGCACGGATTTTCTCCGCCGCCTCCTTTTCGTTATCAGCCTCGGTGTATACAATACAGCTGCCTACTTCAACCTCATCATCTGTGACCGAAATCGTGAACTCCGCTTTAAACATTCTCATCCCGGCATCCTCCCCGTTTCCGCGATCTTGCCTGCGAAGCGGATCTATCCCTCGAAACAGCAGCATACTGCCTGCCATCCTCCCTTGTTTGCGCCGCGTCAGTCCCCATAACACCGGAGGGGTGCAAAACCCCATCCCCCATATCGATCCAGGCCTCAAACACGCGCTCAGACACGGCCACGATGCGCACGACGTGGCGCGCAGCGTCCTCACTCGGCGGCATGGTCTGACGCATCTAGGGAGAACAGTTGAGAAAATCGCTCGTACGTCTCTTGCTCGTAGGCGTGATCCTCTTCATAGTTCACTGCGATGCTGTGCCACGCTTCGAAGCACTCGTCGCAGTACCATCGCCCGGCGAGAACGGGCACGACGAAACCATGCCGCCGCGCACGACCGCATCGGTCGCATATTCCCAACCCTCCTATCTTCACAACGTCTTGCAGGGAGGCAGCAATTACCAGGAACCCTTTTTCGGTAGTTTTGCCCTCCGCCATCACTGTTCTCCACTTTGTGCAATACATACTGTTTCAGCAGCATCGAATACAGTGGCCATCTGTAGTAACAGCGGTAAAATAGGGGCAGATATCCTTCGTTTCATGGGACTCCTTTTGGCATCGATTATACTTGAAGCGCCGGCAAAGAGCAACGTGCGGCCGCCGCTCGGATGAAATCAATCTTCTCTTTGGTTTACCCCCACCCAATCGTCGTCGTCATACACTTCTGCCATCGCCTGTTCACTCGGAATAATGTAGTGTTCATGCGTCGTGGCGAACGAGCTGTGGCCCATGATTCTTGAAATAATCGCTCCAGGTTTTTTCAGCGACACCATCTTTGTGGCCCAGCCTCGTCTAATGGGGTGGAAACAGCGAATAGAGTCGATACCGGCGGCAACAAAGATCCTGGCCGAATAGATATAAAGCGACTTGTAGCTCACCGGCACATTCTCTTTGGGGCTTCGGGCAGCGATGTACCGCTCCGGATCTCCACCGTACAATTCCTTGAAATACGAAAGGTGCCTGTCGAGGATCCTGGCTGGCGCAAGGACATTCCGCGTTTTGTCGCCTTTGGCCATCTTGACACTGATAGAATACATTCGCAGGGTGCTACCGTCTTTCAACTTTTTCATAAAAGGTGTAAAGTCACCCAACCGAAGATAACGTGCCTCACTGGCGCGCATGGCCGTCAAAACGTAGATCAGCACAAGAAACGAATATCGCCATGCACTGAACTCCCTGCCGTTTTCTATCTGCGTGCGGTAGTAGTGCGTCGGCCAGTCGTAGGCGACGAGAATCAGTGATTCCATCTCTTCGTCAGTGAGGTGCGGCTGCGGCTCGAGCCCTTTGTCACTGACCTTGACGACCTCTTGAAAATGACGGATGAAGTCATGCTTCTGCTTGTTCTCTTTGGTGATATACCTTAACAGCATTTTCAGAACGGTAAGCCGGTGCTTCACCGTTCTGCGATAGCGTTTCGGCACCGGGAGGCCGCTATCGTTCATGCCGTGATCGCCCTCGAGAGAAAGGATGGTGACGCGGTGCTCATCCTCGTCTATTTTGCCCTTTTCCAGTCCAAAGTCGGCGAGGTATTCTATATAGTACACTATATAATTATTGATAAATTTGGAGCCGACTTCCTCTATGGAAATCTCCCCGTCATACTCATCGCAGAACTGCGTAAAGGGCTTCAGGGCTTCCATATATGAGCGCTGCGTCTTTTCCGTTCTCTGCTCGGCCAGCTTAAAGCGTTCTACCCACAAGTCGATATCGCCGGAGAGAGATCCCGTTTCGCTGAGATCGTAATCCCTAACGTCATTTTGCAGACTCTTTCTACGCTTAATCGCCATCGTCCAGCTCCAGTATGTAGCGGCTCGAATCTCCGACCCGGCTCAACACGGCCACTCCGCTTTCTTGTGCCTGGTCAGCCGCAGGTTTCGTTTTCTTTTTCTGCCGGCCGCCATTTTGGAGCGCGGCCGCTTTCCGCTGCGCCTTTTGAAGATTGCGCTGCAGAGTATGTGCATCAGTTGTCGGTTTTGTGATCCCGAGCTTCTTTGCAAGTCCGTTGGATATTTTTACGGCCACAAAAGTCCTTTGTTGTTGAAAATGCACTTTTTAGCTACGCGCAGGTGCTCTATGTGCGCCAAAAAGCCCTGTTATACGTTGTCGTCACATGAAAGTACCGAAAATAGGCAAAAAGCAATTCCGCATCGGTGCCCTGTGGGCCAAAAGCGCATATTGCGGCCCTTAAAGGTACGATAATATAATATTATCATACCATACTAAGAAACGCAAAATATCTGCCGTATTGCCTCATAAAGCCCTATTTTGCGGAGACTAACAAGATATAGCCGCATTTCCAATCGGATTCGGCCGCTCTCCACGAGTCAAAAGTTGTTTTACTGCGCCATGCGTCATATATCTAGGTGAAATTGCCAATTAAGGCTACAATTACCAAATGTAGATGAAATAAGGCACCAAAAGGACTTTTATGGTTTATCAAGGTATATTTGAGGATATAAAGACAGATGATGGTTTTATCGGTAGCACAAACCCTCCTAGAGTTCTCAATATCTATGCAGGGAATGAAAAGCTCGATTTGCGGCACGATTTGCGAAAACACTCGGTCGAGTTCAATTCTGGCTACGAGGGTTCGGGTCCGGCCCAAACGGCAATCGCTGTGGCAGCCCATCACTTTGGCGATGATTTCGCGCTCGAGCATTACCAGCAACTCAAGATCGACATTGTTGCAAAACTGCCGATGGGCGAGGAGTTCGTCATCACCTCTAGTACGCTCGATGCCTGGGCGAAAACAGTAATGGGAAAGGCTACAGAATGACCATGACGTCGGGACACGAGAACGGCTTAGTTACGCCGATGTACTTCTGGCAAAGCGTCGCGATCCTGCTGATACTTTGTTTCGGTGATGGATATCTGCTCTTTTTTAGTGAAATTGATATTGTAATAACATTTGGTGCCATCATGGTGGCCATCTTCGTCATTCAGTTCATGTACCACACCATCAGACCTGAAATCTACGCTTTCGACGACAGGCTTGACGCGATGATAGACAGGTTAAACAGGAAGTATACGCTGCAGGGGTTCAAGCCAACCAAAAAGGGTGACGAGGCTATCAGAGAGCTTGCGCTTGAAGACCAGGACACCCTTCGCAGTTTATTTGCGGAACGCCGCCGGATCTTCTGGTTGATAGTGATGCACTCGGTAGGAATGGGGCTCTGCATCGCCCTCATGGCGTATGCACTATACGTCGCCGTTTCCACCGGTGGATTGGGGCAGTAATGACCATATCAACAGAAGGATACACGCAATGAAAAAACGGATCGAGGTCAGCGATGAAACGCTGGCCATTATGGCGAAATACAATGAGGAATTACGTGACCATCCACGCTCCCTGCCTGCATTTGAGAAAGCTTTGGAGCAACTCATTAAAGAATACGATAGGATCGCAGGAAAGGTCGTCGACCTGGATGCGGAAACCGAACAACGTATTCAGGGCCTGGCCGCGTATGGAATGATCCCCGGGCGCAATGCCTTTATCGGGAAAATTGTCTCCGACGAGGTTGAGACGCGCTTGCCTGAATTGGAAAAAGTGATCGAGGCCGAACTGGCCGATAAAAAAAGGAGTTTTGGATTATGACAATACCAGAGGGCTATTCCCTCCTTTACCCCATGACCGACACCGGGCTGTCGCGTGCGATGGTCTATTATAAGCTCCAGTTGACGCGGGGAGGGCTTTTTATCTTTTTACGCGAGGACAAGGAGACGCCGAAATCAATGACGTCCGATATCAACGCCGTACTGCACGACCTCATCACTGCAGGCGTACACGGCATTGAGCACGCGCCCATCATCTTCAAAAACGGGGAGTTGAGCTACGACGGCATTTCCATCGATCCGTTTGGGAACGTCAACTTTTATGCGATCGGCGGCCTCTCCGAAGATGAAGCGGTCGATAACTACATGGTGCGCCACGGAACGTCCCTCGGCCTTTAGGCTCCGGAGTATCGCTTCTCCGGGCTACCTGCATTCGCGCTCGCCTGAGCCATGATCTCTCTATACACCAACTTATTATAAGACGGATACCGCATAGCAAGCCCCATGACGTCGCCCCCCAAAAGGATATTGGCCGCGGCGATCGCCACTGCGGGTGATCGCCCTCTTCCGTAATCACAATGCACCGCCAGATCAAACCCGTCGGCGCACCCGGCTATCAACTTGGCGATCTCGGCAGCCTCGTCGTTGGTGATGGAATATTCGCTGCGGTATTCGGTATCTTCAAAGCCGAACTCTGCAACCTTTGCATACAGGCTCTCGTCTATCCGGGGGAAGGGGTATTTGGAGGAGATACGAATAAGGAGTGTTGGGCACTCCGGCCTAAAGTCTCGTATAGAATACTTGTCAAAAACCATTATCTGCATCCGGCAGTATAGTCCAACAATGCCGAATAACAAACCCCGCGACATGCAATAAAAAACGGCCACGCCCGCTGCGGGAGATACTATTGCGGCATGAATCGCTTTATAGAGCCCCACATCATCGACGCCCTCCGCTACTGGATCTATTTCACCCATTCAGCCTACAAGTACGCCACGAGGCACAAAGGGATGGAGATCAACTACAAAATAGGTCTACTCGCCGCACTGAAGGACGCCGGCGATTATTTTGAGCGGCTGCGCGGCGCTCGGCGGGAACGCGAAGCAGTATTGGCGCATCTGGCGCACCTACTGACGGCCGCAGGATCCCTTTTGAGCACTGATGCTCTCGAGGGATACCGGTTCGGGATTGCGCTTACCGTCGACAAAATCACCGAGTGGTCGATTAGTGCCGCTGCGGGTTGCCCTGTTCGCACATACACCATATAATTCGCCTAAAACGAACAGGAACACACCATGAGAATTTATCAGCCTATCCCCGGGGGCGGCATGAGCTTCAAACAGGAGGCACGTATCAATCTTGGCCGAAAACTGAGCACCAGAAAGCACGGGAAGAGTAAAACAGCCAATCGTAAACTCACCCTCCTCGGACACCGACCCGCCTGGTAAGGAATCTGACATGCGACCGATTGCTTATTCCGTTCTCATCGCAGATGCCTTCCCCGACACAATGGCTTTCCGCCTCAAGGATGCTCTCGAGGCCGCGGCGAAAGTTTGCCCTGCAGCGGAGTCAAAAATCAGCAGAGCCTTCAAAAACGCCCCGAGCAGAGACCCCATGACCACCAGTGAGCTTTCATCCATCTTTTCGAGCTGTGACCCGTCCGAAACGAGGGATGAGGTGCTAACCCGGGTCCGGGGCGAGTTGAAGAACTTTTGGGGGGAAACCGGAGAAACGCCATCAAGCAGACGGAGACGTTTGAGATGACGCTTAGAATGTCTATTCCCGAGGCGGAACACCTCTCCTATGAGGTAGGCTGCAGAGTCGGAAAGATGCAGATTGTACGCATCGACGAGAAAGACCGCTTCACCCTCAAATGCGATTGTGGCAAACACTCCAGATATCAGCGTAGCACGCTGATTCAAAAATTTCCCCGCGCCTGCAGACAGTGCATGAAAGCGTTGAAGGACGGCCAGAACGTCAAAAAGAAAAGCGGGATCGAAGTGCGCGGGTATAGCAAGAAAGAAGAAGACCTCATCGCCGGCTACCTGGCGCAGCAGAACAAGGGGAAGAAGCAGCCCCCCTTAGCTGAGGCCGCCGCGAGGCTTTAACACCTCCCTGCCCTGTCCTGTAAGCGCCCATTCGAGGGCGTTGCCTACACGCCCTACGACGTGGGCAAGCTCCTGTTCCTCAAGCCGCTTCATGTACGCATTTATCATGGTGGTCAATGACGGATAAGTATGACGACGGCTGACCCTCGGGATCTCCAGGGCGGCAGTGGCCATGATCGAGGTAGTGCAGTTATCCTTGAAGAGGCTATGGCGCACACACTGCTCAACCGTGTAGGGCCCGTCGTGTTCACGCGACGACCATCCGCGCCAACCGTCGAGATTCTCATGCAAAAAGAGCTTGCCCGACTTGACCATATCATCGAGTCTCTGCAGCATCAATGTTTTGCCAACGCTTGCTTGCGGCGGCTTGAGTTCCATCCCAGCCCTATAGCAATAATCAAGGAGATCACGATAGCTAAAAAGGGCTCCTGCAGGGCGCAGCTTTTTCAATGCGTCGCACGCATGACGCGAGAGTATGTCGGTATACTCTTCATATTTCCGCTTTGGCCGCCCATACTTTGTTGTTCCCTGCTGCGACGGGATACCCCACTTGCCATTACCTAAAGGATGCAGCAGGCCATCCTCGACCATCGAACAAAGCAGCCGCTCCAGCTCCTCACGGCCAACAGCGCATCCAAGCGCTTCACCGAGGGATTCCATGAGTGATACGGTCGACCGCGGGACATGCATAACGCTCTGCATCACCAATGTATCAACCAGCATGCTACGCGTGAGGTCCATCTCCTCAACGGGCCCGAAATGATCGGTTGCTTTAGCGCAGCCCATAGGCGTCTGTCCCTGTAGTGAGGCTATCAAGCCCGGTTGCGTCGATTTTAAGGCTATCAAGATGAAGCGTGACGTTGAATAGGCTCTGCTTGCGGCGTTTTGTGCTGATGCCGACGAAGCCGACCTCATCGCCGGGGTTGGCCGCTTCGACACGCTCCTGGATCTCTCGCTTGATTTCAGCAAGGTAGCTGATGCGGTCTACCAGCGTACCAACCACTTCCGTACTGATATAGACCTTCCCTTCTGCCATTGTAAGAAGTTCGTCGCGCGTCATGCCGCGCCCCTTCGCCACATAATCGACGAAGTTGTTGTAGACGGGTTGAAGGAGTTGGTTTTTGAGGTACTGCTCGTTCTCCTCGGAGAGTTCCTGCCATGAGGACATTGGGACCTTCCACTTGCCGATCGTCACGTAGCGGTGCCCGATTCCGAGCTTCTCTGCCCCCTTCTCATAGTTCATCGCCTCAAGGTAGATTCCGATACTGCCGACGACGGCGTTGTCCCCCGCGATGATCCCGCTGAGCGAGTCGTTGTCTTCATGTTTGAACGCTGAGGCGATGTAGTACGCCCCGGAGGCCGCGATGGATTCGACATAGAGCGTGACGTTCATCTGCTTTTGAAGGTCCACGAGGTAGTGTGCGAGTTCAGAGGATCCCGTTGGCGCTCCGCCGCCCGAAGCCATTACAATCAGCACATGGTCAAACTCATTCTTGCGCTTACGCACCTCCTCGAGCGTTTCAATCAGCTTATTGACATAGGGATCAGTGATCATTTCGTCGATCGTCAGCACCGCGATGTTCTTATCGTACGGGGCACTGATAGCCTCGTCGAACAACCCGTACTTGTCAGCGAGAAAATAGAAAACGACGGGCTGTAGGAGCAAGAAGAGGAGCATGGATGCCATCATCATCCTCTGGTTTGCCTCTTTGGCTTTAAATACCCCTGCTTCTGTTCCAGTTAACTCAAATGCTTTTCTCATCCAGCTGAACCGGCCGCTTTTCGCCACGGGCTTGTCCTGGCGTTGCGCTTTATTCTCTTCTGTCATTACCATTCCTTGTTTTCTTTCTGTACGTGATAAAAGGCGATGCCGATTCTGCCAAGAAATACGACGTGCGCCCTCTTTTATGCCGAGCGATTAACCGCGGCCGCCTCTTCGAGCTCATCGAGCGGCTTGGGCGTGCTGAGCGCGAACCCCTGCAGGTAGTGAGCACCGGTCTGCCCCGCCACCTCGAGCTGCTGCGGTGTCTCGATGTGCTCGATAGCGATCTCCTTGTCAAGCGCCTGGACGAACGCGACAAAATGGTGCAGCGCATTGGCCGCATAGTCGCCGTTATTCCGCACAAAGCGCATGAAAATACCGTCAAGCTTCACGATATCCACAAACTCGGGAACGCAGAGCAGGTGTCGCACGGAGTGTTCGGAGCAGAAGTCGTCTATGGCGATCCTGAACCCGTGGGTTTTGAGCTGCATCAGCTTCTCGACCACACCATCATCGAGCAGCACGTCCTCGGTCACTTCGACGATCACTTTACGTGCAAGCGCCGGCGAGCGGAAGTTGCGGCACAGCATGTCCATGACCGCCGGCTCCAGTTCGCCGTGCGACAGGTTGATCGACACGTCGCCGCCGTCGAGGAAGCCGTGCGTGATGATCGAGCGCGTAAACAGGATGAGGTCTTTGGTGTACTTCGTTGCCGTTTCTGGCGAGATGGCACACACTCCGTCTTCGCTGTGGATGCGGCCAAGTATCTCGTAAAAGGCCACTTTGCCAAAGCGCCCATAAATGGGCTGCAGTTCGAAGCGTACGTCATCCCTCATCCGGAGCCTCCCCCTAGCTTTTCTTGTACGGGTTGTAGGCGACTTGAACGTCACTCGCTTCCCGTAGCTCTCCGGAAGAGGATGGGTTGAGCTTGAACTGCAAGATCACGCCGTCGCTCTTAATGAGACCCGGGGCAATATTCCGCAGGGATTTCCCCGATACATACAGCTGCTCGTACGGAGTGCCCTTTATGCGCGAATCCTGCTTCCACCCCTCCGCACTGATCTGCTTGTAAAAACGCAGGTAGCCAAACTGCTTTTCGGTACAGAAGTAATCGCAGACCCCATAGACGACGGAACCGTCCTCCCCCCACTCTTTCTCGTCGGCGCGGTTGATAAAGTCAGGGATCATGTAGCCGGACATGAAGAAGTCACACTCGCGCTGCAGGGAGACGGAAATATTCTTGAAGGCGATCACCTCGACGCGGCACCCTTTTTGCTGCAGGGCGGTAACTACCTTGGTAAAGTCGCCGTCGCCCGTCAGCAGGATGATCTTGTCAAGGCGTTCGGCACTCAGCAGGATATCGACGGCCATGTCGAGATCCACGTTGGACTTCCCTTCCTTGCTATCGGCGCCGTAGTACCACTTGACAGGCTTTTCGATCACCTTGTAGCCGAGGCTTCGCACATAGGAGTGGAAGCGGTGCTGCTTAGTCCTGTAGTCGCTGTCGGTTTGGGCACGTTCTTCGTCAAAACTGACGTAAATGTTGAGGTGAGCGGCATCGTGGCCACCCGTCTCCGCGTACTGGCGCAGCACGGCGTAGTCCATCGTCTGCCCTCCGTTTAGAAGCATGTTACCGCCGTCTACGAATACTCCAACCTTCACCGGCTATTTCCCCTCGCCGATCATTTGCTTGTAGAAGCTCCTGTCTCTGCGCTTGGCGCCATCGAGGTACACGGTCGGCGTGCCGCTGACCCGCAGGCGGCGTGCAACTTTTGCGTCCTGCGCGAAGCGCTGCGAAACCTTCATCGAATCAATGTCCGCCTGGGTGACGGATTTGCCCGTGACGGCATCGAATTCCTGCAGGATCTTCGTGACGTTGTGCTCGCCGGCGGCGATGGCGTGCGAGGCGTATATCGCCTGCAGAGTATTAAGATCGTCTCTGCCTGCTGAGGCGATCATTGCCTTGGCGACCGGGACCGCCGCCGGGTGGATCCGCTCCAGGGGCATGTGGTAGTAATAGACGGCAAAAAGGTCGGGGTGCTTTGACATGGCGGCGACCGCTGCAGGCACATAACCGCGACACGCAGGGCAGAGGGGGTCGGAGAAGATGGCGACCTTGTGCTTGGAGTTTTTGTTCCCGGAGAGCAGGTTCTCGTTGCGGTAGAACGACGGATCGAAGGCCGCACCGATGCTGTCCTTGAGATCAAGCCCGGTGTCGACGTCGACCATCTGCTGCGTGATGTAATTCCCGTTGGAGAAATAGACGTCACTCTGCGCGAAAGGGCGTGCGCCCTGCTTCGTGCGAACCATGCCGGAGAAGTCAAGTTCATAGGCCACCCAGCCGGGTGCGCCTTTTACCGGGTGGGAGGCAAGTTCGACAACATGCACCTTTTCAAGTTTTCCGCTTTGTCCAAGACGTTTTTCGAGGAATTTAGCGATATCGAACTGATCGGCACCGAGAAGCGGCAGGGCCAATAAAAGTAGCGGTGAATATTTAAATTTCACAAAATCTCCTGTATTTTTTGTGATGATAGCGAATAAAACGGATTGAGGGAAGTCGCAGGAAATGCCGTCTACGGCGTACATTCCTGCGGGTTATAGCAAACATATTCACGATTTTCGAGAAGCCCTAAAGTTGTCACATACACCCTATTGGCAAATGGCATCGGATGCACCATTTTGACAATGAAGTACCCCTGCGTGTTGGTGGGGCGAACACCGAGATAGTGCATCGAATGCGACTGGACGTACTCATCAACGCTCTTGGCACAATGCAGCCCGTCTGGATCCTCGTATTCATGGTACACGCCCGAAACCCCGCCGCCCCACTCCACCATCTTCGAGTAGCGGCAGGCTTCGGTCGTATTGCCGTCCATCATGCCGTCTGCAAGGTTAAAGCGCGGATCGAGGGCAAAGTTAATGCGGGCGTAGGGGTGATGCCCCTCTCCCTCGATAAACCAATCCTTGTGCACCTCCCCCCGCGCGAGGATATTCATGTGCTCATCAAGCGCAAGCAGCTCATAGTCCCCGATGTAGGGGATGAAAAGATTTACCTGATTCGTTGCGCCAACATAGGCGTTGTTTACGATCTTGCTGATCTGCTGGCCAGGGGGCGAATACACCGTGCGCTGCCGATCTTTTTCGGTCCTCGTGTCGTACCACGGCCAGTTCGGCCAGCCTATAACGATTTTCTCCTCCCACTCGTTCGGATGCTTGATGGCGTCTAACTCCGTCTCTTCGAAGCCTGCGCCCCAAAGGAGATTGAAACGCTTGATCCCGTAGTAGCGTGAGTTCATTTTGTCGTTGATATTGCTTTTTTTCTGGAGCCCGGTATCGTAGTCGTACTCGGAATACAGCAGCTTGTCGTTTTTAATAATGCGCTGATCGTACCCGTACACGTTCTCGACGTAGTTGTTGGGCAGCGGCTTGGTGATGTCATAGTGGGTAACATAGCGCGCAAAGCGATTCTTGCCTCCGAAGATCGCGATGATCCACGGATCGCTGCTGCCACTATCGAAATCGCTAAGGATGATATCGGTCAACGGGCTTCCGAGCGGGAACAGACCCAACAGGCTCAAAATCTCCGGCTGCATGCTAGGCTCGTTCTTGGACGTCAGCGTGTACTGGTAGTGCGAAGCGTTGTAGTCTAGCGGTGTCCGGATCGCCAGGTCATCTATGCTCTCGATCGGGAACACCTCGCGCCCCTCGATCGCCACATTGTTTTCCTGATAATAGGGGAGCACATAGCTTGACATGTAGCCGAAACGTCCGTCCGTATAGGACTGGATGGCAAGGATTTCACCGTACCCCGGCTGTTTGTAGATGAATGATCCGTCTTTGTATTGCTCATCCAGCGATACGCCGCTGAGGTCGGCCGGTTCTTCAACCGGGAAAGACCAGAAGTTAATGACGCATTTGCCGGCGACGATCTCCGAGGACGTTTTGAACCCCGTCACGCTATGAAGATCATCGCGCCGCGCCTCACAATCGGCAAGCGGCATATCCATGATGCTAAGGAGTATCACGCCGTCGCCCGTGCTGTTTTTAAACACGTGCCATACGTCCGTGTCGTCGATCGGCGAGGCGGTGATGAGGCACGCATCGTCGCTCTTGTCCGCTGTCAGCCCGACGGTATCGTACAGCGCCGCGTCGTAGTCGTACGGCGGCCGGGTAACCGCGGCGCCGTTCAGATAATACGAGGCAGCGTCGCTGCAGCTGTATGTCGTATCCTCTACAACATGAAGCGGATCCCCGAGCTGCCAATCGCCCAGCGTCAGATTTTTAAAGAAGACCTCACGCTGCGCCATATCGGTGTAGCCGATGGTGCCGCACGGATCGACGGTGCCGAGATAGTTGACCTGCAGCGCCCCGTCGATATAGACCTTGATACCTGTCACGCTCGCCTCGGCACGCATAAGGTGGTCCTGGTCTGCCGTGAGTGAGACGGATGAACTAGAAAGCGTTGTCTCGCTCGATGAGTCCGCGCGCTCGAGAATGAGTGCCCCACCCTGCACGTCGTAACGCACGCGGTACTGCTGCAAGATACTGTTGGGATCGCTCGGATCGGTCTGCCGAGCGATCACCAGGCCAAAGTCACCGCTATCGCCGTTGGCGGTATAGTTAACGGTAGCCTCTACAATCAGCATGCCCGAAGCATTCGGACAGAACTGCTCGTTATTCGGCGCAAGGGCGTACTGCCGGTTGTCGACAGTGGAGGAGGAGAGACTCGACCCGATATGTTCGAGGGTGGCGCCGCCGTCAAGGATGCTCCAGTTTGAGGACGGGGGCTTCCAGGAGTACCTTTCGGATAAAAAGACCGCTTCGGCCATTGATATCACCTTATCGTCCTCACCCCAAACAATCGAACCGAGCGTAGTATTCCCATCGTCAAAGACAAGGACGCGATTTGTGTACCAATCCCTGCTGAAGAACCTGAAATCCTCTTGCGTACTTGTGGCATCGGTGCGATACCCCTCGTAGGTCATTAACGTTTCGGAATAGGCTCTCACCTTTGACGTCGAGCCCATGATGAACCCGTCGACATGGTTGAAGTAATCTCCGAGGTCCACGCCGTCAGCGAGGGTGCCGTTGAAGTCCGCAGCATTCTCATCCCATGTCGTATCCCCGGTGCTCGTCGGGGTCTCGTCCGTCCCACTGAAAATGATATTGCCGATCGCAAGATCCGTGGAGTTCTTGTCGGAAATATTGACACGCTCGACGAGGGTCTTAAAGGTCTCCTTCGCCGAGAACGAGACGAGCAGGTCAGAGGCGGGCCGGGCATCGTCGATGTTGTTCACCCTGACACACTGCGGATCCTCCCGATAGATATCGGTTTCGGTGATATCCGCCGGCACGCTCACTTTGTTAGGAACGCTTTCTGCTGTACAGTATCGCATCTCCTCTTCCGTCTTCTCGATCGTAGCCCATTCTTCGCAAACCCTCTCCGTCTTTGACAGGGACTCGAAGTTATAGTTGTCCACAAAGCTTTCGTTGCTGCACTTCACATGGAGGTGGTCCACGCTTCCATCCGGGTTGATAACCGCGTCGTCGCGGGTTCCCCACACCTTTTCGCAGTAGTACATGCTGCAATCAGGGTTGCCGCTGTCTACGCAGTCGTAATAGCTTGCACAATCGGAGCCGGGGCACTCGACCGGGAACACCTCGACATATTCGGTTTGCTGGCAATACCCCGCTGCAGGTTTCGGCGGCGGGCATTTATAGACCTTCGTCACGATATCGTCGCGGACCTTCACCTCCATCGCCTCCCCGTCGTGGGAGATCCACCCCTTGGTGTAATCCTTGACCCCCGACGAAACCTTGTCGATGAGCTTGCAAGTATCCTCGACGTAGCCGTCGCATTCGTCTACGCGGCAAATCTCCCGATGCAAGTCTTCAACGCATGTCGATGATGCCCGGATGCTGTAGAACTCCGAACACTGCGTTTCGCTCCAGAGCGTTTCATCGTTGATCGTCGCATTGTACTCCGCAAGCCCCTCCCGGTCCCACTGGGTACAAAGCGGTATCTTTTTGGCGATATCAATTCGCGCATACTTCCGCAGGTCTATCCCGGTGCTGTCGTTGTCGTCGCGGGTGTCAAACACCGTCTCGATTTCCCACCACGGCGCGCAGACTTTGATCGGGCGCAGGTAGTCCTCGCTGTCAATCTCGATCGGGCAGTAGTGATGGTCCTCCGCATCGCTGTAGTTCCACCCGTACTCGCCCGCCCTTGAGTAGGCGTGGAGCCTGTCGGGCAGACACGCATCATCAGAGAGCAGGTTGAATCGCGGCGTGATCCCCCGGGAGTTGAGCCACTGCGAACCGCAGTCGGCCCTCGAGATACCGACCCACGCATCGAGCGAATCGTACTGGTCGCTGTAGATACGCTGATTGATCGACGCCGATGAGGGAGCGGCGATTACCCCCTGGTAGCTCGCCGTCAACGCCTGACACTCTGAGAACGTCGTGCGATAGCGACTCAAGCCGTAGGTTTTCCCCTGGTAGACGAACAGGTCGCGGAAGTCCGTGTCAATATCCTCATTATGCTCGAATTCAATGTAGTCGCAGTTGTTCTCGTGCTTATCGTACAGGCCGTACCCGGAGTAGAAGTACTTGTCCGCGTAGGCCGTGAGGTCGAGGTGGTCGATCAGTTTGATCGTCTGCGCTTCAAGGTTGTCCGTATGATAGCCGTAGGGCATGTCGGATATGCTGTTGCCCCCAATGACGGTAACATTGCGCTCCTGCACCACCTCCAGCGCGGAGAGAGCCGGGGCGAATCCGAGCGATCCAATCAGTAAGAGTACATATAGCATACATCATCCTCCATCACGCTTTTATCGTCGCACCCGAATGAGAGGCACTGCCCCGCTCCGGGCTCAAGGGTGCCCTCACTGCAAGAAACGCGATAACACTCGGTTCCGGCGCCCTCGACGCTCATGTGCAGGTTGCTGAATACGACCCCCGCCTGGGCGCTGCCGAAAAGCCCTACCCTGCCACTGAGGTCGATCGGCACCGGCGAATCATACGAAAGGACCGTATCCCCGTCGACGTGCACCTCAATATGTCCATCCTCTGCGACGACCTCAATATCGTAGAGGTGCCCGTCGTCATAGTAGAAGCCCGGAATCTTCTGCAGCACCGTGAACCCGGCCGCATCCTGCTGGCACACCTGTTCGGTCACGTCTTCATGACGGTTCAGCGACAAGCCCCTTTCAGCCCCGATCACGTTCGTACAGTTCATATCGTACTGGCCCCATATCGCCGAATGGAACACCGGGTCGCCCGCCGTCTCCCTGTACCCGAAAACGAGCCCGATAAAGCCGTTGCCCAGACCACCGTCGACCTCAACCTTGGCCGTGAGTGTCATTTTCGATCCGGAGGGCACGAAAACGTCCTCGTTGCTGACGAGCACGGACGGACCGCCGCTGCTGATGTAGCGGTAGACCAGCGCCGTATTATCGACCGTCCAGTCGGAGCTATACCCGGTGAACGCCAGTGGGGCCTCGACAATATCAGCACTGTCGGCCTCTTTGGTCACCACGTCGTCCCCGATGGGGCAGCCGTACGGTGTACCGCAAGAGGGAACATAAGGTTTCTTGGCATCGCAAAACTGCTCGATACAGCGATCGTCATAATCGTTCGTGTCGTCTGCCGCAAACAGGCTCCCCGCCGTACCTTCGGGGCAGGTTGCGCTTTGGCACATGTGCTCGTCGCATGACAGGGGGGAGCAGCTGTAGCTCCCGTTGCCGTCCACCTGGTCGGTATAGGCGAGGAACTTCATCCCGAACGGTAACGGCAGGTCCACCGGGGTCTCGATGACGCAGTAGTCGTCCTGATGGGCGTAAGATACGTGCATCCCGACATGGCGCAGCGCGTCACGCTCCATTTTCTCCTGCCCTATCTCGATATCCGCGATGTGGAAGTGTGTTCCGTCGATGAGCGCCGCGCACTCATCATGGTCCATCCGGTCGCGGCTGACGGCATAGATATGACCGTTCGGCCCTTTGTAGAATCCGGTAAAGCCTTTGACAAAGAGCCCTTCGATCTCGCGTGATTCAAGCATCGGCACTTCCGGTCCCACAAGCTCCGGATTCACAAACTCCTCTTTCTTTACGACCTCGATATGCCCGATGCTGCCCCGGGTGTACGGATCCCAAAACGTCAAACGGTTATCCTCGGCCTTGACGGCCACGACCGCCTCTTCCGAATCAATGTGTCCCACCTTGCCGCTGAGCAGGCAGTTTGATGTAATCACGTTGCCGCTCTCTTGTACAACCTTCACCTGCAGGTCGCGGTATTTCGCGTCTTTTTGCGAGAAGTTCAGGAAGCCGACCCCGCCGTTGAGGTCAAGTGGTTCGGGGGAATCGTATGTCAACATCTTCGCCCCGTTGACGGTCACCTCCACCACCTGCCCACGGATCGACACTTCGACCTTGTTCCACTTTTGGTCTTCGTAGTAATAGCCGTTGATCTTTTTCAGTACGACCGACGGGCTCGTTTCGCTGGGGAACTTGGTGTCGCCGATATCCACGGTGAGTTTGAAATCAAGGTCGTCCCTGCCATCGACGTCGCCAACCATATCCGTCAGGAGAGGTTCGCCGCCATGCACGCACGTCCACTCCGCGTTAGCCCGATCGTTGTTGTCGGCGTAGCGACGGCAAAAGGTGATCTTGGAGTCGTCAATGCCGTCAATGGATATCTTGTAGTCGAGGTCGTCGTCAGAGTTGACATCGCCTACGAAATCCGTCAGGAGAGGTTCGCCGCCGTTCACACACTCCCATACGGCCTCCTCCCTGCCATTCCGATCCGCGTAACGACGGCAGAAATGGATCATGGAGTCGTCCAGACCATTGACGGAGACGCGGTAGTCAAGATCATCGTTTGAATCAACGTCCCCGACAAAATCCGTCAGCAGCTCCTCGCCACCGCCGACACATACCCAACCGGCACTGTCCCTGCCGTTTCGGTCGGCATAGCGGCGGCAGAATGTCACCTCATTCCCGTAGGACGGCGGCGGGTATCCCGTCGCGCCATCGGGCTGCGTCACCTGACACCATGAAGCGGCCATGCCGTCGTGTTGCGTCAGGGCCAGACCCCGGGGCGTCCCCTGGCTGTCACACCACGCATCACCCTGTCCCCATGAGATCGAATAGAAGCTGCCATCGCTTTTCTTCTGACCGAACACAAGGCCTACTAGGTCGTTGTCGTACCCGGTATCGACGTTGATCTCCGCGCTGATCCGCACCTCTGAAATCTCGCTCGTATCGCCGGACTCCTGCGCGAGCGTGTCGAGGTCGACGTCCATCGCCGACACGATCGTAGATAAGCTGTCGTTTTCGGCATAGCTGTAGACGCGTTTGGCCTCTTCCTTGACCCAGTAGGGATCATCGCTTGAAAGGGTGCTGTTCTCATCGAGAACATTGAACGTCCAGCTCCCGACCAGGGAGTGTCCGTCAGCCCCGACCGTCACATACTCAAGCGGGTGGACCCTATCCCCGATGCTGCCGCTGAGCTTACACTCTGAATCCGACTGTATCCCGATGCAGTCGCGAAAGCCCTGCATGTCCGTAAAACAGATGCCAAGGCCCCCGATAACTTCGATGGCGTTCATCCCGAAGCGGCACATTTCCACGTCACTCGTACAGTAGAAGCCGCGCAAAACGCCAAACTCGTCCCGCTTGTAGTAGTCGCCCTCTTCGAAAGAGAAAAGGAGCGATTTTGCGTATCGCGCAATCTCGCCCTGCTCGTTGACACACTGCAGGCTGTTGTCAATCGGGCAGGTGAAGTTGTCGTATTCGCAGTTATCCTTCGGCGGTGTCAAATCGTTGGTGCAGGTACTGCTGCCGCAATCCCCACCGGCGTCGTTCGGCGTCCCTGCGCCAAATGCGCCGGGCGCACACTCATACGTGTAATATATATACGCATCGAGGCAGGTATCATCGGGCTGCAACACGGCGCCCTCGACACACGAGGGCGAACGGTAACACTCTTTACTCTCCTCGTCCAAGGCGTATCTGTCATCGGAACACGTATAGCTGGCGGGGGTGCTAGGCGGTGCTGTCATTAGGACGTTGAACTCGGGCAGCGGGCACTTATCCGTGGGGTCACTGACACCGCCCCATTTATGCCCGTCACTGGAAAAACAGCACGGCATGTCTTCCGTTGGAAGAGCGCATCCTACCGCGATTTTCGCATTTGAGGTTTTGTAGTTGACGGAGTTGAGGACATCTGCGGTCTCTTCCCACGTACATTTATTTTCATCAAATTTTCCCGTGTCGATGATCCGACCCCACTTGTTACACCACCGTACATCACCATACGTGTAGTATGAGACCTCCGGGAAGGAATCGCCATACCAGGTGCACTCATCCTGCTCCTTGTCGTACGTGCCCTCTTCGCAGACGCCCGGGGTGTACTCCGCGGCCTTCACGCAGTACGTTTTGCCGGCGATCACTTCCCTGGTCTCGTCCGGGTCGCAAAAGGACTCAGTCGTCTTGCTTGTAGGATGCGCGATGCTGTAACCGTCGTTGTAGATCGTATCGTGGCCGCACTCCATCTTATCCAGCGGGCAAAGCTCTCTACCGAAGCTGTCAGTGGTACACTGCTCCTCCATTGAGAGATCGCGAGAAATGTAGCGAACAAGATTGGGGATCCGCTCTATACTTGGTTCCGATGGTCTTGCTACTTTTGGGGTCTCTACCTTTTCGGGCTTAGAGAGGTAGCCAATATCAGTAATCCCGATTGTGCCGTCCATGAGATCGCCCGCGTGCGTACCGATCGCCGTCAACAAAAGACCGAACATAGTCGACCTCATCAAGTATTGAACCGCCCTCACTCTTTTTCTCCTATATGCTGATCCAGCAGGAATTTGTAGATGAACGCTTCCTTGCTCTCCTCATTCGACGTCGGCGTAAACTGGCCATAGACGCTCAGGTTGTCGAGGGTTCCTTGCATGAAAAGCCGCACCCTGTCACGCTCGAAGCGTCCGTTGTCTTTCAGCGGGTGCAGCGACCGCTGCCGCTGCAGGCTGTCGAAGAAGAGGTTGTCTTCCGTCAAACCCTCGAGAACCTGGCGATAGGTCAGCTGCACTTCCGAGGAGATGAAGAAGCACTCATATTGGAACAGCTTGGAGGCCGTTTCGGGGTCAATGTCCCCTTTATAGTGCTTAACCAGTGCGGTGCTGGATCCCGTTGCGCGCTCCTGCGATCGAATGAGGAAACCTTCTTGGTCGCTGATCGCCTGCGACATGGAATCGGCAAGGACGTACTTGTTGGATATGCGGTCGCTGACAAACTCTTTGGTGAATGTTGCAGGTGCGATGGAATCGACACTGTAGGCGGCGTACTCGTCGCCGATCAACGTGGCGTTCTGCTCCTTCTTGATCGGCATGTCGATCCAATTCATCATCGTGTAACTCGCATCCTCCCCTTCCGTGCCCGTAAAAGAGGTCGTATTGGTTTCGAGCCCCTTGTCCTGCTCGACGAGCCGCAGCATCATGTACTCGCCGTTGTCATGAAGCAGCCCGGTCGCCACGTCCTGGAACATGATCATGGGCGCCTGCCTGTCGAACTGCTCATGCTCTGTACCTTCCTCGATAATGTTGACGTATGAGGAGCGCACCCGCATCACAACATAGAAGTAATAGAGTTTGCCCGAATCAATCCAGTCGGTCTGCGGGATATAGTCGAGGGAAAGACCGAGGTTGTTGTTAAACGACGAGGCGGCTGCCTGCTTGGGGTAGACGCTCATCAAAGGGAGCGCCGACAGGTTGTAGGTCGATCCGTTAACCATGTTCGCGTACGCGATATCCTTCTCGCTCTGGCGCAGCAACTCGTCTTTGGCCGCGGCGTCGCCGTTTGATGAGAGTTCGGCGCTGATGTTGAATCGCGGCCGTTCAGCTTCGCCGGTCGGCATGCTGTTTCTGACGGTGTAGACCTTCGTATCGTCTTTGTGGTACACCGCCTCGGAGATCGGCATGTCGCCGCTGTTGTACTTGTCGCGGCACTCCGCCTCGGTGCAATGCTCATTGCCCGCCCCGCTCATGCAGCCGACCTCAACATCATAAAGAGTGTCGAGATCGGTCGTATCGAGCGAGGTGAGGTGCCGATAGGTCGGCAGACACTCCGCCGTGGCAAAGCAATCGCTGACACACGAGCTTTCGGAATAGTAGGCGTCGTAGGTCGGCTCGACCCCGCGCCGTGTGGTTGGCACACAAACATTCTGCGGCGACCCACCCACGACGGTATGGACAAGAAGGCCGTCGCAGTCCGCTTCGGTGAGTGCAAACTGCGTCTCCGGGCAAAACCAGAATTTATCGTCCTCGTAGTTCTTTATCACTTCAAACAGGCCGACTGTGACGTCCTCCGTCCGCGCTACGGGCTTATGCGCCGTGCCCTTATGGGAACGGTACGTCGTCACGCGGATCATGCTGATAAGGTCGACGTTAATCGCAAGGGTGATGTTGGTGCCGCCCGGTTTCACTTCGATCTTCTTGGCCTGCACGTATTTGACGTACTCGCCGCTGTCACGGTAAAGGAAGTCGATATCAACGGGGAGATAAAGCGTGCCCACGGCCGTCAGGTCTTCGGGAGAGCCGCTCGTTGTAAATTGGAACACGAGCGACTGCAGGTTCATACGTGGATCTACATCAAAGGTGAACACCTGCGCTTCGCAGGAGCTGATGCCGAAGGGGACCGTCTCGGTCTTGGATGCATCGTCGATCGTTTTAGATATGCAGCTGATCGGCTCCTTGCACCAATCGTTGCACTCCTCTTTCGCCTCGTCCTTGTCCGTCTTGGGATCCCCGCCGATGAAATACGATTGCGATCGAGACGGCAGCGGGCAGTAGAAAGAGTTGTTCAACTTCCGTTTCACGTAACAGGCGATCTGCCTCTGGTGGCTCTGCAGTGACGAAAGATACTTGACTGCGGCGATCCCTTCGGTGGTCCCCCGAATGATCGAGCTGTTCTCGTCGAAAGTGGAGAGCAGGTACTCATTGGAGAGCACGTCGGTGTCGGTGCCGAAAGTGGCCGCCGTTTCGGGTTTGCTCGCCATCATTTCAGAGACGACGGCATTGGCCTTGGCCGCGAAGCCCCCCCGACTCTGCTCGAGGTATTGGCGCACGCTCGACGGCGAGCTGAAATCAACCCCGGTCACGTTTTCGTCGCCGTGCTGATCCCGTGTGACCGTCGTGGTGACGCCCGTATCAAAGTTGTACTTCTTCACGACTTCGTCGTTGCTCCAGTTTAGGTCGACGGGGCTTGTAGTGTTGAGTTCACCCACGGCCGCGTTGATTGACTCGCCCGATACGGCGGTCGACAGCAGCGCCGTGATCGCCAAAGATGCCATTACGCCTTTTACCACTGTTCCACCTCGTTTGCGTCGGAGTTGTTCCACTTCTTGGAGGTCTGGTGGAATACCGACAGGAACTTCGTCAGGCCGGGGTCCTCTCCGGCCGCCTTCTCGAAAAAGAACGGGATTGAAACATCGCCGCTCATCTCCATGATGCTTTCACAATCGGAAAGGAAGTTATGCTCGCCGTCACTGCATTCAGCCAGAACGATGCGCGGCACCGCCGTGACGTTGTGCTCGGAAAAATAGTTGGGATCGAGGCGCACACTCAAGGCCTCTGCGGTTGTCCTTGTCAAACCTGCGGCGATCATCTTGGTGTACTGGCCAAGATTCGTGTCCACGCCCCGGAACAGCTGCCGCACCGGCATACCCCGTTGGGCGATCAGCTTTTGCGCTTCCTCGAGACGCTTCAAAAAGCTTTTCGCCGGCACGGTGGATGAGGTGACGTAAAAGAGCGCATACTCTTTCGTCGGCTCACGCTCGAAAAGTTCAAGGTATGAAGCCAAAAGTTCCTCGTGTTGCTCCGGGATCTGCGACAGCAGATAATCGGGGATGCGGTATTTTGGTTTCTCGAAGGCATGGAGCGTGCCACCAATCAGAAGTGCCGACGTCAGTGCTGCACAACGTACTAACCGCTTCATAATTTCCTCTTAGTTGAGTGGTTCTGGCATACCGATATGGTAGCCCTGCATCAGATGGATATCCGTGCTTTTCTCGATGAACGCCGCCTCTTCTTCCGTCTCGATGTGCGTCACGACGATCTTCCCCCCGTGGCGGAGTACACCGTGGCTGACCATCAAGACGAACGCCTCGCCGATCGGGTTCCCCTGGATCAGCTCCGACACGATGCTGCGGTCGAGCTTCACGTAGTCGAAATCGTATTCGAGAAGATCGCCGAAGCGCGACGTCCCCTTCATATTGACATTGGAAACCAAAGCGCCGCAATCGTGCAATGCCTCGATCGCCGAACGGATGATATCCGCATGTTCGACACCCGTCTGCGACAGCGGAAGGTCGATAACCAGCCGCCCCTTCAGCGACGGGTTTGCCTGGACGGCGGCACAAATGTCCGGTACGATCTCTCCGCCGATGAGACCGTCAAGGGAAATGTTGATAGCGTATCTGCCCGAACGGGTCGCAATCTTTTCAAGCTGCTTCGCAATAAGCACCTTTTCGTACTGCGTAAAATTCTCGATCTGTGGTGCGAAACGGAAAATCTCCTCGCTCGTAACGCCGTGGTTGTTTTCGACGGCCGAATAGACCGCCCGCTTATCCACTTCGCCGTTGACGCTGCTGCTTATGGGTTGCGCGGTAAACTTGATGAGCGACGGCGTTTTGATCGCGGCGTCGACCACAAGTGCAGTTTTTTTGATGCGGATCTCGTCGGGCTCCTGCTTGAACTTGCCCGCGCGGACAAGCTCGACCGCCTCGGCTTCGGGCGTGCCGTCGGCCACCATCGCAAGCATGGAGCGTGCCTGGTCCCCATTGAAGTCATGCCGCTTCATCACCTTCTCCACAACCATCGTGTCGTGCGGGCTGTTCGTGTACGTCCAATGGCTCTGCGTGTCGGTTTTCAGACGCGCTACTAATGAGATTTTGGAACTTTTAATGTAGCTTTCGCCAAAGAGCGGCGGGCGGTTACGGATCGACTTCATCAGCTTGGCTTCGAACGCATCGAGGGTAATCCGCTTGGTGCCAAGCGCCTTCTCGATGGAGTCGTTCTCCTGCTCCAAAAACCATTTCCAGTTCGCGTTTTCATACAGTGCAATCGTTTTCGAGTTCTTGTAGTAGTCGTCCAGCCCCTGGACAATCGTTCCCGCGATCCCGTTGTACTTCCGGATACGGCGGTAGAGGTCTTCGAGAAAGGAGACGATGATGACGTTATCGAAAACCATCCACGCCTCGTCAATCTCAAACATCTTCTGCCGGCCGCGGTTGGAAGGCTTGTAGTATTCTCCCGCGACCTGGTTCGATATCATCATCATTACGATCTGGTACATGTCCCCTTTATTGCGTAGCGCGTCGATTTCGAGCACCACGTAGTCGCTCTGCAGGTCGACGTTGTTCGCACCGTTGAAGTAGGAGTAGAAAGCGCCGTCAGGATCGGCGTAGGAATACAGGGAGGTAATCACCCTCGTCAGCAGTGAGGTCTCGTTGGCGGCACCCTCTTTCTTGAAGATATCGTTGAATTCTACGAGAGCGTCACGGACATCCTGCAGTTTTGCATCGAAGCCCTCACGCTCGAACGCAGTCATGATCGCCCGCTCGACTATCTTTGCAAGAAAGCTGCGCGATGCGTCACTCTCCACGTCACTCTCATTTTCCGTAAACGTGGAACGCAAGCGGAGTCCGGCCATCATGCCGATAATCGGTACGATGGTAGAGAATTCGTCCTCATGGATCTTCCGGACGCCGTTTTCCTCTACCGTATTAATCTTCGTAAAGAAGTTCAGGCATATATGGTTATCGTCCTCAAAAGTGATGTACTGACCGCCGACGAGGTGGCACAAGCCCTTGTAGGAATCCCCGGCGTCAATGACGCGCAAACGGTATCCTGCCGCAAGGCTCATAAGATGGAAGTCAGCCTCGCTGTACGATTTACCCGATCCCGACGAACCGATTTTTACGATGTTGTAGTTCGTATTGGAGAAGTAGGGGTCGAAGCGTTGCAACTGACCTGTGCGGCCGACAAACAGCATGTGATAGTTGCCGCCGCCGCTGCTGTCGCCGATAATCGGGCAGATTGAGGCGTTGTTCGCCTTGAACAGCAGACGGAAACGACTTGAAAGCTTTTCGACGCCCTCTGAATACTGAAGCGGGAGAGAGTACAGGAAGCTCATGAGCGCAATATTGTTGCTCGACTCCTCGACAATCTCCCAGTCCTTCTCCCTGAAGCGGTTAATGATCGTCGCGGTTGTCTCATTGAGCTTCTTCTCGTCCTCCTCAAACAGCGTCAGCGTCCACATCGCTTTGAGCGGCATCTCCCCGCGCTGTTTGACAAAGCGGATGATATCCTCGGTTTCGCGCAGACGGTCCTTTAGATCCGGATTCGCCTTGAGCGTCCTGGGGCGCATTTTTCCAAGCTCCCCCATGTCGTGGTCGAGACGTTTGACAATTTTCTTTTTCGCTTTCTCCACGTTGTCGTACCGGATGGTAAGCGAGAGCAGGAAGGGCCCTGGAATCGGAACCTTGAGCTGCGTGCCGATCCGATCAAAAAAGATACTGTTATACTCGAAGAGATTGATATCCTTTGGGAAGGACTTGGTCGTGAGTACCTTCGCCTTCATTCGATTGTTGATTTCGAATCCGCGCCGTTCCCGCGCCGTTGAAACCTCGACGCCCCCCGAAACGATGGAATGGTTCATCTCCATGAGTTCGTCGCCCTTGGACTGCCACGAAGCGTCGTCCTTCTCCGGGTGAAAGATCTCATTGAGGATTGTCTCAAGTTCGGCACGGGCGTAATTTTCCGGGTGGAAGTCGGCCATGCTCCCCTTTATCTCGTCGAAGGTGCGGAGAATATAGTCATCGTCCGTATCGTCGGGAAAAAGGATTACGAGCAGGTTATGAAACTCGCGCAGGCGGAAGTCGATCCCCTTGAGCATCGAAGTCCGCGACCACTTCTGGTAGGAATCGACGCGCTGCTCCACGAGACGGCGAAGCAGTGAAGGATTTTTGACGTTGACGTTGCAGTGGTGGTAGTCGCGATAGGCTTTGAGAGCTGTGCTGATGTTGCGCGATGAATAGGTGATGAACTGGACGACCGTATCGTCTTTCTCGATGGTGGAGAGGAAGTTACGGACCTTCTCTTCCGTGCTGCTCGTCAAGAACGCCGGGGGCGCGATGCGCAAGACAATTCCCTTGCGCCAGTCAGACATGATATAGATCCCCTTGCCCTCTTCATATTCGACGTAATCGCGGTACTTCAGAAAGTCCGAAATCCCTCTTGTCTTGAGGACAGCCTCGAGGTTCTTCTCAGTCAGGCCGACATTACTGCGAATATCCCTAAAGGGCTCGGCCATATAGCCGAGAGCTTTTCCTAATACGCCGACACCGCTCATTTTACCGTTTCCAATAGATCACGGTGCGCCTCGATGTAATCCATCAGGAAACGATCATATTGGTCCAGCGGCGCCGCCGGCGTTGTCACGACGGCTGCAGCCACCTTCTCCGCCTTGTTAACCGAGGGTTTGGCGCCTTCGCCATTACGCAGACCCTCCAACGCCGCTTCGAACTTCGCAATTTCGGCGTCGAGCGCCTGGATGGACTTCACAATACTCGTTTTACGATCGGTATCCGCCTCTCCTTTTAGGCTCGCCGCCATTTCGCCGCGCTCCCGCTTGAGCCTGTCGAGGTACTTGGTGAGCAGGCTGATCCGGGTCGGGGTGTCAATCTCTCCGTTGGCCAGTGCATCGTAGAACGGCGTCTCCATCATGTCGATACGATCCGTATTCGCGGTAGATTGTTTCATCAACATCCAAAGGGTATCTTTCATGTCGGTGAGGGTAAGGTGGTTTCCTTTCACTTCGTCGGCACCTGCAACATTCAGCACGGCGGCCGCAACAGCGGCAATGATCAGTCTCTTTTTCATTTTTGTTCCCATCTTACTTTACCTTTCTCTTTGAGGTAGCGCATAAGCTCCGCTTCCTTCTTCTCCATAGCCTTGACTTTCTCGCGTAACGGCTCCTCTTTCTCCGCCTGTACGGAATAGACGCCGTTGACGTAGCGCTTCACCTCTTCGTCGGTCAGTTCGCGTTCATCCGTGTCGACGTCAAGCTCGTCGGGCGTGAGCATATAAGGAAGTTTGCGCGCCGGCGTGACGACGGCGTCGGTTCCGCGCGTCGGCACCGATTCGCCCACGATGAAGTCCGGTCGGGTCACGAAGGTGTAAATGTCGTGCGCGGCGATCAGGGTGGCGTTTTGCTTGTACGATGCGATATAAACCTTGAGCACCCTGCCCGTGTCGACGATTACCTTGGCATCGTTCGAGCGGCTACCGACAAGCGGCTTGATATTGAGGCGATACGGTGCAAGCTCAACCTGCTCGACTTCGCCGCCGCCCCGATTTTGGGAATGAACTGCGCGGCGGACCTCCTGGTCCTCCGGCGTCAATTCGCTTTTTTTCGCGCAACCGCTGAAAAGAACGGCAGCGGCCGCCACCATTGATAACAGTCCTATCGTCTTCATTCGTAACACCCCTTGCACGCTGCCGTGTCCTTCATTACTGCGTCGCGCGCCTTGTAGATAGCCGTCGGGCTTGCACACACGCCTTTGTTTCTGTATCCGCACTCTTCGCAGAAACCTTCGTTCTCTCCGAAAATGAGCATGCTGCATCCGCTGAACAGAAGCCCTGCGGCCATGAGTATTGCTACAACAATCCCGTTACCAATTTTCATAGCCGACCTCCAATTCAACAAAGCTCTCCATCGTGTTGCCCTCGTCGTGTCCGTTGACGTTGACCGGGGTGTACTCTTTGGGGGTAAGAACCTCATCGCCATCGAAATAGACCGTTATCTTTCGTGCCCCCTTGACGTCGATGTAAGGGTGCAGCGCGTCGATGATCTTCTCATAGTATTTCGTTACAACGTCGAAGCCCTTGGTGATCCCCGACCCTGCCCCGGACATTAACTGCGTTTGCGCGAGCTGGCCAGGAGAGAGTACGGTCGTTCTGTCACCAATTGTTGTTGCCCCCGCGCCCTGGTAGCTCTGCAGAAGCATGGCGTTGGCCGTGGCCGTGGTGAAATCGCCGAGACCCTGCAGCACACCGATAAGCATACTGTTGGTGAGGATCTTGCCCGAGCTGTCGACGAGTTTGCCCGGGATACCGAATCTGCCGTCGTACCCGTCATAGACCCATGCGTTATTTTTAAGCTTAGTGTCGATGCGGTAATGCTTGCCGTTCTCTTTATAGGTACACGAAATATCGGAGATTTGCACCTCCGCCCGGCGAGTGATGATATTGCCCGTCACGACGCCGTTTCCGAAACACCCCTGCAGGTCCTGCGTGAAGCCGTTGGAGATAATGCTATTTGCTTCGAGCGTTACCATCACGGGCTTCGGGTTATCCTCACCTTCGCCGAACGTCGGCGCGGAGATCCCCGTCACCAGAACACCGTCCATCAGACCCTTGCGCAGCACAATCTCGGGCGGGGTCGCCTCCTCCTCCGGATCAGGTTGAACATCGACGCTTTTATCCTCGGTAACGGAAGTGATCTCGAGGTCGGCGTAGTAGACCTCCTCTCGCTCTGGTTGCCGTTGTGCCGGAAGTGCCGCAGTGGCGTTGCCCTCGGAAGATACTGCCGCCACGCCTTCATACGGTATTGGGAGCGTGCCCGGTCCCCCCGTCTTGCCTGGCAGCGGAAGAACAGTGGCCCCCGGCTTGATGCCGTGGTCCCATTTGATGCTGCTCGGCAACTCCTTTATCGCCGTCGAGGTCTTGGCGTCGAGCTCCTCGATTTTGCCGAGAAGCATCCGCTTGTTTTCCTTGGCTTCCGTCCGGGCGCGCTCGCGCTCTTGGTCGAGCTGTTCAATGATTCTCCCCTCAAAGCCGTCAAGACCTTCTTTGAGTGTTGCGAATCCTGCGGAGACGTTCTGCTCGAGAGTGTCGAAACGTTCCGCCACCTGATGGATCTGTTCGCTTTGGGCGGCCACGTTTTTCTCCATCGTATCCTTCCAAAGGGCCTCCTCCTCAATCTCGAGTATGACCTTCGGTTCGACGATGGTCTCCTTTTGCGCCGCCATTTCATTTTGCTGTCCGATCTTTTTATAGAGACGCACGGCCGCAATGACCAGGATAATTACGATGCCCAGGATCACGACATAAACAAACCATCGCTTCAGCACGCCGAACATCGCTTCGTGGAGATCAGCATTCGTCTTGCTGAAATCGACCTTCTCTTCGGTAGCCTTTTGGGCACGCTCTTCGCGCTTTTTGCTCACGAACGATTTTACGGATGTGATGGTCGAGGCAATTTTCCCCCGCAAAAATCCTACAGCGTTGAGGGCGTCATCTTTGCGGTTGCGACGGTGCGGTTGCCCCTCACCGCCCTCGGTGTCGTGGAGGTCCATGCCGTCCTCGAGATCGTCTATCTCGTCAAGGTGATTGTCATGAGCCACTTCTCATCCCCTCTCCGGCCGTGTCGCCGCCAAGATCAAGCGGTTCGCATTTGCGCTTGTATCCCATGACGAACAGCTGATAATTGAACGTCTTGAACGCTATGGAGTAGTCGCATGAGTAGCGCTCCTTCTTGAGGCGGCCGATTTTGCGCGTCTGGACGCCGCCGGTACGGACGACGACGATATCATCGTCGTCATATTCGTCGGGGTTGCGATCAACCTTGAACGGCTCGGCCTTGAATTCGGTGGTGATCTTGTTCTTCACGTTATACGCCGCATACTTATCCAGTACAGGCTTGAAGCTGGTGGCTACGCTGCGGTGCATCATGGAGTGCAGTTCATTGAAGTTTTCCTGCACCTCCTCGGGCTTCGCCTGGGCGGTAGATTCGATCAGGTACTTGCCCCATACCTTGTAAAAGAGGTCGTTTGAATCGTTCATGCCGACCTCGACCTGCCCGTAGTCACCCTCATGGATGGTCTTTGGAAGATTCACGGACATCACGACGCGGTCCTTAACCGACACGATCTCCGCGGTGAGGATCAAAATGACTATGATCTGGAAAAAGACAAAAAAGAGCGCGGTGCGGTACTTCTCCACGAGGTAGTCGATCCGTACCAGATACGGAGACTTCTTCTGGTTCTTTTGACGCCGCTTTTCGCTCTTTTCAATCAATTCCTTTGCTTCGTCCAAAGTATCGTCTGTTTTCATTCTGAACGGCTCCTTACTTAAATCGCTGTTCGCACGTGGTTTCGGTTTCGACGTTGGAATAGGCACCGCAGATTTGTGCGAGTTCCAGTGGTGCTTTCGGGTTGGTGCACGCGGCATTGAGGTACAGATTTGCAGTGTCCTCTTTGCCGAGCGCCATATAAAGGTTTGCCAAGATGAATTGCGCGGTGGCAACATTGTAGTCGGTGGCGACAGGGTGCAGATAGGTGATGGCTTTTTGCAGTAGCACGACGTTATGATTAGTATGGTCAAGCACCGTCGTTGCCAGCAGCGAGGCGTTGCTGACATAGGAGGGATTGACACGGGTGCGATCGAGCGACTGCAGCTGCTTCGCGAGCTCGCCGTCGAGCGCGTTGACCGCATTGTACGGATCTTTCTCGCGCAGATAGCTCACGCCGATAAAGTAGGCGGCCAATGAAGCCCCGTTGGAGAGTGCCTGCTTGAAGTATCTGCGGGCCGTTACGAGATCCGCTTTAATTGTTGTGCCATCATCGAGAGGAATGTTGCTTAAGAAGAGGATGCCAAGTTCGAGCGATGTACGCCCCTTGTCCCCCATGCCCGATAGCAACGCTTTCTTCGCCTCATCGAATTCGGCTCTGGTTTTGATTCTATATTCTGTGTCGTTTTGTATCGGCTGCACTTCCGTTTCTGCAGACGGATATGAACCCGGCGTTGCCATGAGCGGCAAACAACACACAATCGTCGTGGCTATCTTTTTAAGCACACTGTCCCCTAGTCTCTAAAAATTCGTTCGAACCCAAATGGGAGTTCGACGTCGTTGTCTTTTGTTTTCGGCTTCAAAAGGCCGAAATCGTAGAAAATATGCTTCAACAGTCCCGGGGAAGCTTCTTTTGAATACTTCGTATATGCCTTGTATGTGAAGTGCGCCACGATCCATGCTACGCCGAGTGCGACAAGCAGCGGCACCGACAAAAAGATATTGAGCAGGTAGAAGGATCCACCCGCCGTGCCCAAGAGCACAATCCATTCGTCAACTTCCAGCGTAAAGAAAAGACGCTGGCGAGATAGGAACCGAGGAAAGTAGACGCGCTTGCTCATGACTTAGGCGAAAACCAGCCCTGCCATTTTTGCACCGAAGTCGGTTGCACCGGCGATCAGAATGTCAGCTGCTGCACCCCATGCGAGCGGAGCCCAAGAAGCGTTTTTCCATGCAACGATACCGGATGCGATAGTGATCAAAGTAACGCCGAGCGCACCGATTTTGTTGTCGATCAGACCAGATACCTCGTCGACGTATGCACCGACTACTGATGTGTCACCTGCGTATGCAGAAAGTGCGAAAGCTGCAATAAGAAGCAGAAATTTCATCATTGGAATGTTCCTTTATTTTTTTTGCGGCGCCCTAAAAGAGCATGCCGATACTAACGCCTGTGCGCGTCACCTTTACATCAACGTCACCACTGTGGTCGCTCACCTTATAGAATGCGCCAAATGTCATGCCGTTAAGACTTTTGCCCACAGTGTTCGAAAAGCGCAGATTGTAAACGATCTCCGCACCGACCACTGATCCAGAGGCACTTATCGAGGGGGTGCCGCCGTACAGTGTTCCGCCATAGCCCGCCGTAGCTTTGAGGTCGAGGGTGTCAAAAAAACGGAAGCCGCATACAAATGCGAAGTCGTATTCGCGCCACTCCCCGGCCGAACCGTAGCCAATCTCACCACCCAAAAGGGTGCCGTATTGCAATGGCCATAACAGTTCGGTCGAGAAACGAAGCCCCGACTCTGATCCATCGTTCTTGATATCGTAGTTGGCGATATCGAGTTCAACACCTGCCTCAAAAGCTCCTGCAGCTGCAGAGAGCACTGAGCCGGTTGCGAGTGCAATTAGAAGCTTCCTAATAGCACACCCCCATCGAAAAGATAAACCTCTACAAAGAGATAAGAGATACCGCGACGGCGCGAACCGCCACGTATCTCTTTGACGAAGTCAATCTATCGGCCGCCGCTGGCCGCGTATCGGTTATATGCCTCCTCAAGATGCGTAGCGTAGATCTCGTTTCGCTGCGGGTCACTAGAGTTGTAGTGCGCCACAGCCCCCCAGGTCCAGCCGTGTAGCTTGATATTGCGCTTGGTGAATTCCATCGCGAACTCAAAGCTTTTGGAAAGCTCGAAATAATCCTCCATCGGTAAAGTATGGTAGTGGTAGCAGATTTGCAGCGCACCGAGATCCACGTACTCATCCCCCGCCGCGATCACCTCCGTTGCCACCTGGACGCACAACTCTTTGTTGCGGCAGTCCATCGTACGGTTGTCGACAAACAGCTCTTCGTACTTGCGGCGCACCGCTTCGGTCTTTGATTTCTTTGCGTTAAAGGAGATAAGGAAGGGGTAGCCGATCGGGCGCTCCGTGTGGCGCTCGACGGCGGCGATGGAGTAGATCAGCGGATAAAGCCTTTCGTCAATGCTGTCGGCCGCTGACATGGAGGGCAGCAAGAGCATCACAAAAGCAACGGAAAGAATACTGCGAATCACAATTCCACCTTATATGATTATATGGCTACAAACAATTTGTGACGGCTTGCCACAAAGAATTCAACGATTTTCCGGGATTTTACAAGACATCCGAAAAAAGGGCAACCCGCAGACACCCTGTTAAGATTCAGAAAATTACGAGAGGAATTGAGAGGATGAAACGCCGTGTACAGCGGCGTTTCAGTGGGTAATAGGTCGGCCTACGGTACGCGGAGTTTTGTGGTGTAGCCGAGATTTGTACTGAGCGTTGTGCCGTCTCCGCTGATGGAAATGCCGCTCAAACGGATCTTGTCTTCGCCATTTGCGAGTCCACTTTTTGTGATACTGTGGATCACGTAGTCCGCGGCATCGTAGAAGTTGCATTCAATCGCATGGGTTTCGAGAGCTTTACAGACAATCCGTGACGGTACTCCGCTCAGATCGTCGCTGCTGATATGATCCACTTCCGTAGTGTTGTTGTCGCTGTCATAATGGGTAAGTAGGAGTCCGTACCAAGATGCGTCAGTCACGGCGCCCTGTGGGTTCGTGTACTCGATGGTGTAGTAGTCCGCGATCGACGTATTCTTGTAGAAAACGTCCGTATCGGCTGTATAGTCGTCGGGGTTGATTCCGAACAGCGCGGCAAGGCTGTCGACCGTGATAGTGTTCGCGGGCACTGACGGGATATCCGTACAGGTGACGTTGAAATCGAGATAGCTGTTCTCTGCAGTATAGTACATCCACGCGACGGTGAACACAACGTCGCCGTCAGCATTTTGCGCAGTGTATGTGTCCGCTGTACCCTCTTCCCCATTGACAAGGAAAGCGTAATCGGAATATTCGTTCCACGCCGTCGTGCTCGGCAGAACCGCGAGCGTGCACAATTTGCCGGTAGAGCCCGCGATCATGATATCGTTGATCTGCGTGCCGCCCATGTAGTACAGGCGGTATCCCGCTTCCTGGTCGACCGTGGAGTCTGTCGCATAATCAAGTACGAGGTTCCCGCCCTGCAGCTGACCGACGATCGAGTCTGCTGTATCGTCTACTGGGTCGTCACCCCCGCCGCTGGAGGATGCGCCGCAACCGGCGAACATCAGTGCTGCTGCTACCATGCCGGAGTAGAGAAGTGTTTTTTTCATGTGGTTCCTTTGTAGAGTTTTCGAATACTAGCATATTTTGTTATATAGGGCTAGTTATAGTTCTTTTTGTGATATAGAAGTGCTGAAGTCCATAAAATAGGGCTTCTACAGGCACCCCGCTTCCTTCAAGAAGCACGATGGTTCATGCGATTTGTTCTTATAAATTCGGGCATAGCTCAGCTGCAGGTGGCGCTTGGCCCGTGTCACCGCGACATAAAAGAGCCGCCGCTCCTCCTCGATCCCGCCGCCGCCTTTCATCAGTTTGTGGTTGGGGAAACGCCCCTCCATGAGATCGACGACGTAGACGCTTTCATACTCCAACCCTTTTGAGGCGTGTACGCTGAGCAGGTCGACGCCGAATACCTCATCATCACGCTTTGCAGCACCCTTTATCTTGCGGCTGAAAAGCTCATGGGTGTTATTCATGGACGCGATTTTTTCGAGCATCCCGAACCGCTCACGGTACTGCCCATGCAAGCGCTCGTCGCCTCCTCGCCGCTGAACCATCGCCTCGATCCCGTTCTTGTAGATGGTCGAGGAGGCGATCATGGCAAGTGCATCGGAGGGCTTACTGCATTTACCCGCTTTAGAGGCAAGGTGGCAAAGCGTGTCGACGACGGACGCTGCCCGCGGGCTTTGCGTCAATAGCACGGAGGGATGGTTGCTGAACCGCTCCCCGATGTGCCCTTCACGGGCATATCGGTTGTTCTGCATGTTCTCACGGTAGGCATCCTGGGCAGCTTTCGGTATGCGGGAGAAACGGGCGAGATCCGGCCGCAGTATGCCATTGAGAATAGAGCGGCCGCCCAGTTCGCTCAAAGCCTCTGCCACGATCTTGCTTTCACCCACGCCGACGCCGGTCCATGAGAACAGCTCCAGTGCATTCATCAGTTCGCCTCGACCGAACAGAATGCTATAAATCGCGGTCGTGAAGCGCATATCCATTGAGTCGAAAAAGCCCCGCCCCTCTGTCCGGTTGACCGGGATATCGTGAGCAAGGAGCGCGGCCTCGATCGCGTCGGCGGTGGCATTATTGCGGTAGATGATGGCTGTATCGTTGGGACAGTACGCCGAAGCGGCGATGCTGCTCGCGACGCCGTGGTACTGCGCCTCCTCCTTGTCGAACCCGACGGTGTGCGGCCCGTCACCGCCTTTCAAAACCATCGCCTGCAGGTTCTTCGGGAACAGGCGGGGATTATGCCCAATTACCCTCTCCGCAAGATCGAGGA
This sequence comes from Thiomicrolovo sp. ZZH C-3, assembly GCF_054862725.1. Lineage (NCBI taxonomy): Bacteria > Pseudomonadati > Campylobacterota > Epsilonproteobacteria > Campylobacterales > Sulfurimonadaceae > Thiomicrolovo > Thiomicrolovo sp. ZZH C-3. The sequence continues at coordinate 124,437 of NZ_JBTKXX010000005.1, forward strand.
TTGGCTTAGCGGAACGGTAGTTCTTCCCGAGGGTGTAGACCTTCGCGCCGGCATAGCGTTCGCGGAACGAACCAATAATGCCGATATCGGCCCCGTTGAAAGCGTAGATGCTCTGGTCATAATCCCCGACGCAAAACAGCGACTTGCCCTGCATGGCATCGAGCACGGTCGTTTGCAGCTGATTCGTGTCCTGGTACTCGTCGACGATCACCTCTTCAAAAGGGCACGGGTGCGCCCCGTAATACTCCCGTGTCCGCAGCAGCAGGTCGTTGAAGTCGATAAAGCCGTGGCGCTGCTTGTCCGACTCAAGGGCATCTATCGCCTTTTCGTAAAACGCCGCATACTCTTCGTGCCCTTCATAGCGATCACAAACCCATTGGCCAAACCCGCTTTCGCTGCCGCCGCTATTCAAAAACAGCCCGTAGCGGTCATAGAGCGCATCATGCCCCCACGCATCCTCGGTATCGCCGTATCGTCGTGCCTCATGGGCGTATATTCCCCCGAAGAGCAGCTTGATATCTTTGGGCTGCTTCAGCGCCGATTGGTCGCCGAGCTGCTTGAGCAGCTGCAGGCCGTATGCGTGGAACGTACCCGCGAAGATGCGATCGGTCACACCGCTTCCGAAGAACTCCGCGAGCCGCTCCAGCATTTCCTTCCCGGCCTTGTTGGTGAAGGTCAGCAGCAGGATCTTCTCCGGGGCGACGCCCTGGGCGATGAGGTGCGACACCCTGCCGACAATCGTCGAGGTCTTGCCGGTGCCTGCCGACGCGATAATGAGGTTGTGGCCCGCGGCGGCCGTCGCCGCTGCGTGCTGGTCCGGGTTGAGTCGTTCGAGCGGGTCTATGGCCGCCGTCGATGCCTTGGTGCTGATACGGGTACGGTCGTGCCGTTTAGACGCCGACTCCGCCTGGGTAATGCGGCCTCCGCGGGCCAGTTGCGTGAGATTGCCAAACAATTAATAGACCTTATCCATGAAATCGTCTGCTGTGTCGCCTGTGTCGAGCTTGTGGTAGAAGATATCGACCGTCCGGGGGATATCGCCAATAAGTGTAGACGCGACGGCCTTGAGCGCCGTCGCCGACTCGCCATACCCCAAAATCGCGAACATGCCATCCTCAAGGCGGTAGACCCGTGCCTTCAAGCCGACGAGCGCCGCGCCGAGGCGATCATTGACGTACCCGAACAGGTGCCCCGCCATCGTGTCGTCTGCTTCCATTGTCACGGCGGCGACGTTGCCGTCCACCCCGGCGCTGTTTCTGGCCGCCGCGAGGCCATAGAGGTCTTTCTCGAACTGATCGAAGCCCGCAAGGACCAGGGCAACCTTCTGGACGGGCTCCTGGGCGGCTGTCTCCTTTCTGACCGGCTGCGCGGTCGCACTTTCGCCCGAGGCCATCGGCGACAGCGGGGTGAGCGACAGAGTGCCGCCCGCGGGCTTGCTCGTGAAGGAGATCCCCCATCGTGTATGCTTTTTGTCGAACGAAAATATGACGTTCGGCGAGAAGCGGGTGCGATCCTTCTTACGCAGCTCCTCGAGGCGCACTACTTCTTTCGTGAGCACCATTTCGACAAACGTATGCAGGTCGGGGGCCTGCACCCCAAATCGCTCGAAGAAGCCTGTCAGGGCGTTCTTCCACAACGCGAACTTGCATTTGCCGTTGGAGCAGGCGAACAGCTGCTCTTTTTCGATCACGGGTTTGCCGCAGTTGGGGCAATGTCCGAAGGCTGTCGCAGCTTCGCGTTCTTTGGCGCGCCGGATTTCCCTGTCCAGAAAGAGGCTCATCTTCTCCTGGCTGCTGTAGATTTCGGGGTTGATCGCTTCGGCCTCGGCGGGCGTCATTCGTGCGATGAGCTTTTCGGCGGCGTCCACTTGGGCCGGTGTCGGTGCGCGCTCACTGTATTCGACGTAATTGATCGTCTCCTTGAACTCCTCGACATGCTTCCAGTACACCATCAAGACCTCGTGCGCGTCGGCGATGACTCCCTCTTCGATCGCGGTGATGATCTCCTCGAAAAGCTGTGCGTTCTCGATGGAGGTCAGCCATGCAAGATGCGTGTCGGCGACGTCATACACCGCGAGGCCCGGGTCGAGCATAGACAGAAGGCTCCGATCGGCCTTGGCGTATCCTTTCTTTTTGAGGGTGTGCGAAATGGTGTGCAGCGTCGATGGCCGCGCGATCCCCTTGCCCTCGAGCATCTTGATAAGCGCCCCCTCCGAAATGCGTTTGGGGGCGTGGGAGTGGCTTTCATAGAAGTCCACGGTGACGCTCTCCAGAATGAGGCCGACATAGAGGTCTTTGGGCAGCTCGACCTTTTTGCTTTGCCAATCCTCGTCACCGGCGCCGCGCGTTGAGGCATGAAGCTCATCACCGTAATACTTCATCCAGCCGCCCTCGACCGGGTTGTGCGCCCTCGTGGTAAAGCTATACTCGCCGGCGGTTATCTCGAGGGAACTGACGTCGTACACCGCGTTTTTGAGTTGGGTTGCAACGGCACGCTGCCAGATAAGCCGGTAGACGTTGAGGTGATCCTCGCCCAGGTCGTGCTCGTGCGGCAGGTTCTTCCAAATGCGCTGTATCTCATCGGGGTCATACTCGTCGGCGAACGATGTGGGGCGGATGCACTCGTGCGCCCCCTGTACGTGGGCCCCTTTTCGGACTTTGAACTCGCGTTTGTCGAGCAGGATATCGGCGTGGTTCTCCGGGGCGATCGTGCGCTTATGGAATGCGACGATCTGTTCGACCGCCTGGTCGCTGATGGCAAAAGAGTCGGTGCGCGGGTAGGTGATGAAGCCCAGCTCGTAAAGCTCTTGCGATATCGCCTTGATCCGCATAGGGTCGAGCTTGAAGAGGTATGAACAGCCACTATAGAGTGACGAGGTGATCAGCGGCGGGTACGGCGGGTACTCTTTGAGGTCCGGATCGTACGAAGTAACCTTGTGCTGATAGCTGTTTGCCCTGGCTATCACGTTCTCGCGCTCGGCGCTGTCCTCTTTCGAGAACTCGAGCTTTTTGCCGCGTGCGTCGAAGGCCACGGCCTTGTAGCGATATCGCCCCATTACAACGTCGGTGACGGTCGCTCCTTTGGCGTGGTACTTCTCGATAAGACGGTGGCGTTCGGCGAGGATCCCGAGCGCGATCGCAATCACCCTCCCGATGCCGTTTGATTGGTGGGGGATGCCATTGTGCTTGAAATAATAAGAGAGTACCGGGGAGAGGCCGTACCCGATGATGCGGTCGGCCATGCGGCGGGTCCACTGCGCGAGGACAATGTTCTCGTCGATAAGCCGGATGCCGTCGCGCTCGATGAGGGCAAGCCTCAAAGCATCTGCCGTGATCTCATGGAAGGTGACTCGGTAATACTTGCTAATGCTGCAGGCCTCTACGACGTCCTGGGCGATGCGTTCGCCTTCGCGGTCGTCGTCGGTACAGATAAAGACGCGTTCCGCTTCGCGCGAAAGCTTCCTGATATCGTCCACTACGCGCTTCTTGCCTTTGAGTAGCGTGAAATCGCCGGTGAACTTCCCGTCCTCGAGGCGCACGCTAAAGCTGCCCGCTCTAAGGTCGATGATATGCCCCCCGGTGCCGTAGATTCTGAACTGGTTTGCGCCGAGCTGCTTCAGCAGCTTTGCGATCGTTTTGCTTTTGACTGGTGACTCAACAACAACGAGATCCATTATTCACCCTCCTTGGCGGCCGATGCGTTGACCATAGCCCCGTATTGTGTTAAATTATGGTTATATTTTTCAGAAGGAGTATCGACATGGAGTTCATTATTGGAACCTTTGGTTGGGCGATCTTTTTCATCGGAGCCCTCGTTGCTGGTGGCTTCATCTTTGGTCTCGGCAGGGCGATCATTGAGAGAATTGCCGGCAGACGGCTCTGGTCTTAGCGAGGCCGTAGCCCCCACCGCAGCCTTCACCGTCCTGCTAACCCTACCATCTTTCGCCCGCTTGCCATTCTTCTTAAGCAAGAAACCGTCTTTGTCCGTGACGCGTTTGTCACCGTCGTAATAGCCCGCATCGCGCTCTGTCAGGTCCGCTTTTTCATCATCGCTGAGCACTGCGCCGGTACGCTTGCCCTCTTCGTTCAGCACATTGCCCTCGGAATCCGCGACCCGCGTGTCGCCTTTTTTTGCGACAAGATGCCATCCCTTGTCACCCGGCACTACCACAACGGTTTTTGCGTGTCCTTTGAAAGAGTCGCAGGCCAACGGACTGCCCCGCAGCGACGCTTCTACATAACCATTCAGCCCCTCGATGCAGATATCCTCCCCTTTCTTCTCAAACCATCGAAGCAGCGCCGACTTCCATAGTATGAAGTCGCAGCCGCCTTCGCTGCAGGAGTACCCCTGCAGCCCTTCAACCACATACCCGTTACCACAAGAGGGGCATGCGCCCATATTCTCGATGCGCGGTCGGCGGTTGAGTAAAAAGACTCTCGCCATTTCGCGGTCACGATACACCGACTGACCGACAACGATATCGCACTCCTCGAGAACCTTCCCGATCGCTTCAATCTGCGCCGACGTCGGCCCCTGCGTTTCGACGGGGCTTTCTGTGCATACCTCATCGACACCATCGGTGCTCGTTTTGCTGATCGGAAGCAGCGCCTTTAAATCATCGTTCAGTGACACGACAACCCCCTACGCGCTCGTCGCGGTGTCGTAGGGCCCATCCTCAAGGTTGTTCTGCTCCGGGATCCGCTCGAGAAGTTCATCAAGCTGCATGAATGAAGCCGACGCGGCCTCCTGGGCGACCTTGATCCCCTTGCTTGCTGCAAGCTGCTGAGAGATACGCCCTTCGGCGCTGAAGGTGTTTTGCGCTTCATCAAAGTCTGGCGTCTGGTAGCTGCTACCGCCAATCTCTGCCGAGAAGATACCGCCGTCGAGCGTAGGCAGGTCGACGGTTTCCCTTGGTGTGCCCGGTTCCCCATACGGCGTCCGACCATCTACCCTCGCTGTGACTCCTTCGGTAGGCGTACTGCCCGCTGCCGCGTCAGTGACGGCCGGTTGCACGGGAGCTGCACCGGACTGAGGCGCTTCCATCGCAGGTACACCCCCACCCGTCCGGGTGGTATCGGCTGCAACCCTGTTCGACTGTTGGGTTTGCTCGTCTGCAGGCACGTCGCTGTTGTCCGTAGTGGTGCCCTGCTCAATGATCGTATCTTTCACGACGCTTTGCTTGATGCGCGCCGCCTCCTGCGCCGCCTCGCCTTTGACCTCGGCACCGAGGGCTGTCGTGTTCACGCTGCCGTCCGTGTCAAGCGGCATGGAGACGACTTGTTCCTTCGACACCCC
>NZ_JBTKXX010000006.1:0-26783 GCF_054862725.1 Thiomicrolovo sp. ZZH C-3
ATGGTCGTCGAAGCGGCATCGGTCGACCAGGTCGTCGATACGATCGTCGAAGCGGCCCGCACCGGCAAGATCGGTGACGGTAAGATCTTCATCAGCGATGTCGAAAAGATTATCCGTATCCGTACCGGCGAATCCGGCTCCGAAGCGGTTTAAGCCTCTTCGCGTGGCAGGTTTTCCTGCCTTGATTTTGTACATCTATAACCATTGTCAAGGGTTTGATGATTAATTAATAATCATCTGTCTAAAAAAAGATCATGGTTTTCTTGATAAGATTGCATTAGTCTTATGAGGAGAATACATGAAAAAAGTAGAAGCGATTATCAAACCGTTTCGTCTTGAAGAGGTAAAGGATGCGCTGGCGCAGATCGGGATCACCGGTATGACAGTCAGCGAAGTGAAGGGGTACGGGCGCCAAAAAGGGCACAGCGAGCTCTACCGCGGCGCGGAGTACGTTGTTGATTTCCTTCCGAAGATCAAAGTGGAGCTGGTCGTAGGCGACGAGCAGCTCGAGCAGGTGCTTGACACGATCACAGAAGCGGCCCGTACCGGCAAGATCGGCGACGGCAAGATCTTTGTCAGCGGCATTGAAAAGGTGATTCGTATCCGTACGGGTGAAACCGGCTCCGAAGCGATCTAGGTATCGCTATGGAAGATTTCGGTTATATTGTCGATACGCTCTTCGCCCTCTTCGCGATGACGCTGATCATCTTTATGGTGCCCGGTTTCGCGATGCTCGAGGCGGGGCTCGTCCGTACGAAAAACGTCACATCCGTCCTGACGGTCAATACGATGATCTATGCCGTGGCGTCGATGATGTTCCTGCTGGTGGGGTACGAACTGGCATTCGGCAGCTGGGAGAACAGCGGGATGAGCATCTATGCCGCCTTCTTGTTCCAGATGGCCTTCGTCGGGAAGACGGTTAATATCATGAGCGGCGGGGTGAGTGAACGGGTGCGTATCCTTCCGATCGCCCTCTTTACCGTTCTGATGGGCGGACTGATCTATCCGCTCGTTGTCAATGTCTCCTGGGGAGCGGACCTGCTGGCCGGTACCGTTCTGGATCTGCAGATGTACGACCTGGCGGGGTCGACCGTGATCCATTCGACCGGCGGCTGGGCATTGCTGGCGGCTATTATGATCATGGGGCCGCGTAAAGGGCGTTACAAGGATGGGAAGATCCATGTCATCCCGGCGTCGAATATTCCTCTGGTTGTTCTGGGCGCGCTGCTGCTGTGGATCGGCTGGTTCGGGTTCAACGGTGGTTCCGTCGGTTCCATTGCGAGTAAAGAGAACGCGGATACAGTGGCGCTCACGATCATGAACACCAATACCGCAGGCCTGGCGGGGGCGCTCATCGCGGGCGTTTTCATGTACGTGCGCTACCGCAAGTTCGATATCACGATGATCCTTAACGGTGCGTTGGGCGGGCTTGTAGCCATCACCGCGGGTCCCGACCTTTACGACACCCATACGCCGATCTTGATCGGTGCCGTCGGCGGGGCGCTGGTCGTCATTGCCGTTCCGCTCTTTGACAGGCTGAAACTGGATGATCCGGTCGGTGCCCTTTCGGTCCACCTGGTCAACGGTATCTGGGGGACCCTGGCCGTCGGCATCTTCGCCGCCGAGCCCGAAGCGGGGATTACGCTCCTCGGACAGCTCAAAGGAATCGCGGTCGTGGCGGTGTTTGTTTTCACCGTGTCGTACGCGGCGATCTACATCATCAACAAATTCCTGCCGTTCCGTGCCGGTGACGATGAGCAGGTCGAAGGGCTTGACGTGACCGAATGCGGGCTTGAAGCCTACCCGGAATTCAAACGGGCGTTTTAATCTCGTTTTCGGGTTTGCCCGAAAACAGATCTCTCTTATTTACCGTCACTCCATGCTGTTTTTGTTCCCCTTCTTCTTTGCCTGTGCAAAGCAGAAGCCGAACCGGGAAGAAGAAAGCACAAAGGGCTGACGCCTTCGGTACACGCCATGCATCACGAATCTGCTCGACCCGCTAATGATCTTCTAAAACCTTGACAAAATAAGTGGACGCTGACAGGCTTCACGCTTCACTATTCAACGGTCACGCTTTTCGCGAGGTTTCTCGGCATATCGACGTCGTTGCCCAGGCGGATGGCGATCTCCATGGAGAGCAGCTGCAGGACGACCATCATCTCGAAGAACTCCGGCATATAGTGCGCATGTGCGGCAATGGGGATGAAATCATCCGCTTTGTCGAAGGGGGCATCGCTGATGGCGCAGATGGTGGCATCGCGGGCACTGAGCTCCTCGACGTTGCTCTTCGTTTTGTCATAGAGCAGGTTTTTCGGCATCAGGGCGATAGTGAAGAGTTCCGGGTCGGCCAGGGCGATGGGACCGTGTTTCATTTCGCCGCTGGGATACCCTTCGGCATGAAGATAACTGATCTCTTTGAGCTTGAGGGCACCCTCGAGGGCAAGGGGGAAGAAGATGTCACGGCCGATAAAGAAGAAGCCGTGGCCGTGCAGGTAGCGTTTGGAGAGACGGCGGATCCGTTCGTGCAGGTCGTCGTTGACCCGGACGACGGCCGGGACCTCGCGCAGGAGTGTGATCTGTTCGCGCATCGCCTCGGTGCCAATCGTCCCTTTGGTCTGGGCAACGTAGAGGGAGAACATCCACAGCACCGCCATCTGTGTCGCGAAGGCTTTGGTGGAAGCGACACCCTTCTCGATCCCGGCACGGGTCAGAATGGCGGCATCCGCCTCTCGGACCATGGAGGAGTTGTCGACGTTGCAGACGACAAGAGTTTTCAGTCCTGCGGCCTTGGCCATCTTGAGGGTCTCCAGGGTATCGGCGGTCTCGCCGCTCTGGCTGATGACGACGAAGAGGGTGTCGGAGCAGAGCAGGGGCTCCTTGTAGCGCAGTTCGCTGGCGATCTCGACGGAAGTGCGGATCTTGCCGAGGCGTTCGAAAAGGTAGCTGGATGCCAGGGCGGCATGGTAGCTCGTGCCGCAGGCGCAGAGCTTGATCTCGTTGATCCCTTCGAGCAGGGAGGCATCGAGCTCCTCGAAGAGGATCGCTTCGTCCGCGAGGCGCCCGATGAGGGTGTCGGAGAGTACCTCACTCTGTTCGTAGATCTCTTTTTCCATGAAGAAACGGAACCCCTCTTTTTGCGCGGAGAGTTTTGACTCCGGCAGCGGGGCGAATTGGGGCACGACCGCAGCGGCATTGGCATCTTCGAGATGGACCCCTGTCCGCGATACGAACCCCAGCTGTCCATCCTCGAGGTAGATGACACGGTTGCATTTGCCGATGAGTGCCGCATCGGAGGAACCGAAGAACTTCTCATCGCTGTCGTTCACGCCGACGATCATCGGGGAGCCGTGCTTGGCGAAGAAGATGGTTTCGGGCATCTGTTTGGTGACGAGCAGGATCGCGTAGGCCCCCTTGAGACGTTTGACGGTTTCGCGGAACGCATCGAAGGGTTCCAGGCCGCTTTTCATCAGGGATTCGAAGAGGTGGACGATCACTTCCGTGTCGGTCTGGCTCAGGAACTGGACCCCCTCGGCGATCAGCGCGTTTTTGAGCTCCTGGTAGTTCTCGATGATGCCGTTATGGACGACGTAGGAGGCTTGGCCCAGGTGCGGGTGGGCGTTGATCTCCGTCGGCTTGCCGTGGGTCGCCCAGCGGGTATGGCCTATCCCGGCGGCAAACCCGCTGGTGCTGAAGTCGGCCGTTTTGGCCTCGAGGTTGGCGAGTTTGCCGACCGCTTTGAAATAGGAGAACTCCTCTGCCTGCAAGACGGCGATCCCTGCGGAGTCGTAACCGCGGTATTCGAGCTCTTTGAGCCCGTCGAGCAGTATCCCTTTCGTATCGTGTTTTCCGAGGTAGCCGACGATGCCGCACATTATGCATTTCCTTTACAGAGCAGGGGGATTAATCGGTCCGCATTATTGCACATCTGCGGTGTTTTCTCGATTAAGAAATGGTCGCGGGCGCGGCGCTTCGTCGTATGGATTTTTGCCGTGACGATCTGCATATCCAGGGCATCGAGGCACTGGATGATGAAGGCAAGAAGCCCGCGCTGGTTCGCTGTATGGACGGCGAGTTCGGCGAGGCTCTTGGAGTGTTCGCAATCGATGGCGATCTCGTCGGGCTTGATGACGGGGGCTTCGAGGGAGACGCTCTTTTCCATGTCAAAGGCCTCCTCGACGACCTCCCGGATGCTTTCGTACATGTCTGGGGTCGGGGTCTGCAGGAAGTCGAGTTTGAAGTACTTGACGTCGTCAAAGAGGGTGAAGACCTCCATCGAGACGACATCGAGATAACCGAGCCGTCCCAGCAGGTAGGTGAGGTTCAGGGGGATCTTCCGGAGGATCTCGATGCTCAGCCCCGTACTGAAGTCCAGGGCATACTGGTAGGCTTTGACCTCGCGGGCGCGCTGTGCGATCTGCAGGATCTCCTCCGGGCTGTGCAGGGAGAAGAAGATATTGGATTCGACCGAAAGTATCTTCTTCTGCAGCAGGCGGGGGAGGGCTTTGAAGGTGTCGAGCCGCTGGATGCGCTGTTCGACCTTGAGGCGGCGTGCGGCGTCGGTGATCCGCTCTTTCTCCTGGGCGACCTCCAGGGAGGCGTGGTAGAGCTCGTTGAGCAGTTTGGCGTTGAAGGCGTTGTAGGTCCCGGGGCCGACGCCGCTCATATCCGCGTAGGTGAGGATATAGAGCAGGGTCAGCAGCCGCGGCGTTTTGATGATCGACATGAATTTGTACAGCGTTTTTTCGCTGTGGATATTGTGCCGCTGTGCGATGATACTCATCAGGATGTGATGGCGCACGAGCAGGGTGGCATCGTCGGTCATTTCGGCGCTGAAGCCCATCTTCTGCATGACCGGCCGGATCAGCTTGACACCGACTTCGCTGTGGTCGAGCTTGCGTCCCTTGCCCGCGTCGTGCAGGAGAACGATAATCTTGAGCATGGTCCTGTCTTCAAGGCTGATCGTATCATAAAGGGCTTTGACGTCGGGGTCGTCGATGGATTCGAATGCTTTGACGCACTGGATGGAGTGCAGGCCGACAGGGTAGTGGTGGTAGCCGTCGAACTGCGGCAAAAACAGCGCTTTTTTCAGGGCGGGGATCAGCTCCGCGAGGACGCCGGCGTCATAAAAGAGGCGGAGGAAACCGTAAGTGTGTTCACGTTCGAAAAGCTTGCGGAGCAGCTTTTTGACGGTGTCGCTTCGGGGGTGCGGCACCGTCGTATAGGTGAACTGGCTGACAAAGCTGTCATCGAAACAGTAGGGGCGGTCATCGAGGTTGATCAGGATGTTCAGCAGGGACTCGATCGGCTGTGCCTTGAGGTGGAACGAGGCAAAAACTTTGTCTTCTGAGACAAAGATCCCACGATGCACCCATTGGTTCCGCAGTGCAGGAAGCCGTGCGGGGTCGTAAAACATCGGCCGGATCATTTTGGTCACGAAGATGCTGCTGAAGTTGTGGATCCGCCACATCGCTTCCATCACCTGGGTCGCGAGCTTCATGTCGTCGGTGAAGCCCAGCATTTTCCGGACTTTGGGCAGGTACTCCAGGTTGAGCTGGTCGTTCTGCTTGCCCGAAGCGAGGTGCAGGGCGCTGCGCACCCGGAAGATCAGCTCCAGCGCGATCCGGTAGGCGCGGTAGGAGTCTTCGCTGAAGATGGTGCCGTCGAGCTCTTTGAGGTTGGTGACGTCATAGCGGGTTTTGGCGACCCAGTAGAGCAGCTGCGAATCCCGCATCCCGCCGACGCCTTCTTTGATGTTGGGCTGCATGGAGACGGGGTACTTCGCCTGGCGTGTTTCGGCTTCGGCGAGCTTGGCCTCGATGAAGCGGCGCGGTTCATAGCGGCGGATACGCCCGAGCTCCCGCTGGGTGGAGTGCCAGGTGAAGTTCGAGCCGACGATGAAGCGGGCCTCCATCATGGCGGTACGGATGGTGATGTCCTCGTCGGCGGCGTCAAAGAGTTCGGAGACCTTGTGGACCCGGTGGCCGAGTTTCAGTCCGGCATCCCAGGCCAGGTAGAGGAACTTCTCGATGACGGCTTCGGTATTGTACCCCTCCAGGGGGACGTAGACGATCATCAGGTCGATGTCGCTGTAGACGGAGAGCTGTTCGCGCCCGTAGCTCCCCAGGGCCAGCAGGGAGATGGGGATGGCGTTGCGCATCGGCAGGTAGTTGCCGAACATCCGCCGCAGAACGGTCTTGTACATCTGGGTGATGAACTGGTCGAGGGCCTTGGTATGGCGGACAAGGAAGTCTTTCCCCTGGGTTTTCGCGAAGAGGTCGGGTAGAGAATCGAGGTAGACGCTGATCGCCTGTTTGAACCGTTTCGAAATCTCGAAATCGCTGGCGTTCGTCTCGATAAGGGTCTCGATATCTTCTACTAGTGTTTTCAAGGGGGCTTTTCCTCTGATGAATTCTTATTATTATAGTGATTTTAGCCTTTGGAGGCGCTCATCTGGCTATAATGCGCGAAAAGAAAAGCAGAGAGAAAGCATGACGAAAATTGCAAACCGCCGGATCGGTTTTGAAGAGGCGCTGGCGCTGTACGACGAAGACCTTTTCGCCCTGGGTGAACGTGCGGACGCGGTGCGGCGCGAGTTGCACGGTGACAAGACCTATTTCAATATCAACCGTCATATCAACCCGACCAACGTCTGCAAAGACGTCTGCAAATTCTGCGCCTACAGTGCCAGCCGGAAAAACCCGAACCCCTATACGATGAGCCACGAAGAGATCCTTGGCATCGTCGACGACATCGTTTCGCGCGATATCAAAGAGGTGCATATCGTCTCGGCCCACAACCCCGACACGGGACTGCAGTGGTACCTGGACGTTTTCCGCAAGATCAAGGAAAAATACCCCCAGCTGCACGTCAAGGCGCTGACGGCGGCAGAGGTGCATTTCCTCGCCGAGGAGTACGGCAAGAGCTACGACGAGATCCTTGACCTGATGGTCGAAAACGGGGTTGATTCGATGCCCGGCGGCGGGGCGGAGATCTTCGACGAGGGGGTCCGCGACTATATCTGCAAGGGCAAAGTGACCTCCGAACAGTGGCTGGAGATCCACCGCAAGTGGCACCAGCGGGGCAAAAAGAGCAACGTGACGATGCTCTTCGGACATGTCGAGGAGCGCCAGCACCGCATCGACCATATGATGCGCATCCGCGATCTGCAGGACGAAACCGGCGGCTTCAACTGCTTCATCCCGCTCGTATACCAGTCCGAGAACAACTTCCTCAACGTCAAGGAGTTCATCACCGCCAACGAGATCCTCAAGACGATGGCGATCAGCCGCATCGTGCTCGACAACGTCCCCAACCTCAAAGCCTACTGGGTGACCTCGACGGTGAACCTGGCCCTGGTGGCCCAGGAGTTCGGCGCCAATGACCTCGACGGTACGATCGAAAAAGAGTCCATCAACTCCGCCGCCGGTGCCAAAAGCGCCAACGGCGTCGACCTGAAAGAGTTTGTGCATCTGATCAAAGAGAGCGGGTTCACTCCCGTCGAACGAGACAGCCTTTATAACGAGATTAAGCCGTGGGCATGACGCTGTACGATAATTGTCCACTGCCGTAACAGATTCATAATCAACTAATGTTATCATTGGCGCAATGACACGCAGGCGGCCCGCGAATGGCGGGTTGTCAACGTTGCGAAAAGTAGGTCAGGATGTCCGGAACGTTATTATTGGCTACAGGGTTGGTCACGCTGCTGGTGATCGTACTGCCGCTGCTGTTTCACCTGACGCGCCACCTCGGTGCCGTCAGCGACTCCCCGCGCAAAAACGAACCCTACGAAGGGGGCGTGCGTAAAACCGTCGAGGACCCCTCGGACGTCTTCAATGTCAAGTTTTTCCTGGTCGGCATCATCTTCCTGATCTTCGATGTCGAGGTGCTCTTCATGTTCCCCTGGGCGGTCAACCTCCGTGATCTCGGCTTTTTCGGCGTCGCGGAGATGTTCGTTTTCATCGGGCTGCTGGCCGGGGGCCTGATCTATGTCTACCGGGCGGGGATACTGCGATGGATTTGAGCGAAAACCTTCTCGGCGACGCCGTGATCACAACGAGGGTCGACGCCGTCATCAACTGGGGGCGGCAGTCGTCGCTGTGGCCCTTCGTCTTCGGGACGGCCTGCTGCGCCATCGAATTTATGGCGACGGCGGCCAGCCGCTACGATATCTCCCGCTTCGGCGCGGAGGTGCTGCGCTTCTCTCCCCGCCACGCGGACCTGCTGGTCGTTGCCGGCACCGTGAGTTACAAGCAGGCCCCCATTCTCAAGCAGATCTACGACCAGATGCCCGAACCGCGCTGGGTGATCGCCGTCGGGGCCTGTGCCTGCAGCGGCGGCTTCTATGACAACTATACGACCCTGCAGGGGATCGACGAGATCGTGCCCGTCGACGTCTACCTGGCGGGGTGCCCGCCGCGCCCGGAGGGGATTCTCGAAGCGGTGATGCAGATCCAGCAGCGGTTGTGGCAGGAGCCGACGCTTTCCCCGCGCAACGCCGACTTCAAAGGGAAGCTCGACGATGCCTGACACCGCATACCTGCAGCCGCTGCTCGGGCGGTTCGCCGATCTGCATTTTCTCTCCCCCATGGGCGATACGTCGCTGTTGCAGTGCGATGCGGCATCGCTGTACGGGGTTGCCGAGGCGTTAAAACAGGAACTCGGGTTTAGTTTCCTGCTCGACATCACCGCCGTGGACAACCTCTACCGTCCGCGCGCGGGCGGGGCGCGGTTCGATCTGGTCTACCTTTTCCGCCACCGCGACTTCGTCCGGACCCTGGCGCTGAAAGTGCCGGCGCCGCAGGAAACGGTCCGCAGCATTGTTGCACTCTACGCCAGCGCGGACTGGGCCGAGCGGGAGGTATTTGATCAGTACGGGGTCCGTTTCGAGGGGCATCCCAACCTCAAGCGTATTCTCAACCATCTCGAGTTCGTCGGCCACCCGCTGCGCAAGGATTACGAGATCACGAAGGGGCAGTACTGCACCCAGACCCAGGATATGATGGACGAGATGGCCCCGCTGCTCGCTTCACGGGGGCTGGAGGCGGAACGCGACGGACTGATGATCCTCAACCTGGGCCCTTCGCACCCGGCCAGCCACGGCACCATTCGGACCCTCGCCGCCCTCGACGGTGAGAAGATCGTCGCCGGGGCCAGCGAGATCGGCTACCTGCATCGGGGGTTCGAGAAGAGCTGCGAGAACCACACCTACAACCAGATCATTCCCTATACCGACCGTCTCAACTACTGTTCGGCGATTATGAACAACATCGCCTTCGCCCGCACGGTCGAGGGGATGCTGGGGGTGACGCTGCCTGAGCGCGGGGTCTTTATCCGCGTGATCATCGCCGAGCTCTCCCGGGTCATCGACCACCTCGTCTGCCTGGCGGCCGGGCTGCTCGACATGGGAGCGCAGACGAACTACTGGTACCTCTTCAACCCGCGCAACGACGCCTACGACTTCCTCAGCCGCCTGACCGGGGCGCGCCTCACCAACAGCTACATGCGCGTCGGCGGGATGACGCACGATCTGCATGAGGGCTGGGAGGCGGAGCTTGAAGCGGTATTGAAGAAGATCGATAAGGGGATCTCGGAGACGCTGACCATGACCGAACGCAACCGCATCTACCAGGACCGGCTTCAGGATGTCTCCCCGGTCAGCGCGGCACAGGCGGTCGATTTCGGCTTTACGGGTCCCAATCTGCGTGCCAGCGGCGTCGCTTATGACCTGCGCGCCGCGAAACCCTACGACTTCTACGAGAGCTTCGATTTCGATGTCGTCGTCGGCTCCGTCGGCGATACCTACGACCGTCTGATGGTGCGCTTCGAAGAGATGCTCCAGAGCATGCGCATCATCCGCCAGGCGATGAAGCGGATGCCGGGCGGGCCGGTCAGCATCCCCAACCACCGCATCGTCCTGCCGCCGAAACCGGCGGTCTACGGGACGATCGAAGGGGTGATGAACCAGTTCAAGCTGATCTACGAAGGGGTCAAGGTCCCCGCGGGGGAGTATTACGGCGCCTACGAAGCGGCCAACGGGGAGCTGGGCTTCTACATCGTCAGCGACGGCAGCGGAACGCCCTACAAGGTGAAGGTGCGGCCGCCCAGTTTTGTGCATATGGCCGCCTACCCGAAGCTCATTGAAGGGTACCAGGTCGCCGACGCCATCCTGACGCTTGGAAGTCTCAATATTATCGCCGGGGAGATGGATCGATGAGTTTCGCCTTCCATGATCAGACCCTTGAAAAAATCGCTGCGCTGCGCGAACGCTACCCGCAGCCCCAGGCGCTGGTACTGCCGCTGCTCTGGCTGGCGCAGGAGCAGGAGGGGTGGCTGAAACCGGGCGTCTTCGAGGCGGTCGCGGCCCTGGCGGAGACGGCGCCGATGGAGGTCTACCGGGTTGCCACCTTCTATACGATGTTCCACCTCGAGCCCGTCGGGACCTATCATATCCAGGTCTGCAAGACCCTGTCGTGCAAGCTCTGCGGGCAGGCGGAGATCCTGGAGGCGCTTAAAGCGAAGCTCGGCATCGGGGTCGGCGAAACGACCGGGGACGGCCGCTTTACCCTCTCCGAGGTCGAGTGCCTCGGCGCCTGCGGCAGCGGCCCGATGCTGCAGGTCAACGAGACGAACCATGAAAACCTCACCGTTGAGAAACTCGAGCGGATACTGGAGGGGCTCGCATGAAAGACGTACGCATCGTCAGCCGCCGTTTCGGCACCCCGAACAGCCATACCCTGGAAAGCGCCTTGGCCGACGGGGCTTATATGCGCCTCAAAGAGGCCTTTGCAATGGGGCCGGAGGCCATCGTCGCGCGGGTCGATGCGAGCGGGCTGCGGGGCAAGGGCGGCGGGGGCGCTCCGGCGGGCTCGAAGTGGAAGCTGATGCCGAGGGAGGATCCCCGTCCCTCCTACCTCGCCGTCAACTGCGACGAGAGTGAGCCGGGCACCTTCAAAGACCGCCAGATCATCTCCAAAGATCCGCACCTCCTCATCGAGGGGATCATCCTCACCTGTTTCGCCATCGGCGCGCACCACGGCTACATCTACATTCGGGGCGAATACGCCCCCTTTCAGAAGATCCTGCAGCGCGCTGTCGACGAGGCCTACGCGGCGGGCTACCTGGGCGCGACGGTGGACGGCTTCGATTATCCCCTCGATATCACGATCCACCGCGGCGCGGGGGCCTATATCTGCGGCGAAAAGTCGGCGATGCTCGAATCGCTGGAGGGGAAGCGGGGCCATCCGCGTCTCAAGCCCAAGCAGAAAGAGCCGGAGTGGTACTTCAGTAACCCGACCCTCGTCAATAACGTCGAGACCATTGCCACTGTACCGTTTATCGTCTACGAGGGGCCGGAGGCGTACCGCGCGTTCGGGACCGAGCAGAGTCCGGGCACGCTCCTCTTTGCGATGAGCGGCCACGTCGAGCGCCCCGGGGTCTACGAGGCGGAGTTTGGCACGCCGATGTTGGAGTATATCGAGCACTTCGGCGGCGGGGTCCGCGGCGGCAGAAAGCTCAAAGCCGTCATCCCCGGCGGGGCGTCGACGAAGGTGTTGACCGCCGAGGAGGCGGCGCAGACGACGCTGGATTACGAGACCCTCCGCGCCATGCGTTCGTCGCTGGGGACCGGGGGCATGATCGTCATGGATGAGACGACCGACATGGTCGCGGCGCTCAAGAACCTGCTGGAGTTCTACCGCCACGAATCCTGCGGACAGTGTACCCCCTGCCGCGAAGGGACGGGGTGGAGTGATGCTTTGCTGCAGCGGGTCCTGGAGGGCCGCGGCAGTGCAAAGGATCTTGACACCCTGCTGGAGCTGGCGGAGACGATGAACGGCAAGACGATCTGCGTCTTCGCCCCGGCGGTGGCGGATGTCATCACCGGCTTCCTGACGAAGTTCAGGAGCGAATTCGAAGCAAGGACGGCGGGATGAGCAGGGTCGAGATCACCGTAGACGGCCGGACGGTCACGGCGGAAGCGGATGCGCTTCTGATCGAGGTGCTGCTGAAAAACGGCATCGAGATCCCCTATTTTTGCTACCACGAAGCGCTGGGGCCCGATGGCAACTGCCGGATGTGCATGGTGGAAATCGAGGGGCAGAAGCGGCCGCAGATCGCCTGCGACACCCCGGTACGCGCAGGGATGTCGGTGCGTACCAAAGGGGAAAATATCGATGCCGTCCGGCGCAATATCCTGGAACTCGAACTGCTCAATCACCCGGTCGACTGCCCCATCTGCGACCAGGCCGGCGAGTGCAAGCTGCAGGATTTCTATATGGACTACGGCCTGCACGACGCGAAGATCGAAAAGAACGAGAAGGTGACGCACCGCAAGCACGTCGACCTCGGCGCCAACGTCATGCTCGACCAGGAGCGCTGCGTGCTTTGCGCCCGCTGTACCCGGTTCACTTCCGAGATCACGAAGACCCACGAGCTGGGCATCATTGGCCGGGGCGACCATGCCCGGGTCAGCACGATGCCGGGCAGAAGCCTTGAGAACCCCTACGCGATGAACGTGATCGATCTCTGCCCGGTGGGGGCGTTGACCAGCAAGGATTTCCGTTTTCACCAGCGGGTCTGGTTCCTCACCTCGACGCCGTCGGTCTGCCACGGCTGCGCGGCGGGGTGTAATATCTGGGTGGACCATAACCGCGAGAAGTACAAGGACGACCGCATCTACCGCTTCCGCCCCCGCGTCAACCGGGAAGTGAACGGCTGGTTTATCTGCGACGAGGGGCGCCTCAGTTACGAGGCACTGCAGGAGAACCGCCGCCTGGCCATCATGATGGACGGGGCGGAAGCCGGTGAAGAAGAGGCGCTGGCACGGTTCCGCGACGCGCTCGAAACCTACAAAGGCGCCGTCACGATCCTTGTCGACGCGGACCGCTACAGCGAGGAGATGGAGGCGGTGAAGGTCTTCGCCGAGCGCCACGGTGCCAAGCTCTATTGCCCGGCGGGCTGCTACGATGACTTCGCTTTCGGCGACGACTGGCTTCGCTCTACCTGCCGCGCGTCCAACCTCGGCGGCGCGGAGAAACTGGGCATTGAACAAACATTGCCTGATGCGGTCAGTGCGGGACTGTTGATCAACTTCAACCACCTCGACGGCGACAAGGTCGCGGCGCAGATGCGGATCGAACTGCAGACCCACACTGGCCGGGACGCCGACCTGATCCTGCCGCTCGCGGTCTTTACGGAGTGTGCGGGGACCTTGGTCAACGAAAAGGGTGTCGAACAGTTCTGCGCGCAGGCGGTGCACCGGAACAGTCCGGTCCCTTCGGTCATTGAGTGGCTGGAGCGTCTTGAAGGGGCGCCGTTATGAGTCCGGCCGCGATCATCGTTACACTGGGATCGTTCGTCCTCGGGGCGCTGCTGGCACTGCTGATGATCCCGGTGCTGGTCTGGCTGGAGCGGCGCGTCGCGGGGCTCATCCAGGACCGCCTGGGGCCCAACCGCACGAATATTGCCGGGTTCCGCCTGGGCGGGGTCGTACAATCCTTTGCCGACGTGATCAAGCTGGTGCTCAAAGAGGAGTACTACCCGGCGCATATCAAAACGGGGCGCTGGCTGTTGATGCTCTCCCCCGTCATTACCTTTGCCGCGGCCCTGCTGGCCTTTATGGTGATCCCCTTTGCAGACACTCTGCATATCGGCGGGGAAGCGCTGCGCGTCCAGCCGCTGCCGGTCGACTTCGGGGTGCTTTGGTACCTGGGGGTCGGGGCTGTCGGCGTCGTCGGGATCTTCTTCGGGGGCTGGCTGAGCCACAACAAGTATGCGCTGCTGGGGTCGGTACGCGCCGGGTCGATGATGGTGAGTTACGAATTGCCCCTCGGCCTCTCGGTCGTGGCGCTGATCCTCACCTACAATACGATCGACTTCAACGCGATGGTGCAGTGGCAGAGCGGCACGGTGCTGGGGTTCCTGCCCGCCTGGGGTATTCTGGTACAGCCGCTGGCGGCCGTGATTCTGATCATCACACTTTTTGCCGAGACGAACCGCGCGCCCTTCAGCGTCGCCGAGGGGGAGAGCGAGATCGTCGCGGGCTTTTTTACCGAGTATACGGCGATGAAGTTCGCGATGTACTTCATGGGCGAGTACGTCGCGATGAACACCGCCAGCGCCGTGATCATCACCATGCTTTTCGGCGGTTACCAGCTGCCGTGGGTGGATACGGCATCGATGCTGACGCATTTTGACTGCTACGCCTGGGGGTATATGGCCGTGCTGCCGCTGCTCGTTTTCGGGGTGATCCGCTGGATGCGCAAAAACAACCGGGTGCGCACGACGGTCGCCACCGACGGCGGCCGCGGGTTCGAGACGAAGGTGCTGACCGCGGCGCTCATCATTATGACGCTGCTCATTGAAGGCGCGCTGTTCTGGGTTACACTGCTCCCCGAAGGGGCGGCGGCGGTCGCGACGGCGGTCGCTTTGCTGCAGATCGCGGTCTTCGTGACGAAACTGATGGCGTTCAACCTCTTTTTCATCCTGGTGCGCTGGACGCTGCCGCGGTTCCGCTTTGACCAGGTGCAGTACCTGGGGTGGTACTATCTGCTGCCGCTTGCCCTGCTCAATCTATTCGTTACGGCACTGGTCGTGACAGGAGGTGCCTGATGCCCCGCAACGTTAAAGTCGTCCCGCGCCACGGCCGGGAGAGGAAGGACCGTCTTTACCTGCCGGCGATCTATGAAGGGATCAAGATCACCTTCCGCCACTTCTTCGAGAACGTCAATGACATCACGGCGGTCGAGGCCCTGGAGTACCCCGAGGAGCAGCCCGGCGACATCACGGAGCGCTACCGGGGACTGCACCGTCTCACCCACCGCCCCGACGGGAGTGTCGCCTGCGTCGCCTGTTTCATGTGCGCGACCGCCTGTCCGGCGAACTGCATCTTCATCGAGGCGACGGAGCGCAGCGACGGGATCGACGAGAAGATGCCGCAGCGCTTCGCCATCGACACCCTCGAGTGCGTCTTCTGCGGCTACTGCGTCGAAGCGTGCCCCTGCGACGCGATCCGGATGGATACGGGCATCTTTTCGCTCACGGGCCGGAACCGGGAGGATTTCGTCCTGGAGAAGGAGCGGCTGTTGTCGCACCGGGGCGCGTTCGGGGAGGAGGACAGCCGTGCTGGAAAATAGCCTTTTTGCCGTGTTGGCGCTGATTATGCTGAGTGGGGCTGCCGCGATGGTGTACCTGCGGCAGACGCTCTACGGTGCGTTCGGCTTTCTCTGTGCGATGCTGGCGATGGCGGGGCTGTTCGCGCTGCTGGAGAACGGTTTCCTCTTTCTCGCCCAGATCATGGTCGCCGTCGGCGCGGTCGTGGTGTTGAGCCTGATGGTCATCGTCTCGGTCAACGCCAAGGATGAGAACCTCCCCCATGAGCCCTATAAACTGCGCTGGATCCTTTTCAGTGCCGTGCTGACCCTGCCGTTCGGCCTCCTGCTCTACCGCGCCCTGGTGCACCTGCACCGCGGGTTCGCCGAAAGCGCGGAGGGGTTCGGCACCCTGCATGCCGTGGGGGCGTCGCTGTTTCAGCAGTGGGTGCTCCCCTTCGAGATCGTTTCGGTCCTGCTGCTGGCGGCCATGCTGGGCGCGATCGTGATCGCCCGGAAGGAGCAGCCGTGAGCCCCGAACCTTTTTTCGCCCTCGCCACGCTGCTCTTCTGCCTGGGGCTGGTCGGCATCGTCAGCCGCCGCAACCTCTTCGTCGTCTATATGTCGGCAGAGCTGATGCTCACTTCGGTCAGCCTGATGCTTGCCACCTTCGGACGGGTGCTGGGCAGCGGGGACGGCGCGGCGATGGTGCTGCTGATGATCGCGGTGATCGCCGCCGAGGCGGCGCTCTTCCTGGCTATCATCATCCAGTTGCACCGGGGGCGGAAAACCCTCGACAGCGATGCCTTCGCCGCACTGGCGCAGCGCGAAGAGGAGGGGCGTGATGCTTAGCCTGATCGTACTGGTTCCCTTCGTTTCCGCCGCCGTACTGGGGCTGCTCTACCTGGCCGCGCCGACGCAGGCGCGGGAGCGTCTCTATGCGGCTGTCGGCATCGCCGCACCGGCCCTCTCCGCCGTGCTGGCGCTCTTTGCGGGAAGTGAGCTCGCTGCCATGCCTGCCGACGCCGCACTGCACTCGACGCTCTTTGAATGGATCGCCCTGGGGGAATTCCGTATTCCCGTCGCCTTTGCCGCCGACCGGCTCGGCGGGGTGATGATCGCTTTCATTACGGTGATCGGGACGCTGATCCATCTCTACGCGGCGGGCTATATGCGCGGCGATCCCGGTTACGGGAAGTTCTTCGCCTTTTTCAACCTCTTTATGGGCAGTATGCTGCTGCTGGTGCTCGCCGACAACCCGATCATGATGTTCGTCGGCTGGGAACTGGTGGGGCTCTCGTCGTACCTGCTGATCGGTTTCTACCACCGCGACAGCGCCAATGTCACGGCCGGGAACAAGGCGTTCATCCTCAACCGCGTCGGGGATTTCGGCTTTATCATGGGGCTCGTGCTGCTCTTCGTCTCCCTGGAGGGGCAGGGGTTCACCTTCGAGGCGATCCGCGCGCATATCGGGATGCTGGCGCCGGGCACGGCCCTGCTGATCGGTGCGCTGCTCTTCGTCGGGGCGATGGGCAAATCGGCGCAGATCCCGCTTTACGTCTGGCTGCCCGACGCCATGGCGGGGCCGACGCCCGTTTCGGCGCTGATCCACGCGGCGACGATGGTGACGGCGGGGGTCTACATGGTGGCGCGTTTCGCCTTCCTCTACAGCGGCATTCCCGAAATCGGGGAGGGGATCGCGGTCATCGGGGCGGCGTCGGCGCTTTTAGCGGCGCTGATCGCCTCCTACCAGCGTGACATCAAGAAGATCCTTGCCTACTCGACGATGTCGCAGCTGGGCTATATGTTCATCGCCGTGGGCCTGGGGGCCTACAGCAGCGGGCTGTTCCATGTCTTTACCCATGCGTTTTTCAAAGCACTGCTCTTTATGGGTGCCGGGGCGGTGATCATCGCGCTGCACCACGAGCAGGACATCTTCAAAATGGGCGGGCTGAAGGCAAAGATGAAATACGTCTACGCCGTGATGCTGATCGCGACACTGGCCATCAGCGGCATTCCCCCGTTTGCCGGTTTCTTCAGCAAAGATGCGATCCTCGCATCGGCCTTTGCATCGGGCCACTATACGCTCTGGGGTATCGGCGTTTTCACCGCCTTTCTGACGGCGTATTATATGTTCAGAATGCTCTTTATCGTTTTTCATGCCCCCGGCAGTCATGAGGCCCTGGTGCCGCTGCCGCGCACGATGACTTGGCCGCTGGCCCTCCTGGCGCTCGGGAGTGCGGGCGCGGGCTTCCTGGGCGCGAACGAAGCGTACGGCGGCAGTGACCTGTTCGCCCGTTTCGCCGCACTTCCGGACAGCATGCATGCGCTGTCGCACCGGACGGAGTATCTGCTGGGGGCATTGAACGTCATCATGGGGGCAGGGGGCATGGCCCTGGCCTACCGCCGCTTCGCCGCGGGGGCGGAAGCGCCGCGGCCCGATACCCTCTGGCGCCGGGCCGTACTGGGCAAGTTTTATATCGATGAACTCTACGCCCGGCTCTTCGTACGGCCGCTGCTGTCGCTGAGCCGCTTCGCGGATGCCGTCGTCGACCGCCGTGTCGTCGACGGTTTCATCGGCCTGAATGTCCGGGGGTACCGCTTCGCCGGCCGCAGGTTTGCCGCCCTGCAAAACGGCAAAGTGCGCTACTACGCCCTCTACATCCTGGCGGGGGTCGCCGTGATGTCGTACGCGATGCTGGGCATTCTGGAGGTACGGTGATGGAGAAGGTGCTGACCGACATCATTTTTCTGCCGTTTGTGACGGCGCTGCTGCTGGGGGTGCTGCGCGCGCCGTATGCCTGGCTGCGGCTGGGCGCGCTGTTCTCCTCCTTCGGGGTGCTCGTCCTTGTGCTGGCCGTGGCGGCGGGGTTCGATCCGGACGGTGGGTTACAGTACGTGCGGCATCTCCCCTGGATCGCCAACTACGGCATCGCCTACTTTGTCGGGGTGGATGCGCTCTCCCTGGTCCTGCTGCTGCTCATTGCGATATTGATACCGCTGCTGTACCTCTACATGTGGCACGAAAAGCGTAAAGGGTACTGGTACAACATGATGCTGCTGCAGACCGGGGTGACCGGAGCGGTCCTCTCGCTGGATCTGATCCTTTTTTACCTCTTCTGGGAGACGATGCTGCTGCCGGTGTTCATCATGATCGGACGCTACGGCAGTGGCGATCGCCAACGCAATGCGATGAAGATCGTGCTGATGACGATGATGGGGTCGATGAGCATGCTGCTGGCGATCCTCTACCTCGGGTACAGTTATTTTGCCGCCACCGGCGGGTGGAGTTTCGCCCTTGAGAATCTTTCGACACTCCGGTTCGCTTCGCTGACGTCCGTTTGGCTGGCCGCCGGGTTCCTGCTGGCATTCGCCATCAAAATCCCGCTGGTGGGCTTTCACACCTGGATGGCTCCGGCCTACGGTTCGTCGCCGACACCGGCGGTCGTGATCCTTTCGGCCATTATGGCCAAGCTCGGTGCCTACGGCATCTGGCGTTTCGGGTATGGCCTGTTTGAGCCGACGCTGAAACTCTATGCCCCCTTTATCATGGCGCTGGCGATCATCGGCATGCTCTACTTCGCGGTGCGGGCGGTCACGGAGAACGATCTGCGCAGGATGTTCGCGTATGCTTCGGGGTCGCACCTCTCGCTCATTGCGCTGGGGGTCTTCGTCACCAACCTGTACGGTTGGGGCGGCAGCCTCTATTTCATTGCGACCCATGCTCTTTCGTCGGCGGGGATCTTCATTATGATCGGCCTGCTGTATAAGCGCGTAGGCTCCATCAGTATCGATGCGCTGGGCGGTCTGGCGCAGCAGGCGCCGAAATTCGCCCTCTTTTTCGTCTTCTTCGCCCTCTCTATCGCGGGGCTTCCGGGCACCGGCGGATTCGTGGGGGAGCTGCTGATCATCGTCGGCGCTTTCAAAGCGGATCCGTTGATCGGCATGTTCGCAGCGACGACGATGTTGGCCGCCATGCTCTACGTCTTCTGGATGCTGCAGCGGACGGTCTTCGGTTCGGCGGGGGCATGCAGCAGCGGGTGCCGGGACCTTGACGCCCGGGAGCTGGCGATGCTGATCCCCCTGGCGCTGCTGCTGCTCGTCACCGGGATTGCCCCGTCGCTCTTTACGCCGATCTTCGAGCCCCAGCTGACTGATATGCTGGCTGCGCTGGGAGGTGCCCGTTGATCCAGATGCTGCTGCAGGCCCTGCCGCTGGCCGTCCTCTTCGTCGGTGCCTTCGTGATGATGCTGCTGAGCCGGACCAAGGCTCTCGGGTTGGGGCGGTTCAATCTGGTCGCCGTGGGCTTTTTGCTGGTGTCGTTCCTGCTGGAACTGCTGCAGTACGGCGGCGGTGCCCCCCGGCTGCTGTGGCAGGGGACCTTCGGGCCCGCGTTTATCGTCGATGATTTCGCGCGGCTTTTCGACCTGATGTTCACGGCGGGAGCGATGTTGACGCTGCTGATCAACACCGATTACTTCCGCAGCCGCCGCTACTACAACGGCGAGTACTTCGCCCTGATTCTCTTCAGCGTCTTCGGGATGATGATGCTGGCCCATGCAAACGAGCTGGTCAGCGCCTTCATTGCGCTGGAGATCGCGTCGCTGAGCATCTATGCCCTGGTCGGGTACCACAAGAACAACCTGATCAGCTCCGAGGCGATGATGAAGTACCTGATCCTGGGATCGATGACCGGCGTCTTCTTCATGCTGGGGACGGCACTGATCTACGGGGCGGTCGGCGCGACGGACCTGACGGCCATTGCCGCATACATGCAGCATGCCGATACGCGGGAACAGACGATGGTGGTCGTCGGCGGGACGTTTATCATGGTGACTATTCTCTTTAAGATCGGGGCGGTGCCGTTTCACTCCTGGGTCGTCGATGTCTACCACGGTGCTCCCTACCCGGTGACGATGTTCATGGCCTCGACGTTCAAGATCGCCGTGTTTGCCATTGCGCTGCGCCTCTATCTGGTCGATTTTGCAACAGTGCAAATGGTCTGGATTCCGGTGCTGCAGGCGGTGACGGTGCTGACCCTGATCGGAGGGTCGTGGCTGGCGATTTCGCAGCGGACCGTCAAACGGATGCTGGCGGGCTCGAGCATCGTGCACAGCGGCTACCTGCTGATCGCTCTTACGTCGGCCGGCATGGGATCGCAGGTCGCGGCGCCAGCGATCATGTTCTACCTGATCGCGTATTTCTTCAGCGCCGTGGGTGCGTTCGGCGTTCTGAGCTACATCGCCTCCCAAAGCCGCCGGCAGATGACCTACGAGGATTTCAAAGGGTTCGCCGACGGCCATCCCTACCTCGCACTGACCATGGCGGTGTTCATGCTGTCGCTTTCGGGCTTTCCGTCGACCATCGGCTTCCTGGGCAAGTTCTATATCTTCAGCGGGGCCATAGAGTCGGGGCAACTGCTGCTGGCGGGGCTCGGGATCCTGACGGCGTTCATCTCGGTCTATTACTATTTCCGGCTCATCGCCATGATGTACTTCTACCCCGGTGAAGGGGAGGTGCAGAAACTGCGGGTCAATCTGAGCAGCATGCTCATTGCCGTGATGGCGGTCCTGATCATCTGGGGCGGGATCGGTACGAGTCTGGTTCCGTTCGTCCCCGGCGCGGACGGTATCATCGATGTGGCGCAGCAGGCGGTCGCCGCACTTGCGGTGCCCGCCCCGTAACTTTTTGCGTTCGTTGGATATAATGGCCTTCATTATACTTTCCGCAGCAGAGGTGCCGCCATGGTCTTGATGATCGACAATTACGACAGTTTTACGTACAACATCGTGCAATACTGCCTGGAGTTGGGGGCGGACCTGAAGGTGATCCGAAACGACGAGATGAGCGTCGAGGAGATCGCGGCGCTGCAGCCGGAGAAGATCATCATCTCCCCGGGGCCGGCGACGCCGGACGAAGCGGGGGTAAGCCTGGCCGTCATCGACCGGTTCAAGGATGAACTGCCTATTCTCGGCATCTGCCTGGGGCATCAGAGCATCGCCCAGGTCTTCGGCGGCAACGTCGTGCGGGCCGGGAAAATGATGCACGGCAAGACGTCGGTGATGGAGTGCAAACCGGGCTGTGCGATCTTTAAGCATCTGCCGGAGTACTTCACGGCAACCCGTTACCACTCATTGATCGTCGAGAAGGCGGGGCTCCCGGAGGCCATCGAACCGACGGCCTATAGTCAGGATGACCGGGAGATCATGGCCCTGCAGATCAAAGACAGGCCCATCTACGGCGTACAGTTCCACCCCGAATCGATCATGAGCGAGTTCGGGCACGAAATACTGGATAACTTCCTCAAACTATGACCCCCCGTCTGGCGCTCTTTCTCCTGCTCGGGATCGATGCCGCCATCCTCCTGTTTGAAGCCTCATCCCTCTCACTGACCTACCATGGAGCGAGACTCCTGTATGACTACGAACCCTCCGTCATGACGCGGATCATCCAGGGTTCGATCGCATTGTTCGGACAGAACGATGTGGCGCTTCGCCTGCCGATGATCGTCATGAACCTGGCGAGTGCGCTGCTGCTCTACAAGGTGGCGAAGCCCTACGGCAGGCATGCCCGGGAGCGTGTCTGGCTCGTGGCGGTTTTCCTGCTGCTGCCGGGGGTGATCAGCTCGTCGCTCCTGGTGGATGAAGCCGCCCTGGTGACGCTGGGGCTTTTTCTGTACCTTTTCCTGGAACAACGCTTCGGCAGGCGGGCGGACCTGCTGCTGCCGTTGCTGGCACTGATCGATGTGGCGTTCGCGCTGCTGTTTATCGGGCTGGCTGTGCAGGCTTACAGGGTACAGCGCCACCGCTACCTCGGTGCCTATCTGCTTCTCACCGTAGTCACGGTCTCGGCCTGGGGGTTCAATACGGGCGGGGTCCCGCAGAACCAGTTCCTTGATATGATGGGGCTCTATGCCGCGGTCTTCACCCCGGTTGTTTTTGTCTATCTGGTCTACGTGCTCTACCGGCGCTACGTGACGGGGCAGGCGGAGCTGCTCTGTGCCGTCGCCGCGACGGCCCTGGTCCTTTCGCTGCTGCTCTCTTTCAGGCAGCGGATCGAGATCGAACAGTTTGCACCCTTCCTGATGGCGGCCCTGCCGCTGGGGATGCAGACCTTTTACCACTCCTACCGGGTGCGGCTGCGGCCCTTCCGCAAACGTTACCGTCTGCTCTTTACATTGGCGATGGGGCTGCTGGTCCTGAATGCGGGTGCGGTCTTCTTTAACAAGGCGGCGTATCTCTTTATCGATGACCCTTCCCGCTATTTCGCCTACCGCACGCACATTGCCAAGGAGTTGGCGGATGCGCTTAAAGCACGGGATATCGCCTGTGCGACGCTGCCGAGGAACCGGTCCATGCAGCTGCGTCTTCGTTTCTACGGCGTGGAGGAGTGCGAGGGGACGGTTGTTCGTTCCGAGCGCCACTCTGACCCCCAAAGTGTAACAATTCGTTACTATAATGTTCCAGTGGCTGTTTTTAGTGTTACTAAATTACCCAAAAATTAATTCCACGACCCGCTGAGAAAGTCTCAAGCCGGGCTGGGAGATCATCCGTGATATAATCCAGCCAAAAGATTTTCAAGGAGTTGAAATGGCTCAAAGAGCGATTCGTGAATACGACGGTAAAGCCATCTTTGCCCGCCACTGGGAAAAATATTTCAGCGGTTTTCACTATGGATTCAAATCGGTTCTGGTTACCAGCGGTGCGGAACTGAAAGCGAAAGCCGAGGAACACGGTTTCGAGTGGTTGAAGCAGGAGCCGCTCGTAGCGAAACCGGATATGCTGTTCGGTAAGCGCGGTAAAAACGATCTCGTTCTCTTCAAGACGAACAAGCCCGGTGACGTCACACTGGATGACGCTGCTGCATGGATCGACGAGAAGATGTCCCATGATGTCACACTGCTCTCCGGTCAGCACGGACGTCTGACGCACTTTGTCGTTGAGCCGTTCACTCCGCACACCCAGGAGCAGGAGTACTACATCTCTGCTACAACCGTTGGTGAAGACGACGTTCTGTACATGTCCGCAGAGGGCGGTATGGAAGTTGAAGAGGGCTGGGACGAAAAGGTCAATGAAGTCCATATCCCGATCACGATGAGCGATGCAGACATGGAACACGCGGTCCGTGCCAACGTTCCGGCGGACATTCCGGCAGAAAACAAAGAGTCTTTCACCTCCTTTGCGATTGCGTTCTTCAAGTTCTACCGTGACCTGAACTTCGCCTACCTTGAAATCAACCCGATCGTCATGCTCAAGGACAACGATATGGCGATCCTCGACCTCGTTGCACGCCTCGATGACACGGCGGGCTTCATGATGGCGGATGCCTGGGGCGAGATCGAGTTCCCGACGGCCTTCGGTATGGAAGACCAGTCTCCGGAAGAGAAAGCGATCGCGGAAGCGGACGCAAAATCCGGCGCCTCCCTGAAACTGACTATTCTCAACCCGATGGGCCGTATCTGGACAATGGTTGCCGGTGGTGGTGCCTCCGTTGTTTACGCCGATACGATCGCAGACCTCTCCGGTGACGTTAAAGACCTCGCGAACTACGGGGAGTACTCCGGTGGTCCGACAACGGGCGAGACGAAGTTCTACGCGGATACACTGCTTGACCTGATGACGCGTCATAAAGATGCGCAGGGCCGTGACAAGATCCTCATTATCGGTGGTGCGATCGCGAACTTTACGGACGTTGCGAAGACCTTCACGGGTATTATCCAGTCCTTCGAAGAGTACGCAGAGAAGATGAAAGAACACAACACGCGTATTTATGTACGCCGCGGCGGACCGAACTATGAGAAAGGTCTCAAAGACATTAAAGAAGCGGCGGACCGTCTCGGCCTGTCCATCGAAGTCTACGGGCCGGAAACACACGTAACTGATATCGTGCGTATGGCACTTGAGAAGTAAGGAGAGAAGAATGGGTGCACTGTTTACAAAAGACACACAAGCAATTTTCTGGAACAACAACAAAAGCGCGATCCAGCGCATGCTGGACTATGACTATGTCATCAACCGCGAAACGCCTTCCGTCGCTGCGATCGTCGCGCCGACGTCCGGAAACAAGTTTGAGAAATTCTTCTACGGACCGGATGAGATCATGGTTCCGCTGTACCGCTCTACAACGGATGCGGCGGCAGCACATCCGAACGCAGACGTTCTACTGAACTTCGCCTCTTTCCGTACGGCGTATGACGTTACGATGGAAGCGATCGGTCTGAACGGTCAGTTCAAAACGATCATGGTCACCGCAGAAGGTATCCCTGAGCGTCTTGCACGCGGTATGAACCAGGCGGCACGCGATGCCGGTGTTACGGTGATCGGGCCTGCAACGGTCGGCGGTATCGCACCGGGCGCATTCAAGATCGCGAACGTCGGTGGTACGATCGAGAACATCATCAACTCTAAACTGCACCGTGCAGGTTCATGCGGCCTTGTCACACGTTCCGGCGGTCTGTTCAACGAGCTCTCCAACATCATCTCTATCAATGCCGACGGTATTGCCGAGGGTGTTGCGATCGGTGGTGACCGTTTCGTCGGTTCTGTCTTCATCGACAACCTCCTGCGTATGCAGAACAACCCGCAGGTCAAATACATGATCCTGCTCGGTGAAGTCGGCGGTACGGAAGAGTACAAAGTGATCGAGGCGGTGAAGTCCGGCAAGATCACGAAACCGATCATCGCATGGTGTATCGGTACGATTGCCAAGCACTTCAGCTCCGGTGTCCAGTTCGGACACGCGGGTGCCTCTGCCAATGCCGATGCTGAAACAGCGGCGGCGAAGAACAAAGCGATGGCGGAAGCCGGTATCTATGTACCGGAATCCTTCAACGATCTTCCGGCGAAGATCAACGAGGTGTACAACAAGCTCAAAGCCGAAGGTGTTATCGGCGAGATCGAAGAGCCGGCACTGCGCGAAGTACCGAAAGTCCGCCGTGCAAAACAGTTCATCTGTACGATCTCCGACGACCGCGGTGAAGAAGCGACCTATGCCGGTTATCCGATCAGCTCCGTTGCGACACCGGACACCGGTTTCGGTATCGGTGACGTCGTCTCCCTGCTGTGGTTCAAGAAACGTTACCCGAAATGGGCTACGGACTACATCGAAACTGTCATGAAAACCGTTGCGGACCACGGTCCGGCGGTTTCCGGTGCACACAACGCGAAAGTGACTGCACGTGCGGGTAAAGACGTTATCTCTGCTCTCGTCACGGGTCTTCTGACCATCGGACCGCGCTTCGGCGGTGCGATCGATGACGCGGCACGCTACTTCAAGTATGCGAACGACAACGGTATGAGCCCGGCGGAATTCATCTCTTATATGAAAAAAGAAGGGAAGCCTATCTCCGGTATCGGTCACCGTATCAAATCCGTCCGTAACCCGGACCTGCGCGTTTCCGGTCTGAAGAAGTTTGCAGCAGAGAACTTCCCGGCGACACCGCTGCTTGACTTCGCCCTTGAAGTCGAGAAACTGACGACATCCAAAAAGGATAACCTGATCCTGAACGTCGACGGTACGATCGGTATCCTTATGGTCGATATGTGGCGTGCCCTCGGTTACTCCGAGGAAGAGATCGACGGCTTTATCGATGCGGGTGCACTCAATGCATTCTTCATCGTCGGCCGCTCCATCGGCTTCATCGGTCACATCCTGGACGAAAAACGTCTCGGTATGCCGATGTACCGCCATCCGATGGACGACATCCTTTACAACGTCGAAAAAGCGGAAGAGCTTTAAAAAAACACTGCCTGGAAAACAAATTTTTCCAGGTAAGAGCCCTAGGCTCTCTTCACTCAATCTTCTTATACTCTTAGCCATCCCCACTTCTGTTTTCTTATGTTATAATGACCTGTCATTCAAATTAGGATAGGGTCCTCTATGAAAAAATCTGCATTCACTATGCTGGAACTTGTATTCGTTATAGTCGTCATTGGTATTCTTGCAACTGTCTTTATCCCACGTTTTGAACGTGACAATGCTGGTGAGGCTGCTTATCAGATTGCTCGACACATCCGTTTGGCGCAACACCATGCTTTAGTTGAAGACCGGATAAACGATGCACCTGCTGGTGTAGATTGGAATACTACATTGTGGCAAATTGCCTTTACACATTCTGCTGCACACAATGGTGACTGTTATGATGTTTATGCAGACCGTAACGGTGGGGGAAATGTTAATAGTGTTGGGGAAGCTGCGATTGATCCGTTGACAAGAAAACAACTATACTCCAATAACTGTAATGAGGGCACGGAAACGAATGATGATGTTCTTTTATGGAAAAAGTATGGTGTGGATTCAGTGACATTCTCCGCAGGCTGCTACCCTGCAGCAGCAAACAAATATATTGCGTTTGATCATATAGGAAGGCCGTATGGTGCGCTTAGCAGTCCATTAACAGCAGATTGCACAATTACTCTGACAACGAAAGATGGCCATAACGCTACGATTACCATTACCAAAGAAACTGGTTTTGTAAAAGTGGCAACGATTGACGGCACGAATCTTCCATGATATGATGGAGTCAAGAGATTGTAAATGTATCGTACAATGCTTACAAGCGACAAAAATAGGTACATTCCAAGAAATTTCGCAAATTTTGAAAATTTGCGCAGAAACCTCTTGACATTGCTTTGAGAATCCCCTATAATTCCCGTCCACAAACGATGAGAGGCATCGAAAGAAGCCGATCAGCCG
>NZ_JBTKXX010000007.1:0-5832 GCF_054862725.1 Thiomicrolovo sp. ZZH C-3
ATACGACATCGCTGAGAAGAAAACCGGCGACCGCAACAACGCGAACTTCATCACGCACATCGACGCCAAAGTCGGCGCGGCGACTGTTCTTGACGCTTCCGTCAGCCAGTTCCTCTCCAAGAACCCGATCTTCAAGTTCGCGTTCAAAGGCGACTTCAAAAAGGGTGACGAACTCGTTATGACCTGGGTTGACCTCAAGGGCAACACCAAGAGTTCCAAAGCCAAAATCAAATAATTCCCGGGTGGACGCTTCGGCGTCCCACCGTTTTCTCTCCAAGGCACCAATAGTGTATAAACACCACTTCATCACTCTTTTGATTCTACTCTCGTTCTTTTTCTCCTTGTCCGCCCGCGATATCGACCTTGACCNCCCGGGTGGACGCTTCGGCGTCCCACCGTTTTCTCTCCAAGGCACCAATAGTGTATAAACACCACTTCATCACTCTTTTGATTCTACTCTCGTTCTTTTTCTCCTTGTCCGCCCGCGATATCGACCTTGACCGTATAGCTCTCGACACGGCTAAGCAGAAGAAGACCCTCCTTGTCTGGCTCCATAAAAATGACTGCGGTTATTGTGAAGCGATGTATGAATTCACCCTCGGCGATGACCATGTTGCGCCGCAGCTTGAATCCTCTTTCACACTGGTCGATATCAACATCAACGATGACGATACTGTCACGTTCAAAGATTTCAAGGGAAGCGGACACGACTTTGCAAAGCATGTCGGATACAACTTCTACCCCTCTTCGCTTTTTATCGATGCCGATGCGGAGATCATCTTTGCCGCGCCGGGGTATGTCGAGGAGAAAGATTTTACCAACATGCTTGACTACGTCAGCAGCGGCGCGCATAAAACCATGACCTATGACAGCTTCAAGAGAACAGGAGCTCAGCAGTGAAAAAACGCGAAGGAAAAGTTCTGGCCCTCTTTCATGCGCTGAAAGGGGTGGAAGGGCGCCACGAATACGATATGATCGAAATCGACGAACAGGGTATCATCGGCGATAAATACTACGGCAAGAACCTCAACCGTACCATCCTGATCACCTCGGAGCAGGCCAGCTATGTCATGGCAGCCGACGAAGGGATCACGATGCCTTACGGGTCACTGGGCGAGAACATTGTCATCGATATCAACCCCTATGATCTCCAGGCCGGCCAGCAGCTGCAGATCGGTGAGACGATCGTTGCCATCACCCAGAACTGCACCCTCTGCAGCAGCCTCGGCAAAGTCGATGCCAGACTGCCCGAACTGCTCAAAAATGACCGCGGTATCTTTGCCAGGACACTCCAGGGCGGTAAAATAAAAAAAGGTGATACAATCACCATTCTCTGAATTAAGGACCCAGCCGCTACACTAGTCTCACAAACTTATCACTAAGGAGTGAGATGAAACCGATTGCCAGGACCCTTCTTTGGACATTTCTGTCCCTGACACTACTGATAAGCGCCGCCGCTTCCGAAACGAATCAGGACATCCGGATCTTCACCGTCGAAAACAGCTCCGGGAAAATTACCGGGAAGAGCATTGAAAAAGCGTTTGAAGAGAGCGGTTTTCTGATCGACGGCAATAACGACATGAACAAACCCTTCAAGGCCCGCTTCGGAGCAACACACTTTCCGGTCTACCGTCTGGCCACCATTCATGATCCCGACCTCTCCTCCAGTCTGATTGCCGTCAATCCGCTGATGGGGCTTCTGACACCGCTTTCCATGTCTATCTGGCAGGATAACGAAAGGAATATGAACATCTCCCTGCTCTCCCTGCGCGGCCTTTCACGTATGACGCAGATACCGATGGACAATCCCGATCTGATCGCCCTGGCGGACAAGATGGAAAAAGCGCTGCGTTCTGCCCTTCCGGGAGGCCATTTTAAGCCCTTGGCCTATCAAAAGGTTGCTGACCCAAGTACACCCCTGTCTGTAGACTTTAAGGCCGTTTTTGAGCCTTCCAAGGATGGGTCTCTTCTCGATGCCAAGGATGATTTTGAGGCAGAGTTCGAAGGGGAGATGGAACCCATTGGTTTTCTCTTCCCCGGTTTTATCGATGTCAACGAGGAGCTGCAGGAGCGCGATGATGAACGCTTTGACTTTTACGATACCTACTCCGTCTGTAAACTCGACGTTATCTTCCCGATCCACAAAACCCATCCGGAAGTCGGTGCCTTTGCGCCCTGTACCTTTTTCCTCTACAAGAAAAAAGGGGAGAAAACCGTCCATATGGGCTTCCCATCCGTCCAGAACTGGATCGCATCGACAGATATAGCGGACAAAGCCTCTCTTGATCCTCTGATCGAAGCGGAAAACCTCTTTATCGATACCGTCAACGGTAT
Source organism: Thiomicrolovo sp. ZZH C-3 (assembly GCF_054862725.1). NCBI lineage: Bacteria > Pseudomonadati > Campylobacterota > Epsilonproteobacteria > Campylobacterales > Sulfurimonadaceae > Thiomicrolovo > Thiomicrolovo sp. ZZH C-3. Next base: position 2,335 of record NZ_JBTKXX010000007.1, read on the forward strand.
TACGGAATAACACCCGGGACGGCCTATGAGGCCCGACCGTCACCGCACTGCTCATCGCTGCAGCATCCGCACCGAAAATCAAAAACGTCTTCAAGTCAACAAAATCACTACAATAGAAAGCAATAGGAAGAAAATAAGAAGAGATGTTGGGAATACGGCCGGGCGGCCGCACGGTTATTCAAAAGGCGCTGAAAGCTCTTGTTCAATTGCACCGGGCGTATTGACGATACGCATAAATTCACCCATCGTCAAAAGCGGATAACTGATGGCAATGTAGTACTTTGCCGCCAATGCTGTCGCTTTGCCCTCTTCGATAAGGATCGTATAGGGCAGGATCTCGGCGTTCTGCAGGCCGATCGTCTTGACGAATGTCTTTGTATCGTCGCTGAGGGCATAACCTACAAGCGTCTTCCCCTCCCCGACGGGCAGCTTGAAGACGATATTTTTTCCGCCGTTATAGGCGTCAAGTTTGGAGAGTAGCGCTGCCGAATCCCCTTCGGCCAGTTCGTAGGTATCCTCATAATAGGGCATACCGATCATAAAGTGATAGCCCTCCAGCTTATCGAAGGCAAAACTGTCTTCTGAAGCACTCATCGTGCCCAGTGCGTCGTTAAGCGCTTTCGTCAGCTTCTCGGCAAGGACAGGGTCATAATCGTTCTGCAAGAAAGCTTTGCCGAAATAGACAGGGTTCGTCACGGCGATTCGCTTCTGCTCGCTGTCGACGAGTACGCGGAGGATCGCACCGAAACCGCGCCCAGGTTTCCCGGCAGCCGTCTGAAGTGCACTATTGGTGATGATGAGCGTCTCGCTCTTTTCCGTCGCTGCATAGTGTCCGATGATATCGAAACCGGCTCCTTTGAGTCTGCTCTCCGCCTCCGCCGTATCCAGGTAGGCGGCATAATAATAGGCATTGACATTTGCGTCTGCCGGTTCTGTAGCGGCAGCACCGTTCAATGCCAGGAACATCAATGCGATATACAACATTATTTTTTTCATTGTTTCTCCTTTTTCAATCAACAAACCTTATAGACCTATGACTCATCGGCTTTACATTCACATATATAGAACGAAAAATTCGGCACAGCAATAGTGTATTGTCCCATTCTATGTCACAGTATCAAGATCATCAGGATCCGCCCGGAGGCGGAAAGGTCAGCAGTAGATTTGCTTTGTTAGAAGTCGTAAGTCAGTTGGAATGTGACACCGCTTTGCGAGTGCGTTACTTTGTTGGTTTCACCTGCCATGGTGGGACTCAGTCCACTCGTATCAAATGAGACTTTTGTCTCCAGTGCATAGGTTACTGCAAGATCAACGGCAAGCTGATCCGTCAACGCTACAGAACCGCCGGCAGTGATATGGTCTTCAACGACCGCCGGGAAGCCGAGGAGGTTGAAAATATTGATTGCGGCATCTGCCGCAGTGCCACCTGTCTTCTCTTCAATTGGCTGGGCACCGTGGTTATACCCGGCACGGAGTGCGAAGCCGTCTGTTGCAAATTCGTATCCGACAGCATAGACGTCCGTATTCTTCCAGTTGAACTCTTTATACCCTTTGGCATCGCCCCATTTGACCTGCTTGTAATCAAAGGCAATTGTATTTTCGCGGGTAAGCTTGAAGGAGAAGCCGACACCGATCTCTGCGGGCTGCGTCAGCTCGTCACCCATTGGTGGAACACCCACTGCTCCAAACGGACCGACCGCATTCGAGATCTGACCTTTGTATTTCATCGGGATCTCCGCGCGATACACCGCACCGACTGTCAATGCACCGGTATTATAGGCGAGACCGACGTTATAGGTAAACTTCAGATCCTGCGCAAAGCCGGCACCGACTGTAGAACCATCAATTGGATTTTTATAGTTAATGTCGAGGGCACCGTACTGAAGAATCGGGGTGAAACCGACACTGAAACCGTTCATTTCATAAGCGACCGGCACACCAAGCTGCATCAGCTGCAGAGCCGTGACCATTTCCATGGATGCAGAGGCGTCTTCACTGCGGTAATCCGTCCCCATGCCGGCCGTACCCCAGATACCGATACCCCAATAGAAGTTATCTCCAACCTTGTTAGCAACCGATACTTCAGGAATGACATTCAGATCAGCAGCACTGTCCTGTGTCCCCGGGTCACCGCTTATTCTGTTGGCATTGTATTTGACATTCGGCATGAAAAGCGTACCGCCGAACGAAATTTCCGTTCCTTTAATACCCGCAAGCAGTGCCGGGTTGGTGATACCGGATTCCGCACCATGGCTCATACCGATAGAGATCCCCCCCATTGCACGCGATTTCGCACCAAGACCAAGAAGGTGGTCGCCGTTTGTTGCAAAAGCAGATGTTGCTCCCATAACCATAGCCGCTGCAACAGCCAATTTGATTGTACGTGTCATTTATACTCCTACGAACACAGTAATTCGACAGATAGCCTGTCATTCAACTCGGATCATTATAGAGAGGAGAAAATAAATCGATTCTGAAAATAAATAATGATTTATCACAGTATCTTATTATTTTTTTTATCATTATGATGAAAAATGCGTAAATAAAAGATATTTATACATACAGCTTATCTAAATAGGGGTTTTGATACCTGTAATAAGCTATAAATAACACAAGTCGTTTTTGATACAAAAGAGAGATTTTTTTGAGAATATTATCATATTGTTTCATTTGGAAACACTTTTTATTTATTTACTGTTGTTTATTACATAGATTATGAATTTTTCTTAGAGGCAATTTATTGCAACAAGCAAATGATATGGTGGGGATCTAGTCAAAATAATCACTGACTCCCGCATCATTATCCCCAGCAAAAGAACGGTCAAAAGCCGTGATCCATGCAAACTTCATTTCATAGCGTCTATGCGTCTTCTTGCTGTAATGAGTGTGGAAATAGATTGAAATCAACCCTGGAGTTCTTGCTGCGATTGCAGCGTCCGCTCGGATATATTGAATACAATACATATAGACAGAATAATAAGCGCGTATTGTGAGGTTTGAATACTTGATAAGTGTTCAAAAAATTGTTGATTGTATGTACCTATGAAGCAGGATACCTCATATAAAAGGTGACCGACGTCACATTTTATATGAGTAAAATACAATAAACAGAGAGTGAACACAAAGTGAGAAACGATCCGAGCAGCCGGTGTAAAGACTTAAAAGGTTGTCGGTATTAGAAGTTAGTTGTGAAAAATTCCGATGAACCAGAATATCTCATGGAAAAAGGCAACAGGGTTGCGTTCTTACAGGAGTAAAGTAAGATAAATAGGAAGCGAGTACGGAGTACGCGCCCGAACAGAGTGACAAAGTGCCCTTGGGGTGACGCGAGCATAGCCGCCGGTGTAAAGTAAGTCAGTGTGATTAGTTTTAAAAGTTTGGGTAATTAGTAAAGAAGGTTAAATCCGAGAACCAGGCGGCGACCTACGTTCCCAACCCTGAAAGGGTCAGTATTATCAGCGATGAGAGGCTTAGCTTCCGGGTTCGGAATGGGGCCGG
>NZ_JBTKXX010000008.1:0-5388 GCF_054862725.1 Thiomicrolovo sp. ZZH C-3
AAACCTCTTGACATTGCTTTGAGAATCCCCTATAATTCCCGTCCACAAACGATGAGAGGCATCGAAAGAAGCCGATCAGCCGGGTCTTCGAGTTGAAGATTTGGGAAGTTTGAGATCATTGAAAACTAAGCAAGTGGGATGGACAGATGCGAGTCTGGAAGTCTTACTTAGATAAGACACAATTTAACCGTCTATTACTATTAATAGTGATAGACACTATACAGCCAATGATTTTATATCTTGGGCTGGATCAGTAATCGTTTCTTCGGAAACGTCTTTTCAATTATGGAGAGTTTGATCCTGGCTCAGAGTGAACGCTGGCGGCGTGCTTAACACATGCAAGTCGAACGGTAACAGGAAGTAGCTTGCTACTTTGCTGACGAGTGGCGCACGGGTGAGTAATGTATAGGTTACGTGCCCCTCAGTCTGGGATAGCCACTGGAAACGGTGATTAATACCGGATACTCCTGTTCGCAGGGAAAGGTTTTTCGCTGAGGGATCGGCCTATATTGTATCAGCTAGTTGGTGAGGTAAGAGCTCACCAAGGCGATGACACATAGCGGGTTTGAGAGGATGATCCGCCACACTGGTACTGAGACACGGACCAGACTCCTACGGGAGGCAGCAGTGAGGAATATTGCACAATGGGGGAAACCCTGATGCAGCAACGCCGCGTGGAGGATGACGCATTTCGGTGTGTAAACTCCTTTTATTAGGGAAGAAAATGACGGTACCTAATGAATAAGCTCCGGCTAACTCCGTGCCAGCAGCCGCGGTAATACGGAGGGAGCAAGCGTTACTCGGAATCACTGGGCGTAAAGGACGCGTAGGCGGGTTTTTAAGTCAGGTGTGAAATCCTATGGCTCAACCATAGAACTGCACTTGAAACTGGGAACCTAGAGTATGGAAGGGGCAGATGGAATTAGTGGTGTAGGGGTAAAATCCGTAGATATCACTAGGAATACCGAAAGCGAAGGCGATCTGCTGGGACATAACTGACGCTGAGGCGTGAAAGCGTGGGGAGCAAACAGGATTAGATACCCTGGTAGTCCACGCCCTAAACGATGAATGCTAGTCGTCGGGGCTCTTGTAGTTTCGGTGATGCACTTAACAGATTAAGCATTCCGCCTGGGGAGTACGGTCGCAAGATTAAAACTCAAAGGAATAGACGGGGACCCGCACAAGTGGTGGAGCATGTGGTTTAATTCGAAGATACACGAAGAACCTTACCTGGCCTTGACATTGATAGAATACTGTAGAGATACGGTAGTGCCAGTTTACTGGAGCTTGAAAACAGGTGCTGCACGGCTGTCGTCAGCTCGTGTCGTGAGATGTTGGGTTAAGTCCCGCAACGAGCGCAACCCTCGTCCTTAGTTGCCAGCAGTTCGGCTGGGCACTCTAAGGAGACTGCCTTCGCAAGGAGGAGGAAGGTGAGGACGACGTCAAGTCATCATGGCCCTTACGGCCAGGGCTACACACGTGCTACAATGGGACGTACAGAGAGTTGCGATACCGCGAGGTGGAGCCAATCTCATAAAGCGTCTCTCAGTTCGGATTGTACTCTGCAACTCGAGTGCATGAAGCTGGAATCACTAGTAATCGTAGATCAGCTAAGCTACGGTGAATACGTTCCCGGGTCTTGTACTCACCGCCCGTCACACCATGGGAGTTGATTTCACCCGAAATCGGGATGCCAAACTGGCTACCGCTTACGGTGGAATCAGCGACTGGGGTGAAGTCGTAACAAGGTAACCGTAGGAGAACCTGCGGTTGGATCACCTCCTTTCTAGAGTAACCGGGCCTCATTCGTTTGAGGGCCCGAAGAGAAAATCTCACACAGAGTTGTGTCTGTCCGCTTACTTGCTTAGTTTTCAGTGATCTGTGTTCTATTGAATTAGAAATGCCGAGAAGGGGCCTATAGCTCAGCTGGTTAGAGTGCACCCCTGATAAGGGTGAGGTCGGAGGTTCAAGTCCTCCTAGGCCCACCAGGATCACTATGTGGGGAATTAGCTCAGCTGGGAGAGCGCCTGCTTTGCACGCAGGAGGTCAGCGGTTCGATCCCGCTATTCTCCACCACGGATGAAGCCTAATACGAGTACTTGATGAAGTATTCATATTAGACTTCTTAGTGTCTAAGAGTCTAAAACGTTCATTGAATTATCATTGTTAAAGTCAACAAATATTTATGAAGTAAAATTCATGAGTATTGCAACTACAATTAAATATTACAGTCTTATTCATATTGAGTAAGGCAGTAAGCGCTAATTAGAATAAAGATATTAAGAGCTATAGGTGGATGCCTAGGCTGGTAGAGGCGATGAAGGACGTACTAGGCTGCGATAAGCCTCGGGGAGCTGCCAAGAAGCTTTGATCCGGGGATTTCCGAATGGGGCAACCCGGCACGGTGCGAATCGTGTCACCCTTCGGGGGGCGAACCAAGGGAAGTGAAACATCTCAGTACCTTGAGGAAAAGAAATCAACCGAGATTCCCAAAGTAGCGGCGAGCGAAATGGGATTAGCCCTAAAGTATGTAGTGTGTTAGCAGAATCCTTTGGAAAGAGGAGCCATAGAAGGTGATAGCCCTGTAAGCGAAAACTATCTATGTATTATTCGAGTAGGTCGGGACACGTGTTATCTTGACTGAACATGGGGGGACCACCCTCCAAGGCTAAATACTACTACCAGACCGATAGCGAACCAGTACCGTGAGGGAAAGGTGAAAAGAACCGTGGTGAACGGAGTGAAATAGAACCTGAAACCTATAGCTTACAATCATTCGGAGCCCCATTCTTTATGAGGGGTGACGGACTGCCTTTTGCATAATGAGCCTGCGAGTTGTGGTATCTGGCAAGGTTAAGCGAACGCGAAGCCGTAGCGAAAGCGAGTCTTAATAGGGCGATTAGTCAGATGCTGCAGACCCGAAACTGAGTGATCTATCCATGAGCAGGTTGAAGCCGGTGTAAGAGCCGGTGGAGGACCGAACCGATAGGCGTTGAAAAGCCTCCGGATGACTTGTGGATAGGGGTGAAAGGCCAATCAAACTCAGTGATAGCTGGTTCTCTCCGAAATATATTTAGGTATAGCCTCGAGTTATTAGCATACAGGGGTAGAGCACTGACAGGGCTAGGGCTGCTCACCGCGGTACCAAACCCTATCAAACTCCGAATACTGTATGCCTAACCTCGGGAGTCAGGCGGTGGGTGATAAAATCAATCGTCGAGAGGGGAACAACCCAGACTAGCAGCTAAGGTCCCTAAGTTACATCTAAGTGGAAAAGGATGTGGAGTTGCTGAAACAACCAGGAGGTTGGCTTAGAAGCAGCCATCCTTTAAAGAAAGCGTAACAGCTCACTGGTCTAGCGATTCTGCGCCGAAAATATAACGGGGCTAAGATGTACACCGAAGCTCTAGACTTAGTTTTACTAAGTGGTAGGAGAGCGTTCCATTCAGCGTTGAAGGTATACCGGCAAGGAGTGCTGGAGCGGATGGAAGTGAGCATGCAGGCATGAGTAGCGATAAAAGCAGTGAGAATCTGCTTCGCCGTAAACCCAAGGTTTCCTACGCGATGCTCGTCATCGTAGGGTTAGTCGGGACCTAAGTCGAGTCCGAAAGGGGTAGACGATGGCAAATCGGTTAATATTCCGATACCGACTGTAGAGCGTGATGGAAGGACGCATAGGGCTAAACGAGGTCACTGATGGAATAGTGGCTCGAAGGATGTAGGTTGTAAGGTAGGCAAATCCGCCTTACATGAGACCGAGATCTGACAGGCTGTCGACGCTCTTCGGAGCAGAAACAGAATCGTTGATGCCGTCGTGCCGAGAAAAGTTTCTAAGCATATCTACAGTCGCCCGTACCGTAAACCGACACAGGTGGGTGAGATGAGTATTCTAAGGCGCGTGGAAGAACCCTGGTTAAGGAACTCTGCAAACTAGCACCGTAACTTCGGAATAAGGTGTGCCCGTTGTACGTGAAGCCCCTGCGGGTGGAGCGGAAGCGGGTCGCAGCAAAGAGTCCCTCCCGACTGTTTACCAAAAACACAGCACTCTGCCAACACGTAAGTGGATGTATAGGGTGTGACGCCTGCCCGGTGCTCGAATGTTAAAAGGATCCGTTAGCTTTGCGAAGCGGTGAATTGAAGCACGAGTAAACGGCGGCCGTAACTATAACGGTCCTAAGGTAGCGAAATTCCTTGTCGGTTAAATACCGACCTGCATGAATGGCGTAACGAGATGGGAGCTGTCTCAACCAGGGATCCAGTGAAATTGTAGTGGAGGTGAAAATTCCTCCTACCCGCGGAAAGACGGAAAGACCCCGTGCACCTTTACTATAGCTTGACACTGCTATTGGGATATTCATGTGCAGGATAGGTGGGAGCCGTTGATTATATGACGCCAGTTGTATATGAGGCACCCTTGAGATACCACCCTTGAATATTCTGATAGCTAACTGCGCAGAGTTATCCTCTGTCAGGACAATGTCTGGTGGGTAGTTTGACTGGGGCGGTCGCCTCCTAAAAAGTAACGGAGGCTTACAAAGGTTGGCTCAGATGGGTTGGAAATCCATCGTAGAGTATAATGGCATAAGCCAGCCTGACTGTGAGACGTACATGTCGAGCAGAGTCGAAAGACGGTCATAGTGATCCGGTGGTTCTGTGTGGAAGGGCCATCGCTCAAAGGATAAAAGGTACGCCGGGGATAACAGGCTGATCTCCCCCAAGAGCTCACATCGACGGGGAGGTTTGGCACCTCGATGTCGGCTCATCGCATCCTGGGGCTGGAGCAGGTCCCAAGGGTATGGCTGTTCGCCATTTAAAGCGGTACGCGAGCTGGGTTCAGAACGTCGTGAGACAGTTCGGTCCCTATCTTCCGTGGGCGCAGGAGAGTTGAGGAGAGCTGACCCTAGTACGAGAGGACCGGGTTGGACGAACCACTGGTGCACCGGTTGTCCTGCCAAGGGCACCGCCGGGTAGCTACGTTCGGATGTGATAACCGCTGAAAGCATCTAAGCGGGAAGCCAACTCCAAGATGAACTCTCCCTGAAGGACGCTTGAAGACTACAAGCTTGATAGGCTGGGTGTGTAAGTGCAGCAATGCATTTAGCTGACCAGTACTAATAGTCCGTTCGTCTTTTTTCCCTAAAATTAGTGTCTTACTGCCTTACTGAATATGAGAGGCTGTAATCCCTGTAGTTGTAACGTTGACTTTAACAATGAAAACTTCCCGACACAGTCGGATCTAAGCGCTCACCGGAGCCTTTAGATCCGATTGTCCAGGTGGCTATAGAGAGAGGGAAACGCCCGGCCCCATTCCGAACCCGGAAGCTAAGCCTCTCATCGCTGATAATACTGACCCTTTCAGGGTTGGGAACGTAGGTCGCCGCCTGGTTC
>NZ_JBTKXX010000009.1:0-1370 GCF_054862725.1 Thiomicrolovo sp. ZZH C-3
CTGACCCATACGGTCGCCGCTTGCTTTGAGCGGACCGTCCCAGAGGAGGTCCTGATCGTTCAGCGCGAAGATACCCGTAGCGATCGCACCCCACAGACCAGCAAGGAAGTGGATACCGAAGGCATCGAGGCTGTCGTCGTAGCCCAGTTTCTTTTTCAGGATCGCGACACCGAAGAAGCCGATGAGTGCACCGACGATACCGACGATGAAGGCACCGCCGACACCGACGAAGCCGGCGGCCGGCGTGATCGCGACGAGACCGGCAACGATACCGGAAGCGACACCGAGCAGGGTCGGTTTCTTGAACATGAACCACTCGATCAGCATCCAGGTGACACCCGCAGCTGCCGTAGCGATCNACACCGACGAAGCCGGCGGCCGGCGTGATCGCGACGAGACCGGCAACGATACCGGAAGCGACACCGAGCAGGGTCGGTTTCTTGAACATGAACCACTCGATCAGCATCCAGGTGACACCCGCAGCTGCCGTAGCGATCGTTGTTGTCAGAACCGCGAGACCTGCGATAGCGTTTGCGCCGAATGCGGAACCGCCGTTGAAGCCGTACCAGCCGAACCACAGCAGGGCTGCACCGGCAGCAGTCAGGATGATGCTCACCGGCTTGATCGGAGATTTCGGGTAACCTGCACGTTTACCGAGCATGATCGCCAGGACCAGACCGGCCAGACCGCCGTTCATGTGGACAACCGTACCGCCGGCGAAGTCAAGGGCACCTTCATCGAAGAGGTAGGCACCGTCGCCGCCCCATACCATGTGCGTAATCGGTGCGTAGACCACCAGGCCCCAGAGGACAACGAAGAGCATCCATGTGGAGAACTTCATACGCTCGATCGCGGAACCGGACGCGATCGCAACGGTGATCGCTGCGAACGTACCCTGGAAGGCGATGAAGACGAAGGTCGGGTAGCTGCCGGACAGGTCAGACCAGTTGATACCGGAAAGGAAGACGTTGCCGAAGCCGCCGAACACGTTCTGCAGTGCTGCGCTCTCGCTTGCACCGAAGGCGATGGAGTAGCCTGCAATGACCCAGACCACAAAGGCAACGACAAATGCACCCATGACCATTGCATAGGTATTAAGCACGTTCTTTGAACGTGTCATCCCGGCGTAAAAGAGTGCCAGACCTGCCGGCGTCATCAGCAGTACGAATGCTGTTGACACCATCATCCAGGCCGTATCACCTGTATCGAGCGTATCCTCTGCCAGCGCCAGCGTCGGCAGAAGCATCATCATGGACAAAAGCCACTTCTTCATTGGTTAATCCTTTTTTCGCAGCCTTGACTGCGGAAGTTTCATGAAAATAGTATACAATTTTGTCGGCTTTTTGTTCGGTATGGGTGGTTATTTTTTA